>NZ_JBHSMI010000014.1:0-10097 GCF_042655525.1 Cohnella soli
TGCCATGTCTACATGACTTCTCCATCTCTTGAGATAGTCGATGGTTGAGAATTTAAGAACGAGTGAGAAAATGCGAGAAAACATTAAATTATAGTGGGAGCGAATGAATATGAGTATGGGGACGATGGAGACAAGTGGAGTAGAGACGAACCATCCAAGCATCAATCGTTTGCGCGCGCTAAGCCTCCGGGCCTTGCTTTTCGTATACGTATATATATTGGTCAAAATCATCTTATTGAAGTTTCACGCCGTAGACCTGGGGTTTCTGTGGAAACGCCTAAGCGCTGGCCTGCACCAGCCTGCCTTGATCTCCCAGCGGCTGGAGGCGGGCAGTCTCGTTCCTTTCCGGGAAATTTCCAGATCGCTGCAGTCGTTCAGCGAACATGATATGTATAACTTGGTTGGCAACGTGGCGATTTTTATGCCGTTTGGCGTCTTGTTAGGATTGCTGTTCGCTCGCAAAAGGCTGGCGGGGATAAAAGTGTTACTCTGTACCTCCTTCTTAAGCCTGTGCCTGGAGACCTCTCAATTGCTGTTCATGATCGGTCAGTTTGATGTGGATGACTTATTGCTCAATACAATGGGTGGGATTCTGGGCTTCGCGATATACCGGGGAATAAATAGAAGGAATTGAATGGTAATCCAGACTCGGTTATGCTTGTCCTTGAAGGAGAGAGAACGTCATGAAATCGATCACCATTCTAATTGCGGATGACGAGGGAGAAATTGCCGATCTGATCGAGCTGCATCTGGTCAAAGAGGGCTATCGTTGTCTGAAAGCCGTAGACGGACAGGAGGCGCTCGACTTGATTCGCGCGCAGTCCGTAGATCTGGCGATATTGGATATTATGATGCCTAAGATCGACGGGTACGAATTGACTCGGCTGATCCGCGAGAAGTATCATTTGCCGATTATTTTTCTAAGCGCCAAGGCGACCGATCTGGATAAAATCACCGGTCTTGTTCGCGGTGCCGATGATTATATGACCAAACCGTTTAACCCCATGGAACTGGTGGCCAGGGTGAACGCGCAACTGCGTCGTTTCATCCAGCTGAACCCGTCAGCGGCTGTTCCGGTTGCGGATACATCCGTGCTGGAAGCCGGGGGGCTCGTGATCTATCCCGAGGAGCGCAACTTGTTCCTCTACGGCAATCCGGTCGAGCTTACGCCCAAGGAGTTCGACATATTGGTGCTGCTCGCCAGCCATCCGAAGAAGGTATTCAGTTCGGAGCATATTTTCGAGCGCGTGTGGGGCGAAGCGTATTATGAAAGCGGGAATACGGTGATGGTGCATATCCGAACGTTGCGCAAGAAGCTGGGGGAGGACCAGCATAAGAACAAGTTGATCAGGACGGTATGGGGAGTGGGTTATGCGTTCAATGGCTAAACCTAAGTTCCGAAGCTTCCGCTTCCAGATGGTCCGTCTGTTCGTGCTCAGCATGCTGTTGTCCGCGGCCACGACCTTCTTGATCTACCTGGTGCTGCAGCAATATTATTATACGCTGCTTCGCGAGAATCCGATGTACCATGTTCGCGAAACCATTCGGGATATCGGCGATATCAATGCGTGCTTGATCCTCTTTTTTCCCGTTTCGTTTATTTACTTCTATCTGCTGACGCGGCGTTATGTTGCTTACTTCCGAGAGATCTCACGGGGGATCAATCAGCTCGCAGGGGGCGACTTCTCCCATCGGGTCGATATCCCGACGAGCGATGAGATCGGAGACATTGCACGGGACATCAACTTGGCCAGCGAGAAGCTGAAGCAGGCGGTGGAACGGGGCGATTTCGCCGAGAACAGCAAGGAGCAGCTGGTGCTTAACCTTGCCCATGATTTAAGAACCCCGCTGACATCCGTCATCGGGTATTTGGATTTTATTCTCCAGGGCAAGGATTTGACTGCCGATCAGATGAAGCATTATACAACGATTGCTTTCACGAAGTCACAACGGCTTGAGAAGCTGATTGACGAGCTGTTCGAAATTACGCGGATGAATTACGGCAAGTTGAATATTCACCGAGCGCCTCTTGATTTAGGTGAGCTGCTGACGCAATTAAGCGAAGAGATGTATCCGGTATTCGAGAAGAATGAGTTGACCGCCCGTCTTGAGATGGCACCTAACCTCATGGTTACCGGGGACGGCGACCTGCTCGCGCGCGTGTTCGAGAACCTTCTATCCAATGCTGTTCGATATGGTACGGACGGCGAATATGTAGATATTCATGGCAACCGAGAAGGGGATCAGGTCGTCATTCAAGTGACCAATTATGGCAGGTTCATCCCGCCCGATGAGCTGCCTCACTTGTTCGATATGTTCTTTACCGGAGATCGTTCGCGGACCCACCGGGAAGGAAGCACCGGGCTAGGCCTGTTTATCGCCAAGAACATCGTCGAACAGCATGAAGGCATCATAGCGGTGCAAAGCGATCACATACGCACCGCATTCGAGGTGCGATTGCCTTATCTGGATTCGACCAAGGAAGCAGCCGGTCTGATTCAGAATCGGGCTACGACTTTTCTGAATGAATAGTGGGTTTACAGGAAAGTCCTGTCTGATTTCGAGACAGGACTTTCTCAAGTGGGCTGGGGTGTTAGGTTCTTACCTTTACGGCTACTCCGCTAAACGATATAGGACCAACAACATCGGCTCTTGTATTTGCAGTGCGATTTTCTGCGGTAACCGTGTAAATACGGGTGCCAGATCTTACATTTCTATCTTCGGCTTGGAATGTAACGGCATAATTTTGTTCAGAACCGACAGATTCGATACCTTGCAAGGTGTTGTAGATTTCTCTTCCATCGCGGAAAATTCTAAAGAGAATTTGGGCAATGCCAGTGACGCCTCTAACTCCTACGGTTGCTACCAGATCTACCCGGTTAGGTTGAGCATTGTTCGGAATTCGCAGAGTAATGGTGGCAAGCGTAGATCTTGCCGGTGAACGCCGGATAATAAAAGAGGTTGCTAAGTTGAAGCTGCGCCGCGGCTGAACGGCTGCTTTATCGAGAATGCGTGCCATAATATCAACTCCTTTTGTTAGATACCATATAAGATATGTTGGACAAGTAGAGTTGACTGGGCCAAGCCATGGCGGCAAATGAACATAATCGCTTATAATAATCGTAAAATTTGGAAAACCAAGCAGGATGTGAATGCAGCATGACTTCAATCGTCACGAACAAGCGGGTGCTGGAAGCTCTATCGTATTTGCGGGAAGTCAGCCCCGAAGAGTGGGAGAATGCTCAGCCGGAAGTTCGGATATTCCCGGCCAAGTCCCGTCTCTTTCAGAAGGAGGAGGCTGCGATCTACGGCATCTTTTTGATCAGGGGAACTGCCCGCATTAACCAAATCGGGGAGGATGGGAGTGAGAGGGTCGTCAATAAACTTGCCCCGGGCGAAATTTGCGCTCTCCTTGTTCTAAGCGGACTAAGCGGGCGAGACTACCCTGCTGCTATTGAAGCGGAGACGGAGGTCGAGGCTCTATTTGTGACCAAACGAAGCTTCCTTCGCTGGGTACAGGAATACGAGCTAATCCGTAGAACCGTGTTCGGCAACCTCCTCGACGGGTTAATGCGGTTAGGAGAACAACTTCTAACGAAACAGACCAAACCGCTGGACTTTCGTTTGGCAGAAGCTTTGCTGAGTTCCACGTCAGAACGGCAGCCCTTACGGCGAATAACGCACAATGAGCTTGCCGCAGAGATCGGCACAGCCCGCGAAGTCGTGAGCCGCGCGCTTCATCGTTATCAGCAGCAAGGGTGGGTCGAGACGGGGCGAGGCTGGGTGCGAATCACCCGCCGCAATGAATTGGAAGCGCTGGTTGGTGACTAGGTCACAGATGAGGTTACGTTCTTCCTGATAAGTTGGAGAAGTAAATCCATTTCTCTTGTGCAGGAGGAAGCTGCAAATGACCCATCCGCTCCAACAGGGCATGATTGCCCCCGCATTCAGCACCGTCGATCTTTCCGGCAACGCCGTATCGCTTGAAAATTATCGCGGTCGCAAAGTTCTGCTCGCATTTTTACGCTTTTCCGCTTGTGCGATCTGTAATTTGCGTGTGCATCATTTTATCGGTCGATATCCGGCTTGGCAGCGTCAAGGCTTGGACGTCGTCGCCATCTTCGAATCGCCGGAGACGAATATGCGGAAATACGTGGGCGCGCAAAACGCTCCATTCCCGCTCGTCGCCGACCCGAAAGCGCGCTTATACGATTGGTACGGAATCGAGACATCCGAAGAGAAAGTGCAAGCGACGATGGCCGATGCGAACACGAAGTCATTCGTCGCCGAGGCTGCTGCCGCTGGTTTCGCGCTCACACCGGAGGAAGGTTCGAACTTCCACAGGATTCCTGCCGAATTTTTGATTGATGAACGTGGTATCGTGCAGCTAGCGCATTACAACCGTATAATTACCGATCATCTCCCGCTTACGACAATCGACAGCTTCTCTGCTTCGAAGGAGCAAAAGTAAGAGACAAAAGATCATGTCGGGCGCACGAATATGGTAGGCTGCGACAGGTTGCCGAAGGGCAGGCTGTTGCGGCCTTCTTTGAGCTTGCCGTGCAACAATCTATTTATCCAAGAACCCTTGCTGCATTATAATCATGTTGTCATCTCAATGCCGCCTATTAAGCGCCAAAAGAACAACGCAAAACAGAAAACATTTGTACACACTGAGTTCATACGAATGTCGTAAAATGTGGCGACGGAGGCGGAAAGGGGGAAGTAAGCGGATGCCGGAAGTGCTGGTTGTAGACGATGACGCGCACATTCGCGAACTGGTGCGGCTCTACCTCGAAGATGAAGGGGTCGAAGTCGTGCAGAAGGGAAACGGCGCCGAAGCGCTGGAATACGTCGAGAACCATTCGCCCGATCTGGTAGTCCTGGATATCATGATGCCGGGGATGGACGGCTGGGACTTGTGCGCCAAGCTCCGCGAGCTTGGGGATATGCCGATTCTCATGATTACCGCGAAAGGCGAATCGGAGGACCGCATCAAGGGCTTTAAGCTGGGCACCGACGATTATCTCGTGAAGCCGTTCGATCCCGTGGAGCTTACGCTTCGGGTTAAGGCGCTACTGAAACGTTATCGGATCGCCTATTCCCAGTCCGTTCGGCTTGGCGATCTGGAGCTGGACCGCAAAAGCTACTTGGTGGTGAGCAGGGACGGTCAGGAGGTTACCTTGCCTATGAAGGAATTCGAACTGCTCTACAAGTTCGGAAGTTATCCGGGGCAGTTGTTCACTCGGGACCATCTGATCAGGGAAATCTGGGGAGTGGATTACGAAGGAGATGAGCGGACGGTGGACGTTCATATCAAGCGGCTTCGGGAGCGATTCGCCGAACATGATTCGGATTTCCGCATTGTAACGTTGCGCGGTCTCGGTTACCGTCTGGAAGTGTATGGGGATTAAATCGCTCTATACCCGCATCGTTCTCACCTTCATCGGTGTCATCGTGGTTAGCCTGGTCATCGCCTCCATTGCGTCTACGCTCCTGTTCCGGGACACCTTTACACACAAGTTGGAGAACAGTTTGTTGTCGAACGGCAAACAAATCATTCAGACCTACCGTTCATCTGTCGGAACGGAATTGGTTTCTTTCATGAACAATGTTTCCAGCATATCGATCTACGCGATTCAACTGTTCGACGCCTCCGGCAAGCCTTTGCTGGAAGAAGGGACGGAGCCTGTCGTTCCCGGCATGGAACGGATTCGTCATGTGCTGGCAGGGAGCGAGGCCAGAGGCATCGAGAATGAAGGCCGATATCCGATGGTCGGACTGCCATTCGAGGTCAACGGCAAGTCCTATGCCTTATTTGTCATGCTGAAAAACAACGAAATGTGGATGCAGTCGAACAAAGAAGTGAACACGGAGATGTTGACCGTCTTCCTGGTCGGAAGCATCCTCATTCTGGCCGCCGCTCGATTCATTGTGAAACCGCTTCTTCGGCTGAGAGACGCGGCCGGACGGATGGCTAAAGGGCAGTTCGACGTGCAGATCCGGACGAACCGTCAAGATGAGATCGGACAGCTTAACGCAAGCTTTAACGAAATGGCGCTGGAGCTTGCCCAATTGGATCGGATGAGGCGCGAATTCGTGGCGAACGTATCCCATGAGATCCAGTCGCCGCTGACGTCCATCTCCGGTTTCGCCAAGGCGATGAAGCAGAAGCGAATGAGCGAAGAAAGCCGGATGTATTACCTAACGATTATCGAGGAAGAGAGTGACAGGTTGTCGAGGCTTAGCCACAATCTGCTGCGGCTTTCATCCTTGCAGCACGATCGACATCCCGTTCAACCAGTGGCGTTTCGTCTTGATGAACAGCTTCGCAAGGTCGTCATCGCGCTCGAACTGCAATGGTCGGGTAAAGAGATCGAAGTCGAGTTGGATTTGGAGCCGGTAACCGTTCAAGCGGACGAAGATCAACTCAGCCAGGTATGGACGAATTTGCTGGGCAACGCCATTAAATTCACTCCTGTGGGCGGAAAGGTTCACATTCGCGCCTATCTCGACGGCCACTCGGCGGTTGTCCGAATAACGGACAACGGCATCGGAATACCGGAGGACCAACGGACGGATATTTTCAAGCCATTTCACAAAGTGGACAAGGCCCGCGACCGCGCTGTCAGCGGAAACGGACTCGGTCTATCCATCGTCAAACAAATCTTGGATAAGCATGAAGGAGAAATCCGGGTGGACGGAGAGGCGGGTGGAGGCTCGATTTTCACAGTGAGGCTGCCGCTCAGGAAGGACTTGTAACGAACATTAGACACACCTCATACATGATCAAATCACAACCGGAGGCCTGTTGGCCTTCGGTTTATTTATGTTCGAGCCCCCGGGTCCAAATTGTAACTCTCCGTTCATTTTCATTTCAAACAAGACGTTTATAGTGTCCTTAGACAGACGAGAGGAGACAGCAAGAAAATACACGACATGAATTGTGGGAGGAAGAATCATGCGTCAATTTGTAATTCGCTGGGTAAAACGATTGGCCATCGCCGGCCTTATCCTTGTAATGGTTCTAGTCGGGGCAGGCGCGATTTATGAACAGACGGCTCGCAGTCAAGCCGCTAAGGATTATCCGCCGCCGGGCAAGCTTGTGGACATAGGCGGTCGTAAAATTCATCTGAATTGCGAGGGCAGCGGCACGCCGATTGTTATTCTCGAGGCAGGTGCCGACACAAGCGGTTCTGCGCTATGGGAACCCGTACAGAAACAGATTGCCCGGTTCACGCGGGTTTGCTCTTATGACCGGGCAGGCATAATGTGGAGCGATCCGGCCAAGGGTCAACGCGATAGCCTTGCCGTTACTGAAGATCTTCACAAGGTTCTGCGTGCCGCGAATGAACGCCCGCCTTATGTGTTGGTCGGTGCGTCCATGGGCGGTCCATATGTCATGACATTCACTAAGAACTACAGAGAAGAGGTCGCCGGGATGGTTCTCGCCGACGCCTCGCATCCTGAGCAGACCAAGCGTCTCGCCGAAGCAACGGGCGTACCGGAGAGCAATCCGATTCCGTTTGTATTTCGCGCCCTCGCCGCTGTTGTGTGGACCGGGTTGCCGAGGCTCGTGCTTCCCGATGCCGAAGTCCCGGAGTTGCCGGCCGAGACGGCTAAAGCCATCACGGCCTATCAACCGACATCGCTCAAAGGCGCCTTCGCGGAGGCAGCCGCATTCGAAGATTCGCTGCGCGAGGCAGGCACATTGCTCACCCTCGGCAACCTGCCTCTCGCCGTCATCTCCAGAGGAAAGCCTTGGAGTGCTTTCACCGAAGCCGAACAGAAAGCAAGCGGCTTCACTCAAGAACAATTCAATCGTGCGGAAGCGGCTTGGGCTAGCATGCAGGCCGAAGAAGTTGCTTTGTCCTCCAACAGCACGCAACGAATCCTCAAGGATTCCAGCCACGTTGTACAGTTGGAGCGTCCGGACGCGATTATTGATGCGATCAAGGAAGTCGTGAATAAGGTCGTGCACGCAGAAGCGGCTCGCTAGCGGAACCTCCCTGAAGGGAGCTTGGTAAGTACGAATAAAAATGTCCGTCGCCCCGCTAGGGGCCGCGGACGATAAACAACATTGCCATTCAAATACCCCGCGAATCATCTCCGCCAAATTGGGTCATCCACCTTACTGAGTACACCAAACTCAATCCATCCATCCGGTCAGTTGAAGAATCGTTAACACAAGCTCGCTCACAATGAGAATAACGATGACCCATTCGACGAATAAGCCTCGAGTGGAGTGGCTTATTGTCGAGAACCCGTCCATAATTCGGTACAGCATCTCGGTCTTGCTCTTCATAATCGCGTAGCGGTCGTTCATTTCGAAAAACTCCAGCATGCGGTCGTAGAATTCGCCGGCGCTGCTGCTCGTCCAAGTGATGTCCGGCTTATCGAGAATCATGATATAGGAAATCATATTATACTCATGCCGCATGATCGAGGCCGTCGTACGCGCCAGCTCCTTCTTGCCCAATCGCAGATTGCTCTTGTCCAGGCGGTCGATCATGTTCTCCAGCTTGTCGTGAATTTTACCGAGCTGCTCCTCGATCTTCTCCAGTGCAACCGACTTTGCCAGCACTGTCGCGATCAGTTCAGGATGGAACGACTCGATCTCGGTAACGACGACGTATTCATCGGTTAGCTCTGTATGGCCAGGGGCATTCGTGCGAAGACTGTAATCGTCCGTATAGCGATCATCAACGTTCTCGTCGATGTTCGGCTCGAATGCCTGCAGGTAACGAACGAAAGCTAGAAACCCCTCTTTCGACGTATCGTTTACGAAAACGATGCTGCCGAACGAGAATATGAGTACTTGCTGCGAGTCGTCGACCTTCCTCCGCAGAATCATCTGCAGCGCCTCGCCCTTTAAGATAAGGGGCTCTTCCCACGTGAACTTTTTCGGGATCCCGCAGTGAATCGCGATTTTATTAAGATCGATCTCATTCGTGACGGCATAAGCTTTGAACGTAATGTCCTTCATGTGGCTCACTCTCTCTCCGTCGTGTATGGATCATTCTAGCATGGCTTTCGAATAGAAATGTATTTCTTTTGTAAAATTAACGTATGCTTACACTCGCTTTAACATTATATTTACTCTTTTTTATTGAATCTGAAGTACAATACGAAGTTAGGGGCTAATGACAACCTGAGGGGGAGCTTTTTTTTGAAATTAACGTCGGAACAACGGATCACGCTGCATGGCTTCAATAATTTAACCAAGTCGCTCAGCTTTAACATGTACGACATCTGCTTTACGAAGACAAAGGAAGAGCGTGAAGCGTATATTGCATACATTGATCAGCAATACAATGCGGATCGTTTAACGACGATTTTGAAAAACGTGTCGGACATTATCGGTGCATATGTACTAAACATCGCCAAGCAAGATTACGATCCGCAAGGAGCGAGCGTGACGATGCTTGTGTCCGAGGGACCGATCGAGCAGGAGCCGAACGAGTCTTTCGAGGAGTCGCCGGGCCCGCTACCAAATGCGGTTGTCATGCATCTGAATACAAGCCATATCACGGTACACACTTATCCGGAATACCATCCGGATGAAGGGATCAGTACGTTCCGTGCCGACATTGACGTCTCCACTTGCGGGGAAATCTCACCGCTTAAAGCATTGAACTACCTGATTCGCTCCTTCGAGACAGACATCATGACAATGGATTACCGGGTGCGCGGATTTACTCGCGATATCAACGGGCATAAGCTGTTTATCGACCACGAGATCAGCTCGATTCAGAACTATATTCCGGCTGAGGTCAGGGATTTGTATCAGATGATTGACGTTAACGTGTACCAGGAGAATATTTTTCATACGAAGTGCAAGCTTCGCGAGTTCGACTTGAACAACTATTTGTTTGGGTACACGAAGGATACGCTGAGCGAGGAAGAGCAACAGGATATCGAGAAGAGCATCAAATGGGAGATGGACGAAATTTTCTACGGGAAGAATATGATATTTGCCTAAGTATTTTTCCAATTGATTGTCAAACTTCTGAGAAAATGTCACCCTAACTCGTCCGAGAAAATGTCACTTTTTTAAGTGGTGCCGAAGCCTCTCACCAGAGCGCTTCGGCATAGCT
>NZ_JBHSMI010000015.1:0-296958 GCF_042655525.1 Cohnella soli
CTTCTTCAATTCGGCTCTGCTCAATGTCACTGTCTCCTGTCTCATAGTGACATTATCTCAGAACAGTTATAGGGTGACATTATCACAGCACAACGACAGGTGTACGAAGATGTGTATTGACGAACGTCCTGGCGAAGAATATAATAATGTCTAAATCGACTGAAGCAAAACTGCCGTGATGAGGATAAAGCAGTGGGGCTCTTATGCTCAGAGAGTATCGGATTAGCTGAGACCGGTACCTTAATCCCCGTTAGCGAAGTCTCCTCGGAGCTGTTCGCCTGAACCGCCGTTTGGCGCATTAGGGTGAATCGGAGTAGCGCACGTTATTGCGCTTAAAGTGCATATGTATTTTCGCTGCATTGCGAGCACATTGTACTTTACAAGGCCGTCACCGCGAGGTGATCGGCAAACTCGGGTGGTACCGCGGAAGCTACAGCCTTTCGTCCCTTGATAGCCTTAATGGCTTCAGGCGACGAAAGGCTTTTTTGATTATTCGTACCGATCGGCTTAGTGCCCAACGTCCCCGAATAATCCGTGCAAGATTTCTCCAGCGTTTGCAAGACGTTGTAGACATTTTTGCTTGATTCATCGAAAGGAGGAAAAATGGATGAGTGCTCAAGGTGTTCAAATGAAATCCAAAGAAGAGTTGATCGAAAAGTGGAGCAAGCCGGAAGTCATTTCGGGTTCTGAAATGCTGCTTCGCAGCTTATTGCTGGAGGGCGCTGAGTGCGTCTTCGGTTATCCGGGCGGCGCCGTTCTGTTCATCTATGACGCGATGCATGGTTTTACCGACTTCCAGCATTTGCTGACTCGCCATGAACAAGGCGCGATTCACGCTGCCGATGGCTACGCACGTTCCACAGGCAAAGTAGGTGTATGTATCGCTACTTCCGGACCCGGAGCAACGAACTTGGTTACGGGCATCGCGACCGCGTACATGGATTCGGTGCCGCTTGTCGTCATCACCGGTAACGTTGCAACGTCGCTAATCGGGACCGATGCTTTCCAGGAAGCGGATATCGTTGGCATCACGATGCCGATTACGAAACATAGCTACCTCGTTCGCAAGGCGGAGGATTTGCCGCGCGTCATCCACGAAGCTTTCCATATTGCCAATAGCGGCCGTAAAGGGCCTGTGCTTATCGATATTCCGAAAGACGTATCCGCCGAGAAGGCGTTGTTCCAACCGGTGAATCAAGTGAGCTTACGCGGCTACAACCCGACGGTTCAACCGAACAAAGGTCAAGTGGAGAAAATGATCCGCGCGATCGAGAACGCCGAAAGACCGATTATTCTGGCCGGCGGCGGCGTTGTATACTCCGGTGCACATGAGGAATTGTACGAGTTCGTTACGAAGACGGGCATTCCGACGACGACGACACTGCTCGGTCTCGGCGGGTTCCCGAGCGGTAACGATCTGCATATGGGGATGCCGGGCATGCACGGTACTTGGACCGCCAACACAGCAATCCAGTCCTCCGATTTGCTCATTAGCATCGGCGCGCGCTTCGACGATCGCGTAACGGGTAAGCTGGCCGGTTTCGCACCGAAAGCGAAAATCGTCCATATCGATATCGATCCGGCGGAAATCGGCAAAAACGTACCAACGGACATCCCGATCGTCGGTGACGTCAAAGCGGTGCTCCAACAAGCGAACTCGATCGCCAAGTTCGCGTCCAAAGCCGACGCATGGCGTAAGCAGATCGCCGAGTGGAAAGCGGAGAAGCCATTCAAGTATGTCGACTCCGAGGAAGAGTTGAAGCCGCAATGGGTTATTCAGATGATTCATGAGACGACGAAAGGCGATGCCATCGTGACGACGGACGTCGGCCAGCATCAGATGTGGGCGGCGCAATACTATCCGTTCAACAAGCCGCGCTCGTGGGTCACTTCCGGCGGACTCGGCACGATGGGCTTTGGATTCCCGTCGGCGATCGGCGCCCAGATGGGCAATCCGGGACGGACGGTTGTCTCGATCAACGGCGACGGCGGCATGCAGATGTGTGCGCAAGAGCTGGCGATTTGCGCAATCAACAACATTCCGGTTAAAGTGGTTATTATCAACAATCAGGTTCTCGGCATGGTTCGTCAATGGCAAGAACTGATTTACGACAACCGCTACAGCCACATCGACCTTTCCGGCAGTCCGGACTTCGTTAAGCTGGCTGAAGCCTATGGCGTCAAAGGTTTCCGCGCTTCGAACAAGGATGATGCCCGCAGCGTATGGGAAGAAGCGTTGAATCATCCGGGGCCTGCGGTCGTCGAGTTCGTCGTCCGCAAGCATGAGAACGTGTATCCGATGGTTACCCAAGGAAGCACGATCGATCAGATGATCATGGGGGATGCCGAATGAACCGTAAATTTACGATAGCGATATTAGTTAACGACCAACCTGGCGTGCTGCAACGGGTCTCCGGCCTGTTCGGCCGCCGGGGGTACAACATCGAGAGCATTACTGTAGGCGCTTCTGAAGAAGCGGGCTTGTCGCGTATGGTTATCGTTACGACGGGCGATGACAATACCCTGGAGCAAATCCAGAAGCAATTGTACAAGCTTATCGACGTCATTAAAGTGATCGACATCAGTTCGAATCCGATGGTCGCCCGTGAACTAGGTCTGATTAAGATTAGCGCCGAGCCGTCTTCCAGGCCGGAAATTCTGGGCATCGTGGAGACGTTCCGCGCAGCAGTCGTCGATATTGGCCCTGCATCGCTAGTCGTGCAAGTCGTTGGCGATTCGGAGAAAATCGACGCGATGATCGAACTGCTCAAGCCATACGGTATCCGGGAATTATCCCGTACCGGCGTCACAGCTATGAACAGAGGTTTGAAGTAAGGCCATAACGTAAGAAGAGAGCAAACATGAAGCGTCCGTTCGAAGCGGGGGTTCGAGTGGAGCGAGATTCGGGCTTTAGCACGATGTCGCGACGGCGCGTTAGCGCCACCATTGGAACGCCCGCTTCGAGGGTCGACATATTCGCATCATTACCCATTTTAAGGAGGAACACATCCCCATGGCAGTTAATCTTTTTCATGAGAAAGACGCTGATCTCAGCGTTCTTAAAGGCAAAACAATCGCAGTAATCGGCTACGGCAGCCAAGGCCACGCACAAGCGCAAAACCTGCGCGACAGCGGACTGAGTGTTATCATCGGTCTTCGCGAAGGCAAATCCGCGCAAGCTGCTCGTAACGACGGCTTCGAAGTATTGAACGTTGGCGATGCAACGCGCAAAGCGGACGTTGTGCAGATTCTGATGCCGGACGAAACGCAAGCTTCCGTATACAAAAACGAAATCGAACCGAACCTCAAAAAAGGCGCGGCTCTGATGTTCTCCCACGGCTTTAACGTTCATTTTGGTCAAATCGTCGCTCCTGCGGATGCTGACGTTCTGCTCGTTGCTCCGAAATCCCCGGGCCACATGGTTCGCCGTACGTATGTTGAAGGCTTCGGCGTACCGGGATTGATCGCTATCCACCAGAACGGCACAGGCAAAGCATTCGAAATCGGTATGGCTTATGCTAAAGGCATCGGCTGTACGCGTGCAGGGGTTATCGAAACTTCCTTCCGTGAAGAAACCGAAACCGACTTGTTCGGCGAACAAGCTGTATTGTGCGGCGGCGCTTCTGCGCTCGTTAAAGCAGGTTTCGAAACGCTTGTTGAAGCTGGTTATGCACCTGAAATGGCATACTTCGAGTGCTTGCACGAGCTGAAGCTGATCGTTGACTTGATGTACGAAGGCGGCCTCGCTTCCATGCGTCACTCGATCTCCAACACGGCTGAGTATGGCGACTACGTTACTGGCCCTCGCGTAGTAACGGAAGAAACGAAGAAAGAAATGAAACGCGTTCTTTCCGACATCCAACAAGGCAAATTCGCTCGCGACTTCATCTTGGAAAACCAATCCGGACGCGCATTCCTTACAGCTACCCGCCGCAATGAAGCCGAGCATCCGATCGAAGTCGTCGGCGCACAACTGCGCGGCCTGATGCACTGGATCAAGAAATAAATAACGGACGAATAACACAAAACCCCGGCAAGCCGCCGGGGTTTTTGTCTAACCGCGACCATCGTCATGCGGGAATGTTATGCTATAATAAGGTTCAAAGTCACGTAAGGCTTCTGGAGGTGCGGTAGTTCAGTTATGAGAAAAATTTATATTTTCGACACGACCCTTCGGGACGGGGAGCAATCACCCGGCGTTAACCTGAATACGCAGGAGAAAGTTGAAATCGCTCTTCAACTGGAGAAGTTGGGTGTCGACCGCATCGAAGCGGGATTTCCGGCTGCGTCTCCGGGCGACTTGGCTGCCGTCAACGCGGTTGCGCGTGCGGTGAAGAACGCGTCCGTCATGGGCCTTGCCCGTTCAGTGGAGAAAGACATCGACGCGGTGGCGGAAGCGCTTAAGGGCGCGCAAGACCCGGCGATCCACATTTTCCTGGCGACATCGCCTATCCATCGACAGCATAAGCTGCGCATGAGCAAAGAGCAAGTGCTCGAGACTGCGCAGAAGGCAATTCGTTATGCGAAAAAGCATTTCAGTCGCGTAGAGTTTTCGGCGGAGGATGCAGGTCGCACCGAACTGGACTTCTTGTGCGAAGTGACGACGTTGGCGGTACGCGAAGGCGTGTCCGTCGTGAACATCCCGGATACGGTCGGATACATGAATCCGGCTGAATTCGGCAATATATTCAAAACGCTTAAAGAAAACGTCGCCGGAATCGAAAATATTCAGTTGTCCGCGCATTGCCACGACGATCTAGGCATGGCGACCGCGAACTCGCTGGCGGCGATTCTGAACGGAGCCGACCAGGTCGAAGGCACGATCAACGGCATCGGCGAACGCGCCGGCAATACCGCTCTAGAGGAAGTGGCGCTTGCGCTCGCGACGCGCGCGGATTATTTCCAGGCGACGACTTCGCTTAACCTGAAAGAGATTGCGCGTACGAGCCGCCTCGTCAGCAAATTGACGGGCATGGTTGTTCCGGGCAACAAAGCGATCGTCGGCGCCAATGCATTCGCGCACGAATCCG
Organism: Cohnella soli; assembly: GCF_042655525.1. Lineage (NCBI taxonomy): Bacteria > Bacillati > Bacillota > Bacilli > Caryophanales > Paenibacillaceae > Cohnella > Cohnella soli. The sequence continues at coordinate 5,031 of NZ_JBHSMI010000015.1, forward strand.
GCATCCATCAGGACGGCATGCTGAAGGAGAAAACGACGTACGAAATTATCAGCCCGGACACGATCGGTCTGAGAGACAGCAAGCTTGTGCTCGGCAAACATTCCGGACGCCACGCGTTCCGCGAGAAGCTGGTCGATCTCGGTTACGAGCAGTTGACGGAAGAGCAAGTGAATGCGGCGTTCGGCAAGTTCAAAGATGTCGCGGACCGCAAGAAAAACGTCAGCGACGAAGATATCCGCGCGTTGCTCGAAGAGAAAATGATCGAGACGCCTGAAGTATTCGCGATTGAGCAACTCGTCGTTTCCTTTGATACGCATGCGACACCTAAGGCGTCGATCACGCTCAAGACGCCTAAGGGGATTGTCAAGACAACGGAAGAAGGGAACGGTTCTGTAGACGCCATCTACCACGCAATCGACAAGCTGACGGGCGAAACGGTCGAACTCGACGATTACACGATCAAATCCGTTACGGACGGAACAGATGCGCTCGGCGAGGTACATGTTGTGTTAAAGCAAGGCGACTCGTCGGCGCATGGACGCGGTGTAAGCACGGACATTCTTGAAGCAAGCGCCCGCGCGTACGTTGATGCATTGAACCGTCTTGTCGACAAGCGCAACGGACCGACACGCAGCCGGCGCGACAACGTTACACTGATCTAAGCCGAAGAAATGGGGAAGCTCGGATGAACTATCGTTTCTCGAACAGAGTAGGCACTTTTACTTCGTCGGCCGTACGCGAAATTTTGAAGCTGACGCAGAGCAGCAACGTCATTTCGTTTGCAGGCGGTTTGCCTGCGGAGGAACATTTTCCGGTTAAAGCGATTGGCGAAGCGTTCGAGCGCGTGCTGGCCGGAGGCAACAGGGCGCTTCAATACGGTTTGACGGAAGGCTACACACCGCTTCGCGAGAAGATTTGCGAATGGATGGCCAGCAAAGGCATTACGGTAACGCCGGACGACATGCTGCTCACGACCGGCTCCCAGCAGGCGATCGATCTGCTGACCCGAGTGTATATCGATGCGGGAGACGTCATTCTCGTCGAGAAGCCGACGTACTTGTCAGCTCTGCAAGTGTTCCGTTCCTACGGCGCGCAGATTGTATCCGTTGACGGGGACGAAGACGGCTTGGATACCGCTGATTTGGAAGCGAAGCTGAAGCAATACCGACCGAAGCTTGTCTACGTCATCCCGACTTTCTCCAACCCGACGGGCAAAGCGTGGAGCGTCGAACGGCGCAAAGCGGTGTTGAAGCTATGTCGGGAGCACGAAGCGCTAATTCTTGAAGATAATCCTTACGGCGAACTGAAATTCGGCGACGCGTCGGTGACGTATCCGTCGATTTTCTCGCTTGACGAGCATCCGAAAGGTTCGGGCGTCGTCTATACGAGCACGTTCTCCAAGACGGCAGCTCCGGCGCTGCGGACGGGCTGGGTGATGGGCGACCCGGAAATCATTCGCCATATGACAAGGGTGAAACAAGCGGCGGACCTGCACTCGAGCTCGCTCGATCAACAAACGCTGTACCAGCTCATGGCGCATTTCGATCTCGAAGGGCATATCGAATTCGTTCGCAAAGAATACGAGGCGCGCATGCGCCAGATGGCCGAACAGCTTCAGAAGCAGCAATGGCCGGGCGTCAAGTGGAACGAGCCGAAGGGCGGCATGTTCTTCTGGCTGGAACTTCCCGAAGCGGTCGATACGGCGGAGCTCATGAAGACCGCAGTCGGCTTCGGCGTCGCGTTCGTGCCGGGCGTCTCCTTCTTCGCGGACGATGCCGCTAAGAAAAACATGTTACGCCTGAACTTTACGCATAACGATTTCGCGGGAACGATCGAAGGTTTCGAGCGGTTGAACCGGGCTATGGAGACTGTATTGGTGAAGCAGTAATAGTTGTGCATCGTTCTAGTCCATGATAAGCGATGTGGCAACAGCAAAAAACGACGCCTGCAGGCGTCGTTTTTTGCTGTGTACTGCGGAGAAGGGTATCCGCGCCTAATTCCTCACTCAATCCTCCTTGCTCAATCCAAACAATTGTTGCATGTAATCTTGCTGTTCATGCAGTACCCGGATAATCTTGATTGCTTCTGCTTCTATGCGGTAAAACACATCATTCTTCTCAGAAAAAATATAGCGATAATCAGAGGGGACATTAATATTCTTCCCTAAGTCGGTGCCTAATGCGGGATATTGTTCCAACCTACGAATATCAGAAGTAATCTTCTGTAGCACTCTTTTGGCAATAAGTTCGCCCCAGTTGTTTGTAAGGTATTCGCTGAGTTGCTGCAAATCATCTAGCGCTGCATGTGAATATTGAACATTAGCCATTATTACAATCCTAACTTGGCTGCAATGTCATCCGCTGAGAGCCATCCCTTTTCTCTTGCTGATTTTTCGCCTTCCTCAAGCTTTGCGAGTAGTTTGATTATGGCTTGCAACTTATCCAACTCATTCATTTTAACGATCGCATATTCTCCTCGACCGTTCCTCGTTAAATAAACAGGGCTATTTTCCTTGACTTCATTCAGCAACTCCGTGTAATTTCTTAAATCCGATATCGGTCTAATATTGGGCATTGATATCATCACCTCATGCAAACATTGTAATCCAATCCGCTGTGATAATCAATGTATATTAACGTGCGAATTTGCAGCATAAATTGTGTCTTGATCGCCGGTCCAGCGAGATCATCAGAAGTAGACTGAGACGTTTTTACGCCCATAGTCAACGCCTATTGAAGTAATAGATTTTATCTATTTTGTCAATGGAGCTAAATGTACTACAATTGAGAGAAGGTCTCAGTAGACAACCTAAACCCAACATTGGAGTGAATAATATTATGGCAGAAGTAAAAAAAATCGCCGTCGTCGCAGGCGACGGAATCGGCCCTGAAGTTGTCGCGGAAGCGATCAAAGTAATGCGTAAAACGGAGGAACTGTTCGGTCTGCAATTCGAATTCGAACACGGCTTGTTCGGCGGTATCGCGATCGACGAGCGCGGCACGCCTCTTCCGCAAGATACGCTCGAGATGTGCCAAAGATCCGACGCTGTATTGCTCGGAGCGGTCGGCGGACCGAAATGGGACAGCAATCCGAAAGAGCTTCGCCCTGAGACGGGGCTGCTTGGCATTCGCAAAGCGCTCGGCCTGTTCTCCAACATTCGTCCCGCGAACGTATTTGATTGCTTGAAGGACGCTTCCACGCTGAAACCTGAAGTGCTCGAAGGCACCGATCTGATCGTTGTTCGCGAACTAACCGGCGGTATCTACTTCGGCGAGAAATACCGTCGCGAAGGCGCGCACGGCGAAGAAGCGGTCGACACTTGCGTCTACAATGTTACCGAAGTTGAGCGCATCGTACGCCAAGCGTTCGAGATCGCGCAGAAGCGCAGCAAACGCCTCGCGTCCGTCGATAAAGCGAACGTACTCGAAACGTCCCGCCTCTGGAGAGAGGTTGTTATCCGTATCGCGCCGGAATATCCGGATGTCGAGCTTGAGCACGTGCTCGTCGACAACTGCGCGATGCAATTGCTTCGCCGTCCGTCCAGCTTTGACGTCATCGTAACAGAGAACATGTTCGGCGACATTCTGAGCGACGAAGCTGCTATGCTGACAGGCTCTATCGGCATGCTCAGCTCGGCTTCCCTCGGCGAAGGCAGCTTCGGCCTGTACGAGCCGGTTCACGGTTCGGCACCGGACATCGCGGGCCAAGGCATCGCGAATCCAATCGCAACGATCCTTTCCGTCGCGCTCATGTACCGTCTGACTTTCGGTTACGAAGAAGCGGCAACGGCGATCGAGACGGCGGTCAAGAACGTGCTTGACGCCGGCCACCGCACAGGCGATATCGCGGTCGACAAGAGCAAGGCGCTCGGCACGACGGCAATGGGCGATCTGATCGTCGCTGCAATCAAACGCTAAACCAATCGACACATAGATTGTAATTATTCTAAAAAAGGAATAGTTATCATCTTGACTAGTTTGTCCGCGAATGGTACGATTTTTAACGTGATCAATTGGAGGACAAGCACTGGCGACAAGGTCGGGCTTACAGGAGGTAATTACACATGGCAGAACGTTTGGTAGGACGTCCGGCACCGGACTTTACGCTTGAAACGGCGAACGGCGACGGCAAAGATTTCGGCAAAGTTTCTTTGTCCGATTACAAAGGAAAATGGCTCGTATTGTACTTCTATCCGCTGGACTTCACATTCGTGTGCCCGACGGAAATTACGGCTCTTTCCGAGGCGAACGAAGTATTCAAAGGCCTGAACACCGAAGTTCTCGGCGTTAGCGTCGATAGCAAACATAGCCACCGTGCTTGGATTAATACGCCTAAGAACGACAACGGTCTTGGTCAATTGAACCATCCGCTCGGTGCCGATATCACGAAGCAAGTCGCTCGCGACTATGGCGTGTTGATTGAAGAAGAAGGCATCGCGCTTCGCGGCCTGTTCATCATCGATCCGCAAGGCGAACTGAAATACCAAGTCGTTAACCACAACGACGTGGGCCGCAGCGTGGAAGAAACGTTGCGCGTGCTTCAAGCGTTGCAATCCGGCGGCCTGTGCCCGATGAACTGGAAAGCGGGAGACAAACATCTCGTCGCGAAATAATTTGGCAATTTTCATAAAAACTCTCTGGGACGCAAGTTCCGGAGAGTTTTTAAGTTTCGACGATAGCCGATGGCAGGAATTGCGTTCATGAGTATAGAATATAGTGTGAACAATAGTAGATCTGACGCGAAGGAGGGGAAGGCGATGAGCTTTTGCTGCGGAGCCAGCATGATCGGAACGAAAGGAACGCTGAAGCATTATCGTACGCGCATCCACAACGTGCCGATTTTGTTTTGTCCGGTTTGTCATCGGATCGAAGTCCATTATCTCGTGGAGAACGAGTACGAAATATTGGCTGAATATGCACATGGTGACGGAGCATCAGAAGTCGACTTCCACGATTACGTTGACGAGTCCGATAAAGCGCTTCACGAGAACTGCGTCAACAACGAAGAGGAAGATCCGGCGGCCATCGTGCAAAATCAAATCGACATGTCGCTCGACTTGCTGACTATCGCTAAGGAAATCCGGGACGCCGAGTGGGAGCAGCAGTTGAAGAAGCGGCTGATTGTGCTTAGTCAGCGTCGCCATAAGTTAAAAATGAAACAAGCGCCCGGCGGCGCGGTGTAATCCATAACCGCTGGGATTCCGATAAACATGCCGAATGATAACCAGATGGCCGTCCCGGGAAGAATTTTTTCTGCGGGGCGGTCTTTTTGCCTGGATACCCCCTGAAAATCGAAGATGAGCGCGAAAAGTATAAATGTGGGGTGAGCGGGTGCTGCTCGTGTTATGGAAGAAATGGTTTAGCTCCCCCGGGCGTCCGGCGGTTTCTCCTATAGCGGGAGATAAGCCGGAAAGTGTGGTGGAGCGAATACAGCAAGGCGATGATCGGCTGCGGGACGAGCTGATTCGAAGCTATCATCCATTCATACTGAAAACGACCAGTCGGTTTTGCCGAAGGTACGTCGACCCAGCTCGTGACGATGCTTATAGCATTGCGTTGGCGGCGTTCGACGAGGCCATCAATCGTTTTTTGAGCGATGCCGGACGGTCTTTTTTGGGCTTCGCGGAAACGGTCATACAAAGAAGACTGATCGATTACGCGAGGCAGGAAAAAAAACATTCCGAGGTCGTACCTTATAGTGCCTTCGATACGGAGTCGGCAGACGGCGATAGCGCGGGCAACCGGCTCGAAGTCGCACAAGCGATGGATGCATACGCACGTGAAAGAACGGCGGAAGACCGGAAGGCGGAAATCGCGGCCTTGTCCGAGGAACTATCGGGTTACGGTATTACTTTCGGGGATTTGGTCGACCATTCCCCTCGCCATCGGGATTCTCGAATCGCATTATTAAAAGTCGGAAGAAGGCTGGGCGAGGATGAGCGACTGTGCGGCATGTTAAGACAAAAGAAGCAGCTTCCGATCAAGGAGTTATGCGAAGGCGGGGACATTACGCGCAAAACAGCGGAGCGGCATCGCAAATATTTGGTAGCGGTCGGATTGATTGCTTATGGCACTTATCCTTTTTTACGAGAATACATCGGGCTTGATCACGACGGAGAGGAGGCGACATCATGAATCGAGGAACGGTAATGGCGTTGGAGAAAAGAATAGCCGTGCTACTGACACCGGATGGACGCTTCGTCCGTGTGAAACGGCAGCCCATCCATGAAGTCGGGGAAGAGACAATAGTGGACGACATAGGCGCGAGATCGGCGGAGAGAATACGGAAACGTCTCTTGCAAGCGGGCGCCTGCGCGATGGCGGTTTTGATGATCGTATTCGGATTTTTCCTTTATCGAACGCCACCTGTCGTCGCTTACGTGTCGATGGACATCAATCCGAGCATTGAGCTTGGACTGGACGCCAAGCAACATGTGCGGGAACTGCGGGCGGTGAATGAAGATGCACGCGCCATTGTGAAGGGTGTACGGTTCAAGGGAAGAACTTTGGAAGAGGTCATGGACGAATTGGCCGACCACCTGACTGAAGGCCATTATTTGTCGGCCGACGACAGTAACGTTGTTATTGTCAGCATACCCGTTCGCTCTCCGGGAGCGCAATGGGAGGACGCCGTAACTGGGACGGTCAGCCGGATTTTGAATAAAGCAGCGAGCGAAGGCGCGAGCGACGTTACGCCTCAAGTGACGACGACGTTCACGGTGCCGAAGCAGATCAGGGACGATGCAAACGCAAACGGAATCTCTTCCGGTCAAATGGCGTTCTGGCTCATTTCCAAGCAGGAAGGCCATCATGTGACGCTTGATGCGATCAAGGCGAACTCGCTCAAAGTTATTGCGTCCGAATGGGGCGGCTTAAAGCAAGTGATCGGCGGCTACGAGAATAAACACCTGATTGTCGATGACCACGGTGAGCTTCGTCCGAAAAGCGACGATGACGACAAGAATAAAGGCGACAAGAATAAAGAGGACAAGAATAAAGACGACAAGAATAAAGGCGACAAGAAACACGACAAGACCGACAAAGAAACAAACCCGAAGGGCGAAAATGGCAAGAAATCGGAAGACGGAAGTAAAAACAACGGCAACATGAAAGGCGATGGCAAAAAGAATAACGACAAAAATCGCGATAAGCAGTCAAATGATGACAAAAAAAATAAGGATAACGATCGCGACGGTAAGAAGAAAGACAACAAAGATAATAAAGACAAGGATGAACATCGGAACAGCGACCGGCAAGGCAACGACGATCACGGCAAAGACAAGAACGACGACGACAGGCATGACGGCGGCAATCGCGACAAAAACCGGAACGACAACAACAACAGGGACAACAACGGCCATAACCGGGACGATCACCGGAATGAAAGAGATGACCGGGATTAAACGGAAAGAAAAATCCCGATTATGAGGGAAAAATATCCTATTCTCGTTTCGACTTCGCTCGACAAGTTCTCCCGTTGACAGTAATGCTAATTGCTGGCTATGATTTGATTAATTTCAAATACTAGAATGCCAGCTTTAGCCAGTTACGGGGGAGTATTCGAATGGACGGTTGGAGAATGAAATATTTCCCAGTCCTTGCGGACTTCGTTCGCAACGGAGGTCATGGAAGTCGGACGCAAAGCGAGCAGTTACGAATTGAACTCTGCTGCCGGCCGGCTGCAGAAATTTTGGAGCATCACGAAGAAAGCGTCAAACTTTTGCTGTCGAATGCGGAACCCGAAGACCGGTTGACGTTCGTTCACCGGTCTCTTTTGTTTATTACCGAATTGCTATTGTCGTTGCGTTCGGCGGACAGCGCGGCAACAAGAGAGAATGCGGAAGCCGAGCAATTGCTGCTAAGGGCGAACGTGGTCCATTCCGTCTCTATTGAAGATGAGCGTTCAAGCAAGTTCGAGACGGTGTTGCAGCAAATGGACAGCGGAGTCGCGCTGTTCGACGGCGCGGGCACGCTGAGGTTCCTGAATGTGCAAATGTCGCGTTTGCTGCAAGTGCCGAGAAAATCGCTGATCGGCGGCACGTTGTTCGAATTGCTTTTCCATCCTTCGCTGCCGTTAAACGTACGGAAGCATATTCTTCGCGCGGTGAAAGAGATGAAGCGCAGCCGACGTTTTCAAGGAGAGTTTCAAGATGCAAGCGGGAGGGTGCTGCTTGTCAGCATTTCGCAATCGGAGGAATTGGACGGCGATTACTTGGTCAGTGTGAAAGATGTATCGGAGTATAAGCAGATCGAACAAGCAGCGTTCCAGAACGACAAGCTCGCCATGCTGGGGAAGATCGCCGCGGCGATCGCGCACGAAATTCGTAACCCGCTCACTTCGATCCGGGGGTTTATCCAACTGCTTAACCCGTATTTAGCCGAGATCGGGAAGCAGGAATATGGCCGGATTATTTTATCGGAGATTGATAGGGCGAACGACATTATTTACGAGTTTCTGAACTCCTCCAAACCGACCGCTCCGATGAAACAGAAAGTAATCGTCAGCCTGTTGCTCAAGGAGACGATATTGCTTTCCGAAAGCGAAGCGTTAATGAAAGGGATCGAGATTCGCCACGAAATTTTCGATCCGTTCCTGACCGTTGCGATAGATGCGAAACAGATCAAACAAGTACTGCTCAATATTATTAATAACGCGATGGACGCGATTGCGGACACCGACGACAACCGTAAGGGAAACATCGCCATTACTTCCCGCAAAGAGGGAAAATATGCCCTAATCTCGATCAAAGATAACGGCAAAGGGATGATGCGCTCAACGTTAAACCGACTGTTTGATCCGTTCTTTACGACGAAAGAAGAAGGGACGGGCCTAGGACTATCCGTCAGCTACCGCATTATTAGCAATCATGGCGGAACGATCCACGTCGACAGCCAGCTTAACGAGGGCACGGAATTCCTAATTTATTTGCCATGCGTCGAAGGAAAAGAGTAGAATCGGGGTGAAGAGCAACTTTTCATCTCGAGGTGGGACACAGCTTTATGATGTGGAAAAATGAATCATTGAAATGGACGTTAACGCCCTCCTTTGTTTCCGACGGTAACGAGACGGGGATGGATGTCGCGATCGTTGTCGCGGATGAACAAGTGGTACGCGGTGAAGAAACGTTGCTTAGCCCGGAGTTGGATCGCGAATTGAGAGCGCTTGCGGCCAGAGGCGTGTTTAAGGGTAAATCGGGTGAAGTCGCAGTGTTGCCAACGTTAGGACGATACGGTTGCCGTTATGCGCTGTTCGTTGGCATCGAAGGCAAACGTCCGTACACGACGAAAGCGCTGAGAGATGCGGCTGGTTCAATGGGTGCGACGCTCATAAGCTATAAATTCAAAAGCGCGCGGTTCGTCACAACGGCAAGTTTGGTTTCGACTAAGGACGGCGTTGAACCGCAGGAGGCGTTGCAAGCGTTCGCGGAAGGATTGCTACTTGGTCTGTATCGAAGGAACAGTCGATCGGCCGAAGGCCGGGAACAGGCGGAGTTGGAGCGGGTTGAGCTGGAACTATCGGTGGACGCTGACGCGCAAGCATGGCAGGACGGCATCAACGCGGGCGTTCGGGTCGCAAATGCGGTTTGTTACGCGCGCGAACTGACGAACGAGCCAGCGAATTTGCTGACGCCGGAGAGGCTGGCGCAAGAAGCCCGTTCGCTTGCAGCCGCTTACGGATTCGAATGCCGCATATATGACGAGAAAGAAGCGGCTGCCGAAGGCATGGGAGGGCTTCTCGCCGTTGGCGGCGGCAGCGCCAATCCTCCGAGGATGATCGTGTTGAAATATCGGGGGAATCCGGGCTCGGCGGAGACGATCGGCTTAATCGGCAAAGGTGTTACGTTCGATACGGGCGGCATCTCGATCAAGCCCGCGTCAGGCATGGAAGAGATGATCTCGGACATGGGCGGCGCAGCGGCGGTACTCGGCGCGATGCGCGCAATCGGGGAAGGGAAGCCGCCGGCCAACGTTGTCGCGGTCGTTCCTGCGGCGGAGAACATGCCTTCCGGCAGCGCGTTCAAACCGGGAGACGTCGTACGGATGTATGGCGGTAAGACGGTTGAAGTGTTGAACACGGACGCGGAAGGACGGATTGTGCTTGGCGACGGCTTGACGACGGCGATCAAGGCTGGAGCGACGAAGCTGATCGACGTGGCGACACTGACTGGAGCGGTCATGCATGCGCTCGGGGACGTAACTTCCGGCGTTTTCTCGAATGACGAAGCTTTTTCTGCTCGGTTCATTAACGATGCCCGTAAGGCAGGAGAGTATGTCTGGCCGCTGCCGACGTATCCGGAATATAAGCGGTTGCTCAAGAGCGATGTCGCCGACCTGAAAAATCACGGCGGTACTTGGGCGGGGGCGATTGCCGGAGCGATGTTCGTCGGCAGCTTCGCGGAAGATTTGCCTTGGATTCATATCGATATCGGAGGCACTGCCTGGATGTGGAGCGATCGCGGATTCGAGTGCAAGGGCGGCACAGGTGTGATGGTCAGATCGTTGTTCGCGCATATCGAGCAATTGAGCGAGTGGATCCGGTAAACGAAACCGGAACAACATGGGGGAACCAACATGGGCAGCGTGCTAAGGGGAATCAAGCAATCGTTGGCGATCGGAAGATCGAGTGAGTCGGAAAGCCGCAGAGGGCTGCGGATCTCGATCATCGAAGGCATTCCCGCGAACATACTAGGAAATCTGCTAGGCGGTCCGCTTCAGACCGTCTATTTGACTTATCTCGGATTTACCGCGTTTCATATCGGACTGGTCATGGCGATTCCGCCGTTCGCCCTTCTTATTCAGGTGCTAATCGCGTTTGCTATGCAGTCTTGGCATAACCGCAGGTTCTACATGGCTTTGTTCGGCATCTTGCACCGTTGCTTATGGGTCGCGACTGGACTTATTCCGCTTACGTTTCAGAACGAAGCCTGGGTTCCCGCCTATCTGGTGCTCTGGTTAACTTCGATGGTCGCGGGACAGGCAAGCGGCGTCATCTGGACGTCGATGATGGCGGATATTGTACCTGCCGCCGTCCGGGGCAAGTATTTCGGCATTCGCAATACCGTTCACTGGGCAGTCGTCTGTCTCACGCTGCTCATCGGAGGCCAATTGATGGATTGGCTACCGGGAACGAAAGGATTCACTGTGCTGTTCGCGATCGGGGCACTGTGCATCTTCTGGAACGGGTGGGGACTTGCGAATTATTCGAACCCGCCTTTTCAGCCGTCGGAGAGCGGGAGATCGTTCAGAATGCTGTTGCTGCCTTTTAAGGATCGTCGGTTTCTCTCTGCGACGTTCTTTATTTCCGTGTTCATTCTGATGCAAAATACCGCGGTCCCGCTTTTCTCTTACGTGATGCTGGAAATCATGAAGCTCGGAACCGGCAAAGTTACCCTGATCATCATGCTTCAAAACCTCGTAATGATGGTCAGCTACTACTATTGGGGCGTGTTGAACAGCCGCTATTCGACGAACGCATTGCTCCTTTGGACGTTTCCCTTAATTGCGGCGTCCTGTGCGATATGGGCAGGTATGGCGATCGTACCGGCGTTTCTCGTACTGATCGTCGCGCATGCGTTGCTGGGCTTCGGGTTCGCGGGTTATAACCTGCTCGTATTTAACTTCCTGATCGGCGATTCTCCCAAATCCGAGCGCCCCATGTACGTCGCCTTGTTCTCGGCGTTTACAGGCATCGCCGGATTTATTGGACCGATCGTCGGCGGCTGGCTGTATGATCGCGTCTCGGACGGTCCCCTGTGGCTGAGAACGTATGGCATTTCTGCTCTCGCAGGCGTTGCACTGCTCGTTTTGTCGGTCGCAGTGGCCCCGTTCGTCTTTCGTACGCGACGGCGCAGGCGCCCATTTTCGAAAGATGGAGAGGCATTCTCTTGACAAAAGAAACTGTAACACATATTATTACAGTATGACCGAAGTGTAATGAATGATGTTACAGTTAGTTGAGGCAAAGCGATCCATTCCACGGACAGGCGGTGTTAGAGATGAAATTCGAAATTAGCGATTGGGTACAGGCAAAGACAAGAAACGGTGAGTTCGTGCACGGCTTTATCGAGTCGTTCGACGAAAGCCAGCAAATAGCCAAACTATTCGTTGTACGCTCGGATAATGAACAATCCGTCGGACACTCGACGACAGCGCTCGTTCATTGGTTGAGGAGATTACCCGAGATGCCGCTGGATGAGCCGAATGCGATTCAGAATATGATCGATATCGCGCTTGCGACGCGCGACGAAGCGTGGTTCGCAGAGCTCAGCGAAAGGCTTGCTACCGCTACGGATCAACCGGGCAAAGAAGCGTTGCCTAAGCCTCATATCGATTTTCCCATTGCCAACCGTATTCGTCATCAGGTGTGACGGCATTTGTTATTCCGCCTAGCCCGCCGGGCTAGGCGGTTCTATTTCTTGAGAAGGATTAAGCAAGGACGATCAATTATTTGCCTTCGCTTGGCTCCGACATGAACCAGAGAATGTGCGTACAATTGTCGCAGATTAGAATCGTCGCATTTTTGTTCGCCCAATCCAGACCGAGGAAGCTGGCGCCCCTCGAGTTGAGCATTCGAAAATCCTTATCGAAAGAGTCGTTGCCGCAGCAAGGGCAAGAAATCGTTCTTTCTCCAGCATAGTAACGCATAGCTATCTCTCCTTTATAAGTAATCGTTCCAATCCTTACTACGTTTTCCAACCTGCGATTGTTTCATCTTATAAGACCGGGACAGACGTATCCGTATCTTTATTCGCCGAATGGTTGTAAAATAAATGAAGTATTCTATTCGAATGAACGAGGTGATGGGTGTGGAGCTAATCGTAACGCCATCCGCGCTTTCATGCTTCAAAGGAAATTGGGGCATCGGCGACGGCGAAGTCGTCCGGGTGTTCGTACGATACGTGAGCGGAGGAGAAACGCCGTTTGCGTTCGGCATTACGAGGGATACGCCGCTTGACGCCGCGGTGACGACTGTTGCAGAACAAGTAACTTTCTACATGGAAAGCAAGGATGTATGGTTTCTAGAGGGCAGAAGTTTGCGGATCGATCTCGAGGGCGAGGACATCGTTTTCGAATTGGCATAAAGATTGGGCGGATCGTGCTAGCAATGGTTGCCGGTTTCATGTAAACTTATAATTACTATGTTTTGAAATCGAGCATCGTGCTATTACAAAGGAGAAGTTTGGATATGACGGTACATAATAAAACGAATCATTGTAAAATCGTAGACTGCACCGTGCGCGACGGTGGACTCGTCAACAATTGGGACTTCAGCGTGGAGTTCGTGCAAGACTTATACGAATCGTTGAACGCATCCGGTGTAGAATATATGGAGATCGGTTACAAGAACTCTCCGAAGCTGCTCAAGAGCGAAGGCACGGAAGGGCCTTGGAGATTTCTAGACGACGATTTCCTGCGCAAAATCATTCAGAAGAAAAACACGAAGCTTTCGGCGCTTGTTGACGTTGGACGCGTGGACGAAGCCGACGTGCTTCATCGCAGCGAATCGCTGCTCGACCTGATCCGCGTTGCCTGCTACGCCCGTGATACGGCGAAAGCGATCGAACTCGGAACTTTGTTCCACGAGCGCGGATACGAGACGACGATCAACATCATGGCTCTATCCGGCGTCATGGATAACGAACTGAACGAGTCGCTCGCGATGATTAACGACAGCCCGATCGACGTCGTCTACATCGTTGATTCTTTCGGCAGCCTGGATCCGGACGATTTCCGTTTCCTTGTCGAGAAATTCCGTCGTTCCCTGAAAAACAAACGCCTCGGCGTTCACACGCACAACAATCTTCAGCTTGCATTCGCGAATACGTTAACCGCGGCGCAACTTGGCGTCGAACTGCTCGATGCATCCGTATACGGCATGGGCCGCGCGGCAGGCAATACGCCGACCGAGCTGTTGCTCGCTAAGCTTTCCCGTCCGGAGTATAGCCTTCGTCCTGTGCTCGGCATGATCGAGAAACATATGATCAAGCTTCGCGAGAAGGAAGAATGGGGATATTTGATTCCGGATATGATCACCGGAACGTTAGACGAACATCCTCGTTCGGCGATGGGCTGGCGCGCGTCCGATAAGCGCGATCTGTTCACGGAATTTTACGACAAAATGACGACGCCTGAAATATTTCACGGCAACAAATAAGCTATGGAAGGGTTGTCCCACAAGTGTTTGCAAGGCATGGGAACATCCCAATTCACACGCGAACGGACCTCAATTTCCACTGCAAAGTGGGAGCTGAGGTCCTTTTTCAGGAATCATTTAATTGACCGCCTGTTCGTGCGACCAAGCAATACGGCAAACGAGGGCAGAATAACGCCGATGAACAAACTGGCATATACGACTAGGCCGATCAACGTGCCAATACCGATCTGGACTAGTGCTTCTACGCCTGAGAACGCCAGCGCACCGAACGTGCCGCCCATTATCGCTGCCGCAGTTCCGATGACGCCGCCGGTTGTGCGCATCGCCTTCGCCATCGAAGCGCGGACATTCCCGGCATGTTCGCCAACACGCAATTCCTCGTCGTACCTTGCCATTAGAAAAATACTGTAATCGACGCCCAAAGCGACGATCACCAGGAAAATAAAAAAGGAAGCGGTCCAGGATAAACCAGCGTATCCCAACGTCTTAACGAATAGGAATTCCGTAAGTCCCATCGTCACCGCATAGTTAAAGACAAGCGAGAGCAGCACATACAGCGGCGCGGTCCACGAACGGAGAAGCAACCCAAGCAGGAGAGCGATGCCCGCGAGCATAAGTGAGCCAGTACGGATGAAATCCCGGTAGGAGATTTCTTTCAACTCGTTATATTTCGCTGTAACGCCGGTCACATAAGCCTCAGAATCGGACAAGGCCGTTCCTAGCAGACTTGCGCGCACCCGATCCGTGATTGCGGGAACCGAGTTGATGGCAGCAATGCCGTATGGATAATCTTCGAGAATGAGCTCCAGTTTTGTCGTATGGCCGTCGGGAGACACGTAATAATCAAGAGCGGCTTGACGGGAGGCAGATGCTTCGGCAGACTCCGGTGCGCGTCCCTTTTCTTGCGCTCTCTTTAAGCTGCCGATCTGCGAAGACAAAAGCTTGCTCAAACCGTTCTCCCAATATCGGACTGCCGGTCCGACGCCGACCCAGCCTTTGCTGAGAGGAACGGCGCCAAGCGCCATCGTCTTCAGTGCCTCTATCAGCAGTTGCTGGTCGGAAATGATGGACTTGACGAGTTCACGGGCGATACTGGCGTCGGTAAGCTGCCCTTCGACGGTGAGCTGCGCCGGCTTCCGCCCAAGCGGTCTGACCGCGCTGCGAACTTCCTTGATCCCCTTTTCCCGAACGAGATCGGAACTGATCTGCTCGAGAGCGGCCAGACCGGTCGTGGAGCGCATCGACTCACGCGAAGAGACGACGACGGTAACAGGGAACGCTTCTCCGGCGCCAAATGCTTTCTCTACTTGCCGGAAGCCTTGGACCGAAGCTGCATGAGGATCAATCTCGGAAATATCGTCGAACGAGCGCTGACCTTGGAACAGCAGCGCCAGCGGCAGCAGGACGACGAAAGAAGCCAGCAGGATAATGCCGGGTTTTGCAGAGCATATCGAGGCCAGTCGGTCCCAGTGTCCTCTACGCAGGGAAGAGGGGCGTGAGGCAATTGGCTGGACCGTTTTATTTCCGATAAGAAGAAGCAAGCAAGGCGTTAACGTCACCGAAGCCGCGATGGACACGGCCATGCCGACGGAGATGCCGACAGCCGAACGATACAAGCCGAAATCAGCGATACCAAGAAGCAAGAACGCTGTGAATACGGTGCTTGCAGCGTACAGAACCGTTCGCGCGGCCCCTTTCATCGCGTCGCCGAGCGCTGCCGCACGGTCGGCAAGCAGCGGCCCCCGGACATGTTCGCGATATCGTTGTATAAACAAGATGCAATAATCGGTACCGGCCCCGAATAGAACGGCGATCAGGAATGATTCCGTAAAGTGGGAGACGGGTAAACCGAACTGTTCGGATGCGAATGCGATTAAGCCGCGGCTGATGACGAAGCTTACGCCGATGGTCAATAACGGGATAAACGGGATAACAATGGAACGAAAAGCTGCAAACAAAATCAATAAGACGATGCCGACGGTTAACAGTTCGGTCGTCCGTAGTCCTTTTTCCGAGACTTGTTGAAAATCCTGAGATAGTGCCGCCGTACCCGTTAGTGCGGCTACGGCGCCATCCGGAACGTCTTTCAATAGTGAATTGAGACGGTGCAGCGTTAGTTTTGTCTCGTCGTCGAAGTCCGCGAAAGGCAAATTGACGATCGCCAGCCGTGTTGTGCCGTCTTCGCTCGTCATTCGTTCGGCCAACTCTGGCTGGGAGCGGGAAGAGAGCACGCTGGTTATGCCAATCTCGTCTTTGCGGTTCGCAATGTTGTTCAGCAAGCCGTCCATCCAGCCAATATCCCCGTCGCTCAGGCCGCCCGGACGCGAGACGACGATGACGGCGCTTGACAGCGAACGAGAATCCGGATGCACGAGTTGAAGCAGCCGTGTAGCCTGTACGGAATCCGAGTCCGTTGGCAGAAAGCGCTGCTCGGTATGACGAACGACGTTCTGCAAATCCGGAAGAAATAAATAAGTAAGCAAGGCTGATGCCAGCCAGCATACGACAATCGCGAAGCGAAACCGGACAATACCGCTGATCCATGCGCTCATGAAGTGTGACCGCCTTCGTTACGGATGGGAGTAACCTTCCAACCGGCCATCGCCACGCAGAGCGGCAGCGCGATGAAGGGGATTCGGATGCAAATAGCAGGCGCCGCTGAACGCCTGACCTTCGGCCGATACGGCTGTCATTGTGACGCCGATGTCGTGCGATTCTGCAAATTGGGTGAGCAATTTGTCATCGTCCATACCGTCGATCTCGATATACCATAACCTCGTGCCGGCTTCGGAGACAACGAATAGCCTGGCGAGGGAGAAGGCGAGATGCCATGTGTGCGGGCCTTGTGCGATCGAGAGCTCCGCCAAATCGTATGTTTCCACTTTTGAACCCATCCTTTCATGCCGATATATTGATTGTAACGGTTCGGTCGAAAATGATGCAAATGCAAGTTGCCGAAGGGGGAGTTGTCATGCCGAAAACGGATATTGCGATCGAGTTGCTTGGAGACCGCGCTTTTCTTCTCCGTTGGGCTGGAGAGATAACAGCGGCGCAACTCGCGTTCTGCGCGAAGTTGTTGAACGGCGCCGAGTTCTTGTGGTTGAGCGAGACAGTTCCGGCATTCCGGACGATCGCTTGCCACCTTCGGGACAACTCCTTTGGCGTTCGAGAACCGGCTGAAGAAGCATTGCGGCTCGTTCGTTCCTCTAATCTTCCGGCGGGTGGCGAACAAAGGCGGGTCATAGAGTTGCCAGCCTTCTATGGCGGAGTGGCGGGACCCGACCTGGCTTTTTGCGCAACCTCAAGCGGATTAACGGAAAACGAGTTCATCGCCCGTCACGCATCTGCGACGTATGAGGTGGCGATGCTTGGCTTCGCTCCGGGCTTTCCGTATTTGAGCGGCCTTGACTCCGCACTGTCCCAACCTCGGAGGGCAACGCCACGATTGAAAGTGCCTGCAGGGTCAATTGGAATTGCTGGAGAACAAACGGGCGTCTATTCCGTCATGTCTCCGGGGGGCTGGCAAATTATCGGACGAACGGACGTCCCTTTGTTCCGACCGGACTCGGAGCGGCCTTTTCTGCTTGCGCCGGGCGATCGCGTGCGATTCGTTGCGGCTGACATGGGAGAAGGAGGGACGGATGCTGGGCGCTTCGAACACTCGTACGTGGAGCGAATTGCCGAACGCGAAGATGGCAGCCACGTCTTCAAGCGAGAGGGGACGGAGAGTGACGCTCTCACTGTGTTGAAGCCAGGGGTGCTTACGACCATTCAAGATTTGGGTCGCTCCGGCTGGCAAGCCTTCGGCGTGTCTCGAGGCGGGGCGATGGATAGGGTGTCGCTGCGTAAGGCAAATGTACTTGTCGGCAATGACGAAGGGGCGGCCGCTTTGGAGGTTACGCTAATCGGTGGGGAATATGCTGCCAACCGAGACATCGTCGTCGCGATATGTGGAGCAGATCTCGGCGCGTCCGTGAGCGGATCGAAGTTGCCGATGAACCGTCCGGTCCTTTTGCGTAAGGGGGCACAACTGACGTTCGGAGCGGCTGCGTCCGGCTGTCGAGCTTACGTGGCTATTGCCGGCGGCATCGACGTTCCCGTGGTGCTTGGCAGCCGTGCGACGGATGCACGGGCGAGGATCGGAGGCGGAGTGGGACGCGCGTTGCAAGCGGGAGACCGCATCCGGTGCTACAAGTCGGGCGAGATGACGTTCTTTGATCAGCTTAGGCGGAAAGCGGAGGCGGACGGAAGTGACTGGAGCGCACCGAGTTGGAGCGCGTCCGGTTGGGAGGAGGGTGTGGCTCCGACTATGGTGAGGATGTCGGGCAAACGTCGCTTGATCCCGATCAGGCTGCTGCCGGGTGCGGAGTGGGAGAGATTCGGAGAGGATGTCAGGGCACAACTGTTCCGTGAGGCATACCGGGTGAAGACGACTTCGGATCGTATGGGAGTGCGCCTGAATGGTCTCGCCATTCCGATATCGGAGGGCGGGGAGATGGAGTCTCATGGCGTAAGCCCGGGAACGATCCAGGTTCCGTCCGACGGACAACCGATCGTGTTAGCCATGAATTGCCAGCCGACGGGCGGTTACCCGAAGCTCGCCAACGTGATCGCAGCCGATCTGCCGTTGTTGGCACAAGCTGCGCCTGGAGATTGGTTGTCTTTCTCCCTGACGGACACCGATTCGGCAGATCGTGCGCTACAACAGCGGGAGCGTGAGCATGCACAATTAAAGGCTGGCCTAAAGTTGATGATGCGATGAGAAACTGAACGGAGGTAAAGAAGTGCGAACGATCGATTTGAATGCGGATATGGGAGAACTGACGGGAGCGGCAGGAAGAGCTTCAGATCGGAATCTGCTGCGATACGTTACTTCGGCCAATATTGCTTGCGGTTATCATGCTGGAGACGCGACTGTGATGAAGATGACGGTGGAAGGCTGTCTTGAGCTCGGCGTTGCGATCGGGGCTCATCCGGGCTTGCCGGACCGTGAAGGATTCGGCAGGCGGCGACATGCTGTCGGGGCGGACGAAGCAGCCGACATGGTACTCTATCAGATCGGAGCGCTGCAAGCGCTCATCAAGGCTGCGGGCGGAACGTTAGCCCATGTGAAGCTGCACGGTGCGCTTTATCATATGGCGTCAGACGATGAAGCTATGGCTATGGCTGTGGCGAATGCGATTTACCGACTGGACGATCGGCTTATGCTGTTCGGGCTGCCGGATACGGCGTGGAGCCAAGCCGTAGAGGCTTGTGGGCTGACGTTCGTGGCCGAAGGTTTCGCAGACCGGGCCTATCTGCCTGACGGTCGACTAATGCCGCGCGATCGCGAAGGCGCGGTACATCTAAGCCAAGACGCGGTCGCGATGCAGGCGATTGATCTGGCGGCAAGCGGACGCTTCGGCACGATCTGTTTGCACGGAGACGGACCGGGTGCTGTGGAGCATGCGATGATGGTTGCAGAAGCGTTGCAGGGTGCAGGAATCGCGATTCGCTCAACGAAGTGACTTTGCAATAAAGCTCGAATTTTGTCGATCAAAAGTCAAGGGAGTGTTAAAGTCCTAGTTCATAAGCAGGAAAATGAAGGAATACGTTGAATATTTACAATTCGGGAAAGTGAAGATCGCGAATAGATTTGGCAATGATTGGGTCGGGGGCAATTGATGGTGATGAATCGTGCGGAAATGAAAACGGCTTGGACGGTCATTGCGGCTTCGGCCGTTTTCTTATGCATCAGGCTAGTCGATAATGGGTTGGCGCGTGTTCTCGCTCCGATGAACGAAGCAGCGGTGCATGCGATTCTGGAAGCGTTCGGTGCGACAGCGTGTTTCTCGTTGGCCGTCTTGGGCTGGTTAATATTCGTTCCGACATTGTGCAGACAACGGCTTATGACTGCCGCATTATTTACGGCGATCGGGCTATTCGATCTTTTTCATGCTCTCAGCGGGCCGGGGATGCCTATGTATAGGCCCACGACCGGTGAAGCGCCAAGCATCACGTTGGAGTGGTTTTCTCAGTCGGTCGGCGCGCTTGGCATTCTTATCGTATTTTCGATGCGGAACACGATGGTTAAGCCGCGAGCTCGGCTGTATACGATCATTCCGGTTATTCTGGCGGTAGCTGGCGTGTCGTTTCTCGTTTTTCGAATGGAAAACTGGAACGAGGCCACTCTTGGGAAATTTGCGGTGTATCAATCGGCCTTAACTCTCGCATTATATATGTCTGCAATATGCATGCTATTGTATCGTCATCGCCTCGAAAAACCTGCTGCGATGCTCACGATCGTACAGGCGATCATCTGGCTCTTTTTCGCGAAAATTGAAGATTCGTTCAGCATGAAAATCGGCGGGTTGCATGATTTGCTTGGAGATGCTTTTAAGCTAATTGGTTATTCGTTCTTGCTGAAAGGCATCTACCTCGTTCTAATAGAAGAGCCCTATCGCAGGCAGAAGAAGACGGAGTCTCAAGTGAATTACTTGGCTTTCCACGACGAACTGACGGGGCTGCCAAACCGTCGCTTATTCTCGGAGAAAGTGAAAGCGGCGATGGCGAGAACGATTGATGACGGCGGAAAATTCACGCTACTCTGGCTTGACGTCGACCGGTTCAAGACGATTAACGACTCGATGGGCCATTCGTTCGGTGATCGTCTGCTCGTAGCGGTGGCTGAGCGATTGTCGAAGTTCGCGAAGAAGCGGGACAACGTCTTCCGTCTAGGCGGGGATGAGTTCGCGTTGCTACTTGGCGATATTGAGAATGAAGAGGAGGCGGGTGAAGCCGCGAAGGCGCTTGTCGCTTTGTTTGACGAGTCGTTCAAGATCGGCCCTTCGGGATTCCACATTACCGGGAGCGTCGGCGTAGCTCTGTTCCCGGACGATGGAGGCACGCTTGATCTGCTGCTTCAGAACGCCGACATCGCGATGTACAACGCCAAGGAGTCTCGCAATAGCTGGAAGAGATACGACAAGATGATGAATTTGAAGGCGAAAGAAAAGTTGCTTCTAGAGAACGATTTGCGCATTGGGCTGGAGCTCGACCAATTTTATCTCGCGTATCAGCCGCTGGTCGACTTGGAGCACGAATATCTCGTCGGGGCTGAAGCGCTTCTACGTTGGAACCATCCTGCACGAGGGGAAATTTCTCCGGGGGATTTCATTCCGCTGTGCGAGGAGAATGGGTTTATTTTACCGCTCGGCGAATGGGCGCTGCGACAGGCATGCAAGCAGATGAAAGCGTGGCAGGATCAGGGATTCCCGCCGATTGTTATGTCGGTTAACTTGTCCATACGTCAATTCCGACAGCATGACTTGAGCGAGAGAGTCGCCAGCGTGCTCAAGGAAACAGGGCTCGAGCCGCAATGGCTGGAGCTTGAAATTACCGAAAGCATTATGGCGGACGTTGCGTTCGCCACGGCTATGCTGGAGAAGCTGAAAAACATCGGCGTTAGAATCAGCATCGACGACTTCGGCACCGGCTATAGCTCACTGTATTATTTGAAGCGGTTCCCGATCGATAAGTTAAAAATCGACCGTTCGTTCGTGAACGACGTACTCACCGACCGCAACGACGCAGCGATTGTGTCCGGCATTTCCGCGATGGCCCGCAACTTGAATTTGAAGGTGACGGCCGAAGGCGTGGAGAGTGCCGGTCAAGCTGCTTTTCTGAAGGAACAGAAATGTCAGGAGGCCCAGGGTTACTATTACTCGCGTCCGGTCCCGGCTGCTCAGTTCGAAGCTTTGTTTGGGAGCGAAAGGAATAAAGCAAGTAAGAAAACGATTTCCTTGTGATCAGCCGTTATTCGGAAGCAGGCATATTTTCTTAACACAAACGACCTCATCCTGCGCTTTGTCGCGGCGGTGGGGTCATTGTGTTGGTGGTTTGTGGGGAATTGGCCACCAGGATGATTCGCCTGAAAACCGGAGAGCTCGTTTACTTGGCCTTGGAAGCGGCATCGAGCATGGAGTTACTCACTTTGGCGAATTAATTCTGCCTCGGACTCGGCCCCGAGCATGGAGTTACTCACTTTGGCGAATTAATTCTGCCTTGGAGACGGCATCGAGCATTGAGTTACTCACGCTGGCGAATTAATTCGGCCTTGGACGCGGCCCCGAGCATGGAGTTAGTCAATTTGGCGAATTAATTCGGCCTTGGAAGCGGCCCCGAGCATGGAGTTAGTCACTTTGGCGAATTAATTCTGCTAGACCAACTAGCTCATCTGGAGTTGAACAGGTAGTCGGGTTCGAGTACGATAGAGTAGCCAGAATGGGCGAACAGGAGGCGGCAATGATGACAAGTTCCGAGCGTTCCCGCAGTTATGTGGGAAACGATTTTATTATAAAAGCGGCAAGACTGGCGATCGCGCTAGTCGTGATCTGCCTAGGGGTGGCCACGCTGTCCGGCAGGGCGGAGGCACATGCGCAGTTGGAGCAGACGACGCCGGTATCCGGCGCAAAGCTGGAAACCGGGCCGGCTTCCGTCGAGCTTCGCTTTAACGAAAGACTTGACAGCGGGGGCATGAAGTTGTCCGTGCTAAACGAAGATAAACGCGATATTTCCAAAGGAAAACCGGAGCTGTTCGACGGGAACAAGGCGCTCAGAATCGATTTGCCGAAGCTAGGAGTCGGCCGTTATACCGTCTCTTATTCTGTCATTTCGGCCGACGGCCATCCGGTATCCGGCGCATACGTCTTTACGGTCGGCAATCCGACATCGCTGAAGGACGCGAGTGAACTCGATCCGCATTCGCAAGTCGGTCATGCCCATGAACACGGCGGAGCGGGCCTCACGCAGCAATCTTTTCTATTATACGCCTCGAGAATTGTCTATTACGCCGGGTTACTTACGGTTGCCGGTCTTGCGATGTGGGGACTGAGAAGGAAAATGTCAGCGGACGCCACCGACACGTATCGTCGCACGCTGGCACTGGCGGGCAAATTCGCGCTAATCGCGACGCTTGTCTACGTCTTCTTCAGCCTTCAGGATTTGGGGCAAGGGGAACCGATCTCGGAGTGGGGACGCATTCTGACGGAGACGACGATCGGCAAGCTGTATATTGCGGAGTTATTGCTGGCGCTCGCCGCGCCGCTATTGCCGTCGTTGGCCGCATCTGCGCGGTTGATCTGGCCGCTCGCCGCTCTGCTCGCCGAAGCTTGGTCCGGACATGCTGCCGCTTACGATCCTGTTATTTATACAGTTGGCCTTGATTTCGCGCACTTGGCGGCTGCATCTCTCTGGGGCGGTGGATTGCTTCTATTGCTTGCGATCTGGCGTATAGATCGGTCGGAAGCGGGTCGTTTCGCAATGGCGTTCTCCAAATGGGCGTTCATCTCTTTCGTGGCGCTCTGGGTAACGGGTGTGCTGTCAACGCTCGATTTTCTCCCATCGCTCGAATATCTTAAATTCACCCTATGGGGAAAATGGCTCATCGCCAAAGTCGCGTTATCCGTGCTCGTTGCGATTACGGCGTTGCTTATTCGACAGCGTTTACGCAAAGGAGACGCACCGCGCGGATACTTGCTCAAGATCGATGCGGGGTTGCTTGCGTCTATCGTGCTGTGTGTCGGCATACTGACCTATCAGACGCCGCTGCCGGATAACGAACCGCTGACTTATCACAAGATGGGAACCGAGATGCATGTCACGCTTCGGATTACGCCGAACGAACCGGGAGAAAACAATTTTACGTTAAAAATTTGGCTGCCCGAGAAAGTCGCGAAAGGCGAGCCGAAATCCGTAAAGCTGCGGATGTTGCCGACAAGCAAGAAGGATGTGGGCTATATCGACGTCCCGCTTGAGAAATATACGGACCAGGAACAAGATGCCTATCCGGATTTTCTAAAAACGACTTACCGTTCCAAGGGACCATACTTGCCGTTTGCAGGTGAATGGACGGCGCAAATTCGGGTGACCGACGGCGAAGACAACGAGCGGGTTTTGGAGACCACTTATCGAATATATTGATCGAGATATTTTGAATGATGGAAAAGGGGGCGTATAAGATGATCTTCCGGAGCAAAGACCGGCGTCTGAAGTGGTTGATTCTGCTTATCCCGACGTTAACGATCGGGCTGTGGGAATACATCCGCCATACGTTCCTCCTGCCTTATTTGTCGATGGATCTCGGTAACTTCCTCGCGCCCTTTATTGTTCTGGTCGTTACCCTGACAGTCGTACGCGGGCTTTTCGGCAGATTGGAACAGTCGCAACAGGCACTGCAACGGGAGAAAGAATCGAACGCTTCACTGGAGGAGAGGGAGCGATTGGCAAGGGAGCTTCACGACGGCATCTCGCAATCTCTCTTCCTGCTGGCGGTGAAGCTTGACCAGTTGGACGAGCAAGTTGTCGAAGGACCGGTGAAGCCGCTTGCGGAAGGGTTGCGGGAGACGGTGCGGGTCATGCATGAGGACGTGAGGCAAGCGATCGCGAACCTCAAGCAGCCGCCTTCCCCGGCGGAGGCGGCTTGGGTCGCTCCGATGCGCGAGCTTCTCGGGGAGACGGCTGGCATTGCGGAAGCGACGGCGGAATTCAACTGGAGCATTCCTGAAGGAAGCTTGACCGACAAGGAGAAAATCGAACTTCACGCTTGCGTAAGAGAGGCGATCATTAACGTGCGCAAGCATGCGAAAGCTTCCCGCGTGTTCGTCAACGGCGAGAAGGAGGGGGAGAACGGATTCCGTTGCACGGTCGAAGATGACGGCGTCGGTTTTGCCGCAGATCCGCTTCAGGCGCAGGGGAGGTTCGGGCTCCGCATCGTTCGCGACCGAGCTCAGGCGATGGGGTGGACTTTTGTAGCGGAACGGCGCGGAAGTCGTACGGTTGTCGAATTGCGGAAGTTGGATAAGGAGGGCGTGTATGCCCGTTAAAGTATTGTTGGCGGACGATCATAAGCATGCCAGGGAAGGGATGCGGACGATTGTCTCTGCGATGGACGATTTCGAAGTCGTCGGCGAAGCTGCGAGCGGTGAAGAAGCGCTTGAACTGGCCGGCGCACTCAGGCCGGACTTGATCTTAATGGATATTCACATGCCAGGAATGGGCGGTTTCGAAGCGGTGAAAGCGATCAAAAGCGCGTACCCCGAAGCGAAAATCGTCATGGTGACGGTATCCGACGAGGTGTCTCATTTGTTCGAAGCCATTCGGAAAGGTGCGCAAGGTTACTTGCTGAAAAACTTGAATCCTTCCGCTTGGCGGGAATATTTGAGAGCGGTCGCGCTTGAAGAAACGCCGCTGAATCCCGAACTGGCGACGGCGATATTAAGAGAATTATCGGCTAGGAAGACGGCGGACCCTGCGACTGCGCGTAAAGATCTGTCCGAGATCGAGCCGCTTACACCAAGAGAGCGGGAGATTTTGCAGGAAGTGGCGAGAGGGAAGACGAACCGGGAGGTGGCGGCTGCGCTCATCTTGTCCGAGCATACGGTAAAAAACCATCTGAAAAACATTTTGCAGAAATTGCATTTAGATAACCGGGTCCAGCTTACACGTTACGCTTACGAACGGGGCATGGTGGAGACGGATTAAAGGCGATGAGCCGCGAGCGTCGCAATTTCGTCACAGACTGCAAAGGCGTATGACTCTTTCGAGTCATGCGCCTTTTTCTGTCGGGGACTATACTTGGGAATATCAAACAACCTATCGGACAGGAAAGGTCGGATCGTTCCCATGAAAAAAAGTTTTGTGCTCGTACTTGCTTTGTTATTGACATTCAGCTTCGCTAGCCTTGCCAGCGCACACGTGACCGTGCAGCCGAAGGAAGCGCCTGCCGGTTCTTACCAAGTATTCACGATGCGTGTCCCTTCGGAGAAAGAGACCGCGACGACAGAAGTAAAAGTCGCCGTTCCGGCCGGCGCCGATGTGAGCCGCGTGGAGGCGAAAGCGGGCTGGACGTATGCATTCGAAAAGGGTGCGGACGACAAAGTCGTCAGCATTACATGGAAAGCGGATGGATCTGGTATCGGCGCAACGGAATTCGCGGAATTCCGCTTTCAAGGAAAAATCGCGGACGACGCGAAAGAACTCGTCTGGAAGGCGTACCAGACCTATGGCGATGGCGAAGTCGTCGAATGGACTGGCGCTCCGGACGCAGATAAGCCGGCATCCGTTACGACGGTTACGGCGGCGACAGGGGACGGACATGGAGATGGCCATGGCGCGGCAGCCACGGGCGGGGCTGAATCAAGCGACAGCCGCGACGGGCTGACGCTGTCGATTGCAATCGCGGGCGTTGTCCTCGGCGCGCTCGCTCTCATTGTGGCGCTGTTCCGGAAAAAAGCTTAAGCGAACGGACGATAGCGTGCGCTGATCCGAAATGCAGTGATCGTACGAATGAGAAAGAAATAGGGATACTTGCCGTTCGAGGAGCCGTCAGCGCCTCTCCGAACGGCAGGTATCCCTTTTCACGCTTCGCTGATAGGCTTCCTTTGAACGAGTCCGGAGCTGCTACGACCCGAATAGGATTACGTTGCATGTTCACGGTCTTGGTGATTTCTCCTTCCTTTCATGGATTATTGTTGCTCTGTTTGTACTCCAACGGGGTAATGCCGACGTTTTTCTTGAAAAATTTAGTGAAGTAGGGAACGTTGTCGAAGCCGAGCTCCAGCGCGACTTCCTGGATTTTAATTCCATCCACGAGAAGAAGCTCCATCGCTTTGGATATTTTCAGCATTTTCGTCCGATCGGACAAAGAAATCCCCTTCTCCGCATGGAAGAGCCGCGATAGATAAAAAGGACTAAGGTGAAACCGCTTGGCGAGATGGCTCAGCGAAATATTTCGTTGCAAATTGTCCACGATATACGCGTCTACTTGATCGATAATTTCTTTCTTCTGATCTTTTCTCTCTCCTTCCGCAAGCGATAGCAACCGATCCGTCAATTGCAAGAAATAAGTTTCCAACGCAGGCCAATTAGCATGTTTGCCGTAATGGGCCAGAGGGTCCAAGCCTGGGGCGTTCGCGATCGCGCCGGTCAATTTTCTGGCGTTCATGTAGGTCAAGAACATGGCAGACAGATGGGCGAAGATTTCCAATTGAAAAGCGTAATCGAGAAAGACCGATCGTTGGGCGAGCTGAAGAAAACGGGTTAATTCCTGCCGGAAGGCAGCGCCGTTGCCGGATTCCAGCAAACTAAGCAACTGATTGATATGCTTTCTAACATCTTGGGACATCCATTCCGGTCCCCCGAATCGGACCAGCATATCGTCCGCTTGCTCGACAAGGATGATCTCCTCGTCGAGACCGATGCCCCTCTGAATCAGTTCGCGCATGGAGTGGTAGGCTTGATGGATTTGTCCCCATTCGACGTCCGGCTTAGAGAGCACGAACGAGACGGGAAGGCGCAAATAATGCCGGATAGACTGTTGGATTTTTTCAAGGAGCTCGTTAATATACCATTGCAGTTTGGCGGGGTCCTGAATTTTCGATTGATCCTCGTCCGGCGAATCCGGTTCGTCGATCTGAATGAGCCAAACGGAATATCGGCTTTCGGAAAATGATTGAATTCGGCATATCCGGTGCAAATACTCCTCTACGATGTTGTGGACCGCATTTTGCATCAGCAGCTTGTCTTTCGGCGAGTAGTCCTGCGGCCACCGGTCGACCCTTCCAAGCATCATAATGAAAGACCGATCGGGCAGAAGAGGGATCTGAAGCTCGCGAAGCTGCGATTGTATCGTATTCGCCGCGGGAGGCTGCGACGTTAACAAGCTCTCGACGAATTCCTTTTGAAGTAGATTTTGAGCTTTCTGCAATTGAAGTTCCGCTCGGGCCATCACGTCGAGCGTTTGCAGTTCGGTTTCGATTTCCAATATTCCCCTTTGAAGGGTGTCCAGAATCGTATCGTCATCGACCGGCTTTAGCAAATAATCGAAAGCGTCGTGGCGAAGCGCGGATTGCAAATATTCGTAGTCGGAGTAACCGGACAAAAAAATGACTTTGCAGTTCCGCCAATGTTTTTTGACCCGCTCCACGAGCTCGATGCCGTTCATTCCCGGCATTCGCACGTCCGTGATCAGAATATCGATCCGGTTCTCCTGCATGATCTCTATCGCTTCGGGAGCGGACGTCGCCTTCCATAAGAGAAGTTCGTTTCTGTCCGATCTCTCCAGCATATTAAACATGGAATCCACGATAAACGGCTCGTCGTCGACCAGCAGCACATTAAACATCGGTACCGTTCCCCTTCCGGTTAATTGTAATGGTCACGAGCAAACCCCCGCTGCTGCCCGTTTGCAGCCTAATTCCGCTAGCTGCGCCGTAACGAAGCTGCAAACGGCGATGAACGTTCCACAAGGCGTGATCGTCGGTCTCGTCCTGAGTCCGCAGTTTCCTTTCCCACTCATGCAGGGCATCCGATTCGACCCCTTTTCCGTTGTCTTCGATTTCAACGACCAAAACCGATTCGTCGCAACGAATTCGGACGTCCACGCGCCCGTCCCGGATCGTATGCTCATGGCCGTGCACGATGGCGTTCTCCAGGAAAGGTTGAATGATGAGGCGCGGCACCTCCCATTCGTCGGCGGGACCCTCGATGTCGAATCGGAAAACGATGCGATCATGGAACCGGAGCTGCTGAATGGATACGTACACGGCCGCATGCTGAATTTCTTTGTCCAAGGAAACGACATCCGATTTGTTCTGCGTGATGAATTTGAAATAATCCCCCAGATGCTTGGACATGGCGGACACGCCTTCGTAATCTTCTTCCTGAGCCATGCGATAGAGAATGTAAAGACTGTTATAGAAAAAATGGGGGTTTATCTGCGATTGCAACTGCTTAAGCTCCGACCTTTGGCTGCGGATCGTTTGCTCGTACACTTGCTTGACCAGAATGTTAAGCCGGATAACGGTTTGGTTGAATTGATCGTACACGTAATTGAATTCGTCCCGGGTCCGGTGCTGAAGATGAACGTCGAATTGACCGGTTTCGATTTGCCGGAAAGCTTTCAATAGCTTAAGCATCGGCTTATGAATGACCCTAAGCAGAGAGAGCGAGACGACGAACACGACAAAGACGGACAAGGCGGACAATATCCACAACCATCGCTTGAACGGAAGAACGGGCTGCAGCACCTTTTTCTCGTCGACCAACATGACATATGACCAATTGACGGATTTGAATCGTTCCGCGAAGCGCAAATAAGACTTGTCTTGAACATGGATCACTGTCCCTTCTTCCGTTGCAATTTCCCCGGCGAGAAGCTCGCCGTAGGCATCCCTGTCGAAGGAGGAGACGGACATCGCGGTGCCGTCGTCATTGCTCTTGATATAGGCGAGACCGTCTCCGATCGTATTCGGATTCCGGATTTCCTCCCGGATCTTATCGAGGGAAATTTCGATGACCAGAAGGAAAGTGCTGCTCGACAGCTGCGGGAAGCCGAGAATGAAATAAACTTGATCGTTCTTATAGCTCAAACCGGACGAGGTAAATTTCTTCAGCCCGCTAAACGATGAGAATTCGCCGGGGTCCATTTCCGTATATCCATTAACGGACGACAAGCGGCGATTATCGTGCTGCATAAGGACGAAGGCTTCCTTGATATATCGACTGGACGAAGCCAATGTCTTCAGTTTGGTCAGCAGATCGTTGTAAGCTTTCGTGCGTTCGTACACTTTAAGCGTTTCGGGCCGGTTGCTCAGATCCTGCAAATCCGAATCGCTCAGAAATTCCAACTGCAATCGGGAGATACGTTCGAACTCGGAATCCATGGAAGAAACGAAATAGGCGGATTTCTGTTCCATCAGGTGATAAATTTGTTGGCGCATAA
Organism: Cohnella soli; assembly: GCF_042655525.1. Classification (NCBI taxonomy): domain Bacteria; kingdom Bacillati; phylum Bacillota; class Bacilli; order Caryophanales; family Paenibacillaceae; genus Cohnella; species Cohnella soli. The sequence continues at coordinate 34,945 of NZ_JBHSMI010000015.1, forward strand.
TATCGACCCCGGATTTGCTCATGAGGAAAGCGATCGCGTAAATAGGAATCAGAATCGCCAAGAAAGTCGTCCAGAGCTTAAGGAAAATGCCGTAACGTAAAGGAAACATCGTATTCATCCCGATAAGACACCCTCCTTTTCTACATCCTAACCGCAAATCTACGGATCGACAATAAATCGGCGCAAGAGAGCAACAAAATAGAAGCGACAGCAAAACATTACTCTTGTTGGGGAGGATGGCCAGTCCATTATAATGAGGTCAATCACTCGAGTGATCATCCACAATGAACCATAGGGGGAACAAGCATGGCCAAACGCGCAGGGAAGAAATCCGTTGTTTTGCTTCTCGCCATCATGACGGCTGCTGGGACTTTAAGCGCTTGCTCGAAATCGAATAGCGGGTCCGCGAGCCAGTCCGCAAGTTCGGATAAGCCGGAAGCAACGCAGAGCGCCGCTCCCGAGAATGTCGATCCGCTTGGAAAGTTCGATCCGCCGATCACCGTGAATATCGGGAGGTCGGTCGGAACCGATTGGAAATACGCGCCCGGCGAATCCATCGATAAAAACCGGGTTTACGATTTTTACGAAAGCGGCCTCGGCGTCAAACTTGTCAATGAGTTCGCGGTGGCAGGAGATCAATACAGCAGCAAAGTGAACACGGTAATCGCTTCCGGACAAATTCCGGACATGATGCTGGTGGACGGCGTGCAGCTGAGAAATTTAGTTAAAGCCGGCATGGTTGAAGATTTGTCCGGCTTGTACGACAAATACGTAAGCCCGGATACGAAGAAAATGCTGGATGAAGACGGCGGCTACGCGATCAAGAGCTCGACCGTGGACGGCAAACTGTACGGAATTCCGGTGACCACGCAAGGGTATTGGTCTGCCATGGAACTGTGGATTCGTCAAGATTGGCTGGATAACCTCGGGCTTCAACCGCCGAAGACGACAGACGAGTTGATAGCCGTAGCCAAAGCCTTCACGGAGCAGGATCCGGACAAAAACAACAAAAAGGATACGTTCGGCTTGGCTTTGAGCAAAGAACTGATGAATCCGTTCATCGGCTACTTTAACAGCTTTCACGCCTATCCGGGGGCTTGGGTCACGGATGCTGGCGGAAAGGCGGTATACGGCAGCATTCAGCCGGAAATGAAAGCTCCGCTGGAGAAGCTTGCCGAGTTATATAAACAAGGCATCATCGATCCGGAGTTCGGGGTCAAGGATGTCGAGAAGATGAAGGAATCGATCGCCTCCGGCAAAGTAGGCATGGCGTTCGGAAACTTTGCTTTCCCGCTTGGCTCGCTTAAACAATCTTATGCCAACAATCCGGATGCGGTATGGAACGCTTATCCGATGCCGAGCGTAGACGGCACGCCTTCCAAAGCCTATATCGGATCCACGGCTTCCGGCTATTGGGTCGTACGCAAAGGCTACGAGCATCCGGAAGCGGTCGTCAAGCTGGCGAATTTCTGGGTTCAGAACTGGGTCGTTCATCAAGTGGAGGACGAGAAGTACGGATCCGATCCCGATACCGGCGTTTTGTACTATGTGTACGGTATCGTGAATCCGCTCGCTCCGATGACCCATATTCCCGAATTCAGAGACGTAAAAGCCGCGCTCCTCGCTCACGAGCAGGCGGACAGCACGAAAAACACGCCAAACGTCTTTGCCTATCTAGACGGAATTAACAAGTATTTGAAGGATCCCAAAAATTCGAAAGATCCTAGCATTCAGAACGGATGGGCGTTCAATCGGTCATTCGGGACTCCGAAGAGCGGGTTGGAAGTTCTCGACGAGTACTATTACAAAAATAATTACATTCTCTCCACTCCGTTAAAAGTCGCTTCCACGCCGGCCATGGCGGAGAAAATGCCGACGCTCAAGAAAATGGAAGATGCGATGATCATGAAAATCATATTGGGTGACGAAGGGATCGATTCGTTCGACCGGTTCGTGAGCGACTGGAACAAATTGGGCGGCGATAAGATTACGGAGGAAGTCAACAGTTTCAAATAAGTCGGGGACACAGCGGAGGGATTGTAGCGTTTTCGTATAATCCCTCTCGGCTGCCGCATTGCATGGCCGAGGGAGGTAACAACCATGAAACGAAACGCATTGTTTTTAAAACGAAATTTGCCGCTTCATTTGATGCTCGTACCCGGCATAATCTTTACGATTTTGTTCGCTTACGTGCCGATGACGGGAATCGTTCTTGCCTTTCAATCTTTCGTTCCGGGACGAGGCTTGTTCGGCTCGGACTGGGTCGGGTTCGATAACTTCTCCTATTTGTTTAATTTGCCGGGAATCTATCAGGTCATTTATAACACGGTTTTTATCGCGGTCATGAAAATTATAGCCGGATTAATCGTTCCGATTGCGGCGGCATTGCTGCTGAACGAGATGAGAATTCGTTTTCTGAAGCGTACGGTCCAGACGCTCATCTATTTGCCCCATTTTCTGTCTTGGGTCATTCTTGGCGGCATTCTGATCGACGTCTTGTCCATTGACGGAGGGATCGTCAATCGTTTCATCGAATGGCTCGGATTCAAATCCGTTTTTTTTCTCGGCAGCAACCAATGGTTTCCGTTTACTCTTGTCGCCACGGACGTATGGAAAGACTTCGGTTTTTCCACCATCATCTATATGGCCGCGATTACGGCTATCGATCCGACCACTTACGAGGCGGCGCACATCGACGGAGCCGGCCGCTGGCGGCAAACTCTCCGCATAACGCTGCCCGGCATTGCGCCGACGATCGTTCTGCTTTCGGTACTAAGTCTCGGCAGCATTCTGAATGCCGGGTTCGAGCAAGTGTTCATTCTGTACAGCCCTTCCGTCTACTCGTCGGGAGATATTATCGATACGATGCTTTATCGTCTGGCCTTTATGGATGCGCAATACAGCGTCGCCACGGCTGTCGGTCTATTTAAGTCGTTTATTGGATTGTTCTTGATTTCTTCGTCCTACTGGCTCGCCTATCGGTTTGCTAATTACCGCATCTTTTGAGAAAGGAGAGCCTCTATGGTAGAATCGAAAAATTTCGGCAGCCGGTTATCCAGATTTTCGATCAACGCGATCATGATTGCGCTTGGGCTGCTGTGCCTATTGCCGTTCCTGAACGTGCTGGCTTTCTCTCTAAGCAGCCCGGCCGCGGCAGAAGCGAATCGTGTCGGATTCTGGCCGGTCGAATTCAGCCTGGACGCCTATCGGTACATCATGGGAGAGTCCAAGTTCAGCCAGGCGTTCATGGTATCGTCGCAACGCGTGATTTTCGGCGTTACGCTTAGCGTATTTCTGACCTTATTAACGGCGTATCCGCTGTCCAAAGAATCGATCCATTTTCGTCCGAGAACGGTTTACGTCTGGTTTTTCGTCGTGACGATGCTGTTCGGAGGCGGACTGGTCCCGATGTATATGGTTATCCGATCATACGGGTTGCTGGATTCGATCTGGGCTTTGGTGCTGCCGTCGGCCGTACAGGTTTTCTATATTACGCTTATGCTGAATTTCTTCCGCGGTTTGCCGAAGGAGTTGGAAGAATCCGCCTTTGTCGACGGCGCCGGCCATTGGGTTATCCTGTTTCGCATTTTTATGCCGCTGTCTATGCCGGGGCTGGCGACGATCGGATTGTTCACGTTAGTCAGTCATTGGAACTCGTGGTTTGACGGGCTTCTTTATATGAATAAGCCTTTCCATTATCCGCTGCAAACGTATTTGCAAACGATCGTCACGAATCCGGATATGAGCCGCGTTTCCGATGTCAGGGAAGTGCTGAACATTTCCACGCGCACGGTCAAGACGGCTCAAATCTTCGTAGCGATGCTTCCGATTCTGATCGTGTATCCTTTCCTTCAGCGCTTTTTCATAAAAGGGATCGTACTCGGGAGCGTCAAGGGATAACGTGGCAGGAAGGAGGCAGGTGCAACGGATGACGTCGGCGATTTATAACCATCGAACGGCTTTGGCCCGCACGAGAAGGCAAATCGGGCTCGGACAATTGACCGTCGGTTTTCTCGGCGGCTCGATCACGGAGCCCGTGCCCCGACATAACTGGTGCGAAGGTGTCATTGCCTGGTTTGTAGAGAAGTTTCCGCAAGTCCAAATTACCGTAGAGAACGCGGCGATCGGAGGAACGGGCAGCGATCTTGCCGTCTTTCGGGCCGAAAGGGAAATTATCGGGCGCGGCTGCGATCTTGTATTCGTCGAATATGCGGTCAACGATCTGAAGGAGCCTATCGGCAAGCGCGGTCGTTCGCGGGAGGGGTTGATCCGTAAACTGCTGAACGACGGGGACCGGGACGTCGTGCTGGTCTATTCCTTTCATCATCTCATGTACGCGGATATGTCCGAGGGACGAATTCCGGCTTCCATAGCGGAATTCGAACAACTCGCGGAGCATTACGGCATCAGTTCGGTCTGGATGGGCCTGCATGCGCTGGAGGAAGTTCGCGGCGGGAAAATGCGCTGGGACGAATGGCTTCCGGACGGCCTGCATCCGACGAGTCGGGGCAGTTGGAGCTATGCGGAGAGCGTCAACCATTTTTTGCGGAAAGAATTGCTGGACGAACTGTCGGAGGGCTTACCGTCCGTCCGAAGCGGGCTCCCGGCGCCGATCGATGCGGACAACTGGGAGCGAACAAGCTTGCTCCCCTGGGCGGAAGTGAAGCGGGAAGGGCCTTGGGTCGTTAGGCGGTGGGATCACGTTCGCGGTGCCGGGCTAGCAATGATTACATCCGCGCCTGGAGCGCGTCTATCCTTTTCCTTCGCCGGGAGAGGACTGGTGCTCGGTTTTGATTTCGGCAAAAAATCCGCCGAATTCCGATATCGCCTTGACGGGGGAGAATGGACGGAAGTCGTCCGCGAAAGGGCCGCATGGTGTCCGGAGGACGGCTGGTTTCGGCCTTATCTAATCGGAGATGACTTAGGGACGGGATATCACCACTGCGAGATCGAGGTTGTCCACGGCAACCGGGACGACTGCAAAGGAACCGACTTTCATCTGTTATTTATCGGCATCGTGCATTAGCGTTGGAGGGCGTTCAAGGAAATCCGCATTCAACAAGGAGACGAGTGTATGAGCAGTTTGAGTGGGTTGCGGGATCGATTCGCGAATCCGTCCGCCGAGCATCGATCCGCGCCTTTTTGGTCTTGGAACGATAAGCTGTCCGAAGACGAGTTGGTTCGTCAAATCAAGGATATGAAGGCAAACGGCATCGGCGGTTTTTTTATGCACTCCCGCGAAGGCTTAGAAACGGAATATATGGGCGCGGAATGGATGGCCGCCGTCCAAACGGCCGTACGGACGGCGGGCGAGGAAGGCATGGCCGCCTGGATTTACGACGAAGACCGCTGGCCTTCGGGAGCAGCGGGCGGCCTCGTTCCGGCGCAGGGCGGAGACGCGTTCCGTTCGAAAGGGCTGACGATCGAAGTATCGACCGGCAAATTCGAAACGGACGACGCGGTTCTCGCCGTGTTTAAAGGAAAGATCGACGGCGATGTCCTGCGGGACAGCGTCCGGGTAGAACCGCACGCTGCAGAGGAGCTGGAAAGCGGTGAATCTCTGCTCGTTTTTAGGAGAGAAATATCGCTTCCGTCCGAATGGTTCAACGGAGACGCGCCTTCGGACAATCTGAACCCGGACAGCGTGAACGCATTTATCGATACGACTTACGAGGCGTATAAGAAAGAAGTAGGCGGCGAGTTCGGCAATGCGATACCCGGTATTTTTACCGACGAGCCCAACGTTGCGCATCGTTACTGCTCTTTCACGGGCAACAGAGGCTGGGTGACTTGGACGGACGGGTTCGCGGAGTATTTTCTTGAAAAAAGAGGCTACGATTTGCTTTCCCTCGTTCCCTACTTGTTTTTGGAGGGGGAAGAGTCGGCCAAGGTTCGTCACGACTACTGGCGCACGGTGACGGAACGTTTCTGCGAAGCGTATTCTCGGCAGCTCGGAGAATGGTGCGAGAACAACGGGCTAGCTTTTACCGGCCACTATTTGTTCGAGAACGATATGGGCGCATCGATTCGGGTCGGCGGCGCCGTCATGCCCCATTACCGCTATCAGCATGTGCCGGGAATCGATATGCTTACCGAGCAAACGAAAGAAAATCTAACCGTCAAACAATGTACGAGCGTCGCGAACCAGTTCGGCCGACAGCGCGTCTTATCGGAGATGTACGGATGCACGGGTTGGGATTTCGATTTCGAGGGACAGAAGTGGATCGGGGATTGGCAGTACGTGATGGGAGTTAATCTGCGCTGCCAGCATCTGGCGCTATACAGCCTCAAAGGATGCCGAAAGCGCGATTATCCGCCGGCGTTCAGCTACAACACGTCCTGGTGGAAGTACAACGGTTTGATGGAAGACTATTTCGCCCGCTTGTCGACGGTACTTAGCGAAGGAACGCCGATTCGGGACGTTCTGGTGCTGCATCCCGTTTCCACCGCTTGGTCCATGCTTGGAACGGAGCTAACGTTTCCCGGAGCTTGGGTTCCCGATAAATACACCCGTTCCGTGAACGAGTACGGAGAACGGTTCAACGAATTTCTTCGGTATATGTTGGGCATTCATTATGATTTCGATCTGGGCGACGAGATCATCATGGAGAAAGAGGGGGCGGTGAAGGAAGGCAAGATTTACGTCAACAAGGCGGGATATTCGGCCGTCCTCATTCCTCCTGCGCTAACGTTGTTCGGGTCCACCGTCGCGCTGCTCCTGAAATTGCTGGAAGCAGGAGGTCGGGTTATCGCTCTGGAGCCCGTTCCGACGAGAATCGAAGGGGCGATCGACGAACGGACGGCCGAATTGTTCGCGCACCCTCGGATGACGATCGCGGCGAGCCGGGCGGAAGCCGCGGCGGCATTGGAAGCGGCCGTTCCCCGCAAGATGAGCATTCGCAACGAAGCGGAGACGGAAGAGCAAGCCATTCTCTACATGCTCAGGGAACACCCGGATCATTATTCGCTTTTTCTTGTTAACAACGACCGCGAGCAAGCCCATTCCGTTACCGTATCGATTCCGTTCGCCGGGCGGTTGGAAGAGTGGAATACGTTAACCGGCGAGATCAAGGTAATGGAAGCCCTCGAGGACGAAAGCGGCTTACGTTTCGGCGTCGCGTTCGGCCCCGCGGACTCGAAGCTTTATCTTATCGATAAAAACAAGCTTAATCTCGCAGCGCCTGACTTCGACGCTCCTGCATTCTACCCTGCTGACGCTCCGGGAGAAGTGGCGGCATCGCTCGGTCCGGCATGCCGGTTCACGCGTACCGCGGACAACGCGTTAGTGCTCGATCGCTGCTCGTACCGGATCGAAAAGGACGGCTGGTCGGAAGAAACGGAAGTGTGGCAAGCCCAACGGGCCGTCAGGGAGAGGCTCGGGATGAGGCAGGTGTATTACAACGGGCTGCCGCAGCGATACAAATGGGTGGGCGAGCCTCATGCCAAGGATGGTACCTCGGTGCAGTTTATATTCCGTTTCGACGTGCAGAAGGCGCCGAAGGAAGCGGTCTATCTCGTGCTTGAAGAAGCCCGCCATTTTACGGTAACGTTGAACGACCAACCTGTCGAGAACGCGCCCGATGGATGGTATATGGATCGGTCATTCGACAAAATCAAGCTTCCCCCGTTGATCGAAGGGCGGAACGAAATCATCTTAACGTGCGCCTATACGAACCGGATGGAGCTGGAAGACGCCTTTATCGTCGGAGATTTCGGCGTGAACGCGAACCGAAGCATTACGACGGAACCGGCCGTGCTGCATTTCGGCGACTGGGGCCTGCAAGGCTATTTTCATTATAGCGGCAGCCTGGTTTATCACTTGAATTACGATTGCGAAGAGGACGCAGGCGAATGTTACGCTCTTAAGCTCGGGACTTACAGCGCGGTAACGGTGGAAGTTCGCGTGAACGGACGAACGGCGGGGCATATCCCTTGGAAAGCAGCCAATCTCCTCGACTTATCGGGGTTGATGCGGCCGGGCCGCAACGAAATCGATATCGAGGTGATGGGGAGTCCGAGAAATCTGTTCGGTCCGCTTCACGAAGCGAACGACCGCAACGCATGGACCGACTGGAGATCGTTCCGTCGGGAAAATGACGCTTGGACGAAAGATTATGTCGTCAAGCCGTACGGACTGTTCGGGCAAGTTCAGCTCTATCGATTATAACAATCCACAGCAGCGGGGAGGATTACCGCATGTCCATGCACAGTTCCGTCACGATCCCGCTTGTCTCGTTCCAGGAACAACAGTGGGAAGATTATCTGGATGTTCTTCGCAAGATGAAGGCGGATCGGGCGCTATTATTCGCTCCCCTCGATAACATTTGCCGTACGCCGGTAAAAGTGAAGAAAAGCGTTGTCGGAGACGCCATGCTCGAGCCGCTTCCGAGACAGGAAACGATCGACACGCCAAGCTTGGAGCTCTACCGGGTATGGTCGGATCTTCTCCGCGAACGAATCGCGGATTTGCAAGCGTTGGCGATAGAACCGGCATTTTGGCTCGGCCATACGATCGGTCATGGAGGCAGTTTGTCTGCGGGAGGACCTGCCGTCTTCCAGCAAATCGTCGGCCCGGAAGGCAAAGAAGCCGCGGGCTGCTATTGTCCGCTGGACGAGGCATTTGCCGGTTATATCGGCGATGCGCTTGCCGTCATGACGGAATCGGGCGTCGGATTGATTCTGCTGGACGACGATTTCCGGCTTCATACGCATAAGCCGAACGCATCGGTAGGTTGCTTCTGCCCGCTGCATCTGAAAGCGTTTCAAGAAAAAACGGGCATTAGGATGGAGCGGGAACAGATAATCAAGCAAGCTCTGCAGGGAAAACCGAACGAAATCCGCAGGGCATGGCTGGAAGTACTTGGCGAATCTCTGCTCGGCTTCGCCGAGCGGATCGAGCGGGCCGTTCATGCCGTCAATCCGGCGACTCGAATCGGTCTGGCGACGGGCATGACGTTATGGAGCAATGAAGGGGTGGACATGCTGTCGCTGCTGCAAGCGCTTGCAGGTCCGACTAAGCCATTCCTGCGGACGATCGGCGCTCCTTACTGGGCCAAGGAACCGTCCCAAGCGGGCTGGGTAATCGAATTAACGCGGCTTCAACAGAGTTGGGCCGGCAGATGGGGCATCGAACTTGCGGCAGAAGGAGATACGTTTCCGCATACCCGGTATCATTGCTCTTCCGCAATGCTGAACGCTTATCAGCAAGGGCTCATTACAGCCGGTTTTCCCGCGATGATCCACTATCCGGTCGTTTATTCGCCGCCTCCCGATCATGAGCCGGGGTATGTGGCGCTTCAGCAGGAAGTGGCTCCGTACTACGCGGAGTTGAGCCGGTTTTTTCCTGCCGATTATGGCGATGCCGGCGTTATGCCAGTGTATCGACCCAACAATTTCATGCATGTCGCGATGCCCGAGGATGCGGGCCAAGGCGTCGCGACTTGGCCGGAGGAACCGGTGGCGCTGCGTTATCTGGCACGGCTTGGCATTCCCGTCGCCTACGAGGACAACGAGGGGCCCGTGCTGCTGTCCGGCTATGGAGCCGCCGGTTTGCCGGACGAGGAATTGGAACGGCTGCTGGACCGCGGCGCCGTTCTAGATGCGTCGGCCGCAACCTGGCTCGCGGAACGGGGGATCGACGTAGGCATTCGGTCATCCGCCGCGGGAAAAGCGCCGCGGTTCGAATCTTTCTCGGACGAAGCCTTTAGCGGCAGCTACGCGGGCCATCTCGTCTGGCTGCTGACACCTGGGGACGAGATCTATCGCGCATTCGACGTTCGTGAAGGAGCGACCGTTATCAGCCGCTTTGAAGGAAACGGCGACGATGAGCGTTACCCTGCCGTATTTCTGTACGAGAACGGGCAGGGAAGGCGGTTTTGCGTAATGGCGTTCGACTTCTATCAAGCCCGAAACGGCATGCAGTTGATCTACAACTATGCGCGTCAGGAGCAACTGACTCGCTGTCTGGGGTGGGTGAACCGCGCGCCTGTGGCCGTTACGGTTAACGGCCATCCCGACGTTCGCGTCATTTGCCGCAAGGAGCGTAGCGGCGCCAGACTGGCGATCGGCATTCAAAACAATCATCTGGATCCGATTCGCAATCCGGTGCTGAGGCTCGACCCGAATATCGCCGTCGGGGAATCGATCGAGCTCCTGATGCCGGAAACCTCGCAAGCCCGGCTTTCGTCGGATTTCGAATACCGCAACGACGGAGTCTACGGGTATTTGAAGATTCGCTGTTCGATTCCTTCGATGGGATTGCTGTCGGTAGGGATCCTACCCTAAACGAAATGAGGGATTGACCATGACCGCGTTCAAAAGTAAACGCTTTATTTTGTTTATGGTTCTGACTACCCTACTGACGATTCCGATTTTTCCGGGAAAACCGGCGTATGCGGCTGGACGTATCTATTATGTCAGCTTCAGCATGGGTGACGATTCTAACAGCGGAACGAGCCCGTCTACCCCTTGGAAAACTTTCGAAAAGGCCAACACCGTCGTTTTTCAACCGGGAGACCAGATTCTTCTCAAGAGCGGCGACAGATGGACGGGAACGACCTTTTATCCTCAAGGGAACGGAACGGCAGCCAACCCTATATTGATCTCTTCCTATGGAACGGGTAACAGGCCGGTTCTATCCGGGAGCGAAGCAACCAACGTCTATGGAATTAAAATCGTGGATTACAGCGGTTATAAAATAAAGAATCTGGAGTTCGGCCCTATTCCGGCAGGCATCAGCGTATGGTACAACAACACTTACGACCATGATTTTATTTGGGTGGAAAACTGCTATTTCCATGATTCCGAGATAACCACCCCGGCTTATTACGACGCGGCGGCAGGTAAAATGCGGATGCCATATCCGGATCTCTATGGCGGAACGGGATTTACGATCGGCGGCGTTGATTCTGTGGGAGGCAAACGGGTCATCAGCAATGTAACACTAATAGACAATACGTTTTATCGGACCGACACCGGGGTTTTCACCGCATTCACCTCCAACGGAAGCGACTTGGACCATCAATATACGGATCGTCTCTCGAACAACCAGATGGGGAACTTCAATGTGATCAACAGTACGTTTACGCAAAATTACGGAGGCAGAAGTTTGCGTTTCAGTCATACGACGGGCGGCGGCGCAGATCATGTAACAATAGATCAAACAGGCTACCTAAAAGGGGACGGCAACGGGGTAGCCGGGATCGAGGCGATCGAAAGCAGCGACTTGCTGTTAGCGAACGTAGAAGTGAAAAATACGTTGTTATTCGGCGATTCGATCAACGGCTCCGGCGTCGATATTAGCAAAGGGAATCAAAACATTACGCTTAGCGGCTGCAATTTGCACGATAATGTCGGTGCCGCTTTCGATATCTATCAGAACAATGCCAATATCGCGGTGGATCATTGTACGCTCCAAAACAATAACGTTTCCAAGTACGCCGGCAATCAATCGTACTGGGTAGGGACAGGCAATACGGGCGGCATCATCAGCAATAGCAGCATCTATTTGCAGAACGACTCCCAATTATTCGATTCCGCCGTTATTCCTCCGATGACCTTCGCCTCGTCCAATCAGGTCTGGAATTCCAGCGGAACCTCGGTATTCGGGACGGGCGTTTCGCCCGAACCCGCCTCCTCCCGGCTGAAAGTGGGAGTGTCTAAAATCGATATTACGCCTACCGCGAATACGAGGACGGATTGGGGCGTTGAAGCTGTCGTGCCGGACGATATTCTGGATCACATCTATGCGCGGTTTATGGTGCTCGAAGACAGTGTGACCCTCAAACGATTGGTATTCGTCGTTCCGGATATGGTGCTGTACGACGAGCTTGCGCGGGATCCGATGCGCGTGTTCCCGACTGGCACCTTGCAACGGTTCGCCGATGCGGCCGGAGTTCCGACAAGTCAAGTATTCTTCATTCCGACTCACAATCATCAGGGTCCGGAGACGATTACGGATGAAACGGTTTTGCAACGCTTCATAGCGGGAATCGATTCGGCAATCGCTAACTTGACGCCTGCCAATATGGGGTATATCGTCGACCGGAATAATCTTGGGGTGAATCGCAGGCCGGCTTATGGCGTATCCCCCAACCTTGCGTACGATAACCGCTTTGTAGGATTGAAATTTACGAGAGTTTCCGACGGTATGCCGATCGCTGCCGCAATCAACTATCCGGTTCACAATACGGGTCTCGGCAATGAGACTCCGGCCAAATGGAACAAGATCACCACGGAATTGACGGGCATCGGCATCAACTATATCGAATCGCAATACAGCAGCTTGAATTCCGATTTTATCGCGTTATTCCTTAACGGCTTTTATGGAGACGCAGGTCCCGATATCTATGGCAGCAAAAATGCGGATTACAACACGATTGTGGCAAGAGGATTGCAATTCGGCAAAGAAATCATCCCATTCCTTAACAATGTCGTTACTGAACCGTTAACCGAGCCGATCGATGCCTATCAGGCAACTCAAACGGTCGATGCCGTGCCGGGCAATGAATTCGCCACCTACGACCTCACCTTTAGCGGAGCTAAGATCGGCTCGGAGATCGGCTTCGTCGGCGTCGACAGCGAGCCGTTCGTGGAAATCGGCGCGGATATTCGCGCGAAATCGCCTTTTCCGATTACGCTTCTAAGCGCGAACGTCAGCGGCGATTCGGGTTATGTTCCTACCTACGACGCTTATCATGACGGGATTGCCGGGTTCGAGACGATTTTGCCCAAAGGCCCGTTCCATGAAGACATCGAGCAAGTCGTCACCTCCAACTCGTTAAACGTGCTGAATACGTTATACGGTGGCGGAGGGGATGGGCTGGTTCGTTACGCGGCGACCGGAACCGCGAAAGATTCCAACGGGTACATGCCTGCGTCGAACGCCTTCGACGGCAATACGAGAACCAAATGGGGCGGCGCGAGCGGAACGCCGACATGGCTGCAGGCCGATCTCGGTTCCTCCAAGAGCATATCCCGGGTCACGCTGAATTTCGGCAATTTCGATAAGCGGGAAGCGGGAAAAGACTATGAGATCCAAGTCAGCGATGACGTTAATTTCAGTACGTTCACGACGGTCGCAAGGGAACGCAACAACTCGACGTGCCAAATTGCGTACCGGTTCGATGCAGTCAACGCTCGATATGTAAGGTTTTACAGTACGGCGGGTTACGGAAGCGATTCGCGTGTAGGCCCGGCCGTATACGAGATGGAAGTGTGGGGAAGCGGACCTTCCGGTACGTCCGCGGCGGTGCCGCCGCCCGATCCGGTTTTTCCGGCGGATGCGTGGATGACCGATGATTTTGGAAGCGGATTAGGAAAGTGGGTCAATACGACGAATGCCGCGATTAACGGCGAGCGGATCGATTTATCGAACAACGCATTCATGAGAAGCTCGATCGGCAGCGATTGGACGGACTATGCATATGAATCCGATGTCACGATTACGGGCAACGGTTACATGGGACTGTCGTTCCGAGCGACGGACGACAACAACTTTTACATGTGGCAATTCAGTTATGGCGCCCTTGCCTTCATGAAGAGGGTCGGGGGCAACTGGCAGATGGTGAAGCCTTACATTGCCCTGCCGATAAGTCTCGTTACGGATATTCCGCATCATTATAAAATCGAAGCAAAAGGGTCCGTCATCAAAACGTATATCGATGATATTCTCGTCGATACAACGACGGACAATACTTTTAGCGCCGGAACGGTCGGGTTTTGGACGGGAGTTGGGGATAAAGCCGCGTACGATAACGTTGTCGTCAGTCCGATCCGTATTCCGGTTTCACCGCCTCCTTCGTTTCCGCCAGGGGCGCTCTTGACCGACGATTTCAACGACGGGTTGAGCAAATGGGAGAATACGAGCCATGCAACAACCGATAACGGCCTGCTTGCGCTGACCGATAATGAGACGATGAGAAGCGCGGCCGGAAGCGACTGGACGAATTATTCGTACGAGCTCGATGCTTCCATTACTAACGGGTATATGGGGCTGTCATTCAGAGCCAAGGATGACGACAATTATTACATGTGGCAGTTTAGTAATGGCACACTTGGATTTTTGAAGAAGGTTGCCGGCAACTGGCAAAGCATCAAACCGTTTATTTTTCTTCCTTCCGTTGCGGTTATGACACAGGGCGCGATGTCCCATATCAAAATCGAAGCGGACGGATCGAAAATAACGACGTACGTGAACGGAGTATTGGTAGATCGTCTTGAGGACGACACCTTCAGCTCCGGAAAAGTCGGTTTCAGGCTGTATAGTATCGATGCCGCCTTATTCGATAATGTTGTGGTTCAAGCATTAACGGCGCTTACGCCGGAGATTGACGCGACCGGAGTAGAGATGGATCAATCGTCATTGAATTTGAAGCTTGGCGGATCGACCTCTCAACTAACGGCGACTGTAATGCCGCTTAATGCGACGAACCGGAACGTAACGTGGAGCAGTTCGGACTCGAGCGTTGCAACGGTAACCGGCGGCGTCGTTACGCCAGTCGGAGCGGGAACGGCGACAATTACGGCGACCGCGGCATCCGGCGATTTCTCGGCGACTTGCTTGATAAAGGTCATTACAGTGCCCGATGCCCCGACGGCGGTATCGGCAACCGCAGGCAACGGCAAAGCGTCGATTCGCTTCGCGTTTCCGACGAATGATGGAGGCAGCCCGATCATTGGTTACGAAGTTGTCTCTTCGCCAGGTGACATAAAGGCGACCGGAACGGACAGCCCGATTACGATTGCCGGATTGACTAACGGAACGACCTATACGTTTACGGTTAAAGCGATCAACGATGCCGGCAGCAGCGGAGCTTCTTTGGCATCGAATGAAGCGACGCCATTCGCCTCTGTTCCGGACGGAGGGGACGGTGAGCCTATGTCCGATTCTCAAACGCAAACGGCTGATCTTATCGTTCAGGTGAACGGCAAAACCGAAAGCGTGGGAACGGCCGCGAAGAAAATCGTGAACGGTCAGACCGTTACGACCGTAACCGTCGATCGGCAGAAGCTGGAACGAAAACTTGAGGAGGAAAATGTGAATGCCGTGGTCGCGATTCGGGTCCCCGGCTCGTCCGATGTCGTGATCGGCGAATTAAACGGTCTATTGGTGAAAAAGATGGAGCAAAGGCAGGCGGCCATCGTGATTCAAACGGATCGCGCGATGTACAGACTGCCCGCGGAGCAAATCGATATTCAAACTTTGTTAACGCAGTTTGGTCAAGGTGCCGATCTTCAGGACATCAACATTCGGATCGAGATCGCAACACCTGCAGCCGGAACCGCGAAGCTCGTCGAAGACGCGGCAGCGAAAGGGACATTCACGCTTGTCGCTCCGCCGCTGGAATTCACTGTACAGGCGATTTTCGGACAAACGGCGACCTTGGTGCCGAAGTTTAATGCGTATGTGGAAAGAGCGATTGCGATTCCGGAAGGCGTTGATCCGAATCAAATCACGACCGGGGTTGTAGCGAATCCAAACGGAACCTTTCGCCATGTCCCTACGAAAGTCGTGAATATCGACGGCACATTATACGCGCAAATTAGCAGCAGGACGAATAGCACGTACGCCGTCGTCCGGCATCCGTTGGAATTCTCGGATGTCGCAAGCCACTGGGCGAAAGCGGCGGTGAACGAATTGGGCTCGCGGATGATCGTAACCGGAACCGGGAATGGCTTGTTCAATCCGGATCGACAGATTACGCGGGCAGAGTTCGTGGAGATCCTCGTGCGCGGCTTGGGGTTGAAGCCCGAAGGCGGTGCGTCCCGGTTCAAGGATGTAAGCGGATCGGACGGGTACAATGAAGCGATCCAAACGGCTTATGCATACGGTTTGATCAGCGGTTACGGAGACGGAACATTCCGTCCGCAGGATCTCGTTACGCGGGAGCAGTCGATGGCGATCATCGCAAAGGCGATGGAAATGACTGAATTGCGAGCGAAGCTTCCTAGAAAGGAAGCGGCTGACTTGCTGAGACCGTATGCGGATGCCGCGAGCGCTTCCGGATGGGCGCTGGGCGGAATCGCCGATAGCTTGCAGGCAGGAATCGTCACGGGCCGGGCGAGTACTATGCTGGCGCCAAAAGCTCATATTACCAGAGCGGAAGTTGCGGTTCTCGTGCAGAGACTGCTTCGGAAATCGGAATTGATTTAGATTAAGCGAGTGTCGCCATTTCTCTACCGAACCAAACAGCCTCTCGGCATTAGCCGAGAGGCTGCCGAAATAATCGGAAGCGGCCGCGGTTGCTTTGGATATGATGAGCTCGGGCTTGCTTGCGGGCAGCGATTCCCCTATAATGTTGTATAAATCTTAAATGCGTTGATGGAGACAAGTAAGCAGTGCCTTCTTAACAGGGAGGGAACGCCGTAGACTGGAAGCGTTCCTAGGAAATCAGGCTGCCGAAATTCGCTCCGGAGCAGGTCTTTGAACGGCAGGCAGAAGTCATGCCAGTAGGAGATATCGGTTCGCGGCCCGTTACGCCGTATGAGAAGGGAGTGCCGGAAGGCGGTGCAACTCACGTTGCGCAAGGCTGGGCGTTCCGATCTAAGGGTGGTACCACGTCTTTTCGTCCCTTTCGGGAGAGAAGGCTTTTTTTGTTTTTACCGGTATTTTGTGAATGTTTATTTTCCACCAGACAAAGGAGAGTTTCGAATGAAGCAACGTTTGGAAGCTTTGCGCGCCGAAGCGCTGGATCAGCTTGGCACGGTGTCCGATGCCGCCTCGCTGAACGATCTTCGCGTGCTTTACTTGGGCAAGAAAGGCAAGCTGACTGAAATTTTGCGCGGCATGGGCGCGCTCAGCGCGGAAGAGCGCCCGGTGATCGGTCAAGTCGGCAACGAAGTGCGCGCCGCTATCGAAGAAGTGATCGCGGAGAAACAGGAGGCGTTCGATCGCGCGGCGACGGCGCACCGCCTGCAAGCAGAGACGATTGACGTGACGCTGCCGGGTAAGCCGGTTGCGACGGGGGCCGTCCATCCGCTGAACAAAGTCGCCCAGGAGATCGAAGATATTTTCGTCGGCATGGGGTACACGATCGCGGAAGGTCCGGAAGTCGAGACCGACTTCTTTAACTTCGAAGCGCTGAACTTGCCGAAAAACCATCCCGCTCGAGATATGCAGGATTCTTTCTATATTACGGACGAGATTTTGCTTCGCACGCATACGTCGCCGGTTCAGATTCGCACGATGAAAGCGATGAACGGACAGACGCCGGTGAAAGTGATCTGCCCGGGCAAAGTGTATCGCCGCGACGACGACGATGCGACGCACTCGTTCATGTTCCATCAAATCGAAGGGCTTGTTATCGGCCCGAACATTCGTATGAGCGATCTCAAGGGAACATTGCTGCAATTCGTACAGGAAATGTACGGCCCGCAAATGCAAATCCGCTTGCGCCCGAGCTTCTTCCCGTTCACGGAGCCAAGCGCGGAAGTCGATGTGACGTGTGCGCAATGCGGCGGCAGCGGCTGTCGGATGTGCAAACATACGGGCTGGATCGAAATTCTCGGCTGCGGCATGGTCCATCCGAAAGTGCTCGAGCATGGCGGTTACGACCCGAACGAAGTTACCGGTTTTGCATTCGGCATGGGCGTCGAGCGTATCGCGCTGCTGAAATACGACATCGACGATATCCGGCATTTCTACGCGAACGATACGAAATTCCTGAGTCAATTCGCGAAGTTGTGACGAAGCGTGGAAAGTTTGCGACCATAATACTTGGATAAAATGAGGGGAGTTTCCCATGAACGTATCTTATCGGTGGTTATCCGATTATATCGACTTGAGCGGCATTGACGCTCGGAAACTGGCGGAAATGATGACGCGCGGAGGCATCGAGATCGATAACGTACCTTCCCGCAACGCAGGCGTAAGCGGCGTAGTCGTCGGTTATGTCACGAGCCGGGAGAAACATCCGGATGCGGATAAGCTGAGCGTGTGCAAAGTGGACGTCGGCACGGGCGAGGAATTGCAAATCGTATGCGGAGCGGCGAACATCGGCGCGAACATGAAGGTGCCGGTCGCTACGGTTGGCGCGAAGCTGCCAGGCGGCCTCGACATTAAACGCGCAAAGCTGCGCGGCGTTGAGTCTCAAGGGATGATCTGCTCCGCACGAGAGCTTGGCATTAACGACAAGCTGCTGCCGAAGGAGCAGCAGGAAGGGATTTTGATTTTGCCTGCGGATACGGAAGTTGGCCAGAGCATTCTCGATGTTCTTGCGCTTGAAGATTCCGTGTTGGAGCTCGATCTGACTCCGAACCGTTCGGATTGCCTCAGCATGCTGGGTGTCGCATATGAGGTGGCGGCATTGACGGGGCGTCCGCTAACGTTGCCGGAACCTGAGAAAGATATTATTGAGTCTACGGAGACGACGATAGCGGATCGCGTTCGCGTGTCGATCTCTGCGAAAGAGCAATGCTCGCTGTACACGGCAAGACTTGTGACTGGCGTTACAGTGGCTCCCTCGCCGCTGTGGATGCAGAACAGATTGATTGCGGCGGGTGTTCGTCCAATCAACAATATCGTCGACATTACGAACTATGTCATGCTCGAATACGGTCAGCCGCTGCATGCATTCGATGCGGCGAAAATCGCCGGCGGCCTCATCGACGTCCGTCTTGCGAACCAAGGCGAAACGCTTGTCACGCTGGACGGTCAAGACCGCAAGCTCGAGCCGCAGATGCTTGTTATCGCCGACGCGGAGAAGGCGATTGCTCTCGCTGGAGTGATGGGCGGCGAGAACTCGGAAGTGACGGCGGATACGACGGCTATCGTGCTGGAGTCCGCGAAATTCGACGGCGGCACCGTACGTCGTACGTCTCGCCAACTTGGTCTTCGTTCCGAAGCCTCTGCCCGGTTCGAGAAAGAAGTCGACCCGGGTCGCGTTCTCGCGGCGCTCGATCGCGCAGCGGGGCTGATCGCGCGTTATGCCGGCGGCCATGTCGCGGAAGGCGTTGCCGAGGCGCAAGTCGCTTCCGTCGAGCCGACGGTCGTGAACTTGTCGCTAGAGCGGATTAACGGGATGCTCGGCACTTCTCTCTCTTCTCTTGAAGTGAAGACAATTTTGTCGCGATTGCAGTTCGCCTCGGAGTCGACTGCCGAAGGGGATTGGACGGTAACGGTGCCTTCACGGCGCGGAGATATTAGCCGTGACGTCGATCTGGTCGAGGAAGTCGCCCGTTTGCACGGCTATGACGAAATTCCGACGACTCTGATCGAAGGCCCGACAACGGCCGGCAAGCTGACGAAACCTCAGACGATCCGCAGGGAGCTGCGCCAACTGCTGACGAGCGCCGGCTTGCAGGAAGCGGTATGCTATTCCGTAACCTCTCCATCGCGCACTGCGTTGTTCGCCGAATTGAACGACGGAGCGAAGCCAATCGCATTGGCGATGCCGATGAGCGAAGAGCGCAGCGTCCTGCGCACGTCGCTGCTCCCAAGTCTGATCGAAGCGGCTTCGTACAATTTGACCCGCAAAAACAACGATCTGGCTTTGCTCGAGATTGGCAACGTTTATCATACAGACGAAGAAACGTTAACGCGTCTGCCGCAAGAAAAGCCAAGATTGTCGCTGCTCCTTGCCGGCAACCGCCGCGCTGCGGCATGGAACCGGACGGCGGAAGCGGTCGATTTCTTCGATGCGAAAGGCTTGCTTGAGAAAGCTTTCGACCGGCTTGGGTTGTCGGGGCGAATCGGATATGTAGCTGCGCAACCCGCGGGATTCCATCCTGGACGCACGGCAGCGGTCACAATTCGCACCGAACGCGGCGAGGACACGATTGGCTATATCGGCCAGCTTCATCCGGAAGTGCAGCGCGAATTCGATCTGCCGGACACGTATGTTGCGGAAATCGAGCTGGCGCCGGTCTATGAATATGCGGATGCCCATATCACCTACAAACCGCTGCCGCGTTACCCTGCGATGGAGCGGGATATCGCCGTCGTCGTCGATCGAGTGGTTGCGGGCGGGGCATTGACGGCTGCGATATCGGAATCGGCTGGCGAATTGCTTGAGTCGGTGAAAGTTTTTGACGTGTATACGGGAGATAGAGTCGCGGCGGATAAGAAGAGCGTAGCGATCGCTCTCGTGTACCGTCACGCGGAACGTACGTTAACGGATGAAGAAGTGAGCGAGGCACATGCCCGCGTATTGTCGCAATTGGAACAATCTTTCGGTGCAGAGCTTAGAAAATAGGCAGGAAACCGCTAGGGAAGCAGCGAATACGTCTATACGCCACTTGGCGGAAGGCGGTTCGCTGCTTTTTTTGTAAATGGACGCAATGGGAGGATCACGCTGTGAATGGGAATGACAAAACGCGTGTGACCGTTGACATATATGGAACGCAGTATACGATAACGGGTCACACTAGTACGGAGTATATGAAACGGGTCGCCTCGATGGTCAACGACCAGATGAGCAAAATCAACAGCGGCTCGCCCCGCCTTGATCTGCCAAGGCTCGCTGTGCTCGCCGCCGTAAATATGGGCGACGATCTGTTGCGCATCAAGCGCGAATACGAGCAATTGCTGAAAGACGAGACAACGTACAAGAAAAAAATCGAAGAGCTTGAACTTCTGCAGGAAGACTTATCTCACCGGCTTGAGAATGAGAAGTTGAATGGAGAGAAGCTGCTGACCGAGGCGATCGCGCTCGGCGAATCCGAGCTCGAGAGAGCGAAAGAGCGGTATGAAGCCGAACTGGCTGCGCTGCAAGCGGAACTTACACAAGCGAAATCGCTGGCGGAGGAGGAATTAGCCGCCGTTAAGGCACTCGCGGAAGAAGAACTGTCGCAGGCATTAGCTTTCGCGGAGGAAGAGCTTAACGCGGTTAAGACGCTAGCGCAAGATGAACTCGCGGATGCGAAAGCTCAGGCGGAGGATGAATTGTCTTCAGCCAAAGCGCAGGCGCACGCAGAGCTTGTGCATGCTAAGGCGCAGGCACAGGAGGAACTCGAGCAAGCGAAAGCTCAGGCGGAGGAAATCTTGTCCGCGGTCAAGTCGCAGTCACAGGAGGAACTCGAGCAAGCAAAAGCGCAGGCGGAGGAAATCTTGTCCGCCGTCAAGGCGCAGGCGCACGAAGAGCTTGTGCAGGCCAAGACGCAAGCGCAGACTGAACTCGCGCATGCAAAAGTGCAGGCAGAGGAAATCTTGTCCGCCGTCAAGGCGCAGGCACATGAGGACCTTACGCAAGCGAAAGCACAGGCAGAGGAAGACCTGTCCGCAGCCCTCGCGCTTGCTCAGGAGGAACTCTCGCAAACGAAAGCGCAAGCAGAGGAAATTCTGTCCTCAGTCAAAGCGCAGGCACAGGAGGAACTTGCCCAAGCAAAGGCGCAAGCAGAAGAAAACCTGTCCGCGGCCAAAGCGCTAGCGCAAGCGGAACTTGCAGACACAAGGTTGAAAGCCAAAAACGAACTCGCCGCCGTAAAAGCAGATGCGGAGGCACGTGTGCTCGCAGCGAAGTCAGAAGCGGACGAAATTGTCTGGGCGACACATGCGGAAGCGGAAGAGCGCGTAAGTGCAGCCCAGACGGAATCGCAACGTAAGCTGGCCGAAGCGGAAGCGTCCTTTGAGGAGAAGCTGATGGAAGAGCTCGTGCGCGGCGAAGAAGCGCTCGCTTCCGCGCAAGCGGTGGCGGACGAGCGGGTTCTTGCAGCGAGCAGCGATGCGGAGGCCAGAGTCGAGCGCCTATTGGCCGAAGCGGAGACGCAGTTGACGTCTGTTCGCGAAGAAGCGGAGCGGCTGATGAATGCCGAACGGGAACAAATCGAGCGGAGTCGGATCGCCGAGAGAGAGGAAGCTGCCGCAACTGTAGCTGCCTTGCGCGAAGAATTGGCTTTGGCGTTGGCCAAAGCTGACAAGGCTGCGAACGAACTGGCATCTGTACGTGCTGAAGCTGAACGGTTGCAGGAGATTCGCACGGAAGAGGCGGAAACGTCTAGGTCGAAGCTTGCTGAGCTTGAAAGTCGCCGGGCAAACGAACTGGAATCGCTTCGGGAGCAGTTCGCGGACGAATACGCGAAGCTTGTTTCCCGACTGGAAGAGACGGAAGAACGTCGCTCAAGCGAGCTGAAATCGCTTGAGAACCGCAAAGATGCCGAAATCCAGATTATTATGGACAAAGCGTCCACCGAAGCCGGAGATATCGAAGCGATCTATGCGGAAGAATTGGAGCTTGCCAAGGCTGAGCTCGAATCCGCGGCAGCAGAACGAGACAAGTTGCAGTCGCAACTCGCAGAATGGCACAAGCTGCGCGTCCAACTTGAAAGCGATGTTGAGCATTGGGCGAAAGTCGCCGAAGATCAGCGGATGACTGTACTGGAGCAGCAGGAAATGCTTCACGAAGTCGAAGAGGCGACATCGGAGCGCCAACGTGCTTTTGCAGTCGAACTAGAGAAAGTCGAGCAGGAGAGGGACAAGCTGCAGAAGCAATTGCAGGAGATTGAAGCTGCGGAAGCGGAACGGAACCTACTCGCGGACGAGCTTCAGACGCGACTTACTTCTGCAGTCGGGGATAAGCAAGCAGCCGAACAGATGGCGCAAGATTTGCAAGCCCGTATCGGTGAACTGACCGAAGCAGGGGAAGCATGGCGCGAATCGGCGCAACGCGCGGAACGCGAACTGGAAGCGGCGCTTGCGGAAGCGGCGGCGGCGCCAGCGATCGATTCGACGGACTCGGTGCCGATCGCTCGGCTGCGAGAAGTCGAAGATCAGGGCGAACGCATTTTGAGCGAGCTTAAGAAACTGCAGGGCGAGCACGAGGAATTAAAAATTGAGTATGCTAAACTTCAAAACGAGTACAACGAATGGATCGACTTGCTTGAGCATTCTTGATCTTATCGTGATTTTGGGTAATGCCCCGATCGATACCGGCCAACGACATCCAGTGCGATGCGTCGGCCGGTATCGATCGGGCTTTTTATTTCGCCGACTTCAGGCGCGGAGAGGGAGATTTTCCTGACCGTCGGCCTTCCATCCCGACTCGGAGCCTCCCTCTCGTCAAGTACCAACTAAGCAGAGGGAAACTTCCGACGAAAGCCAGAAGAAGGCTGATGATCGCTGGTTTGCGCGTCGCGGCGACCGTGGCTATGAAGATCCCCATACCGACGATTCGGCCCGCGCATAGCGCAAGCTCCCTCAGGACGACGAATTCAACGCGCAGGCTGGCGCTTTCATCGTCGCTGCCGATCCAATCAAACACCGATGACGTCATCGGGATAACGAATAAAGGCATGAAAAGCGCAGATAGGATGCCATAAACAAGCAAACTGACAAAGCCGACTCCGAAAAACAACGGTATGACGGAAAGCGCAAGAGACGCAGCGCCGACGAGCATGCCTTTGTCGCGCCATGACGGTTTCAGCCATTTGCCGGTGACGTAGAAGCTGACGAAGCCGACGGCGGAAGTGAGGAGAACGAATTGCCCCAGCCGCATTTCGCTCCCCGTCTCCACGAAGACGAGCAGGCCGATGAAGACGCCGATGACACTTTCGCGCAAGCCTTGAGCAGCGAGCGCGCCGAATAAGGCAGGCCATGGCGTACGGCGTCGAACGATGTAACGAAAAGGCAATAGCCAGTTGTAATCACCTCTCGTTTTTCGATGGCGCAGTAGAAAACTGAGCAGGAACCCGCCAACGAAAACGCCCAGTGATATCGCGAAAACAAGCCGGTATCCGTTCCCGCCCGCACTTCGGGAAATGAGAAAGCCGGATGTCCACGGGACGACGATTCCGACGACAGAGCCGATGACGCCCGCCAATCCGTTGAAGCGGTCCCGGTTATTCGCGTCCGTCATCTCGAAGTACACGACGTTAAACGATAACCAAAACAAGCCGGCAGCCAACCCTTGCAGCATGCCAAGGCAATAGATCCAATTCTGTGCGGATGAGCCGAGAAGAAGGACTACGGCGTAAAATCCGGCAGATATGAAAATTCCTGCACGGAGGTAGGTCATTTTATTACTTTCCTTCACTCCGTTGCCTGCGATCCAGAACGTTAACGCCATGATTACGTAATTAAATAGCGTAAACCAGCCAACCTTGGCGAAATCGTTGCTTGCTTTCCATATGTATACGCCGAGGTATGTGCCAGACAAAGCGTTGGCTGTAACGAAAAAGGCATTAACCGAGAGTAATAGCCTCGTCTGGGAATCGAGCCGCGAAGAGCGAACGGCAGAATGGTTTGAGTTCGGCATTACCGTCTCCTTATCGTCAATCCTTGGTTGATAGCTGTCTTATCATTCCCTTTGAAGGTCGAAGGCACCCTAACCAAAATAAAGAAGCCGCCCGAATTCGGACGGCTTCCTGCCCCTTGAATATCCTCTACTGCTTAGCTAACGACGAGTTTCGATACCATTTTTTTGTGGCCTGCTCCGCACATGATGCTGCAGTGAATTTCGTAAGTGCCGGCAGGTAATGTAATGACCTTGGATTTATTGCCGTGAATTTCGAAGTCTTGGCCTTTGATCTCGATGCCATGCGCGCCTTTAGTGTTGTTAAGCGTCAGCTTGACCGGCGTATCTTTCGGCATTGTATATTCCGCTTTGTCGAATTCCCAAGATGTCGCGTTGATGACGAGTTCCTGTGAAGCTTCGGCAGCCGGGGAGCTTGCGCCAGCGGAGCCGCTTGGCTCAGCGTTGTTGTTTTTATTGCCGCCGCATGCCGCTAGAGTGAGAGCGAGAGCAGCGAGTGTAAGAAACATAGCGATTTTTTTGTACATGATGATTCCCTCCGATCGATTTTCGGGTAACGACACTCGTTTAAAGCGAGGAAGATGTTCCCGTCGCCCCCCATTGTACCATAAGCGCCAAGCTGGAGATTCGGGGGAGTATGGCGGAATTTTGACAAATTATTGGCAAAAAGAAACCATCCTCCCGCGAACGGGACGGATGGTTTCTGTAGGACCTTTTCTGAGGACCTGCTTAGCAACTTCTTAACCCCTGTTTCTGTGATGTATCGCTTCGTAAGGCGTCGCGACAGGGATGAAGAGGTCGATGATGCCGATCACCAGCGCGGCCAGCAAAGCGCCGACAACGGTGACCGCTACGTGACCGATGACGAATTGCGCCAACCAAATGACAAGCGCGCTTGAGAGAAACCCGACGATTCCTCTGCCGAATGGAGTCACCTTTTTGCCGAAAATGCCCTCGATAATCCAACCCAGCACGGCGATGACAACGGCGAGCATCAACGCGCTCCAAAAACCGCCAACGGAAAATTGGGGAACGAGCCAGCCGACGACCATCAGCACGATGGCCGACACGACAAACCGTACGACAGTACCTAGAAAATTCATGTGAACGCCTCCTTTTATTGATATTGTGTCCCGAGTTTCAAACTGTATGAGCGGAAGGTTTCGCAAGATCGGGCGGTTCGGCTATAATAGAGGGCGAAGGAGTTGAATTCCCCCGTGAATGCTAAAGCTTTACATACATTGGAATACGATAAAATCATCTCCAGGCTGACGGAGCTCGCTGCGACGAGTCTTGGCCGGGAAGAAACGGAGAAATTGTCTCCCGCTCGCGAACTGTCCGTCGTCAAGCGACGCCTAGCCGCAACGGATGAAGCTTCGCGCGCCGTCGCGCTGAAAGGCGCTCCGCCGTTTGGAGGCGTTACGGACGTCCGTTCGTCGCTTCGCAGGGCAAAGCTGCAGGGCATGTTGCAGCCTCCGGAATTAATGGAGATTGCACAATTTATTTTCGGTTCCCGCAGATTAAGTCGTTTTATCGCAGCAGCCGGGGAAGAGACGGAGTTACCCCTGCTGGCCGATCTATGCGAGCCATTGACCGATTTTAAAGCGATTGAAGACGATATCCGCCGTTGTATTGACGAACAAGGCGATGTGCTCGATTCAGCAAGCGCGGAGCTCGCCTCCGTTCGCAGAGATATTCGAGTAAACGCCGGCCGGGCTAGGGAAAAGTTGGAATCGCTTATTCGCTCCAGCTCGGTGCAGAAGATGCTGCAAGACGTGCTGATCACGATGCGGAACGACCGATATGTTATTCCGGTCAAGCAAGAGTATCGAGCGCATTTCGGCGGCATCGTGCACGATCAGTCTGGAAGCGGAGCAACATTATTCATCGAGCCTGAAGCCGTCGTTCAGATGAACAACAAGCTGCGCGAATTGAAAATCAGGGAACAAAATGAGGTCGAGCGCATTTTGCGCCAGCTGACCGCACAAGTCGGGGATCGCGCCGATTTGCTCACGGGAGACGCGGAAATAATCGGCGTTATCGATTTTATTTTCGCGAAAGCTTCCTTGGCTCAATCGTTGCATGCGACTTTACCGGAGATGAACGACGAAGGCAGATTACTGCTCAGGCAAGCGCGTCATCCCCTGATCGAGTTCAAGAATGCGGTCCCGATTGATGTTGGCCTCGGTGATTCTTATACGTCGATCATCGTGACCGGTCCGAATACGGGCGGCAAAACCGTATCGCTCAAAACAGTCGGCTTGCTCAGTCTGATGGCGATGTCCGGTCTGTTCATCCCAGCGGAAGAAGGCAGCATCTTGTGCGTATTCGACGGTATTTATGCTGACATCGGCGACGAACAAAGCATTGAGCAAAGCTTGAGTACGTTTTCCAGCCATATGACGAACTTGATCTCCATGCTCAACCAAGTGACGAGCCGCAGTCTCGTCCTTCTTGATGAACTTGGAGCGGGAACGGATCCTGCGGAAGGCTCGGCGCTGGCGATCGCCATCCTGGAGCATCTGCAGAAGCAAGGCTGTCGGCTTATCGCCACAACGCATTACAGCGAATTGAAAGCTTATGCTTATAATCGCGAAGGCGTCATCAACGCAAGCATGGAATTCGACGTCACGACGCTCCGTCCGACGTACCGACTGCTTGTCGGCGTGCCGGGAAGAAGCAATGCCTTCGCGATTGCGGAAAGATTAGGCTTGCCGAAAAGCATTATCGATCATGCGAAAGGCGAAGTGAGCGAGGATGAGCTTAAAGTCGATTCCATGATCGCTTCGCTTGAGGAAGATCGCCTGCAAGCTCGGGCTGACCGTCAACTTGCGGAACGGCTGCAGCGAGAAGCAGAGAAAATGAAGAATGACCTCGAAGAGGAACGCTTCAAGCTGCAGGAACAGAAAGCCAAGTTGCTGGACAATGCACGGGAGGAAGCGCGCACCGCGATCTCCAAAGCAAGGCGGGAGGCGGAGGAAATTATCGCCGATTTGCGCAAGCTTGCTCTTGAAGAAGGTGCATCGGTGAAGGAGCACAAGCTGATCGAGGCGAAGCGACGACTCGAGGAAGCGGTTCCGTCGCCTGTCGCGAAGCCGAACCGGTCAACAGGCGGGAAGCCTGCGAAGATCGAAGCTGGAGACGAAGTCAAAGTGCATAGTCTGGGCGGGCAGAAAGGCGTCGTTGTCGAGTTAAGCGGTTCTTCGGAAGCGGTCGTGCAGCTTGGCATTATGAAAATGAAAGTAGCGATATCCGATCTGGAACCGGTGCGGGGCTCCGCGCAACAGGCGAAGAAGGTTGCGGCGCAAGCGACAATTGTCAAGAGATCGCGGGACGACAATGTCCGTACCGAGCTTGATTTGCGGGGAATGATGCTGGACGAAGCGATTATGGAAGTCGACCGGTTCCTCGACGAAGCATTCTTGTCGAACCTCGGCCAAGTGTACATCATACACGGGAAAGGAACGGGCGCGCTGCGAACCGGCGTGCAAGAGTTTCTGAGACGTCACAAACACGTCAAAAGTTATCGGTTGGGCCAATTCGGTGAAGGCGGAGCAGGGGTGTCCGTAGCCGAGCTTCATTAATGGGAACAATCGGGAATTAACGGGAGGTCGAAACGATGGACGGATTGGTCGATTCCTTGATGTCTCGCCCTTTGCCGGCGATGCTTGCCTATTTTTCCGTCGGTATTCTCGCGCTGATCGTGTTTCTCGCCGTATTCGAATGGGT
This sequence comes from Cohnella soli, assembly GCF_042655525.1. Taxonomy (NCBI): domain Bacteria; kingdom Bacillati; phylum Bacillota; class Bacilli; order Caryophanales; family Paenibacillaceae; genus Cohnella; species Cohnella soli. Next base: position 62,859 of record NZ_JBHSMI010000015.1, read on the forward strand.
GACCAGGTACGATAGCTGGGAAGAAATCCGTAAAGGAAACGTCGCGGTTGCGATGGCGACAGGCGGGAAAATTTTCGGCATATGCAACATTTTTCGTTTTTCCATCGAGGCTAAAGATACGATCTATCATAGTTTGCTGTGGTCTGGCGTCGGTTTTGTACTTCTGCTCGCGGCCTACTTCTTGTTCGAGTTTCTGACTCCCGTTTTCAAGATCGACGAGGAAATCGGAAAGGATAACCGAGCGGTCGGTCTGCTAGCACTCATCATTTCTGTCTCTCTGTCTTACATCATCGGGGCGGCGGTCGTTTAAATCGGAGGAATCCATCATGAAATATTTGTGGGGAACGTTGTTAGCGCTCGCTGTATTGTTTGTCGCCATCGGCGTTATTTATTGGATGAAGGAGGCTTGATGCAAGATGGCTGTCGTCATATGCCCTTGGTGCCAAAGCGAAATTTTGCAAGAAGACGGGCAGGAGCCCGAAAAGTATTGTCCCATCTGCGATAACGAGCTTGATGGTTACCGTACGTTGCGTGTAGATATCGGCGAGGACGAGGACGAGGACGAGGAGGAAACGGAAGCATTCGAAGCGGATCAAGACGGTGTAGGAGTTACAATCGGTATCGACGATGAGGAAAATCTCGACTGGGTGGATGATGAGGAATCGCTGGCCGAACCGAACGATGAGTTGTTACGATTCGAGGAAATGGTCGAACAGCTGGTCGACGAGCAGGAGTTAGTCCCGGAATGTCCGCAATGCCGCGAGTATATGTTGGAAACGGGAGAGCAGCTCGTATCGGCGGATCATTTCCGTCCACGGGCGTTCGAAGCGCTTGACGGCGATCATCCGATGGAAGCGCCGTTTACGTTAACGATGTACGTCTGTCCTTCGTGTTTTACTGTGCAATCGATGCTCGGCGATGCCCATCGTCATCAGATCATACGAAAGCTTAGCCAGCCTCAGGACGGTGCGCAATGAGTCGGATCGTAAATTCCGTCATCGAGTTGATTGGCGATACGCCCGCGGTCAGATTACAACGAATCGTTGGTCCGGAGCATGCGGAAATTTATGTGAAGCTGGAGAAAATGAACCCGAGCGGCAGCGTGAAAGACCGCGCCGCGTCGGGTTTGCTTATGGATGCCGAAACCCGAGGGCTGATCGCTCCCGGCGGGCTGATTGTAGAGCCGACTAGCGGCAATACGGGAATTGGGCTCGCGATGTATGCAGCAGCCAAAGGTTACCGGCTTATCCTTGTTATGCCGGACAATATGACGAAGGAGCGCATTTCGCTGCTGCGCGCCTATGGCGCGGAAGTCGTCTTGACGCCGGCTGCGGAGCGGATGCCCGGCGCGATTGCGATGGCGAAGGAAATTATCGGCAATAATCCGGGCAGTTACATGCCGAACCAATTCGAGAACGCGGCCAATCCGGACATTCATCGAACGACGACGGCATTGGAAATTATCGAGCAAATGGAAGGGCGGCTTGACGCGTTCGTCGCGACGGCGGGCACTGGGGGAACGATTACGGGCACGGGAGAGACGCTGAAGGCGCAGCTTCCGGACTTATACGTCGCTGTCGTGGAGCCTGCCGGTTCTCCGGTGCTATCAGGAGGAGCGCCAGGCCCGCATAAGCTCGTCGGGACAAGTCCCGGCTTCGTGCCGGCTATTCTGAACACGTCAGTCTACGACGAAATCATTCAAGTTGCGGACGACGACGCGCTGGAGACGACACGCCTGCTTGCGCGCAAGGAAGGTTTGCTCGTCGGTCCTTCATCCGGCGCTTCGGTGTGGGCGGCGATGCAGGTCGCCAAGCGGCTGGGCGCAGGCAAGCGAGTGCTTTGCATTGCTCCGGATACAGGTGAGCGTTACTTGAGCATGGGGATATTTTGAAGGCACTTCGTTAACGAAATAACGGCTCTTCGCACCGCTAATCGCTCGGATTCCGGCGAATTGTCTGAATAACGGTGCCTCGCACCGCTAATCGTTAGAATTTCTTCGATTACTACGATTAGCTCCGCGGGGCTTTTATTTTGGCTCAGTTGTTTTCTCTTCCATTTCCGCCCAAGCATAACATCGTCTTCCTTAATGCACACTAACCTCTGATGTCCAATAGCAAACAGGAGGTACTCTGTCCATGATGCAAGCGATGACTGCCAAAGAGCTCGAGTATATCGCCGATTCCATGTCGAATGAGGATTTATTGATCAAGCAATGCGCGGTCGCCGCCGCTACGATGACGAACGCCCAGATCAAGCAAATGTGCACGCATATGATCGACGTTCACACGCAGCACTACAACACACTGCTGAGTGCCGTCCAACAGCATCAATCGTTGGCGCCGGCACAGCCTCAGGCTTAAGGAGGGATCGACGATGATGAATCAAACGACTTTGCCTGATGAGGATATCGCCTATACGGTTTTGAGCGATCTGAAAAGGGTCACGAGGGAATACGCCACGGCTGCGATGGAATCGGTATGTCCAGACATTCGCCAAATGTTCACTCAACTTTTGGACGATACATTAAAGTTGCAAGGTGAATTGTATAATGCAATGCAATCGAACAATATGTACAATGCCTCTTCGCCGGTGCTGAAGCAGGAGATCGACAAGCAGTTGAAGTCGTACCAACAAACGCAGCAGAAGACCAATCAGTTTGTGCAACAAACCCGCACGGCGCAAGGAGCAATGGCGCAAGCTTCCATGAACGGACAAGCGACACAAATGATGCAATAAGCAAGGCTCATGCTTGTGTCTATGCCAGCGTTGAATTACGGAATCCCCGATCGGTCAAGCCGATGCGGGGATTTTCTTAAATTGCCTTAATTAACTTTTCACGCGGCCTGTATTTGATGTATGATGAAGAGTAATTCAGGAGGGATCACGATGAACGAGTTCAAATTAAGCATCTTGGATTTGTTGAAGGAAGACGCCCGCTTGACCGCGTCTACGATCGCGACGATGCTTGGCGCGAAGGAAGAGGAAGTCGCCGCGGCGATCGCGGAAATGGAGCAGGACCACGTGATCGTGAAGTACGCCACGGTCGTGAACTGGAGCAAGGTGGACGACGAGAAAGTAACTGCGTTAATCGAAGTCGAGTGCACGCCTGAAAGAGGCCGCGGGTTCGAAAGCATCGCAGAACGCATTTATTTATACCCGGAAGTGAAATCGGTTTACTTGATGTCCGGCGCATATGATTTGCTCGTAGAGATCGAAGGCAAGAACTTGAAGGAAGTCGCGTCGTTTGTGTCCAACAAACTGTCGACGATCGAATCGGTCATCGCAACGAAGACGTTTTTTATTTTGAAGAAATATAAGCAGGACGGGATCATTTTTGAAGAATTCGAAGATGACCACCGCTTGCTCGTATCGCCATAACCCGGTTCGAAGACGTCCGGAGCCTACCGTAAAGGAAGAGATGAACGATGATTAAAGACGAGGAAAAGCCGCTCATTCCCCCCACAGTCCAACAGCGGAGCGGCGGTATGCAAAGTTACCTGGCCGCGGGCGCGCGAGCGATTCCGCCGTCGGGCATCCGACGTTTCTTCGATTTGGTTAGCGCAAGCAAGGATAAAGATATTATCTCGCTTGGCGTTGGCGAACCGGATTTCGTTACGCCATGGCGGGTAAGGGACGCTGCAGTGCATTCCTTGGAGAAAGGCAAAACGCAATATTCTCCGAATGCCGGTTTGCTTGAGCTGCGCGAAGCAATCGGACAATACTTATTTAATCAATTCCAATTGACATACGAGCCGACGAACGAAATGATCGTGACGGTCGGAGGCAGTGAAGGCATCGACCTGGCGTTGCGTGCGCTGATCGAACCGGGAGACGAAGTGCTTGTTCCGGAGCCGAGTTACTTGCCGTATTCGCCGATTACGAAGCTACTGGGCGGTGTGCCTGTCGGCATCGAGACGTTCGCGAAGGACCAGTTCAAGCTGACGCCGGAAAGCTTAAGAGCGGCCATCACGCCGAAATCGAAGGTGCTCATCCTCTGTTATCCAAGCAATCCGACGGGAGCGATTATGACGTATGAAGAGCTGCTGCCGATTGCCAAAATCGTCGAAGAGAACGATCTGATCGTCATTTCCGATGAAATCTATGCGGAGCTGACTTTCACCGGAGGCAAGCATGTCAGCTTCGCATCTCTTCCCGGGATGAAAGACCGCACGCTTCTCGTCAGCGGCTTCTCCAAAGCGTTCGCAATGACCGGCTGGCGTCTCGGATATGCTTGCGGGCATCCCGATTTGATTAACGCTATGCTGAAAATCCATCAATACACGATCATGTGCGCGTCCACGATGGCGCAGGTTGCGGGTATTGAGTCGCTTACGAAGAGCGGCATGGAAGAGAAAGAACGCATGATGGAATCGTACAACCAACGGCGCAGGCTTGTCGTGAAAGGTTTCCGGGAGATGGGGCTAGATTGCCACGAGCCGCAAGGCGCGTTCTACGCGTTCCCGTCGGTGCAAGCGACTGGGCTTACGTCCGAGCAGTTTGCCGAGCGGCTGCTTCTCGAAGCGAAAGTCGCCGCCGTACCTGGGCACGTGTTCGGCAAAGGCGGAGAAGGGTTCCTGAGATGCTGCTACGCGACTTCGGTTGCTCAGTTAACGGAGTCACTGGATAGAATTGATAAATTTCTCAGAAAACTGGCTTGATATCGATAAGTTTACAAAATAGATGTTCTTTTTCTAAATGTTTTGCTATAATATCCATGGTTTTTAACCCGTCGAAGGAAGCAATTGTCATGAGAAGGGGGAGAAAGACATGGGTTCGGCAAAACGTACACATCAGACGTCAGTCCGCCAGGTCACGCCCATCGACTCTCATAGCCCGAATCGGGTCGCGATTTTAAAGGAAGAAATCGATCGTCTTCGTAAGGAAATGACGGAAGCGGTTCTTCAGGAGCATTCTTTTATATCCGATCCTGTTATGGCTCTCAGTCGCAAGCTCGATCAGAAGATCAATGAATATATGAAGGAAGTATTATTAAGTCGGGAGGAGGTTCGGTGACACGTCGCCGGCCTCTTTTTTAACGAAGAGGGCAAAACAGATGAAACTATATACGAGAACGGGCGACGAAGGACAGACGTCGGTCATCGGCGCAAGGGTGCGGAAAGACGACGCGCGCGTAGAAGCATACGGGACGATTGATGAATTGAACAGTTTCGTCGGTCAGGCTGCATCGGCGCTGGCCCGGTCGGGATTGCCCTCTCTGGAAGAGATGGCGAACCGGCTTGTTCTGATTCAGCACGAATTGTTCGATTGCGGCTCGGACTTGAGTTATGCCGAACCGGTTGCGGAGAAGATGAAAGTTGCGCCGGAAATGACCGAACGGCTTGAGTTATGGATCGACGAGTACGAAGCGGTGACGCCTCCTATCGCCAGATTTATTTTACCCGGTGGGAGTGAGCCCGCAGCGCTTCTGCATGTGTGCAGAACGGTAAGCCGCCGTGCCGAGAGAAGAGTTGTGACGATGGCTGCGTCCCAGGTGTGCCCTGAAGAAGTGAGGAAATATTTGAACCGGTTGTCTGATTTCTTCTTCGCGGCGGCAAGAGCGGCGAATGCCGAACTTGGCGTGCCCGACGTCGAGTATGAGCGGGGCGCGCATGTGTTTCGCCGAAGGACGTGAACGGTATGGACGAAAAAAGGGAAGAGGCGGCGCAAAAGCCGTCGCAGCAATATTATGAGCCGATCGAGATTGTGGCGAACGTGTCGGATCACGGGAGAATGCTGCGGGATGTGCTGCGCAAGCGAGTTGGCATCTCCCGACGGCTCATGGTGAAGTTGAAGTCGTCGGATGAAGGGCTCAGCGTTAACGGAGAGAAAGTGTGGAGCAATCATGTTCTTGCGGAAGGCGACGTCATCCGCCTACGAATCGAGGCGGAGGAATCGGAAACGATACTGCCGCAGCCAATGCCGATTGACATCGTCTATGAAGACGCGCATCTGCTTGTGCTGAACAAACCCGCAGGACTGATCGTCCATCCGACGACCGGACATTACTTGAATACGCTGGCGAACGGCGTCATTCATTATTGGCAGGAACGCGGGGAGAAAATCAGGTTCAGGCCTGTTCACCGGCTGGACGAGCATACGTCGGGGCTAGTCGTTGTCGCCAAACATTCACTCGCGCAGCAGCAACTGTCCGCCCAGATGAATGAAGGCAAAGTGACGAAGATGTACCGGACGTACGTCTATGGTGGGCCGCCGGAGAAGGAAGGAAGAATCGAATCGCCGATTGACCGATCCGACGAAGATCCGCACAGACGCGTCGTCCGTCCGGACGGTCAGAGTTGCCTCACTTTCTACCATGTCGCGCGAGCGTTCGAATTCGGCGACGGGGAGAACGCCTGCGAACTGGAAGTCCGTCTTGGAACGGGGAGGACGCACCAAATTCGGGTGCACATGACATCGATCGGGTGTCCGATTATCGGAGATTCGTATTATACGGAGGAACGTTGGGAGAAATCGAATACCGCGGCGCATCTGGGCGACGTCATTAACAGACAGGCGCTGCATGCGGCAAGACTTGGTTTCGATCACCCGATCACGGGAGAGCCGATGATGCTGGAAGCGCCGTTGCCGGAAGATATGCGCCGCTTGGAACAGCGGCTGATCAAGTTGGAAAAAGGGGAATAAATCGTGGCGAAAGTAAACGCGAAAAAGAAAACGTTAAAAATGTATCATCTGTCGACTTGCAGCACGTGCAAAGGCGCGATCAAAGAGCTGAAAGAGCACGGCTACGAGCTAGAGCTTCACGAGATTAGGGAGACGCCGCCGAGTGTTGAAGAGTTGGGAGCGTTTATTCGTCTGAGCGGACTGCCGATCTCGAAGTGGACGAACACATCCGGTGAAGCCTACCGGGAGCAAGGACTGAAAGACGTTATGCCGAAGCTGTCCGACGAGGAAAAAATTCGGCTGCTCGCGATGAACGGTATGCTTATTAAACGACCGATTATTACGGATGGCGAGAAGATTACGGTCGGTTACAAGGAAGCCGATGTCGGTCCGGCGTGGTTCGGCCGATGAGTGGCGCTTATCGCTCAAGACGAATAGACCGTCTTGGCTCTGCGATATTCGCCGAAGTTGCCGGATGGAAGCAGACGGCGCGTGATAAAGGAATGGCGGTAATTAACCTGGATATCGGTAGCCCCGATTTACCTCCATCCGAGTCGCTGCGTGATGTATTGTCGACAGCGAGCCTCCGAGCGGATGTCTACCGTTATCCTGGGACGGAAGGGACAGCGGGGTTCAGGGCGAAGGTTGCGGAGTGGTTCGCGTTTCGGTTCGGCGTCCTGCTCGACTCAGAGACGGAAATATTATCGCTCATGGGCACGCAGGACGGGCTTGCGCATCTGCCGCTTGCGATAAGCGACCCGGGCGACGCGGCGCTGCTGCCCGATCCGGGTTACCCGGTATACGGTGCGGGACTGGCGGTAGCCGGAGTCGAGCCGATCCCGCTGCCATTGCTGGCGGAGAACGGCTATTTGCCGGACTTCGAAGCGATTCCGCAAGCCGTATGGGACAAAATCAAATTTATGATATTGAACTATCCGAGTAACCCGTTGTCCGCGACGGCGGATCTCGGTTTCTTCGAGAAGGCGGTGCATACGGCGCGTAAGCGTGGCGTATTGCTTGTTCACGATAACGCGTACAGCGAAATGGCGTTCGACGGTTTCCGCCCGCCGAGCGTGCTGGAAATTCCGGGCGCGAAAGACGTTGCGATCGAGTTCCATTCCATGTCCAAGTCCTACCATCTTGCAGGGACGCGGCTCGGATTTGCGGTCGGCAACCGCGAGGCGCTTGCGTCTTTGCGGGCGCTGAAAAACAACATCGACTTCGGCGTTTTTCTGGGCGCGCAGGAAGCTGGCATTGCTGCGCTTGAGGCGGATATGCGCGAGTCGAAGCCGATCGGTGCTTTGTACGAGCGCAGACGCAATGCTTTCGTATCTGCACTGCACGACAACGGCTGGAACGTAGCGATGCCGCAAGCGACGATGTTCCTGTGGGCGTCCGTGCCTGAAGGCTGGTCGTCTAGGGCGTTCTCTCAAGCGCTGTTGTCGTCAACCGGAGTCGCTTCGATTCCGGGCAATGCGTTCGGCGCGCTTGGCGAAGGGTATGTGCGGCTTGCGCTCGTCGAGCCGGAAGAAGTGTTATTAGATGCGGCTCAGCGGATCGGATGGTTCGTACGCGAAGCTGAACCGACGCAATGATAAACGGGGAGGAAAAACGAATGGCGGAACAAAAAGTATTGCTCGTCGACGGGATGGCGCTATTGTTCAGAGGTTACTTCGCGAACGCATACGGCGGCTACATTCGGAAGACGAAAGACGGATTGCCTACGAACGCGGTGTTCGGCTTCGTCCGGTATTTGTTGGACGCTTGCAGAACGTTTAGACCGACGCACATTGCTTGTTGCTGGGATCTTGGCAGCAAGACGTTCCGGACGGAGAAGTTTGCAGACTATAAGGGGAATCGCCCCGATGCTCCGGCAGATCTGATTCCACAATTCGATCTGGTGAAGGAAGTCGCCAGTGGACTCGGTATTCCGAATATCGGTTTTCCCGGTTATGAAGCTGACGATTGCATTGGTACGTTATCGAGAAAACTCAGCGAACATATGGAAGTGTACGTGCTGACCGGGGATCACGATATGCTGCAGCTTGTCGACGAGCGAGTGAAGGTCGTCATTATGAAAAAAGGCCCGTCCAATTACGCGGTATACGACCCGGCGCTGTTACTGGAAGAGAAGCAATTGACGCCGAAGCAATTTATCGACTTGAAAGGGTTGATCGGGGATACGTCGGATAACTATCCGGGCGTGAAAGGCATTGGAGAGAAAACGGCTACGAAATTGCTCGTCGAATATGCTTCCATCGAAGGCATATTGGACAACCTCCATGCTTTGCCGAAAGGCGTGAAAGCAAAAATCGAAGCCGAGCTCGAGATGCTGCATCTGTGCCGGGAGCTGGCGACGATCAGTCGCGATGCGCCGGTTGAATGTTTGCCGGAGGAATGTTTATGGCAACCGGATGCCGCGGCGATCCACGCATTGTTCGAGAAGTTGGAGTTCAACAGTCTCGTAAAGGAAGTTTCGCGGCTGATTGCTGTTTCTTGACATAGCGAAAGAGGTCCAGGGCAATCGCTTACGAAATTGAAGGATAAGAGGAGCATTGCCGGGATTGCTTTTATGCAAACTTGTAGGCGTAGTAATTATTGCATCGACAGGTATATTCTGCTAAACTTCTGTATATAACGTTTCGGTCGTGAAGCACACGCCGTCTGATCTCCTTATGAGGAGGTCAGGCGGCGTTTGTGTTTTGAGAGGCCTTGGAGAGGATGGTTGGGATGAGCGGGCGAACTGAGGAAGTCAATCGAAAAGGGAAGGAGGTTACACCTCATGACGAGGCGTTCAAGAAGCTGCTGCAGACGTTTTTCGCGGAATTTCTCGAGTTGTTTTTCACGGATGTAAACGCGTTGCTTGATCACAGCCGGACAAGGCTGCTCATGCAGGAGTTGCTTGTCGACGTTGTCGGCGAGGAGGCACGTGTGCTCGACCTTCTGCTGGAAACCCGGTATCGGGCGCTGGACGCTTACATTTTGGTGCATATGGAGCCTCAGTCGACCAGGCAACGCGATTTTCACGAACGGATGTTCATCTACTTCAGCCGGCTGTTCGAGCGGCATCGCAAGCAGCACAAGCTGATTATTCCGATCGCGATCTTCACGTCGGACGAAGCGCGGGATGAACGGGACACGTTCGTGATGGAGATTCCCGGGCTTGAAATTGTGCGCTTCAAGTTTTTAAAGGTGGAGCTGCGAAAGCAGAACTGGCGGAGGTTCATCGATTCCGACAACCCGGTGGCTGCTGCGCTGCTTGCGAAAATGGGTTATAATGATTCGGAGAAGAAAGAATTACGATCGGCTTATTTGCGCATGATCCTGCGGCTGAGGAAGAAGTTCGATAGTGCGCGAATCGCGCTGATTATGTCCGTTGCGGACATGTATTTCGTACCGGATCGAGAGCAGGACGAAGCCGTCTTAAAGGAATTGCAAGAGCGATATCCGGAGGAAGGGGATGCGATCATGGATTTGATGCCGGCTTGGAAACGCTGGGGCTACGAGGAAGGGATCGAACAGGGAAAAGCGGAGGGAAAAGAAGAAGGGAAGGAAGAGGAGCGAAGCCTTATCGCGCGTAAGCTGTTAAGCAAAGGCTTCACGCCTGAACAAGTTGCCGATACGCTGGAGCTTCCGCTGCACCAAATTGTTAAATTCGGCAAGCAGTAAAGGAAAACCGTTGAACAGTCCAATTGGACTTAACCTTATCATACGGACATAAATAAACTTGAGAACAAACAGGCGCCGATATCCCATCGGCGCCTGTTTGTTGTGGTAAGCCCAGCATGGGCGTCATCTTAAGATACACGATCCCAATTTAAGGCAAGGTTAGTCAGATCGACACGAATGTCGATAGCGCACAACAGGCAAAAAAAAGAGAAGAAATACGAAATTAAAGTAATTTTGAAAGCTTCTTATTTTTTGTATTGTATGTGGCAGAAGCGCTTGACAAAAATCAAGTCTTTAAAACGAAAGCAATTGCAACATTTCGAAACGATGTAAACGCTTCAACTGTTGTATCGTAATTCTCAAGGGGGGATGAGCGATCGGTTGGCTGAACAAGAAGTCGAATGAAAAAAATGAAAATCGGAGGAGATTGTAATGAAAAGCATGAAGTCGCTATACCGCATGCTGATTCTTTCGAAAACCCGGCTTTCGCTCTTGCTCATGCTTGCTCTGCTGTCCAGCTTGTTCCTATCTGTGGGCAGCGTGTCCGCGGCCGCTCCGTCCGTCTGGATTCAAAGCGCGTCCGACAGGGCGTTCCAGACGTCGACGATGCCTTCCGGCACGAATACGGCCATTACGCTGTACGCGGCCAGAAACGAATATCAAGCCGCGCAAATTCTCGTTCGCTCATCGTCTTCACAGTCTAATGTGTACGTCACTGCGAACACCCTTACCGGACCGGGAGGCGCGACGATTCCCGTTTCGAATATTAAAGTGACGAGGGAAATTACCCATTTCGGCGTATGGAAAGTCGATGGAGATCATGAAGATCCTCCGGGTTCCGTCGGGGGAATCAGCGGCGATTATACTGATTCTCTGGAGGACAATACGCCCCAGACGAACGCGGCCAATGTGACGCAGCCTTATTACTACAGCGTCTATACGTCTCCCACGCAGACGCCGGGGACGTATACAGGCACGGCTGTCGTCAACAGCAGTGGCGGTAACGTAACGGTGAACGTAACGGTTATCGTCTACAACGTGACCATTCCGCCTACGAACCAGTCTACGTTTAAGATCAACAACTGGTTCGGGTCAGCTGGCTGGGATTTTGCCGGTACTGAAAAAATCATTCCTTTGCAATATGGTGTTGAGATGTACGATACGAACTGGTGGAAGGTCATCGAGAATATTGCGGCCAATCATGCCAAGCACCGAAACAACGTCATTCATACGGATTTCCACGGCTTGCTCATTCCCGATACGACGGTCGACACGAACGGCCTCGTTAATTTCGGCTGGGCGACGTTCGACCGGTTCGTTCAGACGTTCATTGATGCGGGTGCGTTACAGTATATTTACGTGCCGCAGCAAATTCAGCATGAAAAAGTCAACAACATTATGATTTCAAAGGTAGATACGCTCGTCAGAGGGCCGAATGGCAAAGCCGTGTATTACGGCGACGTCCCTGATTCTGCATCGGCCAACGCCTATTTGGACCAACTGTTCCCGGCTTTAAAGGCACATCTTGATGCGAAAGGCTGGACCGATAAATTGATTGTAAGCGGCGAAGACGAACCTCAAAGCCAAGGGGAAATCGATGCCGCCATTTGGTACTACGGCAAGCTGAGAGCAGTTTTCGGCAATAACGTGAAGACGAACGAGGCGCATTATATCGTATGGCCTGAACTTGCAAGCAGTCTGACGAATAATACGCCAAAAACGGATACGTACGATCAGAATGCGGCGTTCTATCAGAAACAAAGAATTGAAAACGGTAAAGAGTTATGGCTTTATACGGCCAACAGCCCGCACGGAAACTATATGAATCGATACATCAGCTTCCATCTCGACAAAACAAGGCTCATCCCGTGGCTGGGTTGGAAAATCGGCGCCCAAGGTTATCTTCACTGGGCCTGGAACTATTGGGTTGATTGGAACGGAACGAATTTTGTTGCCGCGGATACGGAAAGCGGAGCCGGAAACGGCTGGGGTGATGCGTGGATCGTGCGTCCGAATAAAGCGGCATACGATATTTATGACAGTGTCCGCAGCGAGAACCAATTGTACGGGCTTCAAGATTATGAGTTGCTGAACATTTTGAAGCAGACGAAACCGATTATTGCCCAAAGCATCACGGAATCCCTGATTACCGACTTTACAGTTTACACGCGATCGGGAGCAAACGTGGATGTCGCGCATAAGCAAATTCTCGACGAGATCGTGTCGTCTCAGGGTGATGCAAGGTTTGCATTCTCCGACGATTTCAGCAGCGGCAACGACGGCAACTGGGTGCATGAGCTCGGAACATGGTCCGTATCCGGCGGGGAATACAGCCAGTCCAACGCTTCGCAGTGGCAGGCTGTTTCCGGCGTGAAAGGCCGCTCTTATGGCGATTTTTCCCTCACTTTCGATACGAAAATCGTAAACGATGCCGGAAACATCACGAACTGGGCCGGTGCCGTCGTACGAAGCGCCAACGCGACGGACGTTGATACGGGGTATTTGGTTGCGCTTCGCAACAACGGCAAAGTGTTCGTCTATCGTTCCGGTACGACGCTTGGCGAAGCGGCGGTACCAGGCTATGTCGCCGGTCAATACACGACGGTGAAGGTCGTGGCGAGCGGCAACAACATTCAAGTGTTCGCGGGCAATAATGCGGCAGCGCTGCTGAATGTGAACGACAGTGGGTTTACTGCCGGTAACATCGCGCTCATTACCGCCAGCAGCGCCAAGTTCGATAACGTCGTCATTAACGCGGAGCAGAACTATGCGGAAGGCAAGACGGTCTCCACATCGAGCACGTATACGGCGGGTGGTTGGTCTCCGCAAGCAGCAGTGGATGGCAGAAAGTCATCTTCGGCGAATTCTAACGGTTGGAGCAGCAACAATAGCACGGGAGCGAACCATAGCGAATGGATTTCTGTTGATCTTGGCAAGGCATACCCGCTCAGCCGCATCGACCTGTATCCGCGTAACGACGGTGCGCAGACCGGCTACGGGTTCCCAATCGACTTCACGATCCAGACCTCAACGGACAACGTCAACTGGACGACCGTCGTCACGAAGACGGGTTACGCGAAACCGGGGGATGCGGTTCAGTCGTTCCCATTCGACAGCGTGAACGCCAGATACATTAAAGTGAACGGCACCAACCTTCGAATCGATAACCAGTCGTCTTACCGGATGCAATTTGCCGAAATTCAGGCGTACGGCGGCAACTTGGCGGCAGGTAAGAAGGTGACCGCATCCAGTTCATATGAAAGCACGTCGGATGGATGGTCGCTTATGAATGCGACCGATGGCGCGCGGTTATCGAACGTGTACTATTCAATGGGGTGGAGCAGTAATAGCAATCTCACCTCCAATCATACCGAATGGGTGACGGTAGACCTCGGAGGCAGCAGCAAAATCAGCACGGTCAACCTGTTCCCGAGAAACGATGGCGTGAAAACGGGATACTTCTTCCCGGTTGACTTCACGATCCAGACTTCGCCGGATAATGTCAACTGGACGACCGTCGTCACGCGGACGGGATACGCGCAGCCGGGCAACGAGGCGCAATCTTTCTCATTCCCTGCCGCGACGGTCAGATACGTGAAGATCAACGGAACGAACTTGAGGTATAACGAAGGGACTTACCGGATGCAATTTGCCGAAATCGAAGTGAAATAGCTTTAGGAAGTGCTCCCCTTATCACCGCTAAGGGGAGCATTTTAATGTCCCAAATCGCTCTCCGCGAAAATGGTCTGAAATACGAAAGGAATCGCAAGATTTCGAAACGATGTAAACGCTTCAACTGTTATATGGTATGACTAAAGGGGGTATGCGCGGCGAACATCCGAAGAAGAAGTCGCATGGGAATCAAACAACACGGAGGAGATTGTAATGAAAAAAATGAAATCATTTATCCGAACGTCGATTTTCTCGAAAACGCGGCTTTCACTCCTGCTCACGCTTGCCTTGTTGTCCAGCCTTTTTCTGTCTGTGGGAAGCGCGTCAGCGGCGGCTCCGTCCGTCTGGATTCAAAGCGCGTCCGACAGGGCATTCCAGACGTCGACGATGCCGTCCGGCGCGAACACGGCTATTACGCTATATGCGGCCAGAAACGAATATCAAGCTGCACAAATTCTCGTTCGTTCGTCATCTTCACAGTCTAACGTCTACGTGACCGCGAACACCCTTACCGGACCGGGAGGCGCGACGATTCCCGCCTCGAACATTAAAGTGACGAGAGAAATCACTCATACCGGCGTAAGGAAAGTCGCGGACGCCAACGGCTTCGGGGATTAGGAAAATCCTCCGGGATCCACTTTCCCGGGCAGCGGCGATTATACCGATTCTCTAGAGGACAACACGCCGCAGACGGTCGAGGCCGATGTGACGCAGCCCTATTACTACAGCGTATATGCGTCGCCGACGCAGACGCCGGGTACGTATACGGGCACGGCGGTCGTCAACAGCAGCGGCGGCAACGTAACGGTGAACGTGACGGTTATCGTCTATAACGTGACCATTCCGCCCACGAATCAATCCACATTTAAGATGAACAATTGGTTCGGGTCCGCGGGCTGGGATTTTGCCGCCACGGAACAAGAAATTCCTATGCAATACAATGTCACAATGTACGATGCGAACTGGTGGAAGGTCATCGAGAATATCGCTGCCAATCATGCTAAACACAGGAACAACGTCATTCATACGGATTTCCATGGCTTGCTTATTCCCGATACGACGGTCGATACGAATGGCCACGTTAATTTCGGATGGGCGACGTTCGACCGGTTCGTTCAGACGTTTATCGATGCGGGCGCTTTGCAGTATATTTACGTGCCGCAGCAAATACAGCATCCGGGAGACGGTTCTTCGAAGGTCGACACATTAGTGAGAGGCACGGGCGGTAAAGCCGTGTATTACGGCGACGTTCCCAATTCCGCTACGGCCAACGCGTATTTGGACCAGCTGCTTCCTGCTCTTAAAGCGCATCTCGACGCGAAAGGCTGGACCGACAAATTAATTATGACCGCCGAAGACGAACCCCAAAATCAAGGTCAAATTGATGCCGCCATGTGGTACTACGCCAAATTTAAAGCGGTGTTCGGCAATAATGTTCAGACAAACGAGGCTCATTCTTATTTATGGACAGGGATGGAAAACGGTTTAACAAACTATACGCCTCTGACGGAGCTTTACGACCAGAATACGGCGTACTACCAAAAACAAAGAATCGAAAACGGCAAAGAGTTATGGCTTTACACATCGAGTAGTCCTGAAGGTAATTATATGAACAGGTTTATCAGTTATCATCTCGACAAAACGAGGCTGCTCCCTTGGCTGGGATGGAAAGTCGGCGCCAAAGGATATCTACACTGGGGCTGGAATGTTTGGGCGGACAGGGATGCCGCGACGTCATCGTGGTACGCGCTCGATACGGAAAGAGGAGACGGACACGGCTGGGGCGATTGGTGGCTCGTGCGGCCGAATAAGCCGGCGTACGATATTTATGACAGCGTTCGCAGTGAGAACCAGCTGTACGGGGTTCAAGATTATGAACTGCTGAACATTTTACGTCAGACGAAACCGTTGATCGCCAAGAGCATCGCGGAATCTCTGATCACAAATTTTACGGCTTACACACGTTCGGGCGTTAACGTGGATATTGCGCACAAGCAAATTCTCGACGAGATCGTTTCGTCGCAAGCCGATGCAAGGTTCGCGTTTTCCGACGACTTCAGCAGCGGTAACGACGGCAATTGGGTGCATGCGCTCGGGACGTGGTCCGTATCCGGAGGAGAATACAGCCAGTCCAACGCCTCGCAGTGGAAGGCTGTTTCCGGAGTGAAGGGCCGTTCTTATGGCGATTTTGCCCTTACGTTCGATACGAAAATCTTGAACGATAACGGAATTAGTACGAACTGGGCCGGAGCCGTCGTGCGAAGCGCTAACGCGACGGATGTCGATACGGGATATTTGGTCGGGCTGCGGAACAACGGGAACATTTTTATCTATCGTTCCGGCACGACGCTTAGCGAGGCGGCGGTGCCCGGCTATGTCGCCGGTCAATACACGACGGTGAAGGTCGTGGCGAGTGGCAATAACATTCAAGTATTCGCAGGCAATAATGCCACCGCCCTATTGAACGTAAACGATAGCGGTTATTCGGCCGGCAACATCGCGCTTGTTACCGCGAGCAGCGCCAATTTCGATAACGTGGCCATTAACGCGGAGCAAAACTATGCGGAAGGCAAGACGGTCGCCGCATCAAGCTCGTTTACTACGGGTGGTTGGTCTCCCCAGGCCGCCGTGGACGGAAAAGCGTCATCCGCGCCGGGGTTGTACGGTTGGAGCAGCGACAGTAACACGGGAGCCAACCACAGCGAATGGATTTCCGTTGATCTGGGCAAGACGTATCCGCTCAGCCGCGTCGACCTGTATCCGCGCAACGACGGTGCGCAGACCGGATACGGCTTCCCGATCGACTTCACGATCCAGACGTCGACGGACAACGTTAACTGGACGACTGTGGTCACGAAGACGGGATATGCGCGGCCGGGCGATGCGGTTCAGTCGTTCCCGTTCGATAGCGTGAATGCCAGATACATTAAAGTGAACGGCACGAGCCTTCGAATCGATAACCAGTCTTCCTACCGGATGCAATTTGCCGAAATCCAGGCGTTCGGGGGCAATTTGGCGGCAGGTAAGAAAGTGACCGCGTCCAGCTCTTATGAAAGCGCATCGGATGGATGGTTGCTTATGAACGCAACGGATGGTGCGCGGTTATCGAACGTCTACTATTCGATGGGCTGGAGCAGTAACAGCAATCTCACCTCCAACCATACCGAATGGGTAACGGTAGACCTTGGAGGCAGCAGCAAAATCAGTACCGTCAACCTGTTCCCGAGAAACGACGGCGTGAAAACGGGGTACTTCTTCCCGGTCGATTTCACGATCCAGACTTCACCGGACAACGTCAACTGGACGACCGTCGTCACGCGGACGGGATATACGCAGCCGGGCAACGAGGCGCAATCTTTCACATTCCCTGCCTCAACGGCCAGATACGTGAAGATTAACGGAACGAGCCTGAGATTTAACGAGGGAACTTATCGGATGCAATTCGCCGAAATCGAGGTAAAATAGTTTCATATACAAAAATAAAGGGCTGGGAACTTCGGTTTGCCAGTCCTTTATTTCACTTCATGAAGCGATGGATGAAGGAGCGGTCTATAGTGCAAGCCACAATCGAAACGTTATGGAAACCTTTGTCCTACCTCAGGCGAAAGCTGTTGTCCCTTTCTATTTTTCCGAAGTTGGTGCTTACGTTTCTGCTCGTACTGATTCCGCTTAACGCGCTTAGTTTATTCATGAATCTATCCGGATCGAACAGCGTTCGAGAGGAGATCTCGAAGTTAATGACTTCCAGGGTTCACTTCTATATGGGGTCATTGGACGCTGAGTTTGCAAGAATGATCCGGCAAGGGCAGGAATATATCGTCGATGACGACTTACAGCGCTTGTCGATCGCATCGGAAGTGATGTCGGAAATCGAAATTTGGGAAGCGACGATGCGATTGAAGAAACGGCTGGAATTGCTCAAAAGCTCAAGTCCGTACATTAGCAATGTCGTCGCATATATTCCGGCATTGAATCGGACGATATCGTCCAATGAATATATTAGCCGCATTCAAGAGGAACAATTTCTGGCCATGCTCGCACCGGCAGACCGGGTTGAAGCACCGTTCCTGCAATGGAAAAGTAGGCTCTTTTTCAGTTTTCCATATCCCGACAATGCAGTCATGCGCGGAACTCCGTCATTATTCGTGCTGACAGTCGAGATTGCGAAAGACAAAATCGAGAAAGCGCTCCAAGGTTTTGGCAGCGACGATCAAGGCGGCGTTGTGTTATATGGCGGCGATGCGGCATGGCTCGTCGCTAGCAATAGCGACACGGCTAATTTTTTCAAAGACAAGCTAGCTCGGACAAGCCTTTATAGCGGTACGGGATTGAAATCAGTCAAAATCGACAGCGAAAAAGTGATGGTGGCATACGAAGCTTCTACGAAGTTCAACATGACGCTGTTGATGTATTTGCCCGAGAAAAACGTGTTGGGACCGCTGAAACAATATACGATCGGCTTCTGGCTGCTCTCGTGTTTGTCCGTTGTCATTATCGTCTTTTTCTCTTATTTGATATTCCGGTTGATCCATAAGCCGCTTAAGAAACTGATCGGCGCCTTTCGCGAAGTCGAGAGAGGCAATCTGACCGTCGTCGTGAATCCGTTCAAAGACGAGTTTCGCTACTTATACGATCATTTCAATGACATGGTCGGAAAGCTGAACGTGCTCGTTCACGAAGTGTACGAGCAGAAATACCGCGTTCAATCATCCGAGCTTCGCCAACTCCAATCGCAAATTAATCCTCATTTTCTATATAACAGTTTCTTCATTCTGTACCGCATGGCCAAAATTCAAGATTACGAGAACATCGTGAGATTCACGAAGTTTCTTAGCGAATACTATCAGTTCATTACGCGTACGGGGGCGGAGTTCATCCCGCTCGAAACGGAAGTCGCTTTCGTTAAAACCTATGCGGAAATTCAGACGATCCGCTTCTCCAACCGAATCGAAGCGCGGTTCGGAGAAGTGCCGGCCGGTTGTTCGCGGATCAGCGTGCCTAAGCTCATTCTTCAGCCGATCATCGAGAACGCGTACGACCACGGCATGGAAAATAAATTGTCCAACGGCCAAATTACCGTTTCCTTCGAAGAAAAGACGGATTCGCTTGTCATCGTCGTAGAAGACAACGGAGATTATTTAACTGAAGATACGCTTGTGCGCCTTGCGACGCAATTGAAGCTGCCGGCAGACGAGGTAGAAAGCACGGGGCTAATAAACGTGCATCGTCGCCTTCGCATTAAATACGGCACGCAGTACGGATTGTCTTTCAGCCGAGGTGCGGCAGGCGGTCTCAGAGTCGAACTGTCGATTCCGATCGATAAGGAGGAGAACGAACATGCTTAGATTATTGCTCGTTGACGACGAGCCGTATATCGTCGACGGATTATTCGAATTGTTTACGGGACTTACGCATCTCGAGCTGGACGTCATCCGCGCCTATTCCCCCATTCAGGCCATCGAATGGATGGAGCAGACGAGAATCGATATCGTGCTGACGGACATTCGCATGCCGATCATGAACGGCATCGAGCTGCAAAAAAGAATCAATCGGCAATGGCCGCGTTGTAAAGTCATCTTCCTGACAGGTTACGACGATTTTGCTTATATTCAGGAGGCTCTGCGGGGCGGCGTCATCGATTATGTGTTGAAGACGGAATACGACGAAGCCATCGTGCAAAGCGTGGAGCAGGCGATCCAAGCGCTAGCAAGCGAAATAAGAAGCGAGCAGGTTGTCGTCGAAGCGCGCGAGCAAATGTTTCATGCGCTGCCGGCGCTGCAGAAGGAATATATGCTCGCTTTCCTGGAAGGCGATATGCCTGCCAACCGGCTTGATTCCGGATGGATGAAAGAACTCAAAATCGCGTTAAGCCCGGAGGAAGCCTGTTTACTCGTCGTAGGCAGGGTCGACCGTTGGGAGGACGGAGCAAGTTATTCGGACATGGGACTGCTCATGTACGCGGTTCAGAACGTCGCAATGGAGTATTTCGGCGCATGTCGATTCCAGTCGGTGCTCGCCGACCGCAAAACATTCGTATGGTTTATCCAGGCCCGGGAAACGGATAGCAGCGAAAGCTCGAAATGGGCGGGATTCGTACTCGGGACGCTGGAGTCGGTTCAGACGACTTGCAAGGAGTTACTGAAGCTGCCGATCTCTCTTGCGGCGGGAAGTTCGGTATCGGCATTCGATGAACTGCCGGCAACTTATGCCCGATTAAATAAAATATTGAATCTTGGACTTGGTCAGGGGAATGAAATGTTGCTTACCGATCAATGGTATGCAGTTAACGGCTTGCCGGCCGGCGGAAATCATACTCCGCGCGAAAGCGGACCAAATCACGATCAATTACGGAAAAAGATAATCGAGCTCGAGAAATGTTTGGAAAGCCGACAACAGGAGGAGTTTACGAGAAGGTTCGAGCAATTGAAATCGATCGTGCTGGCGGAGCCGTATCATTACATGCTTATGCTCGAATGTTATTACTCCGTCATGTCTATGCTCTTGTCCCATGTAGGCAGGACGGGCGCCGATCTTGTTGCCGCGATTGACTTGGATAAATTGACTCGATTCGATAGTCACGGGTCTGCTATGGAAGCGTTCCGCTATTTAACATTCACGTCGGACCTGTTGTTCGAACGAAGAAAAGAGGAATGGGATGAGCGGACAAGCTGGGTGGCGGAGCAAATCAACCGTTATATTGCAGCACATCTGGACCAGGATCTGTCGCTCACGCGGCTTGCGGAGCAGGTGTACTTGAATCCCACCTATTTATCGCGACTGTATAAACAAACGATGGGAGTCGGCTTGTCCGACTATATTGCGGAGGCGAAGTTAGACAAAGCGATGGCGCTTCTTCGCGACCCGAAATATAAAATTCACGAAATCGGGACGGCGATCGGATTTGCATCGGCGCCTTATTTTACGACATTTTTCAAAAGAATGGCACAAATGACGCCTCAGGAATATCGCGATGCGAACATGTAAACGGAACGTAAGGAACGTCAACAGGTCGAAATGGGAGAACGTCGAGGTCGTTGCTACAATGAAGAGGCAACATAAACAGAGGAGGTCACAATCCATGAGGAAAGGCAAGAAAGGGTTCGCAGCCCTAGCGCTCGTCATCAGCCTGATCCTGGTAACGACGGCATGTAACAGTAAAAACAATAATAACGGCAACACGGCTTCAGCACCTCCTTCTTCCGCAAGCGCGCCATCGTCCCAGTCGGCGGAACCGACGGAATCGGCGGCCGCATCGGAGGAAATCGATCCGGTGGGCAAGTACGCTACGCCGATCAACATTTCGACCGCTATGGCCATTACCGGCTCGATGAAGTTCCCGCCGGGCGATACGATCGACAACAACGTATGGACAAGATCGTATTTGGACGATCTGGGCATTCAGTTGAAAAACGATTGGACAGCGGACGCATCGACGTTCGAGCAGAAAATGAACGTTTCTATCGCATCCGGCAACGTACCGGATCTGATCCCCGTAAAAGCAGTTCAATTGAAACAGCTTGTCGACGCGAACATGGTGGAAGACTTAACTGAAGTCTGGAACAAGTACGCGTCCCCGCTCACGAAACAGATTTTCACCGAAGAAGGCAACATCGCTCTCGACTCGGCGACGTTTAACGGGAAATTGATGGCGATTCCTTCCGTCAGCGGTTCTTTCGATGCTTCCACTTTGCTGTGGGTGCGCAGCGATTGGCTGAAGAAATTGAATCTCCCCGAGCCGAAGACGATCGACGACGTCGTGAAAATCGCCGATGCATTCACGAACCAAGACCCCGACGGGAACGGCAAAAAAGACACGATCGGGCTGGAACTGCAGAAGGAACTGTATGAGCGCAACAGCGGCTATGCGGGAATCGATGGTTTTATGTTCGGCTATCATGCGTACCCTCGTTTTTGGATCAAAGATGCATCAGGCAATCTGGTGAACGGCAGCATTCAACCTGAAGTAAAAGCGGCGCTGCTGAAGCTTCAGGAAATGTATAAAGCCGGCTTAATCGATAAAGAATTCGGGTCCAAAGACACGAACAAAGCGGCGGAACCCCAAGGCGCCGGCAAAAACGGGCTCAGTTACGGCCACATGTGGAATCCGTTGTTCCCGTTTAACGCCAGCCGCGACAATGATCCGAAAGCGGAGTGGACAGCTTATCCGATCGTCTCGGTCGACGATAAGCCGGCGATGCCGGGAATTACCCAATCGATCAACGATTTCGTTGCCGTGAAGAAAGGCTACGCCAACCCGGAAGCCGCAATCAAAATGCTGAATTTGTACATTGAAAGAAATTACGGCAAATCGAAAACGCTTGAAACGCTCCAGAAATATGCCAAAACACCGGACGGCATCGAAGTATTCAAGTTCGCCGTCATGCGGGCCGGATCGTCCAAGCAAAATCTGAACATCCATTTGAGCGTAACCGAGGCGTTGAAATCGAAAGACACGTCGAAGCTCGATCCGACGCAGAAAGAGACTTACGACCTCATCACGAAATATTTAAGCGGGTCGGGAACGACCGCGGAATGGTCACAAGACCGGATTTTCGGCGAAACCGGATCGTTCAGGGCGATGAACGAATACGCCAAAAACAATCTGGATTATTACAATGAATTTTACGGCACGCCGACCAAGACGATGGCGGCCAAGCAATCGACGCTCGACAAAATGGAATACGAAGTGTTCACGAAAATCATTATGGGCGACTCGATCGATAAATTCGATAAGTTCGTACAAGATTGGAAAAAAGTCGGCGGAGACGAGATTACGAAAGAAGTTAACGAATGGTACAAAAACAAATAATCGTCTAAAAAGAGGGGGATATCCGGGAGGCGAAACCCGACGGGTATCCCCCTTCCCTATGCGGAACAGAAGGAGTGGAAACGATGCAAAGAAAAACGAGGATGCGACAGCTTCCGCTTCATCTCATGTTGTTGCCGTCTCTGGCCATCCTTGCTATCTACAGTTATTATCCGATGGCGGGAACGGTAATCGCTTTTCAGAACTTCACGCCTGCGAAAGGCATATGGCATTCCGAGTGGGTAGGCTGGGACAATTTCGAGTATATTGCCAATTTGCCCGGAACGATCCAAGTGGTGTGGAATACGGTCTATATCGCGCTGATGAAAATTATCGCCAATCTGGTGTTGCCTATATTGATGGCTCTCCTGCTCAACGAAGTTCGGAACGAACGATTCAAAAAAGCGGTGCAAACGATGGTATATCTTCCGCATTTTTTGTCCTGGGTCATTCTCAGCGGCGTGTTGATCGATATATTATCTCCGTCGACCGGGATTGTGAACGATATTTTAGGTTCGTATGGCGTGAAGCCGATTTATTTTCTGGGAAATAACCATTGGTTCCCGTTTGTCCTCGTCGGTTCGGATGTATGGAAGGAATTCGGCTTCAATACGATCGTTTATTTGGCGGCGCTCACGGGCATTAATCCTTCTTTGTACGAGGCGGCGGTCGTCGATGGGGCGAGCCGGTGGAAACAAACTTTAAACGTGACGCTCCCGGGGATTTTGCCGATCGTTATTTTGCTGACGACGCTCAGTCTGGGGAACGTGCTTAACGCCGGATTCGATCAAGTGTTTAATTTGTACAGCCCGCAAGTGTACGAGAGCGGAGATATTATCGATACGTTAGTGTACCGTCTCGGGTTCGATGATGCCCAATTCGGTGTCGCGACAGCCGTCGGTCTCTTTAAGTCCGTCGTGTCCCTAGTGCTTATTTCCGCTTCTTATTTCCTCGCGTACCGATTGGCGAAATACCGTATTTTCTAGGAAGGAGGGGGAACCGTGATTCGATTATCGCTTGGCAGAAAGCTGTTCCTGATCGGCAACACCATCTTGCTGACCGGCCTGTCCATTGTTTGTTTGCTGCCGCTCATTAACATTCTTGCGATTTCGTTCAGTTCCGCCGGGCCGGCAATCGCCAATATGGTGAAGTTTTGGCCGGTCGAGTTTACGTTCAGTTCGTACAAGTTTATTATGCATAAACAACAATTCCTGACCGCGATGGTCGTGACGCTAAAGCGGTTTTCTCTTGGAACGATCATCAGTTTGACGTTGACATTGTTCTCCGCCTACGCGTTGTCCAAGGAAGAGAACGCGTTTAGGGGGCGCACGATATACGCTTGGGTTTTCATGCTTACGATTTTGTTTAACGGCGGATTGATTCCGTGGTATATGGCCGTTAATCAAACGGGGCTGCTCGATCAGATCTGGGCCCTTGTCATTCCGAATGCGGTACAAGTGTTTAACGTGATCCTGCTGCTGAATTTCTTTCGGGGGCTCCCGAAGGAACTGGAAGAGGCGGCGTTCATGGACGGCGCAGGCCATCTGACGACTTTGATTCGCGTGTTTGTCCCGGTGTCCGCACCGGCGCTTGCGACCGTTGCGCTGTTCACGATCGTCTACCACTGGAATTCGTGGTTCGACGGATTGTTGCTGATGAACTCCCCGGCTCATTATCCATTGCAAAGTTACTTGCAGACCGTGACGACGGTTCGCGATCTGACGCTCGTCTCGTCCCAGAGCCTGGAAGATCTGAAGGACGTATCCGATCGCACGTCGAAGGCGGCACAACTCTTTCTTGGAGCGCTTCCGATTTTATGCGCGTATCCTTTTCTTCAGCGCTATTTTATGAAAGGGATCGTAATGGGCAGCGTGAAAGAGTAGAGACAATGAATGGGGGATACAGCTCAATGATGGAGCGGATGAACAGGTACGCGAAGCTGAAGGAAGTCGGAGCGTTCATCACTTCCGACACCCGGATCATTGACGGGGACGCGCTTCTCGGCGGGATCGTCTCGGAGGCTCAGTCGACGAACAAGGAGCAGAACCATTACGCTGCTGTTCACTTCGTCGATTCGGCGCATGAAGATCTTCGCGATAAACTTAGAGTAACTTTCGGCGATGTGTACGAAAACAACGAAGACGGGTACGTGATCGAGTTCGAAGAGGATGAGATTCGGATCTATGCGGCGAGCCGCAGAGGCTTCGTCTATGGGGCGTACAATTTGCTTCAATTGGCGAATAACGGGTTTCTGCGTCATGGCCTTATCTATAACGTTCCATTATGTTCTTTCCGTGGACTTAAAGTGTATTTACCGGCAGAGGACGACATTGCTTACTTTAAGGCTTTCGTCGATATGGCTTGCTATTATCGATATAATACGATCGTCATCGAGGTCGGCGGAGCGATGGAGTACAAGCGGCATCCGGAAATTAACGAAGGATGGGAAGCGTACTGTCTGGAGATGCGCGAATATTCAGGTAAAGCGACAGAGATCCAACATGGCTCCAAGTGGGAGAAAAACTCCATCCATTGCGAGAATGGAGGCGGTGGCTGGTTGACGCAGGAAACGGTCCGGGATCTTGTCTCTTATTGCAAGATCAGGGGATTGAGCGTCATTCCGGAAGTTCCTTGTCTGAGCCATTGCGATTATTTGCTGACCCGGCATCCCGAGCTGGCGGAGAGGAAAGAGGATGCATACCCGGACACGTATTGTCCATCTAACCCGGCAAGTTATGAACTGTTGTTCGACGTGCTTGACGAAGTGGCTGACGTCTTTCAGCCGGATACGATCCATATCGGCCACGATGAGTATTATTCCGTTGGTTTGTGCGACCGATGCAAGGGCAAGGACGCCGCGGAGATTTACGCCGAAGATTTAAATAAGATCCACGGTTATTTAACTCGCAAAGGGATACGCGCGATGATCTGGGGCGATAAGCTGATCAATTGCATTAGCAAGCGCGGCCTGACGCACGGCGGGTCAGCGCGCGTCATCTGCGACAAGGAAGGGAACTTCATCCAATTCGTTCCTCCAACTTATCGGGCGATCGATCTTATTCCTCGAGATATGCAAGTGATGCACTGGTACTGGTCGATGCCCAGAGCGTATGACGAAGATTATCTTAGTCGCGGCTTGGCATTAGTTTATGGCAACTTCGAGGGGCCAGGTATTCCGGAGTGGGGGAGAAGGCTGTCGAGAGGCGTACAAGGGGCGAGCATCTCGAATTGGAGCGCGCTGAGGGAAGATTATGTGCAGCGAAACGGGATTTTCTTCAATATGGCGTACGGCGCCAGGATGTTCTGGCGGGAAGGTTACGAAGAAAGGGAATACGCCGCTCTTGCAGAGGAAGTGTTCGCGGACGTGTTCCGGTACAAAAATCGCCGCACGTTATCGGGGCCGCATATCGAAATTACGCACGCCACGACGTTCACGCGGGAATTCGCCTGGTTTTTCGACGGCACGTTCATTGAACCGGAGAAAGATTATTTAGGGGATTACGTATTGACGTTCGAGGATGGAGCCGTTATTCGGTACCCGGTGAAATACGGAGAAAACATCTCGCATTTCAACCGATCGTGGACGACCCGAATGTCCGACGATTACGACGTCTATGAGTTCGATCGCTCTCTGATCGAAGTGTCTTATTCGACTTGGCCTATCCGCGAAGAGGAACGAACGTACTACCGGATCGTTATCGCCAACCCGTATCCGGACAAGAAGCTCTCGGTGATCGAATTCATGCCTAACATAAACTTGGACGCCAACGTGATCGTTCGGAAGGTTGTCGTGAACGGGTAGTGGAGGAAAGGGGAGAACGAAATGGCAGCCGAATTTCGAGTGATCGGATTGCAAGTCGAATACTCAGCTCGGCCGATTGGGGTCGATCGACCCCATCCGCGATTCAGTTGGGGTTACGAGTCGGATAAAAGGGCGCAAAGCCAATCCGCTTATCGCATCGTCGTCGCTTCCAGTCCGGAGCGATTGGCGAACGGCGAAGCGGAACTGTTATGGGACAGCGGAAAAGTCGTCTCCAGCAGTCATCGCGACATCGCCTACGCGGGTTTGCCGCTTCGATCCGGGCAGGCTTACTATTGGAAAGTGCAGGCATGGGATGCGAACGGACAGCCTACGGACGATAGCGAGACGGGCGAATGGGAAATGGCATTGCTCGATCCGGGCGATTGGGAAGCGCAATGGATCGGGATGGCGGACGAGGAGAATACGGGGGCGCTCCCGATATTTAGATCGGTATTTCGTCTGGATAAAGAAGTCGCAAGAGCAAAGGCATATATTTGCGGACTCGGACACTATGAACTCCGATTGAACGGGAGAAAGGTCGGCGACCGTGTGCTGGAACCCGGCTGGACGAATTACGACAAGACGTGCCTGTACTCGGTCATCGACGCAACGGAATACGTGCGAAAGGGAGACAATGCAATCGGCGTTATGCTCGGCAACGGATTCTTCAACGTGACGGGAGGACGTTATTCCAAGTATGTGGGCAGCTTCGGCGAGCCGAAGCTGATCGCGCGCTTGGAAGTCGAATATGACGACGGCACGACAGCGAAAGTCGTAAGCGGAGATCATTGGCGTGCAAGTCGGGGGCCAATAGCGTTCGCGTGTATGTATGGCGGAGAAGATTACGATGCGAGATTATGGACGCCGGGCTGGGACGAAGCCGACTTCGTAGAAGACGACAGATGGCATGGTACTCGGACAGTCATGGGGCCAAGCGGTAAGCTTCGAGCGCAAGATCTGCCCCCGCTGAAAGTCATGAAAGTGTTTCAGCCTGTTCAGTTGAACGAATGCTCGCCTGGCGTATATGTCTATGATTTTGGGCAGAACTTCTCAGGATGGATCGGGATCGATGTGGAAGGCGCTGCCGGATCGAACGTGAAGCTGACGTACGGCGAGTTGCTGAACGCTGACGGCACGGTGAATCAAACGTGGACGAAAGGGCCGAGTTATTTCTCCTATACGTTGAATGGAGAAGGCATTGAAACGTGGAGCCCGCGATTTTCCTACTCCGGGTTTCGTTATATTCAAGTCGAAGGAGCCGTTCCCGCAAATCATGTTCCGCCTGCGGCCGAGAGGTTGCCGACGCTGAGACGGATCGAAGGGCAGATGATTTATCCGGACGTATCGGTGTCAGGCGCATTCGCATGCTCTGAACCGCTATGGAACCGAATTCACGAAAATATCAATTGGGCGATCTTAAGCAACATGAAAAGTCTGTTGACCGATTGTCCTCACCGCGAGAAATTGGGCTGGCTGGAGCAGGCCCATCTGATGGGGCCTTCCATCATGTACAACTACTACGTTCCGCATCTTTACCGCAAAATCATGGACGACGTGGCCGAGGCGCAGCTTGAAAACGGGCTTGTCCCGGATATCGCTCCGGAATATACCGTTTTCGAAGACGGTTTTCGGGATTCTCCGGAATGGGGGAGCGCCTATATTATCGCGGGATGGTACGCCTACAATTGGTACGGTGACCGGGATATGCTCGAGCGGCATTACGATGGCATGAAAAAGTACGTCGTCTATTTGACGTCCCGTTCCGAAAATCACCTGTTAAGCCACGGCCTGGGTGATTGGTGCGATGTCGGGTCCGACGGTTATCCGCTCCATACGCCGATTCCCGTCACAGCTTCCGCAATTTATTATTACAATGCCGTATTGATGGAGAAAATCACGAGATTGCTAGGAAAATCCGAAGACGAGCGTTATTTCCTGGAGCTTGCTACAAGTATCGGGCAATCGTTTAACGCCGAATTTCTCGACGAGAACGCTAGGCGGTACGCCACCGGGAGCCAGACGTCGCACGCGATGCCGCTCGCGCTTGGCATCGTGCCCGATGCGTTGCGGAAACAGATGTTGGCAAACATCGTGCGCGATTTTCAACAAAGAGGTAACAGCCCTTCAGGCGGAGAGGTTGGATTGCGCTTTCTGCTCAAGGCGCTGACGGAAGGAGGTCAAGCGGAAATCGTCGCGTCTCTGCTTCGCAAAACCGATCATCCGAGCTACGGGTACCAAATCTCGTACGGAGCTACGACGTTGACGGAACTGTGGGACGGTCCGACGGCGGGGCTTTCGCAAAATCATTTTATGTTCGGCCATCCCGAAGAATGGTTCTATTCGAGCTTAGCCGGTATCCGGATCGACTATGAGGAACCGCGTTTTCAGCGGATCGCCATCACACCGCATCCTGTAGAGGGAGTCCGGTGGGCGAGGGCTCATCATGATCTCGTTCAGGGCCGCGTCTCCGTGTACTGGCGCCAAGAGGAGGCGGGAGTATTGCAGCTCGATGTCACCATTCCTGTTAATACGACTGCCGTTATTCACGTTCCGGCTGCAAGCATGAACGACATTTTAGAGAATGGGCAACAGATCGGCAAGGTACCTGATGTTGAATTTATAGGCAGGCTCGGCGATCGGACGCTGATCCACGTTGGATCGGGTGAATACCGCTTCACTGCCTATACCGGAGATCGGGTTTGACGGAGGCTTTAATGACACATCGGGCGAAATCGGTAAAACCCTCATCTATGACGCGTGTGTTGAGGGTTTTTACTTGAATGAACCGGAATCTGCGCTTAAAGTAGATCGGCATCGTCCAGGGGAGCGTTGATCGTACGCCTATTAAAAGACGATTAATGGATTTGTCTTTTATTTATATGAACATTAAGATGCAAGATGAGAGACAAAAGCTCTGCGAAACCAGAAAGGAGCAAAACAGTGAACGAGCATATTCTTCGCATCGGCATCATCGGGTTAGATTCGTCCCATTGCGTCGCTTTCACGGAAATGCTGAATGATTCGGCTCATCCATACCATGTGTCGGGCGGGCGTGTCGTCGCGGGATATCGTGGAGGTTCGCACGATTTGGAGCTAAGCTACGGCAGAATCGACGGCTTCACACGTACGCTGACTGAGGAATACGGTGTCGCGCTCGTCGATTCACCGGAGGCGCTGGCCGAACGGTCGGACGCCATTCTTCTGACTTCGGTCGACGGTCGCGTACACCTTGAACAATTCGCTCGCATTGCTCCGTATGGAAAGCCTGTGTTTGTAGACAAGCCTTTTGCGATGCGGGAGGAAGAAGCCCGCGCGATGACGGAGCTTGCGGCACGGCATGGAGTCACGCTCTTGAGCGCCTCGTCGCTTCGTTACGCGGAGAGCTTAATGGAAGCTTGTGCGGAAGAGGCCGGAGGCACCGTGTATGGAATTGACTGTTATGGACCGATGAAGCTGGAACTGCTTATGCCGGGCATGTTCTGGTACGGCGTTCACCTGGCGGAGATCGCTTATTCTGTTCTCGGTCCGGGCTGCGAAAGCGTATCGACGACGGTAGATGGCGATCAGCACGTCGTGGTCGGCCGTTGGAAGGGCGGCAGAGTCGCCACGCTTCGAGGGAATCGCAAAGGGAATTTTGAATACGGCTGTCTCCTCCATGGCGAGAGGGGGTCCCAGCTCATCGAAATAAGCAAGGCAGTCAAACCCTATTACGCCAGTTTGCTGGAAGCGATTATGAAGATGTTTCAGGACGGCGTAGAGCCGATTGATTCACAGGAGATGATTGAAGTCGTCCGCTTCATGGAAGCTGCGAACGAAAGCGAAGTTTCAGGAATGACGGTATGGTTGAACCGATGAGTTATCGCCATACCCGAGTTGAGCGAGTGGAGCGCGATTACGCCACCGCGGGCAAGGACATCTAAACAACGGCAACGATTAACGCGACTTTACGAAAAGTCCATATAATCGTTGCTTTTTTTTAGAGGTGTGATTCCGCGAACACTGCGGGCACTGTAGAGCGTGATCCAAAGGCTATAGCAAGTAAATGGTCAGTCGTAGTTTTTTTGCCGTTCGGTAAGATCAAGTGTGTTTCCCCGCGCCGAACGAGCATCGCTGGCCGCACCGACAGCGATTAAAGCACGCGTTGCGATACGATTGACGGTCATTTGTCGCATATGCTATGATGTCTCCGTAATCAGTGATCTGAAAATGATTTCGATATACCAAACAAAGGCGGCTGAAAGATGGCGACTCTCCGTTTCGTTCATCCTTTAATCATCGTTTCCTCCCGTCACCCGGAATATTGTCTTTTTACGGAAACGTTCGCGCCGTACTTGGAATTATGGGGAATGGCTTACGATATCCACGACTGTGCGACGGAAGGCATACCGGCGAACTTGTCGCAATGGCCGCTTGTCGTGCTCTCGCATCCTGGATGCCTGGAGGGCTCTTCAGGCATGGCAGAAGCTGTGTGCCAAGCGGTAGGTAGCGGGACGGGGCTAGTTACCTTCGGGGAGGCGATCTCTCCGTGGGCGTCTCGCCGTTCGGAACTCCGTGCTTCCGGGCTGATTTCGGTAAGGAATGCGGACCATCCGATCGCAAAGCTGCATCAATCGGGTGAACGTCGATTGTTTTTCAACCTGTCGAAAGCGGTTTCTCCTTTGTTAGCCGTCGAGGGAGAAAATGTGGCTGCGCTCGGACAAGAGCCTTTACTGTCCCTGAATCCTTCCGAAGACGCGATATCGGGCAAAGTAGTCGTATGGACGACGCTTGCTTGGGCGCGGCAGGACGTGCTCGGGCCGTTGTACGGTATGGACGATTTACTTTGGCGCTCTCTCGTATGGACGGCTCGCAAGCCTTTCGTGCTCCGCTGCCTGCCTCCTTTCGTCACGATGCGCGTGGACGACGTATCCGGCTTCGGCAAACGGCTGGGGGGCGAGAGCGGGCTTTATTGGATGAGGGACTGCGTCGAGCTTGGATGGAAGCCTTTCTCGGGCTTGTTTCTCGACGACTTGACGCCGGAGATCGTGGAGGAACTCCGTCCGATCCTTGCCGCAGGTCAGGCGACGGCGTGTCCTCATGCGTTCTCTTATTGGGACTTTATTTATTTCCTGCATAAGCCGAGGAAACCGGAACTGGGTTATTGGTCGGAGGCGGCGGTATGCGAGCCGTTGCCGGACGAAGCCGTCGCGGAGAACGCCCGCAAAGTCGAAGCATGGTACGAGGCGAATCCGGGCTTGCCGATGTCGAAGGTGTTCGTTCCCCATTATTACGAATTGTCGGCCGGTTTTCTCCCGTATTTGCGAAAATGGGGTTTCCGGTACGTGCTGTCGATGAACCCGCCCGATCGGCCGTACGGCGGGACGATGACGTATGGCGCGCCCTTCCATACGAAGAGGCTGCCGTTCGCGACGAACACGCCCGTCTATTACGCAGATTGGTATCCGTCTGGAGAAAGCGGCGACGAAAGCCGTTTCTTCGCGAGCGTGACCGAGATTCGGGACGACCAAGGCTACGAGTGGGCGCCGAACGAGAACGTCGACGATACGATCAACCACGGCGTCAACCAGCTGTCCCGGGCGCTTGATTCGCTCGTCCTCGCGCAATTGTTTACGCACGAATCGGGTTACATCCAATACATCTCGCCTGAGCGCTGGCGGGCCATCATGGATGGAGTAACCGCCTATGTCCGCGAACGGGGAGCCATTCCTGTTACGCTCGACGATGCGATGGCCTATTTGGTGGACTTGAAGTTATCCCGTTGGACGGGCGGCGTGCTGGAGTCGGACGGTAGATTAACGCTTCGCTTCGACGGCGTCAGCGAAGGCGCAACGAAGGTGGCCGTGTTCGCTGACGACGCATTGGATCCGGTCTGGAAAACCGTGATGCCATTCGTAGGTGTTGTGGAACAAACAGTCTGAATGTTCGCGAGGTGACGACGATGAGAATGGCCAAGGTGGGCGTATGGTTCGACCGCGCGTCGGCGGAAAAGCATTGGGCGCACGGGCTCAACACGTTCGGCGCTTATACGGAAGAGATTTTGAAAGATTACGGTATTCCTTTCGAGTCGTTGGCCGAATGGCCGGAAGCGGATGCGTGCTCGTACGATGTCATCGTCGCCGCGCACGCGCCGGACGACGCCGGAACGGCCTCCCGCTTGCGAAGCTACGCGGAGGCGGGAGGTTGCGTCGTTTCATACGGCGGCTTGCGATGTCTGGCGCGCGGACTTGGTTTCCGCGAAGGCGCGCCAGTCTCCGTCGGGTACGCGACGTTGCCTCCGTCATTCGAGGAAGGGACGCCGCTGCGATTTTTACGCGCGATCCCCTGGCTGGACGGTGAAGGCGGCGAGGGTCCGACGTTGCGGTCGATCCAAGTAGGCCGGGGGAGAATGGAGCGATGGGCGATCGACGTGCCGTATACAGTCGTTGGCTTGCAGCAAGGAACGGAGCCCGTTCTCCGCGACGGCATACCCGCGCCGGACGGCAGCGCGGACGTGGACGAAGGCATCCTGAAGGCGGACGACGGCATCGAGCTTGATTGGGAACTCGATCGTCTTCGGACTGAGGCCGGATCGCCTTATTTCGCTTACCCTTACGCGGATATGTGGAAGGACGCGATGGTCGGACATCTCGTCCGATGCGCTTATTCGCAAGGGTTAAGTTTGCCTTTTCTCGGTTTTTGGCCGGCTTCGGCGGAACATATCGCGATGATCTCGCACGACAGCGATTTGAACGAAGACGAGCATGCGGTATCGACGCTAGAGGCGCTGGATGAATGCGGCATTCAGTCGACCTGGTGCTTGATCGATCCGGGATATTCCCCCGATGTCCATGCGCGAGTCGCCCAGGCGGGGCACGAATTGGCGTTTCATTATAACGCGCTCGAGGAAGACGGCGGTGAATGGTCCGAGGAAGCGTTCAGCCGCCAATTGCGCGCGATCGTGCAAGTGACGGGACATCCGAACATCGTAAGCAACAAAAACCACTACACGAGGTTGGAAGGCTGGGGGGAATTGTTCCGTTGGTGCGAGCGCCACTCTATCCGGGTCGACCAGACGAGAGGGCCGAGCAAGCGGGGCAATGTCGGTTTTCCGTTCGGAACGTGCCGACCTTACCGCCCAGTCGCTTGGGCCGACGAAAAAAACCGGATTTACGACGTGCTCGAAATCGGTTTTCAGACGCAGGACCTCGATCAGGGCTACTGGTCGGACTCGAGCGTCGTTGGTCCTATATTAGAGCGGACGAGACGGGCGCAAGGCATCGCGCACTTTTTGTTTCATCAGGTTCACATTCATAACTTGTCGTCCGTCAGGCGGGCGATGTCCGCGTTCGTCGACGGAGCGAGGGCGGACGGGTTCGTCTTCTGGACGTCGGGACAGGCATGGCATTGGCACGAAGCGCGCAGATCGGCCGCGATTCGAGGATTATCGGAGAACGGCGAGCCGGAAATAACGGCGAAACGGCCGGTCGAGGAGCTTGTCGCATGGATTCCGACGACAGAGGACGATCCGGACGTCGAATCGCGATTCGGGGTGCCCTGCGTGAAGCGGGTATTTTCGGTTTCCGTAACGGAGGCAGGAGCATGAGAGAAATTTGTCCGGGCGCCGGCATCCACATTGAGAACGGCTACGAGATTACGCTGTATGGACCGGTGCATCTCACTTCGTACGAAAAAAGATTGGAACTGTGACTGTCGGGGAGGGATAGCGGATGAAAGCATTGGTGTACGAAGGGCCGCGCGATATGAAAATGAGGGAAGCGGAGGTGCCTGCGCCGGAAGTAGGCGAGGTGCTGATCAAGGTCGCTTATTCGGGCATCTGCGGCTCCGAGCTTAGCGGGTACTTGGGACATAACGCATTGCGCAAGCCGCCGCTCATTTTCGGGCACGAGTTCTCGGGGACGATCGCGGCGATCGGCGAAGGCGTCGCAGGAAGACCGGATTTGCTTATCGGCGCCAGAGTGACGGCGAACCCGCTCGTCACTTGCGGGCGATGCTCTTATTGCCTGAGAGGGATGCAGCAGCTTTGTGCCGAACGTAAACTGCTGAGCGCGGCGCTGCCGGGGAGCAACGCGGAATACGTCAAAATTCCTGCGACTTTCGTTTACGCGCTTCCCGATCATGTGTCGTTTCAGCAAGGAGCTCTTGTCGAGCCGATCGCTTGCGGCGTCCGCGTCGCTGAGCTGGCTGCGGCGAAACCCGGGGATCGGGTGCTGATCATGGGCATGGGTCCAATCGGGCTGTTCATACTGCAGGCGCTGCGGGTATACGGCGTCCGGGACGTCGTGGCCGTCGACTTGAACAAGGATAGACTGGAAATGGCGGAGGCGCTCGGAGCGACAGCCGTGCATCCGAAGGAGACGGATACCGCCGAAGCGATTCGAGCGATGACCGGCGGCGCGGGCGTTCAGGTTGCGATCGACGCGGTCGGCTCCGCTGCGACTCGCCGCGTCTGCGTGGAGCATTGCGCACCGGGCGGCAAAGTCGTCGTGACCGGGCTGCACGAGGCCGAGTCGAGCTTGCAGGTCAATCATATGATCCGGCAGGAAATATCGTTGAGCGGTTCATTCGCATATTCGGCGATTAATTTTCAGACCGCTTTGCGCTGGCTGTCCGAAGGGCAAATCGATTTGCGCGACTGGACGATCGAAGCTCCGCTGGAGGCGGGGCAGGAATGGTTCGAGAAGCTGCTCGGCAACCCGGGGAAAGTAGCGAAAGTGCTGCTTCGGCCGAACGCATGAAAGATGGAGAGGACCTCAGTTCCCGCTTTGCAGTGGGAGTTGAGGTCCTCTCGCGTGTGAATCGAGATGGCGCTGCCGTCAGGCAATCGCCTGCTCGGAGTCTTGGGGGCTTGTGCAAGGTTCACACATGCCGTAAGCTACCCTAGCGATGCGAGATGCGAACGCTTGTGAGTCGGCCCCGTACAGCTCCCGGTGTTTATTGCCGAGCTTCCGACACGAGCGCCCGGTGCACCTTGACGATGCCTTCCGTAATTTGCTCGATATCTTCGCTGGTCAGCAGCGGGCTGACGGGCAAATAAACCGTTCTCGCCATGAGATCCTCGGCAGCCTGGCAAGGCTGCTTTTTGTATGAAACGGGTTTACGGAACCGATAGTCGAAAGGGAAATTGTTTTTATCCGCCGTTCTTTGCTCGTATAGCTGCGGTTGGCGATAGACAGGTTTGCCGCCGTAAAGCAGGTGGGTGCCGATGTTTTCGGCGTCCAATGCGCGAATGAAGGCGGCCGCCGTTTCCGCGGAAGGTAAAATCATGCCCAGGTTGGAGCCGAGATACCCTTCTTCGTCGACGACCTTTCGGCTTCGAAAGCCCGGCAAGGACGCCTTAAGAACGGACAGGATCGCGGCATGGTTGCGTCTGGTGCTCGCGTTGATTCCTTCCAGCTTGTTCCACTGCTCGATCAGAACGGAGCCGGCAAGCTCGCTCATCCGATAATTTTGCCCGATGAACCCGTTCGCCTCCTCGTCGCTCTCCAAGCCGTATCTTTCTTTATCCCGGAACAGGCCTTGATCGTGGTAGCGGACGGCGCGCTCGAACAGCAGGGCATCTCGTGTGACGACAGCTCCGCCTTCGCCGGAGGTGATGATTTTGTTCATCTGGAAGCTGAAGACGCCGATATCCCCGATCGTACCGGCGTAACGGCCCTTGTAGCTCGAGCCGCAAGACTGCGCCACGTCCTCGATGACGGGCACGCCGCGCGCTCTCGCGAACGCCATGATGGCGTCCATGTCGCACGGATTGCCAAGGATAGGCACGGCGATAATCGCTTTGACGTCCTCGTCCCATACGCGTTCGAGATCGAGCGGGTTCATGTTCAGGCTGTCGTCGACGTCGACGAACACCGGAACCGCGTGGCTGCATACGACAGCGCCGGCCGTCGCCAGGAACGTATTGGCGGGCACGATCACTTTGTCCCCGTAGCCGATGCCGAGCGCCTTCAAGGCGACGATCAGCGCCGACGTGCAAGAAGACACTCCCAACGCATAGGGCACTCCTAGCCCGGCACTCATCGTATCCTCGAACCGGTGGACGGCGTTTTGCACGTCGGGGCCGTAATAGCGGAAGGGCGACTTCGACAGAATGACTTCCGTTGCGCCGGCTGCTTCTTCCTGTCCCATCATGACCGCTCCCGGATAGTTCGGCGGGAGCGGCGCGTTTCTGGCGGGCTTGCCGCCGTCGATTGCTAGTCTCATGGAAACCCCTCATCTCGTTCGGTATTTAGAAAACGATTTCACGATATCATGTATTTATCATAGATCATGTGATCGTAAATGTTAAGAGCCCAATGAAAAACAACGATAATTGCATTGACGACGTCCGAATCAAATGATATTCTCAATTTGAAATTCAGTATATTGAAAATTATTTTAAAATTTCGATTCGAAGTAGGGGTGCACATGCGTTTTTCGTTTTCGGGATTGATGGAGGGGCTGGAGCAAGGCATCTCAGAGCTCGCTCCCGAGCTAGGCATCGAGTATGGAGCGGGGGGCGTACCGGTCGCGGTCGTCCAAACGGACTCGCCCGGCCTTTCGCTGCGAATGAATGCGGAGGGCGCCGAAATCGTTTATGGGCGCAAGGTCGAGTTTTACCGCGCGCTTGGGCATCTCGTGGAGGCGTATCGGTTGGGGGAAGTGCAGTGCGTGATTCGAGAGCAGCCCCAGTTTACGACGAACGGCCCGATGTTCGACGTTTCCCAAGGCAACGCGGTAATGAAGCCGGAGACGGTACGCCGGTTTTTGCGGATGATGGCGCTAATGGGTCTCGACATGATTATGCTTTACTCGGAGGACAGCTACGACGTCCCGGAGCAACCCTATTTCGGGTACATGAGAGGTCGATATTCCAAGGAAGAGATCTCAGCTATGGACAGGTATGCCTCCCTGTTCGGCATCGAGATGATTCCTTGCATTCAGACGCTCAGCCATCTGGAGGACGTGTTGAAGTGGAAGCCGTTCTACGAATTTCGCGATGACGAGGAGACGCTGCTCGTCGGGCACGAGAGAACTTACGATTTTATCGAGCAGATGATCCGCGCGGCCGTCGCTCCCGTAACGAGCAGACGAATCCACATTGGTATGGACGAAGCTTGGAAACTCGGGCTCGGACGGTATTTAAGCGAGAACGGTTACCGTACGAAGTTCGAAATCATGAACGAGCATTTGCATCGTGTACTGGACATTACGCGCAAGCTCGGCTTGGAGCCGATGATGTGGAGCGATATGTATTTCCGGGCAGGCTCGAAGACGGGCGGCTACTACGATCCGGAATGCGTCATTCCGCAGGAGACGATCGATGGTATGCCGAAGGACGTCCGTTTCGTGTATTGGGACTATTACCACTGCGACGAGGCTTTTTACGAGAATTGGATTCGCCGGCATAAGGAGTTCGGTTCTACGCCGGTTTTCGCCGGGGGCATCTGGAACTGGAAGGGCTTCGTCCTAAACTACGGCTTGACATTCGCATCGACGAACGCGGCGCTGGCCGTCTGCAAGAGGGAGGGCGTGAAGGAAATCATCGCGACGCTGTGGGGGGACGACGGCACGGAATGCGATTGGTATTCCGCATTGCTCGGCCTGCAACTGTTCGCGGAGCACGGCTATTCCCCGGAGCAGCCGACCGGGGAGAAGCTGAGGGCCAGATTCGCCGCCTGCACGGGCGGGCGATACGACGATTTCATGGATATCCGCTGGATCGACGAAATTCCGGGC
This sequence comes from Cohnella soli, assembly GCF_042655525.1. NCBI lineage: Bacteria > Bacillati > Bacillota > Bacilli > Caryophanales > Paenibacillaceae > Cohnella > Cohnella soli. The sequence goes on from NZ_JBHSMI010000015.1 coordinate 101,147, forward strand.
GCGCCCGAAGGCAACACGGGCAACGCGAATCCTTCACGCTGCTTGCTGTGGCAGAACGTGCTGATGGGGCTGTTCGACAAAAACGTCGAGGATCTGCCGCTAGGCGACTACTACGGCGATATGAAAAACAAAATGGCGGAGGCATCCGGACGCAACGGCGAATTCTCGGCTGTGTTCGGCGTACTCGAGCGGCTGTGCGCGGTACTCGAAATCAAAGCCGGAATCGGCCTCGAACTGACCGGAACTTATCGTTCTCGGGATTTCGACTTGCTGCAGACGTTGATCGCGGTGAAGCTACCCGAGCTCGTACGCAGAGTGAGGGACCTTCGCGACTTCCATCGCGACCGCTGGCACGAGGTGAACAAGCCGTTTGGCTGGGAAGTGATCGACTTCCGCTACGGCGGGCTGCTTATGAATGCGGAGCACGCGATCGCGAGGCTGGGCGACTTTGTCGAAGGGCGCGTCGAGGCGATCGAAGAGCTCGAGGAAGAGCGACTGCCTTTTCCGGACAAAGGAGGCGTACCGGAGTGCTACTGGTTCAAGTTCATTCCTTCCGCCAGCAGACTGATGCAATATCAGCCTTAACCTACGGTCTTAACCTGGAGTGTTAGCATGAAGTCATAACCAAAACTACGAACGGAGGTTTTAAAATGGCGCTGCAAGGTAATATTCCGGTAATTCCGACGCCTTTCCTGAACGGGGAGGTCGACTACGGCGGCTTCGACCGCATGATCGAGCATACGTCCGCTCACGTGGACGGGTACGTGGTCGCGGGCAGCACGGGCGAGGCCCCCGCGCTGTCCAAGCAGGAGCGCATAGATATCGTGCGCCATCTCGCGCGTATCGTTCCACAAGACAAGGAGCTGGTCGTCGGACTCGGGCATACGAACTTGCGGGAGGCGATCGATATTGGGAGAAGCGCCAAGGAAGCCGGCGTCCGTTCGGCTCTCGTACCGAGCCCGTACTATTTTCCGAATTCACCGGCGATGGTTACGGAGTATATGGCGGAGCTCGGCGAGAAGACGGCGCTTGACATCGTCTTCTACGACAACCCGGTGACCACGGGGACGAAATATACGGCGCAAGAGCTGCTCGATATGGCCAAGGCGGTTCCGGCGATCAAGGCGGTCAAGATGACGGACCACCATTTCGGCAAAATGCGCGAACTGAAGCGGCAATCCGCGCTGAAGGTGTTCGGCGGCGATGATATTATCTGCTTCCGCTCGTTTGAGGCGGGCGTAGATGGCAGCATGATCATCGCGCCTATCATTTATCCAGAGGCGTTTCGCGCCAGTTGGGACGCATACTGTGCAAGGGACCGCGAGACGAGCTACCGCATTTTTTCGCAAACGATATTGCCGTTTATTCACATGTTCGGTCCCGGCGACGAAATTCCGACGACGAAGGCGCTTTATTATAAGCTCGGCATTTTTCAAAGCGCTGAAACGAGGCTGCCGCTGCTTTCGTCCGACGAGCAGCGCGTGCGCGAAGTGATGCTCGGATACGAGGCGGGGTTGGCCGCGATTCGTTCATGAGCGAGATCACAAGAGATTCGGAGGCGCAAGGGTTGCTGAAGCACGGCTCGTATTACGTGCTCGGAGGCTTGTCGAAGGACGATTATATGATCTGGGAGACTATTATTATTTGGAAGCGCTCATGCGGCTCGATCGGAGCATGACGGGTTACTGGTAGAGAGGGCATAGCATCCCGGGGGCCCATTGACGTGTAGCGGCGGAGCAGAGGGATTATTCCTAAGCGCCGCCGCTTTCAAGTTTAAACCATTATACGCCAGGGCGATCGCTTACCTGAAAGTTACTCAAGCCTCCCTTACTCCGAGACGTAACCAAGCTCCTTGGAGATGAGCGAGGCGTGCTCGCATACGATGCGGCCGATTTCTCCGAACTTGTTGCTCGGCAGCTCGCTTCTTAGCGCGGTGACGCTGATGGCGGCCGTCACGCGGCCTTCGTTATCGAAGATTGGAGCGCCGATGCAGCGGATGCCGGACTCGCCTTCCTCGTCTTCGATAGCGTACCCGGATTCTCTTACAGAGACGAGAAATTCTTTGAACGTTTCCGGAGTTCCGATCGTGTAAGGCGTGTACGCTTCGAACGAGATCGACCGGGCGAGCTCGTCCAGCTCGTTGTCGGGCAGGAACGCCGCAAGGGCCTTCCCTACGGCCGAGCAATAAACGGGAAGGGATTGGCCGACCTTCGTCGAGAACTGAACGTATCCGGGACCGTTGACTTTCTCGATGTAGATGGCGCGCCCGTGCTCCAGCGCGGCTAAGTGGACTGTGAATTGGAGCGACTCGGAAAGGTTCTTCATATATGGAAGCGCGATGTCGCGGATGTTCAATTTGGACAGCACTCGAGTGCCCAGATGGTGAATCTTCATCGTCAGCTTATATTTGTCTCCCGGCAGCTTCTCGATGTATTTCAAGCTCTCGAGCGTGGAGAGAATCATAAAGATGGACGACTTCGGAATGCCGCAGTGGGTATAAAGATCGGTAATGCCGAGCGGTTGATCGGAGTCGGCCAGCAGTTCGATGATAGCGAGCCCCTTTTCCAGCGCAGGGACGGTATATTTCTTTTTCTCCATGTGGAAACTCCTTTCATTATGTTAAATTCATTAAAGCATAAATCAACGTTCGCTTCAACGAAAGTCCGTTGTTCTCGGCTTATTCATGCTCTCGTGTTATTCGTTGACCTCCTCGAACGGCCGGTGATATATTAAGTGAAAATTTGATATGCTGAACGCGAGATCAAGCCGACCGGAGGGGGAGAACATGCATTTTTTCAAGTGGCTTTCAATTCGTACGCAGTTGATCATACTGGCTTTTGCGACCGGTATTGCTGTCTTGCTCATTATTTTTTTCATCTATGGACAGGTCAGGGAAGTCATCACGAAAAACAACGACGTCTACACGAGAGATATGACGTTCCAGATCAAGCAGTCGATCGCGGGAAACAGCGACTTGATGGAGAGAATTCTTTCGGCCGTCGCCAATAACAAGGCCATGCAAGACTATTTGCTCGAGACGGACCCGCTGCGCAAAGTAGAACTGTTCTATCAGTTGAACAATTTCCTGTTGAACATGCAAGGCATGAACGAGGGCATTGTCGATTTCGTATTTTTGAGCGACGAGGGGACTTCCTACTATTTAAAGGGAAAGAACGATGACGTCAAAGACATTTTGGACCGGACGGGCGACAAAACCGTTAATTACTTTACCGAAATGAAAACGCTGAAGTACGGACAACTCGATCGAAACTGCTTCGTCGCCGTTTCGACGATCTATTCGCTCGATCCGAACAGGCAGCTCGGCAGAAGGATCGGCGTCGCGGCCGTCGTCTTCGACGCCAAGGTGCTCGGCCTTGAACTGAATAGCCGATACAAGGAATCCCCCATTCAATTCTACTTGCTGGACAGGGATAGCCGGGTGTATTCAAGCAGCGACCCTTCCCAGCTTCGCAAGCGGCTCGACCCGGAGGCGTTTGCGGGGAATCGGTTCGTCGTGGACAAGGCGGACGTGCCCGAAATCGGCGGCTCGATCGTCGCGGTAATTCCGAAAAACAAGCTGTACGCCGATCTTACGTTGATCCAGAAAGTCATCGGAACGCTTCTTCTCATATTCGGCGCGCTTCTGCTTATCCTTTTCACCGTCATTATTAACAATATCCTCTATCCTTTGAAAAAGCTAAAATCGTTCATGACGTCCGTCATCGCGGCCGATTTGGATGGCCTCAAGCAGCGGATCAATCTGGGCGGCTACGTGGAAATGGGCATAGTGGCGAATAAATTTAACGCAATGCTGGACGAGATGGATCATTTGACGCAGCGGCTCATTAGCACAAGCGCGAGCCTGTACGAGACCAAGCTCGGCAAACAGCAGTCGGAGCTCGCTTTCATGAGGAGTCAGATCAACCCCCATTTTCTTTACAATACGCTGGAGACGCTGAAAGGGATGGCCGTGGACGAAGGAGCGGCGAAAACGATGGGCATGGCAAAGTCACTCGGGCGCATTTTCCGCTACAGCGTCAAAGGCGCGGACATCGTCAGCCTTCGGGAAGAGCTCGACATCGTCGAATCTTACGTGCAAATCCAGCAGTCCCGGTTCAGCGGCCGGTTTGAAGTGGCCTACTACTTCGAACCGGGCGTTCTCGACCTGCGTATCCCGAAAATGATTTTGCAGCCGATTGTCGAGAACGCGGTCGCCCATGGGCTGGAGCATAAGCTGGACAAAGGGCATTTGAGCATCGGAGGGAAGCGGATGGAAGACGACAAGCTTGTGTTATGGGTAAAGGACGACGGCAAAGGGATCGGCGATGGCGCGCCGGGCGAGGGGATCGGGATCAGCAACGTGCGCAACCGGATTCAACTCATGTACGGCGCAGAATACGGCTTGGAGATCGGGAAGGGAGCCGAAGGCATCGGAACGGAGGTCGTTCTGATATTGCCGGCGAGAGGTGAAGAGGATGCATAAAGTATTGATCGTCGACGACGAAAGCTTCGTCGTCAAAAGCTTGATCGCCACCATCGATTGGAACGAGCACGGCTTCGCGGTCGTCGGCCAGGCGGCCAACGGCATCGAGGCGTTGGAGGCGATTGAAGCGCTTAAGCCCGACCTGGTGTTTACGGACGTGCAGATGCCCGGCATGGGCGGTTTGGAGCTGATCAACGTCGCGAGCGGACGTTTCCCGAACGTCTTGTTCGTCGTCATCAGCGGCTACGCCGAGTTCGTCTACGTACAGAACGCGATGAATTGCGGGGCGCTCGGCTACTGCCTGAAGCCGTTCGAGGAGAGGGAAATCATCGGGATGCTGGCCAAGGCGGCGGGCCGATTGAATCAGTTAAGAGCCTCCGACGAGCTCAGGCTGCAGGACGAGCTGGAGGACGTAACGGCCGCCGGCCGGCGGCGGGCACAGATGACGCTGGAGGCGCTCGGTGTAACGAGCCGGATCGACGACAGGATAGTCGTTGCGGTCGGCATCGGCGGCGCGTTGACGTTCCCTTCCCGGGTTCAGGCGGCCAACCTGCGAATCGGAAACAACAAATCCGTCTATTTGATCGGCGAGAAGCACGCGGAAATGACGAAACGACATTTGACGGACCATTTTCCCCGTCTCGTCAAAGGGATCGGATGGCGCTCTGAAGCCGGCGGCGTCGATACGGTCATGTCCGAAATCGAGAAGGTCATCGAAGCGGCTTACCGGTTTTTCATGACGGGCAAGCCCGGGTTGTTCGAGATTGGCCCGGAGTTCCCGGATGCGGTACATCCGGGGTTGCTTCAATTGAATGAAGCGCTGGAGAAGAGGGATGCGCCCGTAATCCGAGTTTCACTGGAATCGCTCAATCGTTCGCGGTCTCAACTGAACATCCGTCAGGCGCTGCGGATCTACAATTCGGTCATGTCATATCTGCATCGCTCCGATTCGGGCCCCTATGAGGACTACGCGTACAGCTACGAGCATTTGGCCCGGCTTTACCCGGATTTCGGGCGGATGGCGGAAGAGCTGCTGCAGTCGCTCGAACGGGCTTCGGGGGCAGGAGACGCGCTGTCGCCGCGGCAGGCGAGGAGCGAAACGTTCCAAAGCATTCTGCAATACACCGACGAGCATTACGACGGCGAGATTTCCATTCAGAGTATTTCTCGCCATTTTAACATCAACCCCAATTATGTCAGCCAGCTTTTCAAGAAAAACCTTAATGCGACTTTCACGGACTACGTCGCCCGGTTGAGAATCCGCCAAGCCGGTCGGCTGCTCCGCACGACGGCGCTGCCGATCCACGAAATCGCGAGCCGCGTCGGCTATGACGAGTATTATTACTTCACGCGCGTGTTTAAGAAAATCATGGGCCAAACCCCTTCCGATTACCGTAAATGATTTTTTGTTCATTGAATTTATATTCGAAATACAAAAAAATCGGGCAAATCTAACAATTGTATAGGTGAATCTAATTTGCCGACATAGTCTCGGGCAATCCGTCTCCTATATACTTGGATTATCAGTTACGGCAATGACGACAGAGGCGGAAAGAGGGTCAAGATGGATATCAAATTCGGATTTGGGAAACCGCTTACACGCCAGAAGCCGGCATTTCTGTCCAGACCGGTCGTCAGGCGGATCGTTTATTACAGGTACTTTTACTTGCTGCTGCTGCCCGCCGCCATCCTATACATCGTCTTCTCCTATATTCCGATGTACGGCGCAGTTCTGGCATTCAAGGATTTCCATTTCAAGAAAGGCATATTGGGGAGCCCTTGGACAAGCATGCACGGATTCCAGCATTTCCACGACTTACTGGACGACGCGAGTTTCCACAAGGCTTTCTGGAACACGCTCATTCTCAGTCTTGGTCGGATCATCTTCCAATTTCCCGTTCCGATCGTTCTGGCCATTCTGATCAACGAAATTAGAAGGCAGAAATTCAGAAGATTCGTGCAGACCGTATTCACGTTTCCGCATTTCGTCTCGTGGGTCGTCGTGGCGGGTTTGGCGTTTAACATCTTGGCCGACGCAGGCGTCCTGAACCAGATTATCGTTGCCTTGGGCGGGGAGAAAATCAATCTGCTGACGCAGGCGTCCACGTTCAGGCCGTTGCTGTTCGTGACCGACTCCTGGAAGGAAGCCGGATGGCTCACCATCATCTACCTGGCGGCTATATCCGGCATTAATCCTTCCTTATACGAAGCTGCGATCGTCGACGGGGCGAACCGTTTCCAGCTTATCCGCCACATTACGCTTCCTGCGATTAAGTCGGTCATCGGGATACTGCTTATCCTACAGATCGCAAACAGCTTCAGCTATGGCTTCGACCAGATTTTTAACCTGTACAATCCCGCGGTTTACGACGTTGCGGACACGATCGACACTTACGTATACCGGCGTTCGTTCGTGAGTGGTCTTGATTTCGGAACTTCCACGGCGATCGGTTTGTTCAAATCCGCGATTAGCTTGACCTTGCTGTTCAGCGCGAACGTTCTCGTCCGCAGGGGAACTGGCAAAGGCTTGTATTGAGAGGAGGGGCGCGGTTGCGGACGAAAAAGATAAAGTGGAATCCTTTCGACATCGCGAATTCTCTTCTGATGGTTTTGCTCGCGATACTCACGGTTTTTCCGTTCTATTACATGCTCATCATCTCGATCGCGGACTACGCGGACATCCGCAAGCAGCTCATTTATCTCATTCCGAAATCGCTTAATTTCAGTTCCTACAAAATCGTCATGGAAACGAGTTATTTCCTGAACTCCTTCTATATTTCCGTTATCGTTACCGTCGTCGGCACGATTGTCAGCATGCTCGTCACGATCGCCGCAGCGTACGCCCTTTCTAAGAAAGGCATCCCCGGATGGCGACCGATCTATACGGCGGCGATTATTCCGTTGTTTTTCTCCGGCGGCCTTATTCCATATTACTTGACCGTGAAGGCAGTAGGCATGATCAACGACATCAGCGTTATGATCATCCCGACGGCTCTCGCTCCTTTCTATCTCATCATTCTGAAAAATTTCTTCGACGATTTGCCGGAAAGTCTGGAGGAATCGGCAAAAATCGACGGAGCGAACGACATTTACATCCTATACAAAATCGTCATCCCGATCTCGACGCCGGCCATCGCCACGATATCGCTTTTCTACGCTGTGGACCGTTGGAACGATTACTATTCCGCCGTCTTGTTCATTTCAAACCAGAAGCTGTACCCTTTGCAGATGGTGCTCAGGGAAGTGCTCATGAACTTCGAGATGCTGAAGGGCAGCGTCGTCGGCTCGGCGATCATAGAGCAGAACAAGAATTCCTACGTGTACACGCAATCGCTGAAAATGGCGATCGTGGTCGTCGCGACCGTGCCGATTCTGCTCGTGTACCCGTTCGTCCAAAAATATTTCAATAAAGGCATCATGCTCGGCGCGGTTAAGGAATAACGAACCGCTTCGCGCTTGGGACATCGATAATAGCGGCAATCGCCTGTTATTATATGTGATTATTGGAACAAAATCCATTTGGTATGAAAAGGGGAGAGTTGCGAATGGCAAAGCGAATGAAAGTGGCAAAAAGCTCGTTTGCATGGCTGTTGGCGTCGTTAATGATCGTCGCCTTGATCGCTGGTTGCTCCGGTAAAAACAATAACGAGGCGTCTGGAAGTCCGTCGGCGAGTCAGGCCGAAAACAGCACGAAGCCTTCGGAATCGGCTTCCGCCTCGGCTTCGCCTTCCGAGGATCCGTTCGCGGAACACATGGATATCTCGATTGCCCTGTGGAGTATCGGCGATGCGATGCCGGAAGGCTTCAACGATCCGATCCGTGACGCGGTAGAGAAGAAGCTGAACGTGACGATCAAGCCGGTCAACACGACGTGGGACGACTACACCCAGAAAATCCAGGTGTGGGCCGCTTCCGACCAGCTCCCCGACGTATTCGCGATCGACGCGATCACTTCGCCCAACTTGACGAGTTGGATCACGCAGGGCGTCGTACACGAGCTTCCAGCCGATTTGAGCCCGTATCCGGAACTGGCCAAACTGTTCGCGACGCCGGACTTCCAGTCCTACAGGTTCCCGCTCGGAGACACGAACGGCAAGTTCTATTCGATCCCTCGTCCGAACTTCCGCGACGCGAACATGAACGCCAACAGCCACGGAATTATCGTACGCAAGGATTGGATGGCGAACGTCGGCATAACGAAGGCGCCGGAGACGATGGACGAATTCATCGCTCTGATGAAAGCGTTCGTCGAGAAGGATCCGGACAAAAACGGCAAGAAGGACACGATCGGCTTGACCGCGTACAGTCCGTCCTGGCTCGCCGACCTGTTCGGCGCTTACGAGCCCGGTCTGATGGGCGGCAAAAGCGTATGGGTTCGCGGCGACGGCAAGTGGGTTCCCGCGTTCTCGACCGCAAGGGCAACGGAAGGCGTCAAGGCAATCAAGGCGCTGTACGATGCCGGCGGTCTGGATAAAGACTTCGCCACGATCAAAAGCGGTGAAGCGACCGACAAGTTCGCTTCCGGCTTGGCCGGCGCGTACGCCCACGATACGACTCCGGGAACGCTCAGAACATTGAAGACCAAATACGAAGAGCTGAATCCCGACAAGAAGTTTGAGGACGCCTTCATGATTCTCCCGCCTATCAAAAACGTCGATGGCAATTTCTACCGCTTCTATGACTCAGGCATTTGGTCTGAGAGCTACATCAACGCCAAAGCGGACGACAAAAAGGTCGACCGCATTCTGCGACTGTTCGATTACATTTTCTCCGAGGAAGGCTTCAATCTGTTGCACTTTGGCATCGAAGGCGTCGATTACGAGAAGAAGGACGGCCAAATCTCCATGATCGATCAGAAGGATGCCGACGGCAAGCCTCTCGTGCTCATGAACAAATATCCATTCATGAAGGCGAGCTATTTGACCGAGTGGAGCGGCACGAGTATCGCGACGAACCCGCTCATTCCGCAAACGCTGCGGGACATGTCCGAGGCGAACTTCCAATGGATGATGCAGAACGCGAAGCCGGTCGACACCGATCTGCGGCTGAATTTCATCGATTATCCATCCCGCACGAAAGCGGTCGAGCAGTTCGACGTCGACCTCGTCAAGGCGGTGCTTAGCAAAAACGCCGAAGAAACGTGGAATAAAATAACCCAGGGTTATATGAACGGGGACTACAAAACGATTGTCGAAGAACTAAACGCCAAGGCGAAGGAAATGGGCATCAACCCGTAACCGGAGCATACCGTTGACCCTGAATTCCCGCCTATCTTCGCGATGGGCGGGTTTGTTTCACCAGAACTCCGTTTGCGAAAGGACTGGACAACGCTATGCCGATTTGGAATGTAAAACAGTTCGGGGCGGCGGGCGACGGCGCGGCCGACGACACGGCGGCGTTTCGCAGCGCTTGCGAAGCAGCAGCGGGAGGCGGAACCGTGTATATCCCGACGGGAAACTATCGGATAACGGGACCGGTTGCCGTCCGGCACGACCATACGTCGCTGACTGGCGACGGAATGAACAGCCGCGTCGTCTACGAATACGAGCAGAGACCGGACGATGGCGATTCGGAGGCGAGCTTGTTCGTTTTCCGGGAGGGCATTAGCGGCATCGCTGTCCGCGAGCTGAAGTGCGAATATAAGGGAAGCTTTTTCGGGCAGCCGGGACAATCGTATGCCGGAAAGGTGTCGGCTCTCCGGTTCTCGCAATGCTTCGACGTCGTCGCTGAGCGGTTGGAAATATGCGGCTTTAACGACAGCGCGGTCAAGATCGCTACGGGAGACGAACGGAAATACGCGGCAAGGTTTAAGGTGACTCGATGCCATCTGCACCATAACCGGGTGGCGGGAGTGCTGTTCGGTTACGTTGACGGCATCAGCATTATGGATAACGACCTGAACGATAACGGATCGCCGCTGGACGGCGGCACCGGCTATGGCTGCGCCGGATCGAGCCTGGAGTTGCCTTTGAACGTCCAGGTCGTTGCCAACCGCGCCAATGGGAACTACCGTAAAGGCATCGACCTTCACGCCGGCGTCGGAGCGGTCATCGCCGATAACATTTGCCACGGGAACAGATTATACGGCATCTATGCGGAAGGCCGCAAAACGGGAAACGCGACGATACGCGGGAACATCGTGTCGGGGATGAACCGTGACGCGCTCGATATCGGCGAACCCTATACATGGATCATGGGCATCGATTTCGGGCCGTATGCGGATGAGCCGGCGACGGAAGGGCATTACAACTTCATTGTTGAAGGCAACCAGATTCTGAACTTCGGACTGGGGGAAGGCGATGCCTACCCGTTCAATTGTTACTATAACATGGCTCGCGGAAATATCTTGATCAGGAACAACATCGTGACCGGAGGCCAAATTACCCGTCTAGTCCGGATGAACGCCATAGCGGAAGAGGATGCGGAAGCGCGCGTGCAGCTCGACATTTCAGGCAACCTCGTGTCCGTCGTGAGCTGTTCGAAGGAGATGTTCGACCTGCCGCGTATCGATCGGCTGAACATGACCGGCAATCAAATTTCGGTCGAGGAGGAGCGGCCGGCCGGCGTACCGATCATTCGGAGCGAGCCGCTAGGACGGCTGCTGGCGGAAGGCCGGGCGAGGGTGTCCGGCAACTTCATGAACGGACGCTTGGCGGCGTTCGAGAAAGGATGACCGTCATGAGAATCAGGGAATGGATCGACGCGAATCGAGACGGCATCGTCGGCCTGGCAGCGGATTTGATCCGCTTCGACACCGTCAACCGGGTAACGGACGGAACGGAAAAGGCGAGCCAGCAGTATTTGGCAACCGTGCTTGAGGAAGGGCTAGGCTTGGAAGTCGACTTGTTTTCTCCCGAGGAGGCCGAAGGATTCCGGGATCATCCCGCCTATTACCCGGGGAAGGAATATTCGGAGCGTCCTAACGTCGTCGCCAGATGGCCGGGAACGGGCGGCGGCCGGTCGCTCCTGTTCTCCAGCCACATCGACACGGCGCCCGTCGCTCCTGGCTGGGAACGAGACCCGTGGACGCCAGTCGTCGAAGGCGATCGGTTGTATGGCCTCGGGGCGTTCGACATGAAGGGCGGCCTGGCCGCGTCGGTCATGGCCGTTCGATGTCTCCGGGAGCTTGGCTATCGGCCGCAGGGCGACGTTCTCATCGAATCGGTCGTCGACGAGGAATACGGCGGAGCGAACGGGACGGTTGCCTGCCGCGCGCGTGGATACGAAGCGGATGCGGCGATCGTGCCGGAGCCGACGAATCTGGCCGTTTGTCCGGCGACGCGCGGTGGGGCGATGTGGCGCGCGACGTTCCGGGGAAGCGTCGGGATGTCGTTCAGCGGCGAGACGATCCGCAATCCGGCGTACGAGGCGGGTGCGTTTCTTTGTTATCTGGAGACGTTCGAGAAGCGGCGCGCGGAAGCCAGGGGGCCGGAGCCATGGTATGGGCACGACCGTTCTCTTCCGGTCATCGTGACGAGGGTCGAAGCGGGTGACATGCGGGCGGAACTGAACGATTCGGGTCCGGCGGAGTGCCATATCGACGTCTGGGTCGAATGTTACCCGGGCACAACGGAGGAAGCGCTTCGCGCGGAGCTGCTCGAAGGCTTTCGCGCGTATTTGGAGGAACGCGGGCTCGGTCATCGCGGGTTGCCCGATATTCGCAAGCTGATCCGCTTCTTGCCGGGAGCGGAGGTCGCGCACGATATGCCGCTCATCCGGCTTCTCGCCGAAGAGACGGCAAAGGTCGCCGGCCGTCCGGCGCTCGTTCAAGGCGCACCGTTCGCGTGCGACGCCTTCGTCTTTAACATCTACGGCCGAACGCCGGCGATCGTGTTCGGACCACCCGGCGGCAATGCGCACGCACCGGATGAGTACGTCGATATTCCGGGGCTTTGCCAACTGGTCGAGATTTACGCAAGAGCGATTGTGGAATGGTGCGGGACGGAGTAGAGAGACGGAATAGCGGCACGGTGCCGCGCGCCGCTAATCGCGCGGAAGGCGAGACGAAATAGAGAGACGCAAAGGAGACGTTCCAGGATGAGAGAAGCGGTAAACGCAGCCAAGGCCTCCAAAGGGGAAGGCCCTTATTCGCAGGCCATCGCGGCGAACGGTTTCGTGTTCGTATCCGGTCAAGGACCACTCGACCCGGAGACGGACAAGGTTGTCGAGGGAACGATCGAAGAGCAAGCCGTGTTGACGCTGAACAACGTCAAAGCGATTTTGGAGGCGGCGGGCTGCAAGATGAACGACGTCGTCAAGGTCGGGGTTTTCTTGGCCGATATGAAAGATTTCGACCGGTTCAACGCTGTTTATCGCACGTTTTTCGACCGGCCGTTGCCGGCGAGGACGTGCGTGGAGGCTGGCCTCGGGGACATTCTCGTCGAGATTGACGCGATCGCGGCCATTCCGGAGAACGGGGCGAACGTATGAGAAGATTCGTGGATCGGGTCGTTCTCGTGACGGGAGCAAGCCGGGGCATCGGCAAAGCGACGGCCGAGCGTTTCGCGGCGGAGGGGGCGAGTCTTGTCATTGTGTCCAACGACGGCGCGGAAGCGGCAGCCGTGGCGAAGGAATTGGAAGAGCGCGGGACGCGCGCGCTTGCGCTCGCCGCAGACGTCTCGTTGCCGGCGGAGGTGGACGCGGCTGTCGCCAGCGCGATCGAGGCGTTCGGAGCGATCGACGTGCTGATCAATAACGCGGGAATCGCTTGGGAGGAGTCCTTTCTGGACATCGAGGACGGCAACTGGCGGCGGATCGTCGACGTTAACCTGAACGGTATGTTTTACGTGGCCCAGCGGGTTGCCCGGTATATGGCGCAGGCCGGCCGAGGTGTGATCGTCAACATGGCGTCGACCAACGGGCTCGTCGGAGAAGAGAAGTACGCTCACTACAACGCTTCCAAAGGCGGTGTCGTACTGCTAACGAAGACGATGGCGCTTGAGCTCGGACGCAAAGGTATACGCGTCAATTGCGTCTGCCCGGGCTATATTCAGACGCCAATGAGCGAGGCGATCGATGACGAAGCGTTTCTGCGGCGCTATATCGACGAGAAAATCCCGCTCGGCAGAGCGGGAAAGACGGCGGACGTCGCTGGCGTGTTCGCCTTTCTCGCGAGCGAAGATGCAGCGTTCATTACCGGCGAAGCGATCGTTGTGGACGGCGGCCAGTTGGCGTTCTGATCGACAGAAGGCGCAACGACAAGACATAGACCGAGGGTATAGACGGAAGGGGAGACGACGAATGGCTCGTACGGAACTGCTGGATACGCCTTTCGTGATTATCGATTTGGACAAAACGGAACGAAATGTCGCTCGCATGCAGCGGATCGCGACGGAGGCGGGCGTATCTCTGAGACCCCACGCGAAGACGCACAAAATGCCGCAATTTGCTCAGATGCAAATAAACGCAGGAGCCGTCGGCGTTACGGTCGCGAAGCTCGGCGAAGCAGAGGCGATGGTCGCTGGTGGCATACGAGACATTCTGATCGCCTACCCGATCGTCGGACAGGCGAAGCTGGAGCGGCTCTCGGCGCTCGCGGGTCAATCATCGCTCGTGGTCGCGGTAGACAGCGAGGAGGCTGCGCGGGGGATCTCCGACGCCGTTTTCCGGGCAGGCGTCAGCGTCGGCATGTTGGTTGAAGTCGATTGCGGTTTCTGCCGCGTCGGTGTGCCGACGGGAGAGCCCGCCCTGGAACTGGCGCGCATTGTCGCGGGATTGCCGGGCGTGCGCTTCGAAGGGGTTCTTACGTTTGCCGGACAATCGTACGACGCGGACAGTGAAGACGCGCTGCGCCGCATTGGCGAGGAAGAGGGCCGGATCGCGGCGGAAACTGCGCGGCTGCTTGAGACGAACGGCCTTCCCGCGAAGCGGGTCAGCTGCGGTTCGACGCCGTCGTCTCCGTATGCGGCCCGCGTGCCTGGCGTCACGGAGGTCCGCCCCGGCACGTACATTTTTGGAGACTTGATGCAGGTCGGCATCGGCGCGCACAAGCTTGACGATTGTGCGCTGACCGTCAAAGTTACGATCGTCAGCAGACCCGGGCCGGGCCGGGCGGTAGTGGACGCGGGCACGAAGGTGTTCACCTCCGACGGCGGCGATTCGCGGATCGGCACAGGCAGAGGTTATGTGCTCGGGCATCCCGGTATCCGGGTTGCCTGGCTGACCGAGGAGCACGGAATGCTCGAGCTGTCTGCCGAAGATGAGACGCTGCGGGTGGGCGATACGCTCGAGATTGTTCCTGTACATTGCTGCGCCGTCGTGAACATGGTTGACGAGGTAGCGGTCGTACGCGGGAACGAGGTTGTTGCCGTCTGGCCAGTCGCGGGACGCGGAAAATCGAAATAACGGACAGAGGAGACAGCCGATGCAAGTCATTGATTTGACCGGTCCGATCCGGGCCGGCATGCGGTCCTACGGATCCCCGCTTCCACCGATCGAGATCGAGCCTGTCGCTCGTCTCGGCGATGCGGGCTGGAAAGGACACAAACTCGTTTTGCACACGCTCGCCGGCACGTATATCGAAACTGCGGATCATTTGTACGAAGGGCGCGAGCAGATCGCCGACGTTCCGGCGGAGCGATTCATCCGGCGGGCTATCGTCGCCCAACTGGCGGAGAAGGGGCCGCTGGAGCCGATTTCCGCGCGTGAGCTGGAACAGGCGGCCGGCGGCAATCTCGCGCCCGGCGACGCGCTGCTCGTGGCGACAGGGTGGGACCGCCGGTGGAACGAGAGCGATTTTGTGGAAAGCTGCCCGTATTTTATGCCAGAGGCGATGGAGTGGGTCGTCGACAAGGAAGTGGCCCTTCTTGGCCTGGATATTCCGTGCGTTCAGGATCCGAGAGCGGACGACGGGGAACTGAACCGGCTGTTTTTCCAAAAGGACCGCCTGTTGCTCGCCCCGCTCGTCGGATTAAGAAAAGCGAATCGCGCTTCGACATACCGGTTGATCGCCTTGCCCTTGAACATTCCGGGCGTGTGCGGAACGCCGTGCCGGGCGGTGCTTGCGGCATGGTGACGCTCCGGTTGATCGCGGGCGACGGACTGACGGGAGAGAAGTTGCTAGCTATAGATTGGGCATGCGGACGTAAGAAGGCGTGCTCGACGTCAGCGCAGCGGCCGTCGCGCTGGGCGTGCAGGGCGTTCCGGGAACGGTGAGCGAAGTAATCGAAGGAGGGAGGCGGCCGCGAAAGAGACGGGATTGCCGATCCCGTCGTTCCCGGTGCTTTTCAATAAATTCGGGAATGCTTTGTCCGCGCTCGGAGACGAGATCGAACTTCCGGATACTTCCGACAAAGTCGATTACGAAGCGGAGCTGGCGATCGTCATCGGGAGAAGGGCGCGTAACGTTTCCCAAGGGGAAGCGCTGGATTACGTGTTTGGCTAATGCAACGCCAAAGATCTATCCTCGCGCAATTTGCAAAACCGGACTTCGCAATGGCTGCTTGGCAAAACGTGCGACGGCTTCGCGCCACTCGGCCCTTACTTGGTCGCCGCTGACGAAGTCGGCGACCCGAACCGACTTGCGATTCGCTCCTACGTCAACGGAGAAGTCCGCCAGAACTCCCCGGCGACGTCATTCTGACCGGCACACCGGAAGGAGTCGTCATGGGCTACCCTCCGGAAAAGCAAATCTATTTGCGCGACGGCGATACGGTGACGATCGAAATCGAGATGCTGGGTTCCCTCACGAACCGAATGATTAGAAGCGGAACCAGGCAATTTTCTAGTCCGTGAAATTCACCGCACCTAGTACAAGAGTCAGAAACTGGGCCAACTCAGCGGCCTCTTCCTCGTTAATGCGGAACACCGATTCCAGCACGCCTTCCTCTTCCAGATCGTCTGGACCAAGAACGGCGCTGCGACCGAACATCATATCCGTCACAAGCTTCTTTCCGTAGAAGCGGTTGGTCGACAGAATCGCGAGATCGAACCGTTTCAAACTTGGCGTCACGAAAGTGACGAAGCGGGTTGTCGTCTGCTCGGTCGAATCGGACAGGAAGTCGTAGTCTTTCATGTTCATACGGAATAAGTCCTCCTCCTATTGAATCTCTTTATTATAAATGAACATTGTAAGTATTGCCTAACAAGTATTGCCTAAAGTCTCGCATTTTGATAATCTGTAGTTGTTCATATTGCACGATAGAGGAAGCACCTCATCGCCGATCGGCGGAGAGGTGCTTTTTTGGCGTCTTCCCCCACCGGCCCGCACGATGGACAACATAACAACGCCGCCAACGCGGTCAGGGAGGAAACGGAATGCAGGTCGTGTTTATGAATCAATTCGAGAAAGTAGTCGGGCAAGCGGAAGAGCGGTCGCACGTCTTCATCGGAGAGACGCAAGGACTATGGAGCGCTGGATGGCGTACGCTGAACGAGGGCGTTTCATCCGTGGACGAGCTATGGTACGAAGGCATGAGCTGGGAAGAGCTGCTTGCTTCGTTCCGTCACGGAGTCGCAAGCAAGATGAAGGACGGTTTTCGCCCGCTGCTCGATGGCATGTTGGAAGAAACGCCATTCTGGGAGCGCCGTCCGGCCCATCATCAGCTTCTGCAATGTTACGCGGACAATCAAGACGAGGAAGCAATGGCGTCAGCGCTGAGAACGTGGCGTAGAGCGAAGTCAGTTGAAGAGAAGCGTTCGGCCTATTTGATCGCGACGAACAGAGAACTCCAATTGCTTGCGGTGTTTAAGCCGCATACGCTGGAAGAGCTGGGGCAATTGCCGGGCTTTGGCAAGGTGAAGATGGAGCGTTATGGACAGGAACTTATCGATATGCTAAAAGATATGCCGCGCGAACGCGGCTTCCCGCTCGATGCATGGGTGGCGGAAGCTGTAAGCGATGAGATGTTGAATTATTGGCTTTTCCAGATGAAGGAGGAGAAGTATGGCAAGTCTCTTGCTGCGGTTAAGGAGAAACGTTCCTTGCTGCAAGGCATCCGCGACGGAAGAACGCTAGAACAGCTGGAGAGCGCATTGAATTGTCCGAGACGCAAACTTGTCGAACGCATCGAACGGCTGGACGAGGAAGGTTATGACGTCATGGCGATCGTCGAGCGGGAATTGACGGAGCTGCCGCCGGAAGAAGCGCTGCAGATCGAGTCCGCGCTGGGACAGATCGGGGATCGATACTTGAAACCGCTGCTTAAAGAAGTGTACGGGGAATCCGCCACGGATGCGAACGAGACGGAGAAGCGGTACGAGAAGCTTCGAATGGCAAGGATACGTTACCGTAGGACAAGCGAGGCTTCGGCCGGATAACATCAATAAGGGACCTGCCCGTCAAATGCGCGTCGATTAACGGTCGCACAAACGACGGGCGGTCCCTTATCATCTGCAGTCCACGGTTCGCCTTCTGTCATAACCAGTCCTTCTTACGGAACAGATAGAACATGCCCAAGCCGATAATGGTCATAAGCGACAAAAGCACAACGGATCCGAAATGGTAGTGCATTCCGGGAATGAAGTCGAAGTTCATTCCGTATATGCCTGTAATGAAAGTGAGCGGCATGAAGATCGTCGTTAGAGCCGTGAATACGCGCATGATTTCGTTCGCTCGGTTGGCGAGGCTGGATTGGTAAGCCTCTCGTAAGTTTCCCATCAAGTCGCGGTAAGTTTCGAACGTCTCATAAATCTTGACTGCGTTCTCGTAGATGTCTCCGAAATATTTCTGAAGCTCGTTGTCGATCAGCCGTAGTTCTTTTCTGTTGAGGGTGGAGATTAATTCGCGCTGAGGGCCGAGAACTTTCTTCAGCCACAAAATTTCGCTTCGCAGACTGATAATTTCCGTCAGATGCGACTTCTTCGTATGCATCAAAATGTCTTCCTCGAGGTTTTCGATGCGGGCTTCGATCCGATCGCCGACGGACAAGTAGTTATCGACGACGAGATCGACGAGGTGATACATGAATCGATCCGGTCTGTCGACTTCCTCTTCCCACAATATCGGCTTGACGCTGCGCAATTCGTTGATTTTCTGACGGGTAACGGTTATGAGATAATGGCGGCCGAGAAACATGTTCAAGGCGCGGAGGAAAATTTCTTCATCATCGAAGCGAATGCTATTTATGACGACGAAGTAATGGTTTTCGTAAATTTCTAGCTTTGGGCGCTGCTCTTCCTCTGTTAGACAGTCTTCGACCGCGAGGTCGTGAAGGCCGAACAGCGGCTGGATGACGGCGAGGTCCTCCAAATCGGCATCAATCCAAAAAAATCCTTCCATAGGCGGCAAAAGCGCCTCGTTAATATCCTCTATAGGCGTAAAGACGCCGTTGTTAACCAATCTGATTTTCATGGGATTCGCTCCTTTGCATGTCCGAACGGTTCATGCAGGACGAAACCCGCGCCGTAGCGATCGGCTAACGGCTGTCCAGAGAAAATCCGGACAAGGTTAGCTTCCGCTTGGCGGAGTCAGGCCCTGCTGCTTGCTTCGACAGTCTACTCGGTCCAGGTTTATCGCCTTCCATGTCCGGATTTCCCCCCTTTATAATCAAGTCAATAACGGGTTGGCAAGGTCAAATACGACGTGTTAAGTATAAGCCCCGCGCCCGCGCCTTTCAAGGAGAATTTCGGCAAATCTCGCGGGAGATTTCGCCTTTCGAGGCAGGCG
Organism: Cohnella soli; assembly: GCF_042655525.1. NCBI lineage: Bacteria > Bacillati > Bacillota > Bacilli > Caryophanales > Paenibacillaceae > Cohnella > Cohnella soli. The sequence goes on from NZ_JBHSMI010000015.1 coordinate 120,235, forward strand.
CTCCGAGCCTTGACGACTCACCGGATTTGGAGTACATTTAGAGTAGTTTACCCGACAACCGAATAGGAATTGCCATCTTATCAAGAGCAGGCGGAGGGACTAGCCCTATGAAGCCCGGCAACCGGCATGTGTCAAACATGTACGGTGCTAATTCTTGCGGAGACGTGAAGCGTTTCTGACAGATGAGAGGGGCGCGCGTACGTTTTCGACACGACCCTTTCTCATATTTGGGGTCGTTTTTATTTTGCCTTTTTCAGCTTGAAACAGACGAAGGAGGAACGAACATGCCAATTAAAGTTCCGGATAATTTGCCGGCGAAGGAAGTGCTCGCGGGGGAAAATATTTTCGTCATGGACGAAAGCGTCGCTTATCATCAAGATATTCGCCCGCTTCGAATTGCGATACTGAATTTGATGCCGACGAAGGAGACGACCGAAACTCAGCTTCTGCGCCTAATTGGGAACACGCCGTTACAAGTCGAGGCGGTGCTCATTCACCCGAAAACCCACACATCCAAAAATACGTCAGCGGATCATCTGGAGACGTTCTACAAGACGTTCGACGATATTAAAGACGAAAAGTATGACGGTTTGATCATTACGGGCGCTCCGGTGGAACATCTGGAATTCGAGGATGTGAACTACTGGGAAGAATTGAAGGAAATTATGGATTGGACCGTCGACAACGTCACCTCGACATTCCATATTTGTTGGGCAGCTCAAGCAGGTCTATACCACCACTATGGCGTCCCGAAATACGGCCTGGAGGAGAAAGTATTCGGCGTGTTTCCGCACACGGTAACGAAACCGAACGTGAAGTTGCTTCGCGGATTTGACGAGACATTTCACGTGCCGCAGTCCCGCCATACGGATGTGAAACGCGAAGATGTCGCGAAAGTACAAGAGCTGGAAATTTTGTCCGAATCGGCTGAAGCAGGCGTCTATATCGCTTCGACCGCTGACGGCAAGCAAATTTTCGTTACCGGTCACTCCGAGTACGATCCGCAATCGCTGAAATGGGAATACGATCGCGACAAATCCAAAGGACTCGACATCGCCGTTCCCAAAAATTATTACCCGAATGACGATCCCACGAAGACGCCTATTTCGACTTGGAGAGCACATGCCAACCTGCTGTTTTCCAACTGGTTGAACTATTACGTCTACCAGGCGACTCCGTTCGAGCTCGGCAAAGCGAATAAAAATTCGGTGGCACAGGAAGGACGAAAGTAAACGATGAAAATCGAAAGCCGTTTAGCCCAGATCGGATCGCAGAGCGATCCCGTAACGGGAGCCGTGAGTTTCCCGATCTACCAAGCGACCGCGTTCCGCCATCCGCAGCTCGGCAAGAGCACCGGTTTCGACTACGCACGTACGAAAAGTCCGACGAGAACAGTGCTCGAATCGGCAGCCGCAGACCTGGAAAGCGGCGATGCCGGCTTCGCCTGCAGTACCGGTATGGCTGCGCTGCAAGTCGTGTTCGCTTTGTTCAGCCAGGGAGACCACTTGCTCGTCTCGCTCGATCTTTACGGAGGCACATATCGGCTGCTTGAGCAAGTGATGACCCGTTTCGGCGTGACTGCTTCCTACGTGGATACGAACGATCTTGATGCATTGGAATCCCGCCGGCAACCTAACACGAAAGCAGTGCTAATCGAGACGCCGACTAATCCGCTTATGATGGTGACTGATATTGCCAAAGTTGCGGCTTGGGCGAAGCAACATCACTTACTGGCGATCGTCGACAACACGCTGTTAACGCCTTTTTTCCAACGTCCGCTTGAGCTCGGCGCCGATATCGTCGTCCATAGCGCAACGAAATATCTCGGCGGCCATAACGACGTACTTGCAGGTTTGATCGTGACAAAAGGTGAGAAGCTATCCGCGGACATCGCGTTTCTACACAACTCCATCGGTGCTGTTCTCGGCCCGCAAGACTCATGGTTGCTTATGCGAGGCATGAAGACGCTCGCTCTGCGTATGGAACGCCATCAAGCGAACGCGATCGCATTGGCTAGCTGGCTCAAGACCCATCCGGCAGTCGAAGAGGTATATTACCCTGCCCTTCCGCATCACCCCGGACACGATATCCAGAATGCGCAATCGTCCGGTAACGCGGGTATTTTCTCGTTTAAGATGAAGGATGCCAGAACGATCGAGCCGATTTTAAGACATATTAAGCTGATCGCTTTCGCGGAAAGCCTCGGCGGAGCAGAGTCGCTCATGACGTACCCGGCCGTTCAGACACACGCTGACATCCCGCTTGAAATCCGCCAAGCGGTTGGAGTGGACGACAAGCTTCTTCGTTTCTCCGTCGGCCTCGAACATGCGGACGACTTGCGACAGGACCTGGAGCAAGCGATCGACGAAGCATTACGCGAAATCGGCAAGTAAGCGAAGCGGGAGGACGTCAACGTGAAATACGATTTTGACAAAAGAATGGATAGATCAGGAACGGCATCTTATAAGTGGGACCAATCTGAGAAGTTGTTCGGTCGTGCTGACATATTGCCGCTATGGGTTGCCGACATGGATTTCGAAGCGCCGAAGGAAGTTGTAGATGCGATTAAGCAACGGGCGGATCTCGGTATTTACGGCTATACGTTCCGCACCCAGGATTATTTCGATGCGGTGAGCGGATGGCTGGACCGCCGGCACGGCTGGAAGATCGAGCAGGAGTGGATCACTTCGAGCCCAGGCGTCGTGCCTGCACTCAGCCTGCTCGTGCTCGCGATGACAGAGCCGGGCGACGGCATTATTTTGCAGTCTCCCGTTTATTATCCGTTTTACGATGTGATTAAGATGAACGGCCGTAATGTCGTCGACAATGCACTCGTGCTTGAGAACGGACAATACCGGATGGATTTCGAAAGGCTTGAACGGCAAGCGCAGGACGGAGCGAAAATGCTTCTGCTCTGCTCGCCGCACAATCCTGGAGGAAGGGTATGGAAGCGAGAGGAATTGGAGCGTATTGGTGAAATATGCGACAAGTACGGCGTGTTCGTCGTCGTGGACGAAATTCACCACGATCTCGTGTTTTCCGGGCACAAGCATCTTCCTTACGCTTCGCTGTCGGACAAGTTCGCACAGCATTCGGCGACTTGCATAGCTACGAGTAAGACATTTAATCTCGCGGGGTTGCAGACAGCCAGCGTCATTATTCCGAACGACGAAGTTCGCCGCAAGTACAACGCACTGCTGAAGACGCTGTCGATCCACATGGAAAGCTTTTTCGGTTTGACAGCCGTTGTCAGCAGTTATAATCACGGCGAACAATGGCTTGAGCAATTGCTTGTTTACTTGGAAGGAAATCTCGATACGCTTGAGGATTTCATCAGCAAACGCCTTCCACAAGTGAAAGTGATCCGCCCTGAAGCGACGTACCTCGTCTGGATGGACTGCACGGCATTGTCCGATAAGCCGCAGGAGCTGAAGCGACTGATGTTCGAGGAAGCCGGCGTAGCGTTCAGCGAAGGCTCCGTCTTCGGCAAGCAAGGAGCAGGTTATTTGCGGGTGAATCTCGCGTGTCCGCGATCTTTGCTGCTCGAAGCGTTGGAGAAGTTCGCGAATGCAGCAAGCACATTTACGCAATCGGAATGACGAACGTGGCATATTCCAGAAAACGAAGGCAAAATTCAGCAATGCCGCGGTTTAGTCGCCTCTTAGGGTGACTGACGCGGTATTTTTATGTTACGATGGAGAAAGCGCATTTGTGAATTTAGTTACGTACGAAGGAGGGTCCTGACATGAGTCATGTGGACCGGATACTGGAAGGCGCTTTGAAAGGCAACAGACTGCAATTGGAAGACGTTGTTGCGTTGTACGAAAGCGATCAAATAGAGAAGATGGGGCATACGGCGAATTTGCTTATGCTTAAGAAGCATCCGGAGCCGATCACGACGTTTGTCGTGGGCCGGAATATCAATTATACGAACTTCTGTGACGTATATTGCCGCTTCTGTGCCTTCTATCGCCCGCCTGGTTCCAAGGAAGGTTACGTTCTGCCGGACGAAACGATATTCCAGAAGATCCAGGAGACGGTTGATGTCGGCGGGACGGAAATTCTTATGCAAGGCGGAACAAACCCGGACTTGCCATTCAGTTATTATTTGGATTTGTTGCGGGCGATTAAAGTTCGTTTCCCGCAAATTACGATGCATTCGTTCTCCCCCGCGGAAATCCGTAAAATGCAAGTTGTCGCCGGGAACATCCCGCTTGAAGACGTCGTACGTCAGCTTCATGAAGCCGGCCTCGACTCGCTCCCGGGCGGCGGTGCGGAAATATTGGACGACCGTACGCGCAAGAAGATCAGCCGACTGAAAGGCTCGTGGCGCGATTGGATGGACGTCATGACGACGGCGCACAAAATCGGCATGAACACGACGGCGACGATGGTTATCGGATTCGGCGAGTCGATGGAGGAGCGCGCGCTTCACTTGCTCCGCGTACGCGAGGCGCAGGATGAGTGCATTAACAATGGTTATCCGTCTCCGGGTTTCCTTGCTTTCATTCCGTGGACGTTCCAGCCGGACAACACGAACATGAAACGCGAGAAAGCGACGCCGGAAGAATATTTGAAGACGCTGGCGATCAGCCGGATTACGTTGGATAACATCGATAACTTCCAATCGTCTTGGGTGACGATGGGGCCGGAAGTCGGGAAGCTCTCGCTCTCCTACGGTTGCAACGACTTCGGTAGCACGATGATCGAAGAGAATGTCGTCTCGGCCGCCGGTACGACACACAAAGTCAACATCGAACTTATACTCAAGCTCATTCGCGAAGCAGGCAAAATCCCGGCGCAACGGAACACGAAATACGAGACGCTCAAAATTTACAACGAGAACGACACGGTAGAGAAAGACTATGTGATGCAGAACTAATCGAAGCTGGATTGTCCGTAAAAAAGGCTGCTCCAACAGATCAATGATCTGTCGGAACAGCCTTTTGTGCGCTTAGATAGGCGACGATTATCAGTTAAATTGCATAGCCTTCATAGCGAGCGATTCCGACAGCGATGTTTTGTTCTTGCCGGTACGTTTGGCGTCATAAAGCGCGACGTCCGCTCCGTGGAATAACGCTTCCTTGCCCATGCCGGTTTCATAATCGTTCAGTCCGATGCTAACGGTTACATTCGATCCAAGCAACGCTTCCTGGCTTTTGGCAGCGATGGAGTGACGAATATCCTCGACGATGTCGTACACTTCCTGGAAACTTTTCTCCGCGAACAACACGACGAATTCTTCCCCGCCATAACGAGCTACGATATCGTTGCTCCCGACTTTCGTCCGGACGATTTCAGCGACGCTTCGAAGAACAAGATCGCCTGCTTTATGACCGTAGGTGTCGTTAACTTTCTTGAAATTATCGATATCCATGACGGCGAGGAACAACGGCATGCCGGCGTCCGCCTGAACGGTAAGATAATCGGAATATTCATGATAAGCCATATGGTTGTAAGTGTCGGTCAAGGCGTCTGTTTTCGCCAGCTTGTCCATCATAATCGTGCGAACGAGAAGTTCTTGATTGGACTCGTAGGACGTTCGCAGGCGCATCAATATTTCCCTTCCACGCGCAAGAATGCCGAAAGCAACACCGCAATAGACCAACAGAAGGGCAAGCAGGGCGAGAAGGCCTGGATAGCTGACATGCGAATGAATAACGCTGTTAAATGTATGTAGCAGCAAAAGCGAAGCTACCGTGCTCAAGGCGGCATAAAGCAGTTTTTTCGATTGAAAGTAAAAAATGCTGATCATTACCGGGAAGAAGAGGAAAAACATCAGATATTGCAAACTGGAGTGGATCGCGCTGATGGATACGGTGAGAAGGGTGGCGGCGGTAATCATGACGTAATCGTGGAATCTGGTCAGCCGTCTGACGCCAAGTTCGGCAAGCGCAACGATCACGGTCATAATGATCGTCGGTCGGACAATAAATTTTCCAATGAAGTCGCCGGGGGAAAGTTTGGTCACCATCAGAAAGGAACATTCGACCAGAATGGATAGAAGGAGTACGGCCCAGTAGCTCTTCAGAAGAATACGGTTCCACCGTTCCTGATTGATTTCAAGCGCAGGCAAAGACATACAAACTTCCTCTCCGATTACAGCTTCATAAAATATACCATAACGGAAGCCCTATCGTATATCCCTTTTTGGGCCACCATATAGTTAGTATCAAGGCTGGAGCATGGAGGTGACGAGTTGGAAAAAGTGGAATTCGTCTTTGCGCACGGAAACGACACATCTTCGCTCGAACGGTTGGCCGCCATGTTAAATCGGACCCCTGTCGGCAGCGAACCTCCGGTCGGCAGCGTGGAATGGGAGCTGTGCCGGGAAGACGGGATGATCCGCTGCCAGTTCCCTTTGGGACCCGAACCGCAAAACAAGAAAACATACTGCGATCGGGTAGGCCGGGTACTCGCCGAATATACGCTTTACGATCAAGAACCGTCGCTTCTCCGAGCCATTTTTCGCGAGCGCTTCGGTTCGAAGGACGAAATGGAAACCGATCTGTTAATCGCCGAGACCGTGTCGTTGCTGGACGGAGAACCGGAAGTTGGCGAAAGTTGGATCGGTCGAGGCCGCGAGCGAAGATTGCAGAAACTGGCCGCTCGGTACTCCCATTATTTGGAGGGTCATGATCGGCTGCACTTGGACGGTTTCTTACGTTTTCGACTAGGGGATTACCGAGCGGAAGTCCAGGAAGCAGCTGAAACAGCTATCGAGGAACGGATGATGGAACGACAATATCAAGAATTCATGAAGCTGCTTAAGTCGATGGTGGAGTGGCAGGAGACGCGCACATCGGCCGTTCACGTTCTTCATGCGGGGGGTCATGCGTTCCGATTGCTGGACGAGGAAATGAGGCCGCTGGAGGAAGGCGTGGCGGCAAGAGAAGAGCGGCAAACATTGGCTGAGCGGCTCGAGCCCGGGGAACAGGAAGAAGAGAGCAGAGTGGTCAGCCGGCTTCTTGAGGCTTCGCCAAGACAACTATATATCCATACGCCGGAGCCCGAATCGCAAGTCATCCGTACGATCGTCGGCATATTCGGCGACCGCGCGGCCGTGTATCCCGAACAACCCGCGCATTAAGCGCAGGGGGCGACAGGGGCTGTGCTTAGGGTCTGTGCTGGCACATTAAGCTCGCCCGAGTAAGTAACTCGGTACTCGCACCCCGTGCGAGGCGGTATTAATGCGTCATCGAAAGTAACTTGGTGCTCGCGGCCCCGTGCGAGGCGGAATTAATGTGTTTTCGTAAGTAACTTGGTGCTCGCGGCCCCGTGCGAGGCGGAATAAATGCGCCATCGTAAGTAACTCGGTGCTCGAAGCCCCATGAAAGGCGGAATAAATGCGTCATCGTAAGTAACTCGGTGCTCGCGGCCCAGTGCGAGGTGGAATTAATGCGTCATCTTAAGTAACTTAGTACACGCAGCCCCGTGCGAGGCGGAATTAATGCGTCATCGTAAGTAATTTGATGCTCGCAACCCCGTGCGAGGCAGAATTAGTGTGCCATCGTAAGTAACTTGGTACACGCAGCCCCATGCGAGGCGGAATAAATGCGTCATCGTAAGTAACTTGGTGCTCGCGGCCCAGTGCGAGGCGGAATTAATGTGCCATCGTAAGTAACTCGGTGCTCGCAGCCCCGTGCGAGGCGGAATTAATGTGTCATGGTAAGTAACTTGGTGCTCGAAACCCCATGCGAGGCGGAATAAATGCGCCATCGTAAGTAACTTGGTGCTCGAAACCCCATGCGAGGCGGAATAAATGCACATCGTAAGTAACTTGGTGCTCGCAGCCCCGTGCGAGGCGGAATTAATGTGTCATCGTAAGTAACTTGGAGTCATTGCGTTCGCTAATCATGGAAAATGCCTTCTATTGACTCGGGAACCGCCGCTCGATATAATTTGTTGTATCCATAACAACCACTAAAGCGATGAGAAAGACACCGATGCTGGAAATGGACGGCCCAGAGAGAGGAACCTTGGCTGCAAGTTCCTTCCGATTACCGCCCGCATCGACCCCTTTTGAGCTGCAGGATGAACGTGTGCAATAGGTGCACCTGTATTCCTCGCCGGGTCATGACCGATATCTCATGCCAGAGTGCCGGGCTAAGGAAGCCGGTTAATGGAGGGTGGAACCACGGGCCGCATACAGAGCACCCGTCCCTTTCGGGACGAGGTGCTTTTTTTGTTGCCATTTACGAAACGGAGGAATATCCATGTCCATTCAAGTGAAATTGCCGGATGGCGCGACTCGCTCTTATGATGCGGGCGTAACGGTCGAAGACGTCGCGTTCTCGATCAGCCCCGGCTTAAAGAAAAATGCTGTCGTAGGCAAAATCGACGGCAATATCGTCGATCTCAACACCCCGATCGAAGGCGATGTCGCTCTCGAGATCGTTACGCTTGACAGCAAAGACGGGCTCGAAGTGATGAGACACAGCACGGCGCATTTGCTGGCGCAGGCGATTAAGCGTATTTACGGCGCGGACAACGTCAAGCTCGGAATCGGTCCGGTCATCGAGGACGGGTTCTATTACGATATCGATATGGAGCAGCCGATCTCGTCCGAAGATTTGGAAAAGATCGAGAAAGAAATGGAGAAAATCGTCAAGGAAAACTTGCCGATTACCCGGCGCGAAGTAAGCCGCGAAGAAGCGCTTCGTATTTTCGAGGAAATCTCCGATCCTTACAAAATCGACTTGATCAGTGCGTTGCCGGAAGGCGTCGCGATTACGATCTATGACCAGGGCGAGTTTTTCGACTTGTGTCGCGGGCCGCACTTGCCGTCCACGGGCCGGATCAAATCGTTTAAGCTGCTGAGCGTGGCCGGTGCTTATTGGCGCGGGGACAGCAAAAACAAAATGCTTCAGCGGATATACGGCACGGCTTTTGTAAAGAAAGCGGAACTGGACGAGCATCTTCATTTCCTAGAGGAAGCCAAAAAACGCGATCACCGCAAGCTTGGCCGCGAGCTCAAAATGTTCACTTTCTCCCGCGAAGTCGGTCAAGGGTTGCCGCTATGGCTTCCGTACGGCGCGAAAGTCCGCCAGACGCTCGAAAGATATATCGTCGACCTGGAAGAGCGTCTCGGTTATACGCACGTCTATACGCCGGTGCTCGCCAACGTTGAGCTGTACAAAACATCCGGACACTGGGAGCACTATCAGGAAGACATGTTCCCCAAAATGGCGCTCGATAACGAAGAGCTTGTGCTGCGTCCGATGAATTGCCCGCACCACATGATGGTATATAAGAGCGATATGCGGAGTTACCGCGACTTGCCTTTGCGGATCGCCGAGCTCGGCACGATGCACCGCTATGAGATGTCGGGGGCGCTGACTGGTTTGCACCGTGTACGGGCGATGACGCTAAACGATGCGCACATTTTCTGCCGGATGGATCAGATTAAGGAAGAATTCACGCGAGTCGTGAACTTGATTCGTCAAGTGTATGAAGACTTCGGCATTAAGGAGTATCGCTTCCGCTTGTCCTACCGCGATCCAAAGGATACCGAGAAATATTGGCCGGACGATGCGATGTGGGAAAATTCCCAACGCATGCTGCGCGAAGTCGTCGAAGAATTGAATCTTCCGTTCTTCGAAGCGGAAGGCGAAGCGGCGTTCTACGGACCAAAGCTCGACGTGCAGATCAAAACCGCGCTTGGCAAAGAAGAGACGCTTTCCACCGCGCAGCTCGACGTTCTGCTTCCGGAGCGGTTCCAGCTCGAATATGTCGGCGACGATGGCAAAAAACACCGCCCGGTCGTCATTCACCGCGGCATCATCAGCACGATGGAGCGTATGACGGCGTTTTTGCTCGAGAATTTCGCAGGCGCTTTGCCGGTGTGGCTCGCCCCGGTTCAGGCGAAGCTTATTCCGGTCAATCCGGTGTACGAGCCTTACGTCAAGCAGGTTGAAGAAAAGCTTCAGCTGGCGGGCGTGCGTGTCGAATCCGATCTGCGCAACGAGAAACTCGGTTACAAAATTCGCGAAGCGCAATTAGAAAAAATTCCTTACATGCTCGTTATCGGCGAGAACGAGTCCGCGAATGGGACGGTTTCCGTACGCAGACGCGGAGAAGGCGATCTTGGCGCGGAGACGGTAGAGCAGTTCATTGCCCGCATTACGGGAGATATCTCTTCCAAACGAGTTGATTAATATTTAGCTATAAAACCCTGCTAATCTTCGGTTAGCGGGGTTTTATTCGTGGTGACGAATTCTAAGATGGGAGTGTCGAAATTTCCCTATTAAATGGAATATATTCTCTTTTTCTCTCCCTTATGATAGAATAGTTACACTTGCAATCATGTTTCCAATAGGAGTGGCGGGACGCATGAACTTTATTCAGAATTCGAATAATCCGGAAGCGTTCTTGTCGGAAGATGAGTTACTGGACGAGCTGTATGCTCAGATGTTAAAGGTCGTACGTCATAAACTGTGGCATAAACACGATGCCGGAGACGTTGTACAGGAAGCGTGGGTACGCATTCTTGAGAAGCAGTCGACGTTGCGCGAGAAGGACAAGCTTATTCCGTGGGCGAAAGCGATTGCCGCGAATTTGGCGTCGAATGCGAACAGGGCAAGAAGGCACGAGAGAATCGACGATTTGCCGGAAAGCGAATATGCCAGCTCTAGAAGAGATACAGACCCTGAGTCGATGGCCGAATTAACCGAGTTGCTCGGATTGATGGATCCGGTAACGAGAACTTTACTGTTGTACAAGTTTTATTACGGACTGAAAGATGCGGAGATCGCTACGGCTTTGGAACTGCCGGTCGGCACGGTTAAGGCGCGCATTCACCGTAGCAAAGCGAAAATCAAAGTTCAGTTCGAGTGATGTAAGCGTTCAGCCGCCGAGCTGCAACGCTCCGAAGCGTGAGGGGCCCAAAAGGGTCCTTTTTTGCTTAACGAAGGACGGGTTCATGGCAATAATATTGCCATGGTAGTTTTCAAAATGTAATTTTTCCGTTATCATTATTACAATGTCATGAAATATGACGTGAATTAACGGAGGGGACTACATGGAGGAGCCGATAACGTCGTTGCCGGGGCGAATAGTTTCCCGTAAAAAAACGGCTGAAGTCCATAGTTTGCTGGAGGCGCTCATCGCCAAGAGGGTGCAAGAGATTGCGGAAATTGAGCAGATGGTCGAACGTTATGAACGTCGGATTCGTCTGGAAGAGCAAGCTTATCGGACAATGTCGGCTTTTCGCAAAATGTTAAGCGGCAAAAAGCCGGATCACCACCTTGCCGTCGAGTACATTCATTATGTAAAGAAGCCGCTCGAGAAAGCGAGAGGGCTAAGGGCGGAAGTCGCCAAGTATCAGCAGATGCTTAATGGAACGTTGCCTGCGGAACTATCGGATCTGCCGGAGCTTTAATCATATGCCAAATACCTAAGTCGCGAAAATAAAAGGCTCATCATCGCAAAAAGTTTGCGAGTGATGAGTCTTTGTTATTTTGCGATAACGCTATGACGGATTCCGGAGCTTGTCGACGTCGAGGAAATCGTGTTCCTGGCTGTAGGCGGGTACGCCGTGAATGCCGACGTCAAGGCCGATCAGTTCCTCGTCACGCGATACGCGGATAGGCGTGAATTTCTTGATGAGCTGCAGGGAGAGCCAAGCAAGCGCAAAACCCCATGCAGCAATAACGATAAGTCCGAGCGTTTGTACGCCGAGCAGCCGCCAACCGCCGCCATAGAACAGCCCCGCATACTTGGTTGCACCCGGTTGCGCGAATAAGCCGACAGCGATCGTGCCGATGGTGCCGCTAATGCCGTGAACGGCGAAAGCGCCGACCGGATCGTCGATTTTCCGGCTTTCCAGCTTCTCGCTGGCGATCACCATGGCGATGCCGGATACGGCTCCGATCAGAATGGCGGCGGCGTCGGAGACGAACGCGCATCCGGCGGTAATGCCGACAAGTCCTGCAAGTGCGCCGTTGATGACCATCGGCGGGTCCGCTTTACGATAACGCATCATCGTAAACAGAATACAGGTGGCGCATCCTGCTGCGGAAGCAAGCATCGTCGTAACGGCAATATGACCGATGCCTGGATGGGTTGCGCTAAGCGTGCTGCCGGAGTTAAAACCGAACCAGCCAAACCAGAGGATAAAGGCGCCGACGGAAGCGAGCGGCAAATTGGACGGCGGGACGATATTGACTTTGCCATCGGCTCCAAACCTTCCGATCCGGGGGCCGATGAGATGGGCGGCGGCGAGAGCGGCGAATCCTCCGAGCGCGTGGATGGCAGCCGATCCGGCAAAGTCGACCATGCCGAGTTGGGCTAACCAGCCGTTCGGAGACCATATCCAATGGCCGGCAATCGGATAGATCAAGCCTGTCATGAGAATCGTAAGCAAAATATATGCTTTAAAATGGATTCGTTCGGCCACGGCGCCCGACACGATAGAGATAACGGCAATGACGAACGCGTTTTGAAACAGCCAGAACGTGTCGTGGGAAATGTTTGCTGGAAGGTGTGACAGATCTCCTTCCATGAAGAAGCCGGTTATTCCGATTAAGTTGCCTTTATCACTGCCATACATAAGTGCAAACCCGATCGAGTAATAGACGAGCGCACCGAAGGCGATGTCTACGAATACTTTCATAATAATGCTGACGGCATTTTTCTGCCGTACGAATCCGGCTTCAAGCAAGGCGAATCCGCCTTCCATAAGCAAAATCATCGCCGCTGTCAGTACGACCCATATCGTGTCCAATCCTTGTGAGACTTGAGTAATATTCATAAAGACAACTCCTAGCATTATGTTGAATACCTGACATGGTTTCCGGAAATTCGAACTCATTATATCGAGATGAAGGATACGAGTCAACGAAATGTGTGATGAAAAGTGACATGAATTCATTTGCCGGTGCCCGTTCGTCTCCGTCTATGGACCGAGACAGGTTTACATCTTTCGCTGCTGTCCGAACATCTGCAATATTCGTTATAATAGAACCATAAAACGAACAACGGCAAAAAATGGAGGCGCGAACATGCATTCATCATCTGCGCAAAGACTTCTATGGGGTATCGTCGTCGTCGCGATCGGCGTTGTTTTTCTGACGAATCAGCTTGGCGTGACTAACATCAGCATCGGGCAATTGTTTTCGGATTTTTGGCCGGTGCTTTTGATTGTTTTCGGTTTACAGGGGATTTTAATGCAGCAATCCGGCGGGTTATGGTGGAACGGTATCGTGCTTGCCGCTGGCTTCTATTTCCTTGGCAGGAACTTGGGATGGTTCGACGAAAGTTTTAACGTGTTTCGGACGTTTTGGCCGATCGCCGTTATTATATTCGGCCTGGGTATGATCTTCAGGAAAGATAGGCCAGACCGCTTCCGGAGGCGGGATAGGAACCGCGACTCGTGGAATTCATTCATTCCGCCGTCGTCTCCCCCGCAGGACCACCCTCCGGGGCCGCCTCCGGCACCGCCGGAATGGGACGGGTTCGATCATGAAGAGCCGACGCCGACTGCGAAAATCAATCTCGAGAAAGAAAGCGACAGACGGGCGAATTCGCACGGTTACCCGGAATACCGCAACGATGACGGCATGAAGAGGCGCAACTTTTCCCGATTTATCGGCGATGCTCATTTCGGCGACGATTATTGGGAGCTTCGTCCGATGAACATCTCGCATTTTATCGGCGACACGACGCTCGACTTGACGAAAGCTCAAATTCCCATTGGTGTGACGAAAATCAACATTTCTTCTTTTATCGGAGACGTGAAAGTGTATGTGCCCAACGATATGGGCGTCGGCGTTCTGGTCGAGTCGAGTTGCTTACTCGGCGATGTGAAAGTGCTCGGCCAGAAACGCGAAGGGATTTTTCAACAAGTATCGATATCGACGCCTGCTTATTCAGATTCGGACAAAAAGATCGTGCTTATCGTCAGTAGCTTAATCGGCGACGTACGCGTGACGAAGGTAGGTTGAGGCATGTTCGGTCGGGTCCGGGTGGGGGCGGGCAAGTGGGAGGACGTGATCGTCTCCAGTCTTCTGTCATTACTATTATTAAGCGCGATTTACTACGGTTGGATTAGAATGTCTTCAGCAGCGCCTGACGCAGAATCGTGGTTCGGATGGACAAGTGTCGTAGTGATCGGTCAAGCTGGCATCGGTTACTGGATCGGGCAGAGAAAGCAGCGAAAGCTGGATCAGCTCGAACTGGCGATGAAGCAAGCTTCCGCCGGCAATTGGGAATCGCGGCTTCCTGTGCAGCAGGGTGACGTGTTCTCAGGCGTTAACCGCGCATTTAATGAGCTGCTCGGGGGTTTGGAATCGCGAATGAAGCTGTTGCAACAATTAGGCGAGAGAGAAATTACCGAAGACGCTACATTGCAGGAGACAGCCGTATTGGAAGAAAGAAAACGGCTTGCCCGCGACTTGCATGACACGGTAAGCCAGCAACTGTTCGCGCTTCATATGTCGGCTTCTTCACTCCCGATGTTGCTCGAACGAGATAAGGATCATGCGAAACAAGTGATGGAGCAGTTGATTGCCATGTCGTCGACCGCCCAGAAACAAATGAGAGGCCTGATCGCCCAGCTCAGACCGCTGGAGTTGCAGGGTCGAACGTTGGAAGAGGCACTTGGCCGCTGGTTCCCGGATTACTGCAGGCAGAACGGATTACAAGGAACGCTCGAAGCGGAGCTTGTCGTCCGATTATCCGAGGCGAAGGAACATCAGTTGTTTCTTATCATTCAGGAAGCGATGGCAAACGTCGTTAAACACGCAGAGGCGAAACACGTCCGGCTGTTGCTCGGCATTGTGGGGCGGCAAGTGACTTTATCCATAGAGGACGACGGCACAGGATTCAGAAGCGAACAAGTCCGAACCGGGGCTTACGGATTGTTCACGATGAGGGAGAGAGCGCAGCGCCTTGGGGGCGAAGCGGAAATCGTAACAAAGCCGGGGGCGGGAACTCGCGTGCGGGTGGCATTGCCCCTATTCGATGACAGCAATGCTTAGGGCGTGTCTGCACACGCCCTAAGCTGACGGAGTTTAAGGAGGAGCGCAAAATGGGGGAAACATCGGCGATCAAATGGAAAGTATGGATCGTGGACGATCATGAGATGGTGAGATTAGGGTTGAAGACGTATTTGTCGCTGGATTCTCGGTTCGAAGTGGTCGGCGAGTCCGGCAGCGGTAAGGAAGCCGTCGAAGAACTAAGAAGTGGAGAGATGGCTGAGCGCTCGCCGGACCTTATTCTCATGGATTTGATGATGCCGGACATGAACGGCGTCGAAGCGACTCGCGCGTTACTCGCTCTTCGTCCTTCGCTTCGGATTGTCATTTTGACCAGTTTTCTAGAGGATGAGAAGGTGGTTGAAGCGATCGAGAGCGGTGCCGTCAGCTATGTGCTGAAGACGGTGTCGGCGGAAGAATTGATTTTCGCGCTGCAAGGCGCGGTCAAGAATATGCCGGTGATGAGCGGGGATGTGTCGCAGGCGTTGACACGCGGTCTGCGTCAACGTACCGCAAGCAATGAAGCGGAAGGATTGACGGAGCGGGAGAAGGAAGTGCTGCTCCTCATTGCCGAAGGCAAGTCGAACAAAGATATTGGGGATGAACTGCACATCAGTATCAAGACGGTGAAAACCCACGTAAGCAACCTGCTTATGAAGTGTGAGCTGGACGACCGAACTCAGCTTGCCATCTATGCCCATCGCAAAGGGTGGGCGAAGGAAGGATAATTCAGAAAGCTCTGGAAACGCTAGTATAAGTCGTTCGAAGTCGGATGTCGGCATAATCGAACCCGAATTAGCGAGAAAAAGGGGGATTCCCTAAGTGCATATGCTTTCCTCATCGCTGACGACCCGGTTCGGCGATTACTTAGAATCGAAAGAAGCGTTGGAAGAACGCGGCTTCACGTTGGGCGGTAACTGGAATTACGATAACGGCTCCTTCGATTGCGCCTTGGATGATGCGAATAAAGTATGGCTCCGCCTCCCCTTCGAAGTGACGGCTGGCAGATTGGATAGCGAAGCGCCAAGCAGCGGAACGCGCATTCAATTCGGCAATCCCTATGTGCTGAAGCATCTGTATAACGAAGAGTTAGACCCCGAGATGCATACTCGGTCAATGGGAGCGTTACTAGATCAGTTTTCCGATCCGATCGATCCGGACGCTGAAATCGAAAGTCACTGGCTCAAGAAGGCGCAGATCAAATTAGACGAAGCGGAAACGTTATATCCGTAGCAACCGAAGCGGCACAAAAGTGCCGTTTCTTTGCGACCGGAAGCCTTCTGGCATTTTCCTTGCTTTTACTTGGGCTTCAGTAACGTTTAAGATAGTTTTAAGGAAACTGGTTTA
Source organism: Cohnella soli (assembly GCF_042655525.1). NCBI lineage: Bacteria > Bacillati > Bacillota > Bacilli > Caryophanales > Paenibacillaceae > Cohnella > Cohnella soli. The sequence goes on from NZ_JBHSMI010000015.1 coordinate 136,557, forward strand.
AGATACGATTATGAAGTTCAGAACGTCGCCGGCAATAAACGGCGCAAGGAGGCTAACCATATGGACGAACACAACAAAAAAGACGAAGAGCTGCAAGGCTTTGCATATGACCAGGAGAAAAAAGCGGACCCTTACGCGGAAGCGCGCAGAGAGAGCGAGCCATACACATTCGGACCGTTCGGCGGTTCGGGAACGCCTTCACAGACTTACGGCCCGTCCGAGTATAGGCCGGCAGAGTCTCAGGCGGCGATCGATATCTCCTCTTCACCTTCCAAGGAGTACCGGCCCTTCACCGTATCCGGCGGTGCACCACGCGGAGAATGGGGAGCTCAACCTCCAAGACGTACATCGTTCCGCGCGATATTCATCGCTTTCCTGGTGGGAGTTATCGCCGTCGGCGGTTTGATGTATGCGGCCGATAAACAAAATTGGTTCTCGGATGTGAACGTCACCGGCACTTCTCATACGCAGGAAGCGACGGCCAAGCCGGTAAGCAATCCTGTCGGCAACTCGGGCGACGTCGTTCGGCCGAACAATATCGCGAAAATCTTCGAGCAATCATCTCCTGCGGTCGTCAAAATCGAGACCTATGCGCCGGCACAGCAAAACAACGGCGGCAGCACGTGGGATGACGATTTCTTCCGCCAGTTTTTCGGAGATGATTTCGGGGGAAATGGTAACGGCGGTAACGGAGGCAACGGCAGCGACGGAAACAGTCAGCAAGACGCTCAACCAAGCGGCATGGGTTCCGGATTTATTTTCGACTCGACCGGTTACATCTTGACGAATCAGCACGTGATTAACGGTGCAAGCAAAATCATGGTTACGATTGAAGGGCACGACACGCCGTACACGGCGAAATTGCTCGGATCGAGCTACGATCTTGACCTTGCGGTTCTGAAAATTGAAGGAAGCAACTTCCCGACGCTTAAACTCGGCGATTCGTCCAGCTTAAACATGGGCGACTGGGTGGTTGCGATCGGCAATCCGTACGGCTTCGAGCATACGGTGACGGTCGGCGTGCTTAGCTCCAACGAGCGTAAGATCAGCATCCCTGATACGAATGGAACTCGCAACTACGAGCACTTGCTGCAGACGGACGCTTCGATTAACCCGGGTAACTCCGGCGGGCCGCTGCTGAACCTGCAAGGCGAAGTCATCGGTATTAATACTGCGGTCAGCTCCCAGGCGCAAGGCATCGGGTTCGCGATTCCGACGAGCACAATCACCGAAGTGCTTGACAACCTGAAGAGCAACACGAAAATTCCACAGAAGCCGGTTCCTTTCATCGGAGCAACGCTGCAGGACGTCACGCCGGACATCGCCAAACGTCTGGAAATCGACGAGAATACGAAGGGCTCGTTCGTTCGCGAGATTGCTTTTAACACGCCGGCGTACAAAGCCGACTTGCGCCAATATGACGTGATTACGGGAATGGACGGCACGGCATACAAAACAAAAGAGGATTTGATCGCCGCCATCCAGAAGAAGAATGTCGGAGATAAAGCGAAGTTGGCCGTTCTCCGTAACGGCAAAGAAATCGAGATTACAGTGACGATCGGCAACAAAAACGACTACCAGCCGCAGCAACAATAACGAATAGTCGCGAAGCCGGGAACAAGCGGGATGCCGATCGCTGGTCATCCCGCTTTTCGGCGTAAAGGGAGGCATTGTCGGTGAGACCTCATATTGCAGTGATTGATGATGATGAGAAAATAACGGCGTTGCTTAGACGCAGCCTTGCATTCGAAGGATATGAAGTGACGACGGCGCCGGATGGGGCAGAAGGACTGAAGCAGCTTGCCGGGCGTCAAGCGGATCTCGTTATCCTTGATGTTATGATGCCGAAGATGGACGGATGGGAAGTATGCCGTCGACTGAGAGAGGCAGGGGTCGCCTCGCCTGTGCTTATGCTGACGGCCAAGGACGACGTAACGGATCGGGTGCGCGGTCTTGACCTGGGTGCGGACGATTATTTGGTGAAGCCGTTTGCGTTGGAAGAACTAATGGCGCGGGTTAGAGCGTTGCTGCGCAGAAAATCGGACAAGCCGGAGAGCGGCGGACAGTACAAGTATGAAGATTTGCTGCTCGATGTGGACGGCAGGGAAACACTTAGGAACGATCGCAGGATTGATCTGACTGCGAAGGAGTTCGACTTGTTGCATTTGTTTATGCAAAATCCGAAAAGGGTGTTGTCTCGCGACCTCATCATGGAGCGAATCTGGGGCTACGATTACAGCGGGGAGTCCAATGTGCTCGAGGTGTATGTCGCTATGCTTCGGCAGAAGCTCGAAGAGGGCGGGGAGAAACGTCTTATCCAGACGGTGCGGGGCGCCGGTTACGTGTTGAAGGGAGACAGCTGAGATGTCCATCCGGCTGCGGTTGACGTTGTGGTATTCGGGCGTGCTTGCGCTCGCATTGGTTGCTTTCGGCATTATTCTTTATGGCGTCGTAAAAAGCAATACAATGGGCGGCTTGCGCACCCAGATGAAACAAGTGTACGAAGTGACAGGCGTGCGAATTACGCCGGACCAGGACCTCGAAGTCCGGGTGGATACGCCGCGAGGGATTACGTACAGCAACATCTACATGCAAGTCGTGAATTACACAGGCTCCCTTCAAGGCGTTGTCGATAAGAAATCGCGGAATATGATGGCGGACGCCCAAAGTGATGGATTCTCGTTCGAGTTCCCGAAACAGGACCAGATTCATTTCGACACGCCTCGCTTCGTAAATGCGGTAGTGAATGGCATTCCGTTTTATATTATGGAGGCTCCTCTTAAGCTTAACAACGACGTCGTCGGATTGCTACAGATCGGCGCCTACTCAAGGCCGGAAATGCTGTTCTTAACGCGGCTGCGCACTATCTTGTGGTTTTCCGGCGTAGCCGGCGTGTTCGCTGCATTCCTGATCGGTATGCTATTATCGCGAAAGGTGCTGGCACCGATTAACCGCGTGACGGAAGCGGCGCAGCGCATTCAGGGCGGTTCGGAGCTTAGCTTGCGCATTCCACGGGAGCGACCGAACGACGAGATCGGTCGACTGACCGATACGTTAAACGATATGATTTCCGGCGTGGAGCGGGCATACAAAAGCTTGGAAGAGTCGAATACCGCCCAGCGTCGCTTTGTATCGGACGCATCGCACGAGCTACGGACACCGCTGACGACGATTCGGGGCAATATCGATCTGTTGGAAAAAATATGGAACGAAACTGCCGGGCAACTGGAGCAAGGAACTGTTGGGAACTCTACACTGCTATCCGAAGCTGAGAAACGGGATATGTCGCTTGAATCGATACGCGATATCGCCGATGAAGCGAGAAGGATGAGTCGACTCGTGAACGATCTACTCGCCCTTGCCCGCGCTGATGCGGGGTATGTCGTTGAGATGGAGGACGTACCGCTCCGTCCGTTGGCAGAAGAAGCTGCGCGCAGGGCGTACTTCCTTCCCCGTAAGGCGGAATGGGCTGTTGGTCCGCTTGAGGCGCTCGAAGACGTTCATGTGAGGGGTAATCGGGATTATTTGCTTCAATTGTTGTTTATCTTGATCGAGAACGGATTCAAATACACGCCGTCGGGGACAGTAAGACTTTATGCGGCACGCTCCGGCGACTTAGTTGGCCTGACGGTTGCCGACACCGGAATCGGCATTCGTACGGAAGAAGTTCCACACATTTTCGAACGGTTTTACCGGGTTGACGTCTCGCGAGGAGAAACTTCGGGAACAGGCCTCGGGCTGTCGATCGCCAAATGGATCGGCGACATGCATGGCGGCAAATTCGAGGTGAGGACCCGGCTTGGCGAAGGGACCGCGTTTACGTTATGGCTGCCAGTGACGTTGCCGAGGGAAAGTAAAGTGATTGAAGTTGAGTAGAAATGGATGCTCGATTGATGAACAGCGGCGGTTCACGGCTTTATTTTCGAGTCTTGTTCCGTTGCTGTTTTATTTTTTTCAACGACGGCACAATTGACTAACAAAAGTCCGATATGCAGCGGAATAGCGCTATGGCACAGTTTTATTCGTCCAGAAATGGCGTCGGCGGCGCGAATAAGAGGGTGGCATAACGTTATTGGTATTCAACAGGAGCATATTAGGGGGGGGGCTTGTATGGAATAAAGTTACGCCGTAACTTTATTTGCCCTTCAACAGGCACCGGAGTAGTCGATAGGGTGATCCCGTAACGCTATTCTCTCCCGCGGGGCTTTAGCTTGTATGTGAATTTGAGGGGGGGATTGTTGTACGAGAAGCACCAATCGCGTAGGGACCATGGCCGAATGTATGTGAAAAATTGCAGCCAAACGATTGGTTTCGAGCACCGTCTAGTTGTTCGAGAAGCAACGGCAATTTTTTCAACTGCGCCGGGTCACTGAATTGCCTTCTTCGACGTTCTCCTTGCCTTTCTTCGGTTGTCGGAATCCGTTATAATAGAATCACAGTCAATACGTCCAAGGTCATGGGGCAACGAACCCGGTCGGCGGACAAGAAAGCAGGCGCATGTCATGGAAGTCGTCAAAATATCCCCGAGGGGCTATTGCTACGGTGTTGTGGACGCCATGGTGCTCGCGCTGCAAACTGCGCGCAACTTGGATCTTCCGCGTCCGATTTATATTTTGGGTATGATCGTTCATAATAGCCATGTAACGGAAGCGTTCAAGGACGAAGGCATCATAACGCTAGACGGCAACGATCGACTCGAAATTTTGGAGAAAATCGAGAAAGGCACCGTCATTTTCACTGCGCACGGCGTATCTCCGGAAGTTCGCATGCGGGCGAAAGAGAAAGGGTTAACAGTCGTGGACGCGACTTGCCCTGACGTGACGAAGACGCACGATCTCATACGCGAGAAAGTCGGCGACGGCTACGAAGTGATCTATATCGGCAAGAAAAATCACCCCGAGCCGGAAGGTGCCATCGGTATCGCGCCCGGCCATGTGCATCTGATCGAGAGGGAAGAAGATATCGCGAAACTTCGACTCGATACGACACGTATTATTATTACGAATCAGACGACGATGTCTCAATGGGATATCAAACATCTGATGGCTCTGCTTCTTCAAGCGTTTCCGTCCGCAGAAATTCATAACGAAATCTGTCTAGCGACCCAAGTAAGACAAGAAGCCGTTGCGGAACAAGCCGGTCAAGCACAATTATGCATCGTTGTCGGAGACCCCCGAAGCAATAACTCGAATAGACTGGCGCAAGTGTCGCAAGAAATTGCCGACGTACCGGCTTACCGCGTTGCCGACGTATCCGAGATTCAATTGGATTGGCTGAGAGGACTGGAGAGAGTCGCAGTCACGTCCGGCGCATCTACGCCGACCGCACTGACCAAAGAAGTCATTGCTTATTTGGAACAGTTCGACTCCGAGAATCCGGATACTTGGCCGATCCATCGAACGGTTAATCCGCACAAGTTGCTGCCAAATGTGAAAGTAAAGACGGTTGAAGGTAAAACTTAAGGAGCGACTTATGCGATTGAAGCAACGTCTTACCCGTGTCGGCCGTTGGTTGAAGTACAAGTACAAGATGCTGCTTCGCGAGAAGGGCGGCGCCTCCATCGTCGCGATGGGGTTCGCCATCGGTATTGCCATAGAGATGTTTACGTTACCGACACTTGGCTTCGCTTTCGTGCTTATTTTTCCGCTCTGTTACTTGCTAAGAGGGAATCTGCCCGCCGCGTTAATCGGTTTCGTCTTCGGTAAAATTATCTACATTCCGATGATGTACCCAAATTCGATCATGGGCGGATGGATTTTGCCAAGCCATTTTAGCATTCATATCCCGGTAGTTCCGGAATGGATTAATCGTCTACTTTATACGAATTTGAAGTTGATCGTCGGAGGTATCGTCGACGGCATCTTGTTGGGGTTGCTTTGTTACTTCCCCATTCGCTACAGTCTGAACGCATACAAGGCGAAACGCAGGGAAAAGCGGAAAGCGAACAAAGCCAAGATGGATACATTACGTTTGAACGATTAAAAAAGTCGCGGACCCGTTGGGAGCCCGCGACTTTTTTTTGTAATCAGACGATTAAATATGAATGGATGATTTATACATTAATTGACGAAGTTTCACATTTAAATGGCCTGATCTGTAAATAATCGCACGATTTCCGCATTTGAAAATTCAAAATCGTGAAAGGGATTACATAATTGTAAACTGGGCGTTAAACCTATTCGAAAACGGCTTGTCGATACTTTGAAAAAATCAATTAGTTTTAGTTTACAGGTTGATGGGTTGTCCGTTATATTGATCTTGGGAGTTACATTTGCTATATTTTGTTTTTTACATTTGTTCAATTTTGGCAACTCGAAGTTGCAACTGGTTCAACGATGCCTACAATAAGGGGGCTGATCAACACAAAAGCCGATTTCCGGTAGCTTTGGCGGGCGCACGGATAATCGGCTCGGGGGTTTCTTTCGGCATGGACTTTTTTTGTCGTTCCGAAGATACCTTTTCTAATTTACCACAATTTAGGTAACCGGGCAATGAACTTCAGCTGATCTCATTTTCGGAGGTGTACATGCGAGTGTACAAGATCATGAATCGAAATAAAAAATGGCTAAGCCTCGCTATCATTGTAACGATGGTTATGTCGATAATGTTGCAGAACGGATGGATTCGGAATGCGAACGCGGCTTCGGCTCCGACCGTTATAGCGAAGTGGGCAGGGACGGGCAGTTCTCCAGAGGTATCGACAACTGCTGGCGGATTGACGATGAATGACGACAAGAAATTGACTCTCTCCGGCGCCAGTTGGACCGCTTTTTCAAGTGGACCTGTGAGTGGAACTAGCGTAGCATCGGCAAACGCATGGAATAATCCATCGCCTTACTGGCAAGTGTCATTTGAAACAACCGGATATACGAATATTACGGTTTCTTCGAAGCAAACCAGCAATGGGAATGGTCCGAAAAATTTTAGTTTGGAATACAGATCAAGTCCCGATGGTAACTGGGTACCTGTCAGCAATGGAACTGTAACCATGTCTGCAACGGCTAATTCTTGGTCCGGCGGAGGTTCGCTGACGGACGTGCCATTACCGGGCGCGGAAAATAAATCAATCGTGTTCCTCAGATGGGTTGTTAACGGGACTACATCCCAAAGCAATGGTTCGATTACTAGCACGGGTACGAGTCGGATTGCAGAAATCGTCATTTCCGGCACCTCCTTGGACGGTTCAAATCCTGACCCCGATCCGAGTCCGGGCCAGCAAGTTACGGCTAATCCCAATTCGACAAAATTAAGCTTCCCGAACATGAACACTGTTTCGGGAGCAGCCGATGCCGTGGCAGCGAATGCTGCCGTTAACGTGTTTTATGAGGACGGTTCCGTCGCAGGTACGGGGACGGCAAATGCCGACGGCTCTTTCACGATAACGATCGCGAATCCGTCGTCGCTCAAGAAAGTCAACGTTTCGGCGAAAGAAGATGGCAAAGCCGAGAGCGGCAAAGTGCTCATCAGTTTGGCGAAGTCCGCCAATCCGGTTACAGCCCAAATCACGTTCTCGGACTTTACGCATGTTGACGGCGCTGCGGGCGCAGTGAAAGCTGATGCGGCAGTTCATGTGTACTTCGGTTCTACCGATACGGTTCCTGCTGCCACAGGCAAGGCTGATCCGAACGGTGCATTCAACATCTCGCTGGCTAATCCGCAGTCGAAAACGACAGTTTATGTGTCGACAGTTGAATCCGGTAAAGATGAGAGCGGTAAAGTTTCCGTGCAGCTCCCCGGCTCAGGGGCGAAGATCTATCAACCCGGCGACGTTGTTTTTAGCCAGTTGTATGTCAGTGGCGGCAACGGAGGCGCGTTCTATACGCAGAAGTTTTTCGAACTGTACAACCGAACGAATGAAGACATCAGCCTCGACGGCTGGTCGATTGCTTACTCATCCGCCAGTACGATGAAGTTCGGCAACGGCCAAGCACTTTCCGGCACCATCAAAGCCCATGGATACTTCCTAATCGGCGGTGCCTCGGGCACATCGGTAACGGACAAACCTCTTCCGGTTAAAACCGATGTGACGACGACGTTGAATCCTAGCGCAAGCACAGGCGGAGCAATCGGACTTTCGCAGAAAACAACGGCGATTACAGGGACAGACGATCCGAATCTCGTAGATTTGTTCGCATACTCCAACGCTGCTGGAAATTTCAAAAACCCGTTGTATTGGGGAAATGGATTCATCGACGGCTCAATTAGCGGTGGAACTCTTCTTCGCAAGACGGACATTGGATCGGATCCAAGAGTCGCGATTGGCATGGGCAACGGAACGTTTACGAAATCGGATGTGTCCAAAGATTTTGTTCTGAACAGCCCCGTGTACGCGGCCAACGGTGCTCCGGAAAATATTATCATCCGCAATTCCAATTACATGGTTTCTCCGGATGCGACGAAAGTGACGTTCACCCAAGCAGGAGGCACAGCCACTGTTGCGGGTGCGGCAGGTTCAGTTCCGCCTTCGTCGACCGTGAAGGCTTATCTGGAAAACAACGGGGTAGTATCCGGCGTTTCCGAAACGGCTACAGCTGCTGCCAATGGTTCCTTCACATTAAGTTTTTCGAATCCGGGCAACAACAAGTCGGTATATTTGACTCATACGGATACGACTCAACCCGTTTCGAAAGAAAGCAGCTATGCGCGCGTGAACGACAGCACTTACGTAAACGCAACAACAAATATCGGGGAATTGCGTACGAGCGATGCCAACGGCAAGCCGATCAACCAAGGGTATAACGCGACGATCGAAGGCGTTGTTACGGTTGGCAACAACGTCGTTGGCACGGAAAGTACGAACTTCTACCTCCAAGACGCCACCGGAGGCATCAATGTTCTCGATGGGAAAGTTCCTGCTGCACTTCAAGTCGGGGATAAGCTGAAAATCGACGGGCACGTCATGTTTACGGCGGGGACAACACAATTCGTTCCTGCGGCAATTACAATCGTGAATACGGGCAATCCCGTGCCGGGCGTGAAAGCGATCAATGTAGAGGATATGAGCAGCTTCGCCAAAATGGAGCCGTTGGAAGGAACATTAGTATCTCTGCGAGCCAAAGTAGACAATAAACCGGCGACAGGCCCTAACTATGATGTGACGGTTGTCGACGATTCCGGCAAAATGGCAACGGTAAGGATTCTCGAAAATACCGGTGCGATCGGAATGTTGAACAAAGGCGAATCGTACAAGTTTACCGGCATCGTCGTGCAATCCAAAATGGTCGCGCCGTATACGAGCGGATACGTGTTGCTTCCAAGAACCGCCTCTGACGTTCGCGGGGACTTAAAGCTGGAGCACACGCCGCCTACGAGCACTTTCGTAAACTACGCTATTCCTGTTACTGTTATTGCGAAATACGCGGATTCAGTTGTTTTGCATTATAAAAAAGCGGCCGACCCGTCGTATACCGCGATAGCTATGGCTAGCGCGAATGGTTTGAATTATACGGCAAGTATTCCGAAGCTGACTGCTGCCGGCAAAATTGACTACTATATCGAGGCGCAAGGCGCGGATAGCCCAGTGTATTACAAAAGCTCGGCAACTCCGGAACAACTGAATGTAGTCGTCAAAACGATCGGACCGGATTTCTTCAATTTTGTTCCGGCGAACGGTGAAAGCATCGAATCGCAGCACCCGACGATATCCGTTTCTATGAGCGACGTCGCTGGCGTGGATCCAAACTCTCTGACGATTAAAGTAGACGGTATCGATTACTCGTCTAAAGTTGCTCAGTCAACGGGAGAAATCAAACTCGTTCTTACTCAGGATTTGAACATCGGTGAACATACCGTGACGGTAACGGCAAAAGATTCAGGCGGGCTGCCTTCTTCCGCGACTTGGAAATTCACAATTGCGGAAAGGTTTACGGGAGGCAACCATTACTATGGTACCACCCATAACCACACGAATATTTCACACGATGCTGCGGGTACTCCTGAAGATGCGTTGAAAGCAGCGCTGAATCACGGCTATGATTATTTCGCTTTCTCCGACCACTCGCACGACATCGACTCCAAATTGGTTGGCACGGATACGGTCGACCACAATGGAATGAAGGAGCGTAAAGGTGGCGCGGATTGGCAGCTGACGAAAGACTTGGCGGATCAATACAATGCCGCTCAAGCGAATAAATTCGTCGTGTTCCCGGCGTTCGAAATGACATCGACAACGTGGGGACACTCTAACGTTTTCGGTACGAAGAATTTTATTGACCGTGTTGAAGAGGGCGGACAGTACCAGAAGCTTCTGAATTACTATAACTGGACGTTGACGTATGACGATATCGTTGCGCAATTCAACCATCCGGCGATGTCGGCGAATGCTTTTGACAATTTTATTCCGTATGACAAAAACGTCGACAAGCTGTTTACGATGCTAGAAGTCGGCAACGGTTCCGGCAAATATGCATACGAGAATGCGGATAAGAAGTTTTATAGCGCGTTGGATCTGGGATGGCATGTCTCCCCAACCTATGGCGAAGATAATCATGATGCCACATGGGGACAAACGAAGAGACGTACCGTTATCGTCTCGAAAGAACTGACGCAGGATGCGTTGATGGATGCCATGCGCAAAATGCATGTTTATTTCACGGAAGATCAGAACTACAAACTTGATGTGCTTGCAAATGGATATTACATGGGCTCGACCGTTGACTCCAAATCCCTGACATTTGATATCAGAGGCAGCGAGACCGTATACAGCCCGGGTGATCCGAAATACAGCAATCCGACTAACCCGAATGTGGCGAAAGTGGAATTGATTACGAACGGCGGGGTCGCGATCCAAACATTCACCCCGACGACGGATTCTCCGACATTTAGTTGGAAACCAAACGTAATCGTTGGCGGCGGGCAGCAATGGTTTGTCGTTAAAGTCACGCTCAAAGACGGAGATCGCGTATATTCTTCGCCAATCTGGTCGCCTGTGGAGCCGCTGTCCGTTAAAGTGAGTAACGTCGACGTTGCCGGAGGGGCGCTTGTCGGTGGTGTTGAAGCCACCCTGAACGCAAATCTTAGCAACCAAGGATCGGTTAACGTCAACAACCTGACGGTTCACTTCTATTACGACAGCGTGGACTCCAATCATTTGATCGGAGACGCGTTGATCTCTTCCCTTCCGGCGAACGCTTCCAACCCGGCTTCGGTCAAATGGACGAATCCGAAACCTGGCGAGCATAAGCTGATTGTTACGCTGGAAGCGGGCGACGGCAATGATCTGACTGCCTACAAGTATGAGCAGTCGCTTACCGTTAAAGCACCGAATGGCAAGACGATCATGATCGATGCTTCGCATAACAACGAGAATACGACCAAGGATACAGGTACGTACAAAGACAACCTGAAAACCTTGTCGAGCACGCTGAAACAACAAGGGTATACGGTTGTAGAAAATACAGCGACGCTTTCCGATGCTTTGCTGCAAAATGTCTCGGTATTGATTATTACGCATCCTTCCAGCGTATATAACGACACGGAAATTGCAGCAGTTAATCAATTCGTCCAATCCGGTAAGTCGGTGTTGATGACGGAGAAGAGCAATAACGGCGGAACGCCTCAGAACTTGAACACATTATTGTCAGGCATTGGTTCAAGCATTCTTATCAATAACGACGGCGTATTTGACGAAACGTCCAGCGGCAACTTCTGGGGTACGCCGCTCACTTCGAACTATTCCGTCCGGCTTCATCTGTCGCCGGTGGACAACGGTTTGACCGACTTCATCCCGTTGTTGGATTACTACAGCGGCGCGAGCTTGGCTAAAAATGACGGAACAGGCAAAAAGGTCGCGTTGACCGACGGAGGATCGGTTACAATCGTTGCTCGCGGTAACGAAACGACTTTCCAAAGCGCGGCCGTTCTCAAGCCTGATTCGTTCACTTACAATAGCCAAACATCCAAAGCACCGACTGGGCCAGCGTTGACAGACGTAACCGGCGGAACGGCTATACCGCTGGCGGCAACCGAGGAAATCGGCAGCGGCAGAATCTTCGTGGCTGGTATGAATATTTTCAACGACAAGCAGATGACGCAAAATGACGGACCGACGAATAACACGCCGTTCTCGGTAAAAGTCGTCGATTGGTTGGCTCATCTTGAGCCGAAAGTTACGAAAATCGGCACTGCCCGTACGTTTACCGAAGGTACGGAAGTTGTCGTCCAAGGTAAAGTAACGAGCGCCGCGGGCGTATTCTTCGATGCATTCTACCTGCAGGACGAGACCGGCGGAATCATGGCCTTTAACGAAGTGCCTGACAACTCCTTGAAGGTGGGCGACACCGTCCGCGTATATGGCCATATCAAAATATACGACAATAACTTCGAGGTTGAGTTCGGCAGCTTTGATAAGAGCGTAGTCAAGATCAGCTCAGGCGGTACGCCGCTAGCACCGCGTGTCCTGACGACAAAAGAGGCAACAGAAGACATCTATCAAGGACAACTCGTGAAAGTAACGGGTAAAGTCGTTGACGCCAGCAAAGCGAACGATTTGTCTCCATCTTATGTGATGAATGACGGCAGCGGTGATCTGCTCGTATTCGTCGACGGATATATTATCAACCAAAGCGGACCGATCCCGATTCTTAAAAACGGTGAGACGCTCGAAGTCGTCGCTTACACGGCGAAAGCCGCATCCGGCACGCAACTGAGGGTAGGCGATACCCGGTTGATGAAAAAAGTTTCTGATGGAGCAAGTAACGACGCAACGTTAACTTCGACGCTCGGTACGGTAAGCGAAAGTGCGAAGACAATCACAGTACCGTACGGAACGACATTAGCAACATTGAAGACGGCGATTACGCCAGCGGTGAACGCAACTTTCGAAGTGTACAACGCAGACGGAACGACAGTTGCAACGGCGCTGGCAACGGGAAGCAAAGTCATCGTTACTGCGCAAGACGGCACGACAAAGGCGACGTATACCGTAACCGTATTGGCTCAAGAACTTAGCTCAGATGCGTCACTGACTTCGACGCTCGGTACGGTAGTCGAAAATGCGAAGACGATCACGGTACCGTACGGAACGACATTGGCGGCATTGAAGGCGGCGATTACGCCTGCGGCAAACGCAACCTTCGAGGTTTACGATGCGAACGGTACGACCAAAGCGACGACTTTGGCAACGGGAAACAAAGTCATCGTCACAGCGCAGGACGGTACTACGAAGTCGACGTATACCGTAACCGTTGAAGCTAACGGAGGCAACAACGGCAACAACGGCAACAACGGCAACAACGGCAACAACGGCAACAACGGCAACAACGGCAACAATGGCGGCAATACGGATAAGCCATATGTGATCGCACCGGATAAACTGCTGGGCAGAGTCTCCGGCGGCATGGCGATCGTTGAGGTTCCGAAAGAGACGACCGTCGTGAAACTGCCTGCGAATGCCGCTGAATTGCTCGGACAGAACAAGCTGGAATTGAAGACCGGAAACATCACATTGGATGTTCCATCGGTTCTGCTGAAACAGCTTGAGGACAAGCTTACGAAAGAAGAAATCAAAAATAGCACGATTTCGTTAAGCATGGTTCCTCTTACTCAGAAAGAAGCGAATCAAATCATCGGCAAAGGCGAAGAGAACGTTCGCGGGAGCATTAAACATGCGGGAGAAGTGTACGAATTCAGTTTGTCGGTCACAACCGCTACCGGGAAAACGTACCCCCTGACGCAATTCGATCAACCGATGATCATTAGGTTGAAAGTGGATCCGTCCGTCGACCCGAAAAAAGCGGGCATCTACTATATCGCCGACAATGGCAGCCTTGAATATGTCGGCGGCGTTTACGACAAGGGCGAGATGGTCGCACAGATCAATCACTTCAGTAAATACGCGGTACTTGAGGTCAAGAAGACATTCGACGACGTTAAAAGCAATTATTGGGCGGCGAGCGCGATTTACGAATTAACGTCGAAGCTGTATTTGACGGGTACAAGCGCTACGAAGTTCGATCCGGAACGTCCTGTCACCCGCGCCGAATTCGCGAAGATGCTCGTTGACGGATTAAAGCTGACGGCGACCGGCACGACCAAGTTCACCGATGTTTCCGCCGATGCATGGTATGCGGAAACGATCGGTAAAGCGTATGAAGCTGGACTAGTCAAAGGCAAAAGCGAGACGATCTTCGATCCGAAAGGACAAATTACTCGCGAAGAAATGGCAACGATGCTGATGAAAGCCTACGAATTGAAAAACGGCAAGAAGCTCGGCGTTTACGCGGATTATCCGTTCACCGATGCGAAAACAATATCGTCGTGGGCGAAAAATGAAGTGAATGCGGCGGCGGCCCTTGGTTTGGTTAATGGACGCACATCGGGGCAATTCGTTCCGAAAGGTTTGACTACACGCGCCGAAGCGGCGCAAGCCATCTATAATCTGTTTTTGAAATAAGCAGTTAGCTTCACGGTATAGAAGATTGCCGGATGCCATTCCGCAAAAATGGCATCCGGCTTATCTTCGCCATAAGATTCGCAAAAGAGGGATATCATGGGCAAGCAAAAGACGATTTCGAAAATAATCAGTTGTTTCTTATTGTCTGCATTGTTGCTTTTTTTGCTGCCGCTCATACCGAAAGCTCATGCGCATGCTTATAGCGCAAGCTACACGACTTTGTATTTATATCAAACGAAAACGGAGATGACATTCGCGATTGACGAATTGTCGGCCATCGAATTATCGAATGGAGATGTCAATCATAACGGCATGCTTGAACAAGAAGAATTCGATGCTGTCAAAGATCGTCTGTTAACCGTATTCAAGGAAAAGCTAACGTTGAAAATAAACGGCGAGCCGACGGAGTGGACCCAAGTGGATAGCCTTGTTCTTGATCGTAACGGAGAAGGTTCAAAATTGCGCCTGAAGGTTGTTTATCCACCGGCTAACGCAGGACAGCCGATATCACTTATAGATAACTTATACACCGAAGCAACTACCAATTATGTTAATCTGCTCACCGTTAATTACGGTTCGCAGAAGAGCACCGCGGCCTTTTCGAAATCGGACCGCACCTGGGGCATGCTTCTGACGGAAAACGAGTATTCCAGGTTGAAGGTTGATTCGCAACAGCCATCGTCTGAAGAAGCTGCAATTGACGATCAAACAGCTCAAACCGTTGTAGAGACGGAGGGCATTTCGGGATGGTATTCCTTCTTCAAACTCGGCATGAATCATATTCTTGGCGGATACGATCATCTGCTGTTCCTGTTCTCATTACTTATTGCCAGACAAACCTTCAAGCAGTACGCGACAATGATTACCGCATTTACGATCGCGCACAGCTTAACTTTGTCCTTGACGGTATTGGGGTGGATTAATGTTCCTCCGATGATCGTCGAGCCGGCTATCGCGCTCTCTATTTGTTACGTTGCTTTTGATAATATCGTGAATCGAAATGTGAAATACCGTTGGGTATTAACTTTTGTTTTCGGTCTGATTCACGGCATGGGGTTTGCCGATATTCTGAAAGAAATGGACATCCCGAAAAGTTCGATGGCGGTAGACTTAATCAGCTTTAATCTGGGGATTGAGGCGGTACAGATTACGATCGTCGCGGTAATACTGCCGTTATTGTATCTACTGCACCGATGGAAATTTTCCCGGCGAGTCGTTATTGCGGGTTCTTCGGTCGCTTTGTTGTTGGGCGGAATTTGGTTAATGGAGCGGCTGATCGAATTATCATAACGAAGGAAGAAACCGATGAAACGAAACCATAATATGTTTGCAGGCATCAGCCTGGCGGCGATATTGGCGCTCTATTTTTGGTCAAGCCACGCGCCCGGGACGATTGTGAACGATCCGAAGCTGCAAATTTTCAAGACGGTATTCATTAGCATTCTTCTTGAAGCCATGCCATTTATTCTTATCGGCGTTCTGATTTCGGCGTCGATTCAGGTGTTCGTCCCCGATTCGGTTATTCGTAAGGTCATTCCGCAAAGCCCTGTGTTGGGTATTGTCGTCGCCAGCGTTCTTGGAATCGTTTTTCCATTATGCGAGTGCGGTATGGTTCCTGCTATTCGCAAGCTGATCAAAAAAGGGATGCCGCTATACGCCGCGACGACTTTTATTCTCGTCGGGCCGATATTGAATCCGATTGTGTTTTGGTCTACGCTGATCGCTTTCCGAAATCGACCGGAGATTGCCTATTGGAGGATGGGACTCGCTTTTATCGTCGCGCTCATTATTGGATTGATCGTCTACCGATTTATCAAGGAAGATCAGTTAAAAGGCAAGCGCGATGCCGTTCCTTCCGAACATCATGTTCATCAAGCCCCTTCGTCTTCCAACAAAATGATTGAGTTGATGGGGCACACGGTCGGAGAGTTTTTCGATATGGGCAAATATTTGATCTTCGGATCGATATTGGTCGGCCTGTTGCAAACTTTCGTCGCCCAAAATCATTTAACGGCAATAGGGCATGGATATGGCAACGCGAATTTGCTGATGATGGGCTTGGGTTTCGTCCTTTCGCTCTGTTCGACCTCCGATGCGTTTGTCGCTCAATCTTTCGCGAATACGTTCACCGGCGGTTCGCTTGTCGCGTTTATGGTGTTCGGTCCCATGCTTAACATGAAGGGACTCTTGATGATGCTGGCCGTATTCAAAACGAAATTTGTCGCATTGCTCGGCATTCTCGTCCTCGTTCTCGTATACGCCGGAACGCTGATATTGGAAGCGACCGTATTGAAGTAATCCGCTGGCAGGCGAAATCTGATGTAAGAAGGTGAATCACGATGAGAAAAGTGAGCGCGGCGGATGGCCATAACTTTTTGCGGGCGTTTATTCTGCTCGCTTTTGCCTGTTTGATCGGTTATTTGGTTATTAGCGGAGATGCTCTTCTCTATGTGGCGCCAAAACTTATCGTTTATTTAGTCGCGGCAGGCGCGGGGCTACTGGTCATATCGGCTTTCCAATTTTACATTTCGATCGTCTCGCTTAAACAAACGATTATCGTTTGCCAGTGCGGGCATGATCATGACGATCATGATGAACAGCATAGTCATGAGCCTTCCAACTCGCCTTGGAAAAATGTTCTTATTTACAGCATGTTCCTGCTGCCGCTTGTGCTGGGGAGTCTATTGCCGAACACTGCGCTTGCAGGTTCGCTTGCTTCCAAACGAGGAATGAACCTTGGCGGAGTTGCCGCCGATCAAGCCGCCGCGTCGGCCGAAATGGTGGAACTGCAAAGCGATGGGGATCCCGCGCTGAGAAGCTTGTTCAGAACGACCCCAATAAACAGAGATTACGCCAAATTAGGCATGAAGTTATATCAGCAAAACGTAATCGAAATGAAAGACGAATGGTTTATCGAAAAATTGCAAGCATTGAATACGTTCGCAGATCAATTTGCCGGCAAGGAAATCAAGATCACCGGCTTTGTTTACCGGGAAGAAGGCATTTCGGGTTCGCAGTTCATCATTGGAAGATTGGCTATGACGCATTGCATTGCCGATATTTCTCCATACGGCATCATAGTTGAGTCACCGGATGCCGGAAATTATTCGGACGATTCATGGATTACAATTACCGGAACGATCGATTCGACGATATTCCATGGCATCAAGGTCATAAAAATTAACGTCGAGACAATCGAACCTGCCAACGTAAAAAATGCGCCCTACGTGTACCCGGATTGGGATTTCGCATCTAAGTTGTAATGTTGCCGGATACCGAGAAACGGAGGTTCTTTTCATGGCGCTTCATTATGGGAGTTTGATTATCATCGCGTTGCTTGCAGCGTATACGTTATATTTTAACGCGCGGAGAATAGAGGGGACGTTTACCCGAGCAGTCGTGGGATTGTCAGCTTCCTTCGCATCCAGCTTTGCTTTTGGCATTGTGTTTGCGCAGACGTTCCATTACGGTTTGTTCACATCCACTGGTGTCTGTCTGTTGTTCGCGGCGATCGTTGGGGCATGTTCCAGGTGGCCGCTGCAGGCACGAGTTGCGATTGCCGGTATTTTGGCGGGATGGATCGGTGCAATGGCGGGGAGCGTTCTCGGAACGATATTGTTCGTGAGGCCACAAATTGTTCTGATCGTGGACACGATATTCGTTGTTTTTATGTATTTGCTGCAACGTTTCGGCGAATGGAATGCGGGCAGGGAACGGAATAATCGCCAGCAGGCACAAAAAGCTGCGAATCAGGTTGGTAAGCAGGGGGGCGCAAAGCAGCCATTCACGGGAATTGCTTTGCTTGCGGTCTGTTGCGTAATCGTGGCTGCGATTACGATTGCGCGCAAGGATGACATTCTTTCTGCCCAAATCGGCCAGCCGTTAACGCAAACGGCACAATATGACGAAGAAAACAATTTGCAAATGGCAACGCTCGAAGTGACGCCGTCTGGATTTTCTGCACGTAATACCGTTTTTAAGGCAGGAACGATGATTAAGGCCGTATTCCATGTCGCTTCCGATGGTTCGTCGGGCCTGACGCTCGTTTCGAACGATCTTGACGTCAACGCTCCGCTGCAGCCTGGAGATAATGTTTTTCTGATCAAAGATCCGCAGCCTGGCATTTACGCGTTTACGCTTGGCGACGGATTGTCGACATGCACGTTTTCGGTTGAGCCGTAATATTCATTTCGTTCAAATCTTCGCCATGACCGTGCGCAAATACTCGGACGGGGACATGTCGGTTATGGATTTGAAATGTCTAGAGAAGCTGTGAACGCTGCTGTAACGGAGCATCTCCGCGATCTCGGTGAACGTATGCTGTTCGGTCCGGATGATGCTCTTGGCATGCTGAATTTTTAAGTCGCGATAGTATTTCATGATGCCGACGCCTCTGGCGGCTTTGAAAATCGAGAGAGCGTGGCTTTTGCTTAAATTAAATTGTTTATAGATTTGCTCGAGGCGGACATCGTCGTAAACATGCTGTGCCATATAATCGCACATCCGGTTGACCAAATCTTCTTCGCTTCTTCGCTTGATCGAGCCGGATAAACGTTGC
Organism: Cohnella soli; assembly: GCF_042655525.1. NCBI lineage: Bacteria > Bacillati > Bacillota > Bacilli > Caryophanales > Paenibacillaceae > Cohnella > Cohnella soli. The sequence continues at coordinate 155,507 of NZ_JBHSMI010000015.1, forward strand.
TCCCGTCCGGCAAGCGCATCCCCGTCATTCCTCAAACGTATAAGCAGCATCTCCAAATAAATTCGAATTAACTGCTCGGAACCGATGGGAGCATCCGGGCGTCTGTGCAGCGTGTGGTCGCGCGGGTCGTCGAACGGAGGAGAGAAAGCCGCGAATCCGTTCTTCATGATTTGCGCCAATATTTCCTTTTGCTTCTCGTTCAGGGTGAAAATTTTATTTTCAAAAAAAGCGATTTCCTTGGAACGACAGACGAATGACAAAATAATGACGTTCGGTGCGACTTTCTTGTTCGCCCAGACGCCATGAAATTCATTCGGCTTGTGAAAGATCATATCCCCTTGCCTCAGGCGATAGCCCTCGGTATCAGCGAATACATCCAACTCTCCTTTATCGACATATACAAACTCCCAAAAATCATGTTTCTCGCCTTCGAAAGCGAAGTCTTTGGAAAACTCGAAGTAATGAAACGAAATAAGCTCCTTGACCGATAAGGAGTCGTGAAGTCTGGTCCGGGCGAATGGTGTGATAGTTCCCTTCATCGACTAACGCCTCCGTTGCACAGTTTACCTTGTGTCTATTATACATTAAGTTTTGGTATTACCGGGATGTTGTAAAAGGACTTATTGCTACGTTTCGCGGTCTTTTTGCTAAAGAATAGTGAGAGGGGATGGCTTACACTCAGGGGGAAGCCAGATGAAAGAGATGGAGGAGTTGCGGTGAACGTATTGGCGGTTGGCTGTCATCCGGACGATCTGGAAATCGGTTGCGGCGGGACACTTGCAAAATTGGCAGCGAAAGGTCACCGGGTAACGATGGTGCATGTTGCTAACGGGGATAAGGGACATAAGCAGATTGTACCGGATGAACTGAAAGCCATCAGAAGACTGGAGGCCAAGGCGGCCGGCAATTTAATTGGCGCGGAAGTCATTAGTCTGGATGTGCCTGATCTGGCTGTTAAATCCGATCAGGACGAGCTGGTCGGCAAGCTGGTTCAGGTGATTCGCAAGGTTAGGCCGGATTATATCATTACTCATCCGCCCGAAGATTATATGAAAGACCATATGGAAGTATCGCGCGCGGTGTTCGATGCCAGCTTCGCGGCTACTGTGCCTCATTATCAGCCGACAGACGGGGAAGAAGCCCATACTAAAGTGGCTCCTATTTATTATATGGACACGCTGGCCGGAGTCGGGTTTCTGCCGACTGAATATGTGGACATTAGCGATTATATAGAGACGAAAATACAGATGAATGACTGTCATCAGAGCCAGATCAAGTGGTTGTACGAGCATGATGGCATCGATTTTCTCGATTTCGTCAGAACGGTGTCCAAATTTCGCGGATTGCAATGCGGTAAGCCTTACGCGGAGGGGTTTAAACAATGCGAAGCCTGGCCGCGGTTGACGACAGAGAGATTGCTTCCTTAAATGCCGGATTATTCCGGCCATACATGAGCACGGGAGGATGGACCGTATGAATTTTATGCAAACCGTTAAAGGATCTATGCTGGAAGGCTTCTATCCTGCGGGTTGGGACATGGAGAAGATCGACCGCTGCTGCTCGAACATGCCGGAGACGATCGGAGAGCGTCAATCTTTCTGGAACGATGGCTTTCAGCCGATCTCTTGCCAGGAAGTGCAGGAGCTTGATGTGAAAATGGGGCATGAAATTGCTGTGCACATTCGCAGGAGCAAGCAGGCTGGTCGCAAGATTGCATTTATTTTGCCGGTAGGTCCGATGGGGATGTATAAGTGGGCAGTCTACTTCCTGAAGGAATGGCAGGTTGATTGCGCTCACGTATATGGCTTTAACATGGACGAGTGGAGCGATGGGGAAGGTAACACGCTTCCTTCGGATCACCCGGGCTCGTTCCAGAATGCAATGGAACAGGCTTTCTATGGACCGCTTGGAGAGCTGACGGTACCGGCCAATCAACGACACTTTGCTACGAAAGCAATGCTGCCGACGTACGCGGAGAAAATTTCAGCGTTAAAGGCAGAAGGAGCCGAACTGATTACGGTATTCGGCATCGGGCGGATGATGCATATCGCGTTCTGGGAGCCTCATTTCGGCGCGGAATTCGAGAATGATGCGGAATGGAGCCAACAGTCTTATCGGATCGGGGCTCAGTTGCACCCTTTGACAATCGAGCAAAATGCGATCACTAGCTTTAAGAGCAGAACGACGTTGGTTCCATGTCGCGCGAACACGATTGGACCCGGGCTATTTCTCCAATCAGACTATATTATTGGCGGATGCGACGGTGCGCTAGGCAGAGGTATGCAATGGCAAGGGCTCTCGTTGTGGACGACGTTGCGTCACGGGCCGGACCGCTGGCTTCCATCGACTTACATGCCGACGCTGCCTGGCAAACTATTCTACTTGCAAGAGTTGGCAGGGCCGCTTGAAGCGGACATGAATTGATAGGGGTTCCGATCTGGTCTTGGCCGGGTCGGAATCTTTTTTTTCTGATCGACATTTTTCTGATCGACATGTTGACAGCAATCGAGAAATCGCGTATATTTGCTTTAGTGCTTAAAAGCGTATAAGCGTTGCAGCGTATACGCGCTAAACGATAGGAGCGTGGCTGAAATGATCGTGATTACATCCCCGAATATTGCTGAGGAGCGCATCGCTGAAATTGTTCGCCAGATTGAGAACTCAGGCGTACAAGCGCACGTATCCCGCGGCGTAGACCGCACCGTTATCGGTATTATTGGCAAAGCCGAGCCTTCGCTCGCTGAGCATATACGTTCCATGAAAGGCGTCGAGAACGTCATCAAGATTTCCAAGTCCTACAAGCTCGCTAGCCGCGACTTCCATCCGGACAACACGGTCATTGAAGTGAAAGGCGTCAAGATCGGCGGAGAAGACCTCGTTGTTATGGGCGGACCATGCGCGGTGGAAACGCCGGAGCAGATCGATGAGATCGCGCGTCTTGTTAAGGCGGCGGGCGGCCAAGTGCTTCGCGGCGGCGCGTTCAAACCTCGCACCGGGCCGTACAGCTTCCAAGGCATCGGCATTGAAGGTTTGAAATGGATGAAAGACGCTGGCGAGAAATACGGCCTGCTGACCATTACGGAAGTCATGGCTCCCGAATTCGTAGACGTGTGCGCGGAATACGCGGACATTATGCAAGTCGGCACGCGTAACATGCAGAACTTCGACCTGTTGCGCAAGCTGGGCACGATCCAGAATCCGGTTCTTCTCAAGCGCGGATTCAGCTCAACTTACGACGAATGGTTGAATGCGGCGGAATACATTCTCGCAGGCGGCAATCCGAACGTGATGTTGTGCGAACGCGGAATTCGTACATTCGAAACGTATACCCGCAATACGTTTGACTTGGCTGCTATTCCTGTCATTCAGCAGCTATCGCACTTGCCGGTTATCGCGGACCCTAGCCATGCGACGGGCCGTAGGGAACTGGTGGAAACGATGACGAAAGCTTCCGTTGCCGCTGGCGCGAACGGCTTGATCATCGAAATGCACACCGATCCCGACAATTCGGCGACTGGCGACGGCGTTCAATCGCTGTTCCCGGATCAGTTTGCGAATTTGCTCAAGGAGCTAGAGCAGCTGTCTCCGTTGTTAGGCAAGAAATTTGAAACGGTTAAGGCACCCGCAGAAGCTTTCGCAACTTGGAAAAAGTAATAGTGCGATTCAAAAACAACGTAACGACGCTTATCCCCGTGAGCGGTCGCTACGTTGTTTTTGCGTTCCGTGAAACCTGTCGAAAAGAAGGGGAGAAGGACGAAGTTTGAACATTTGATGAATTTGTAAGAATACCTGACATGAGTTCAAAAAATACCTGACATAAGTATTGACGCTCCTAAAGGGGAGTTTTATAATAACTTCATAAGTTCGATGAAAACTTGAACATTCGATCGGCTTTAATCACTTAATGTTCGGAAATAGGGAGGAAATTAAGATGTCGGTACAACAATTATTGGATTTAATCAAGGAAAAGAATATTGAGTTCGTGGATTTCCGTTTCGTAGATCTCCTCGGTCGCGGACATCACATCACATTGCCTGCTACCGAAGTTGATGCAGATACTTTCGTTAACGGCGTTGCATTCGACGGTTCCTCCATCACTGGTTTCCGCGGCATTGAAGAATCTGACATGGTTATGATGCCGGACCCAGGCACAGCTTATGTCGATCCATTCACGGCACATGCTACGTTGGTTATTGTCTCCAACATCCACACGCCGGACGGCCAACATTACGAGCGCGACCCGCGTTCGATCGCACACAAAGCCGAAGAGTTCCTGCAACAATCCGGTGTGGGCACGACTGCGTTCTTCGCTCCTGAATCCGAATTTTTCATTTTCGACGATGTTCGTTACGAATCGACAATGAACTCCTCTTCGTATTTCGTAGATTCCGAAGAAGCGGCTTGGAATACGAATCGCAAAGAAGAAGGCGGCAACCTCGGCTTCAAAATCGGCGTCAAAGGCGGATATGTTCCGGTTGCTCCAGTTGATTCCCAACAAGACATCCGTAGCGAAATGGTTCGTTTGATGCAAGAATCCGGCCTACGCGTTGAACGTCACCACCACGAAGTGGCGACTGCCGGCCAAGCGGAAATCAACTTCCGTTTCGATACGTTGACGACAACGGCTGACAATCTGATGAAATACAAATATATCGTGCACAACGTTGCTCGCCAATACGGCAAAGTTGCAACTTTTATGCCGAAGCCTCTTTTCGGAGACAACGGTAGTGGCATGCACGTTCATACGTCTATCTTTAATGGCAGCGAGCCTTTGTTCTATGAAGCAGGCGCGTATGCGAACTTGAGCGAATTGGCGCTGAACTACATCGGCGGTATTCTCTACCACGCTCCGGCGTTGATCGCAATTACGAACCCGTCCACGAACTCGTTCAGACGTCTCGTGCCTGGTTACGAAGCGCCGATTAACCTTGTATTCTCCAAAGGCAACCGTTCCGCTGCAATTCGTATTCCGATCGCTGCGGTTACGCCTAAAGGCTGCCGCATTGAGTTCCGTACGCCGGACTCCACGGCGAACCCGTACCTCGCTTTCGCAGCGATGCTGATGGCAGGTCTGGACGGCATCAAACGCAAAATCGATCCGCGCGCACTCGGCTACGGTCCTTTCGATACGAACATTTACGAGCTTTCCGACGATCAGAAGAAAGAAATTCGCAGCGCACCGGGCACATTGGACGAAGCGCTTGACGCTCTGGAAGCTGATAACGACTTCTTGATCGAAGGCGGCGTATTCACGAAAGATTTCATCGAGAACTATGTTGCGGTGAAACGTGCTGAAGCCAAATCGGTTGCGATCCGCATCCATCCTCACGAGTTCGGCCTATATTTCGATTGCTAATAATGATTACCGACGAAAAGCGCCCCGAGGGGCGCTTTTTTGTATGAGAAAATGTATTGGCACGCATGATTCAGCCGCAATCTTTAAGAACAGAGTCAAGCATTCACCCATATACTGGACATCACAACGGTTGCTTCCCGTACAAATATCGTGCGTATTGGATCGGACGTTGGTAGACGACCGAACGATTAGCGATCTCTTTATAAAGTTCCTTCTGGGGTTTGCCGTTCAATTCGATAATCCAAGGGTGGGAGTCGTTGTCCAACGCGACGTCGACACTGAACTCGCCTAGATGATAATCCGTGCTCATGTCGATAATTTCCGCCGATCTTAGGCTAATATCGTAGATGGAAGTCATGATCTCTTTTACCTTGGCAGCTGGGTACAATTGCTTGAGTACTTCTTCCGACTGGCAGACTTTCACGAAGATGCTTGTATTATAGCTGCCCTTATAAGCGATTCGGCTCACAAGATTCGTTACGGACCATAACCCTTTTTCGTTTTTCTGAACGAGAGAACGGATATCGAAAACTTGGCCATTTGTTTGTTGAATAGGGATGCCTCTTTGAACGATGGAAGAGGTAGAGCCAAGAAGCTGCCCCACTTTCTCATGAAACGAGTCAAGGTTCTTCGCGATCGTCTTGGGAGAGAAGTAGTGGTGGCCGATGAGAATTTCCCCTGCGCTATTTATCTCCGCCCGATAAACTTTTCTACCCATGTTTCCATAGAACGGTTTGAAATAAACAACTTTATATCGTTCCAGCAAGTTCAAGGCGTTCTCCGGGTCATACAAAACGGTCTCTGGCAAATAGTCGGTGAGCCATCTATTGAGAACATTGTAAATGTCCAGCTTGTTGAGCTGGTTAATCTTATTAAAGCATTTGCCGCCTCCGATTGCCGCATCTAACCGTTCAATCTGTTTTGGTTCGGTGCCGTAGCAACGATTGTATACGACTTGAGGAAGAGGAAATCTCCCGACCGCCCACTTCCCTTTGACCCGATGCAATCCGATGACGGTTCTCTGTTTCCAGTCGATGGACGAGGGGGTGAAGGAGATTAGCTTCATCCCGGCTGCGTTGTGCGACAGAAACTGACTAAGGGCATATTTTCTTTGCCTTTGATTGGCGACCAGAATACCTACCAGACCGTTTTTGCTATTCATCGTAAGCCTCCGTCAAAAATAAAGAAATCGTAAAATTAAGTTATGTACCGATGACGGAAACCGCGTGGACAACAATACAGCCGAATCAAAAAAAGCTGCGATACCCTCTTTCGCTTTCCCAAGAGAGTTGAATATACAATTAGCGGCTGGGGATCGTTCCCCGAGCCGCTTTTTTTGAACCTTATTGCATCAGCCGAGTAAACACGACCAGACGTTTGAGATGCTCTTTTTTCTTCCTGTCGAACTTGCCTGTGCAAGTAATCAAGTTTAGTCGAGCCTCGTCGGTTTTACCGAATATCCGCTCAACGGGTGCTTTCGCCGTGTCGAATGTTTCTACGGAAACGACGCTGAACACCAAATATTGCCCCGACGTATTGGACAAAACAATGGGATGTCCGGGCTTTAGACGCTTCAGTCCGTAAAAAATCGCGGGTCCCGTATAGTTGTCCACATGGCCTGCAATAATGGCGTTGCCGGGTTGTCCCGGTTTAACCGAGGCGAGTACGCCGACGATCTCGGGCGATTTCGGAACGTCCATCTGCCCGTTGTCGAGCACGCCGACGGGTTCGACTTTGGACTTGATTTGGACCGACGGAATCCAGATCGTATCGGGAAGAAGCGGCTGCTGCTTCGTTTCCCTAACTTTAACGGTTGCGGATGGTGTCGGTGAGACAGGCGGCGGTGCCGCATCAGTTTTCGCTTGTTCCGTCACCGCCTTCCGGATGACGGAGGACGGTGACGGTAACGGCGAAGCATGAGAAAAGTACTCAGGCACTGCCTTGTCTTTGACCGGGTCGTGTTCGCTTCCGCAACCGCAGCAGGCGAGGAGGAGCGACAGAACGAACAAAACGCGCGTTTGTTTCATCTGAGTTCTCCGTCCGCTAGAAAAGGAGAGCTACGTCCTTTAATAAGTCGTTTATTCGCTTATGCCGCCGTAGCCTGTTTTTGGCAGTTTTTTTGGTGTCTTAGCTTTTTTTGTTTCCAGCTTTTTCACTTTGCTGGCGCTTTTTGCGTGAACTTTGTGTTTGTGGGCCGCTTTTGCTTTCATGTGCGTTTTGTGATGTGTTTTATGATGGCCGTCAACCGGCGCTGCGGAAGCGGCAGTTGCTGAGGTCAAAAGGACGCTGGCGGCCAGAAGGGCGATTGCTGCTTTTTTCATTCGGTGAAAAACCTCCTCGTAGTTGTTGTGGCGTAATGACTCCACGCTTATAGAATGGTTTGTTTTCGGAATTTCATAAGAGGATATTGGTGGGTGAATCCGTCCCGATCGAGTAACGTCCGATCGCCTCATAGCTTGGCCGGCGGCCCAAATGCGTGCGGTACAACGCAACTTCGGCCGCCGGCCAAACGGGCGGCACGGCGGGGAAAGCGTCCCGCCATGCCGCCTCAAGCGCCGCCGCATCGTAGCCGGCGGCGGCATCCCGCGCGAGCGTGACGTGCGCGCGGTAAGATCTGGCCTCCGTCGCGAAGCCGGAGGCCCTGAGGCGCTCGCCAAGCGCAGCGTGCAGCGCATGCAGCGCGGCGAGCGCCATGGGTGCGTCGCCGGCCGTATTCCCTTCCGCGTCCGACGCGGAAGGGGCGGCCAGGCCGCACCATAACACGCGCGGCGCGGCGGCTGGCGGGCCGAAGACGCCCGGCCGCCTGGCCAGCGCGAGCGTGAAAGGCGCCGCCTTAGCCGCGGCGGCGGCGGTCAGCGCGGCGAGCTCATGTATGCGAGCCTCCGGAGTATCGCCGAGAAAATGGAGCGTAATATGCAAATCTTGCGGATGCGTCCACTTGCGAAAGCGCACGCCTGCGCCCGCAATTGCGGGCATAATGGAAGCGAGCGCTGCGGTCGGCGCCTCAGGCAAAGGCAAGCCGATAAAAAGGCGAAAATTATTCACATCTGACACCGCTTTCGTTCGGAATTTAGCGATATTTTCTGCAAAACAAGAGCAGTTAATGGTTGCTCTACGGTGTAAAGCTTTGATATGATAAGCCTATTATGATTTTAAGATAAGGTGGGAACAAGATGGCTAACCGCGCTTATAACTTCAATGCCGGCCCGGCGGCGCTTCCGCTGGAAGTGCTGGAAAGAGCTCAGCAGAAATTCGTCGAATTCGAGAACAGCGGCATGTCCTTGATGGAAATGTCCCATCGCGGAGCGATCTACGAGAAAGTGCACTTCGAGACTGAAGCTTTGCTCCGGGAATTGATGGCTATTCCGTCTAACTACAAAGTATTATTCGTCCAAGGCGGAGCAAGCACGCAATTCGCGATGGTTCCGATGAACCTGCTGACGCCAGGCAAGACGGCATCGTTCGTGGCGACGGGCAGCTGGGCGACCAAGGCGATTCAGGAAGCGAAGCTGTTCGGCGAGACGGCGATCGCGGCTTCTTCGGAAGCGCAGGCTTATAAGCGCATTCCCGCCATCAGCGAATTGAACTACCCTGCAGATGCGGCATACCTGCACTTGACATCGAACGAAACGATCGAGGGCACGCAATGGTCGGAATATCCGGACACGGGAAGCGTGCCGCTTGTCGGAGACTTGTCGAGCGACATTTTGTGCCGTCCGATTGATGTGTCGAAGTTCGCTCTTATCTATGCCGGCGCACAGAAAAACCTCGGCCCTTCGGGCGTAACGATCGTCATCATTCGCGAGGATTTGATCGCGAAGCCGGCGATAACAGTACCGACGATGCTTCGTTACGACACGCATGCGAAGAATGACTCGTTGTACAATACTCCGCCGTCGTTCGCGGTCTATATGGTCGGCGAAGTATTGAAATGGATCAAGGAAAACGGCGGCGCAGCAGGTATGGAAGCCCGCAACAACGAGAAAGCAGCCATCTTGTACGAAGCGATCGATTCAAGCAACGGCTTCTACAACGGCTTCGCGGACAAAGGAAGCCGTTCGATTATGAACGTGACGTTTACGCTCGCGAACAAGGATTTGGAGGCGGCATTCGTTAAGGAGTCCGAAGAAAAAGGCTTCGTCGGATTGAAAGGCCACCGCAGCGTCGGCGGCTTGCGCGCTTCGATCTATAATGCTGCTCCGCTTGAAAGCGTGAAGGCCCTTACGGCGTTCATGCGCGATTTCCAAAGCCGCAACAGCTGATCTACCAATGAATGATCATCCATAAGGGCCTCGTCGGCCCGTTTTCGAGAAATAGCGGTTGTTCGCCGCTATTTTTCGATTTTTTCCGAAGGAGGAAACGTTTATGCCTTTTCACATCGTGCTTGTGAATCCGGAAATCCCGGCCAACACGGGCAATATTGCCCGAACGTGCGCCGCGACGGGAACGCATCTTCATCTTGTACGTCCGCTTGGCTTCGACACGGATGACAAAACGCTGAAACGGGCGGGATTGGACTATTGGTACGCTGTCAACATTACGTATTACGATTCGTTCGAAGAAGTGCAAGCGGCGGCGCAAGACGGGGCAAGATTTTTCTTCGCTAGCACTCGGGTTACGAAACGTTATTCCGACTTCGCGTTCCGGGATGGCGACTACTTCGTGTTCGGCCGCGAAACAAAGGGGCTGCCGCAAGAGCTGCTGGACGCGAATGCCGATACGGGCATGCGTATACCGATGACCGATAAAGTCCGCTCGCTGAATTTGGCGAATTCGGCGGCGATCGTTGTGTTCGAGGCGCTCAGACAGAACGATTTTCCATTAGAGTGACGCAAAATCTCATTTTTATTTGGCTATTTTGCCTGTATTGTTGCACGATAGTAAGCAAATCCAGTTCTGGGCAGGAAAATGTCATAAGATGTAGAAATATGTAGAGTGGCAAAGGTTTCGAGGATTTATTACTAGCTAGATTAGCATATGGGATGGAGGTACAGCATTGAAACCTGCAGGCGTTGTTCGTAAAGTGGATCAGTTGGGCCGCATCGTTCTTCCGAAATCGTTACGCAAACGGTATCAGATGAATGAAGGCGATCCGGTAGAAATCCTGGTCCAAGGAGATCACATTATTCTGGAACGTTATCGGCCTCGTTGCGTGTTCTGTTCTTCGATGGAAGGCGTCGGAGAATTCAAGGAGCGTTACGTATGCGCTTCTTGCGTGAAGGATATGCACGGACTGTAAACATAAGGCACAGAGAAGCCGTCCCGCCGGGACGGTTTTTTTGTATAAGAAAAAAGCCGGCCATCGAAGAGGATGGTCGGCTTTCGGTGGCTGTTAGAGCCCTTTGGTCTTATCTTCGTTATAAGATGCCGTCAGGATGGAGACGACAAACAGAACGAGTACGAGAATAACGATCCAGAATTTGTTGGACATTCCGAACAGTTTAATCTGATTCGCCGCTTCGCTAGCCGCTTCTGCCAGAAACATTTTCCACACCTCCGCTTGACTACCTTTATTATAACCAACGACCGGAAAAAAGAAAACGCAAAATGTTGTGACAATCTGAGGGCGGTCATATAAATGAAATAAGGCCGAGATCTTCAAGGGAGGGAAGAGCCTTGGGTGCGATGATCAACTGGATGGGCGGATGGCCGAAGGAAGGTTTGATATCGGCTGCCGATTGGGAAGAACGGGTAGAAGCAGCAGCCTCGATCGCTACGACGGAACGATTCGGGACTCGGGAAAGTAACGCCGAGCCCTACGGCGAGAAGCTCAGGTCGCTGCTTGCACAAAATTTGCTGAAGGCACGCACTGGCGGCAACGGAAGCCAAGTGAAAGTAACGCAAGGGGCGGACGGAGCGCTTGCGTGGATCGCGGATCAGCTTCTACAACCGGGAGACACGGTGCTGACAGAGAAGCTGACGTCAAGATCGGCCCTGCACGTTTTTCGCAAAGCGGGGTTAAAGACGGAGGCGGTTGCCGGAGATCGGCGGGGCATGGACCCCGAAGCTTTAACGACAGCGTTGTTCCGGTATCGGCCGAAAATGGTGTACATCGCCCCGGCTTGTACAGATCCCGAAGGGACTTCATGGAGCGTCGAACTGCGCTCGGCTTGCCAGGCAAGGTGTTCGGAAGCAGGTGTACTGCTTGTGACGGACGATAGGCAAGAGATGCTGCTGTTCGAGCCGGAGAAGGGACCTTCTGCGAGAAGGCTTGATCCCGGTGTCTTATCGATCGGCCAGTTGCCTCCTGGACTCATCGCGGGACTTAAGCTCGGCTGGATCGCCGGTCAGACGGATCGCTGGCGAAAGTCGTCAACCAGCGCGGCTGAACCCCCGTCGAACACATTAGAGATGTTAGCACTGTCTCGATTAATCGACGAACAACCGCTTGAACCGCTTATCGAGATGCTGCGTGTACAATGCGAGGAGCGAATGAAAAGAATGATCGATTTGCTGTCTCGCAAAGGCATCCCCGATCTTGGCTGGCTCCCTCCTCGCGGCGGTTTGCACCTGTGGGTGACGCTGCCCCAAGGACTGGACGGAGAATCGTTGCTGAAGTCTGCGTGGTTAAAAGGATTAATCTTTCAACCGGGTGCTCCTTACTATGTGAAGGATGCTCGCGCCAATACGATTCGGCTGACTTTCGCCTTTTCGGACGAACGTCAGATGAAACAAGGTTTGGCGAGGCTTGCCGAGAGCGTAGAAGAGTTTACGGGGCGCTGGTCGCGTAGTTAAGCGTTATCTCCGAACCATCGCTGTCATCGCCGGTCAATACGTATTCCGCCGCCCATGGGAATCGGCTAGCCCATACGCGAGTAATCTCGGCATATTCGTGCAAGGCGGCTTGCCCGGCGGCGGAAATGCCGTACGAGCCTTTGGCCAAATGAGCGAACCAGCCGTAATAGTTGTCGCGCAGCAATGTAGCGGCCGTCGGACAATTCGTGAGCGCCCGGACTTGCCGGGGAGCGGAAGGACCGTGGCATTGAAGGGCAAGGGCACACTGAATCGATTTCTCTCGGTATGCGGTCACAAGTTTGCGCTTCGTGCTACCGCCGACATTGTAGTCGCCGCTGCGAGCGTCGAACTCTTTGCGCAGCTTCTCGGCTTTCGCCTTGGAGCGACGCGGCGGTTTGCTTGGCGCATAAGCCGTATAAGGCGTAGATGGTTCCGCGATGAGAGGACGCGGCTCAAGCATGATGGTAGCACTGCTAACGGCGTGCCGTTCGGGCGAAGCCGGCGGTTCGCACCACACTTCGATGACCGGCTTTTTCGTCTTATAGAACGTCACCGTCATGAAACCGAGCTGGAGTCTGCGGCATAAGGCGGTAATCTCGCCGTAGCGCTGGTTGTGCGCCCCTTTTTTCGCGCGATTCCGCTCGACGGCGAGCCAGACGTCGCCTCCGGTTTTCTGCCGGTCGACGCCTTGAAGCAGCAGCGGCAGGGTGAACGTCTTTTTCATCTCGACAATGAGGGGGTCCGACAAATCCGCGCGGTATGCGACGAGATCGCAGCCGCGTACTTCGGCTTTGACTTCATAGCCGCGCTCCTCGAAAAAACGTTTGACTGGGGGATAAAGCTCGGTTTCGTGTTTGACGGCCATTTTCTTTTCCTCCTTACGGCAAGCGCATAACCCGGCACATGGCTTATTACGGCCATTATAGCATAACGCTCATGGTTGATTGACGGCCTGTCCGTTGAATGTTAGGTCAAATTCGTTCGGTCGTCCGCATAAGAATGTAATACGTCGATGCACTAGAGAAAGACGCGAGGAGGAAGCGGCATGGACATCTTCAGCCGGATCTCGGAATTTCGGGCCGAGAGCGAGAGACTTAGCTGGTCGGGGACGTTTCGGGAATACATCGATCTACTTCGCCGCGATCAAGCTCCGGCGATGACCGCTCATGCCCGGGTTTACGACATGATCGTGTCCCATGGCGTAGAGGAGCGGGGAGGGAGTAAAAAATATACGTTTTTTAACTCCGAGATTTTCGGGCTTGACCAGACGATCGAGAAACTCGTCGAAGAATATTTCCACTCGGCCGCTAGAAGGCTGGACGTCCGCAAAAGGATTTTGTTGCTGATGGGGCCTGTGTCCGGCGGGAAATCGACGATCGTCACGATGTTGAAGAAAGGGTTGGAGCAATTTTCGCGGACGGAACGAGGAGCGGTCTATGCGATCAGAGGCTGCCCGATGCAGGAGGACCCGCTCCATCTGATCCCCGATGCGCTGCGACCGGAAGTGGAGAATGAGCTCGGCGTAAGGATCGAAGGCGATCTTTGCCCTTCGTGCCAGATGCGGCTGCGTACCGAATTCGAAGGGGATATCGAGCGGGTGCCGATCGAGCGAGTGCTCATCTCGGAGAAAAATCGCGTGGGTATCGGCACGTTCAGCCCTTCCGATCCGAAGTCGCAAGATATTGCCGACTTGACCGGCAGCATCGACTTCTCGACGATTACCGAGTACGGCTCGGAGTCCGACCCGCGCGCATACCGTTTCGACGGGGAGTTAAATAAAGCGAATCGCGGGCTGATGGAGTTTCAGGAAATGCTGAAGTGCGATGAGAAATTTCTATGGAATTTGCTGTCGCTGACGCAGGAAGGGAACTTTAAGGCAGGAAGGTTCGCACTGATCTCTGCCGACGAGATGATTGTGGCTCACACGAACGAATCGGAGTATAAAGCTTTTATCTCGAACAAGAAAAACGAGGCACTGCAATCGCGGATGATTGTCATGCCGATTCCGTACAACTTGAAAGTGTCCGCCGAAGAGAAAATTTACACGAAGCTGATCGGACAATCCGATATGGGCCATGTGCATATTGCGCCGCATGCACTGCGTGCCGCCGCTATTTTCTCCATACTTACTCGCCTCAAGGAATCGAAGAAACAAGGCATGGATCTCGTCAAAAAAATGCGGATGTACGACGGGGAAGAAGTCGAAGGGTACAAGGAAGCCGATCTGAAGGAGATGCAGAACGAATTCGTCGAAGAGGGCATGTCGGGCATCGATCCCCGCTATGTCATCAATCGGATTTCGAGCGCGCTTATCAAACAAGACTTGCCGTGCATTAACGCGCTGGATGTGTTGCGGGCGCTTAAAGACGGACTCGATCAGCATCCGTCGATTACGCGCGAAGAGCGGGAGAAATATTTGAATTTTATTTCCGTCGCGCGTAAAGAATACGATAATCTGGCGAAAAAGGAAATTCAGAAGGCGTTCGTCTACTCGTTCGAGGAATCGGCGCGCACGTTGTTCGAGAACTATCTCGACAACATCGAAGCGTACTGCAACTGGTCGAAAATCAAAGATCCGCTCACCGGCGAGGAGATGGACCCGGACGAGAGGCTTATGCGTTCGATCGAGGAACAGATCGGCGTGTCCGAGAATGCGAAGAAGGCTTTCCGCGAAGAAATTTTAATCCGTATCTCGGCGTATTCGCGCAAGGGCAAGAAGTTCGACTACAGCATGCACGACCGTCTGCGCGAGGCGATTGAGAAGAAGTTGTTCACCGACCTGAAAGACATCGTGAAAATTACGACGTCCACGAAGACGCCGGACGAAAGCCAGCTCAAGCGCATCAACGAGGTGACGAAGCGGTTGATCGACGAGCATCATTATTGCCCGAACTGCGCGAACGAACTGCTTCGTTACGTCGGCAGCTTATTGAATCGGTGACTGATGAATAAATGGCGGCACAAAGGTGATCCACACCTTTGTGCCGTTTTTTATTGTACGGCGCACAATGCACAAATAAGAGAAAGAGCACCCTCTGGTCGTATGTCGATAGCGTCTGTCAGTGCGTTATTGGTGGGCTGATGGTCTGGTGATACGTCGATAGCGTCTGTCAGTGCGTTATTGGTGGGCTGATGGTCTGGTGATACGTCGATAGCGTCTGTCAGTGTGCTATTGCTGGGCTGGCGAGCTGGTCTTACATCGATAGCGTCTTTCAGTGCGTTATTGGTATGACTGTAGGGCAGCGGAGTTTGCATCTGTCATTATCAGCCAGCGATAACTGGACAACAAAGTCCCAGCCGCGTCAACAGAATCCGATTGTTGGCGCAAGCGGCTGTTTCTACAATAAAACTAAGGTCGACAACGACCTGTCGATAGCGCTATCACATCAATGGTTCTCAACGGCCAAGAGACCATTCAACACCTAATGAACTTGGAGGGCGGTTATGGTAAACAAAGTCAAGAAATCGATAGCTCTTCTCAGCGCGACAGCATTGGTGTTCACGATCGCTGCGTGTGCCAATAAAAATGAGTCCTCTGATCCGAGCGCCACTGCACCCGGATCGGCATCGGCAACGGGCCAGACAGAAAGCCAGTCTCCGGAAGCAACAAAGGTAGATCCGTTCGGGAAATATGATCCGCCGATCGAGATCACTTTTGTCGGCAATATTAGCGACCAATTCGAAAAAACGACTTTGACCGACGGCGTTACGTTGGAAGATAACGTCTGGACGAAGGCATTTTTGGACGAGCTTGGCATCAAGGTGAAATACAAATGGATAGCCAAGAGCCCTGAAGAATACCAGCAGAAGCTTAATCTGTCTCTGTCTTCAGGAGATATTCCTGATGTGATGGTGCTAGATACGGCTGGATTGCAGTCCGCGATCAAAGCCGACATCATCCAGGACGTGGGCGGTCTCGTTGACCAATATGGAATCGACGAAGTAAAGAAAAATTACACGACCTATAACTTCGATCCTTATATTGCAGCCAAGAACAATGGAAAGGTGTATGCCATTCCGCAAATGTGGTCGGTCAGCGACAATGCCAGCGGCATTTTGTGGATTCGTCAAGACTGGTTAAACAAAGTAGGCATGAATCCTCCGAAAACGATGGATGACGTCTATGCGATCAGCCAAGCGTTTACCCATAACGATCCGGACGGAAATAAGAAGAATGACACGTTCGGGCTCGCTGTCAGCAAAGATTTTGCACTGGATTTGGGAGGGTTTTTCTACGGCTACAACGCTTATCCTGGAACTTGGCTGGAAAAAGACGGGCAGCTTATTAACGGAAGCACGCTTCCCGAAACAAAGGGCGCCATTGAAAAATTAGCGGCGATGTATAAAGACGGACAGATCGACCCTGAATTTTACGCTAAACCTGCCGACAAAATCGCACAAGATATTGCCGCGCAAAAGCTTGGAATGATGTACGGCTTCATGTGGAACGGCATCTACCCGCTGCAAGACAGCCGCCGCGACCATCCCGAGGCAGACTGGCGGCCGTATCTGATTCCGGCAGCAGACGGAACGATTGCCAAGCCGAAAGCAGATACAGGCATTGCAGGCTACTATGTCGTCAACAAGAAATTTGAGCATCCCGAAGCTTTGGTCAAGATGATGAACCTGCTCAAAACGCTGGGACCGAAAGACCCTGCCAAGTATAGCATCTCTACGGACGGCAAAGAGATATGGAAGCTTTCCCCGATCTCCGTGCCGACATTGGAAGAGAACTTGAGCTATCACAAGAGAATGAACGAGCTGTTTGAAGCGGGCGGAACTCCTGCCAACGCAGTCGAACAGTCCGTGTACGACAAGGTCAAAAAATGGACGGACGAGAAAGATGAGACGGTGTGGGGCTTTTACAAGATGCTCGGTAACGGCGGCGTAGGGGAAATCGCACAGGCGGACATTCAGTACTACTTCGATAACAATTTGTGGGTCTATAATGCTTATCGCGGCGCTCCGACACAGACGATGAGCGACAAAGGGGCAACCTTGACGACGCTGGAGTCCGAGGCGTTCGTGAAGATGATAATCGGCAAGAAGGACATGAGCGAGTTCGACAAGTTCGTGGCCGATTGGAAGAAGCTCGGGGGCGATGATGAAACCCGGGAAGTGAACGAGTGGTACAGCAAGGCCAAGTAACGCAATCTAGCACGACCTAGCACGACCTAGCACGATCTAGCACAATCTAGCGTAATCTAGCGCAATAACGAGAACGCTTGAATACGACGAAAGCTGCAAAGAAAGGGGGGCTTTTATCGGCCCCCCTGTTTAGTGGAGATGATCAACATGAATGTAATGAAAAAGTCGAAGAACCTTTCTCTACACCTGATGCTGCTGCCTGCAATGATCCTTCTGATTGTATTCAGTTATGTCCCGATGGCGGGTATCGTCATTGCTTTTCAGGACTTCATTCCGGCCAAAGGACTTCTTGGACATCAGGAATGGGTAGGTCTGAAAAATTTTGAACTTATTTTAGACAATCCTTTTGTTTTCCGCGTGTTGCGGAATACGATCATCATCGCCTTTGCCAAGATCATACTGGGGCTGATCATTCCCATTGCCTTTGCTATTCTTCTCAATGAGATTCGCAATACTGCGTATAAGCGGACGATACAGACGCTTGTTTACTTGCCTCACTTTTTATCATGGGTTCTTCTAGCAGGGATATTAATCGACATCCTCTCTCCTTCCACCGGGATCGTAAACAGTCTGCTGAAGTCATTCGGAATGAACCCGATCTTCTTCCTCGGCGATCCGAAATGGTTCCAGCCTACGATCATTATTACGGATGTTTGGAAGGAATTCGGATGGTCAACTATTTTGTATTTGGCTGCCATAACATCGATTAACCCGAGCTTGTACGAATCGGCGAAAATGGACGGAGCCGGGCGGTTCCGGCAGATGATCACCATTACGCTGCCAGGAATGAGCATGATTATTGCGATGCTTGCGATTCTCAGTATCGGCAATATTCTGAACGCGGGGTTTGATCAGATCTTTAACCTGTACCATGCCGGAGTGTATGAAACCGGTGATATTATTGACACCTTCGTATATCGGATGGGTCTCATTGACGCCAAGTTCGGGCCCGCGACGGCGGTCGGACTGTTCAAGTCGGTCGTTTCGTTGATCCTGATAACCACGTCCTACTACGCCGCCTATAAATTTGCCGATTACAGAATTTTCTAGAAAGGGGGAATGAACTTCACGATGAGAAGAGGGACCAACAAACCGTATCTTTTTCCTGTGATCAACGGGACCATTCTTGGCATTATTGCGCTCACGTGTATGGCCCCGTTACTTCATATATTCGCCATCGCTTTCAGCGATAACAGAGAAGTTGTCAAAGGCGCGGTTACGTTGTGGCCGAAAAATTTTACTTTGAGCTCTTTTACTTTTGTGATGGAACGCGAGGAATTTTGGCGATCGTTCGGCGTGACGCTGAAGAGAATCGCCATCGCGCTTCCGCTGAACATGCTGCTTACGATCGTTACCGCTTATCCGCTGGCTAAGGAAAGCAACGCGTTTAAGCCGAGAACGTTCTACGTCTGGTTTATGTTTTTTACGATGCTGTTCGGCGGCGGATTAATTCCGACCTATATGCTTGTCAAACAGTTGCACTTGCTCGATAGCATCTGGGCGCTAGTTCTTCCCGGAGCCATTCAAGTCTATAATGTCATCCTGCTGCTTAACTTTTTTCGCCAGCTTCCAAAGGAAATATCGGAGGCGGCTTATATGGATGGCGCCGGGCATTGGCAGACGCTATGGAAAATTTATGTGCCCACCTCGATGGCCGCGCTGGCGACGCTCATTCTGTTCACAGTGGTCGGCCACTGGAACGCTTGGTTTGACGGCATGATCTATATGAATATGCCGGATAAATACCCGCTGCAAACTTTTCTCCGCACAGTCATTACGATGCCGGACTTTAAATACCTGAAGGCAGATGACTGGAAAAACCTGCAAAGCATTTCAGACCGTACGACAAGGTCGGCGCAGATTATTATTGCTTCGGTTCCGATTTTGTTGGTGTACCCGTTTCTACAAAAATACTTCGTCAAAGGGATTGTCCTTGGCAGTGTGAAAGGCTAGCAAAGGTTGGCTATGAAGCTGGAAGCAGAAAGGAGAATAAGATCAATGATGACAAACAAGAAACGCTTATACCGGGGATTGCTTGTCGCGTTCACGGCCGCACTGTTGATCGGCGGCGTGAACGCCACGTTCGGACTGCTAGCAGCGGCAACGCCGGAGTCGCAGTTTCGCATCAATAGCGACGGAGTTATTACGGAGTATGTGGTAGAGGGTAATGAAGTTGAGGACTACAAAGCTATTACGATACCGGCAACGGTGCAAGGCATAACAGTGAAAGCGATCGGCGAAGGTGCTTTTCAGGAGAAAAAGATTAAGTCCGTTACGTTTCCGGCCACTCTTGAGCGCGTAGAGAAAAGGGCTTTTTACAGCAACTCTATTGAAACGCTCGCTTTTCCCGCTAGCTTAACAGAGATCGGCGACGAGGCGTTTGCGTTAAATCAAGTGAGTACGCTTTCACTGCAGCAAGGGATCACAACGCTCGGAGAATCGGCTTTTTCCGGGAATGAGCTGACCTCGGTAACGTTGCCGGAAGGGATTACGACCTATGGCGGCTGGATATTCCAATACAATCGGATTGAAGAGGCGCAGTTGCCGGTGGATATGCAGGAAATCCCGCACGGGATGTTCAGCGACAACAAGCTGTCTTCGATAGATTGGCCCGCAGGTTTAACCCATATCGGCGAGGCGGCATTTGCGTATAATCCGTTCACCTCGCTGGATTTGCCTGATACGCTGGTCGCTATCGGCGACAGCGCCTTCGAGCAGAACAAGCTTGCTCAAGTTACGTGGCCGGAAGGGCTTCAGTCGATCGGCAGCTGCGCTTTCAGAGGCAATGTGTTGTCGGAACTGAATTTGCCCGGCAGCCTGGTCGGGTTAGGCGATCGCGCCTTCGCCAACAATCAAATTTCCGAACTGACCGTGCCGCAAGGACTGGCGGATCACATCGGCGACTACGCTTTCCGACAAAACCGTCTGACCTATGACTATGAGCCCGTCTACGAGGGAGAAAGAGAAATCCGGGGAAAAGCGCTGCCCTATACAAGCGTGTCCGTAAGTGATAGAGCAGGGCAAGAATTGGGCAGAGCAACGGCTGATAGCAAAGGCGTATTTCGGGTTGCTTTCACCGGCGGAAGACAGACGGGAGCGGGCGAGCGCTTCCTGGTGAACGTGCAAGGCGGGGATAGAACGGAAGTTCAAACGCTTTCTAAACAGTAAAGGTGACGGGAAAGGGGTTTAAATATGAGGAAAGTTATGCGTCAATCGATTTCCTGCGTACTGCTGCTTGCGGTTCTGCTAACTTCCACTAATAACGCGTCTTCGGTGCGGGCAGCCCAAGCGGACCCTCCGATGACAACAATCCATGTGCCAAACGTTGCGGATAAGACGCCGGTTATTGACGGCGTTATTGAAAATGCAGAATGGGACGAGGCGGCGCAAAGCGCGGGGTTTGTAACGTTTACCCAATCGGAGGCCATTCCCGAGCCGACTTCCTTTAAAGTGTTCTTCACGGAGGACAAGTTGTACGTTGCGGTTCATTCCGTTCAGAAGGAAAAGCCAAGCGCTAAAGTGACGGCACACGACGGACCGGTGTATACCGAAGATTCGGTAGAGATTTTCTTCCAGCCGGATGTCGCGCAACAGACTTATTATCAGTTTGTTATTAATGCGAGGGGAACCAAGTACGAAGGCCAGGGAAGAAATGCTGCATGGGGAAACAACGACGATTGGAGCGCGGGAGCGACGATAGGGAACGGATACTGGGACTTGGAAGTGGAGCTTCCTGCCTCTCTATTTGGGATAAGCAGCTTCTCGGCCACGGAATACGGGTTTAATATTAGCCGCTCTCAATCGGCGGGAGATCAAGGCGGAACCGGACCGATGGCGATTCCGGCTATGATCCAAAGCTCATGGTCGCCCTATTACAGCGGAACATTCCACGATCCCTCCGCATTTGGCAGGCTGTACCGGAATGACCAGGACAATAATGCTGTGCGCCAGTCCGTCTATGCCAGCGATTTGAAGAACGGATTTCAGACGGTTTCCGCTTTTACGAACACAACGAGCGGCGATGTGACGATTAAAGCGGTTCAAGAGGTGAGGAACAGCAGCACCGGCGCGCTTCTGGGGGCTGCTCAAGAGATGACCGCCACAGTAGCTGCCGGTGCATCGCATGATTTCGTATTGAGCAACCCGTTGCAGCAAGGCAAGTGGGATAACGTTGTGACGATAACCGATGCGAACAGCGGGAAAGTGTACTATAGCAGAAAAATACCAGTTAACATCCCGCCTCCGCTCAAGGTGCGCGCCTATTGGAGCGATCAGAAGGCGGAGCTCCGTCTGGACAAAAATGATGTGAATGCAGGATTTATTGCCCAAACGAGCCTGTTTGAACTGCAAGACGGGCAAGGAACGGTCATTTCCGATCAAGAAGTGAACGTCGATTCCACCGGTGTATTCCAAGCTTCATTCGATATGAGAGCGCAGCCGGCAGGGAATTATCAGTTTGTTGCCACGCTGAAGGGCAGCGGGGATTCCTATGCACTACCTCCGGTAACGCTGGAAAAGCCGGCCACGCCGGAATGGTGGGATTCCGATCTCGGTACGGAGGATGTTGTGCTTGCTCCATGGACCGGCGTGAAGACGGTTGGCAATAAAGTGGAAATCTGGGGCAGGGAGTATGCCTTCGGCGATTCTCCTTTTGTCAGCCAGATTACGAGCCAAGGTCAAGAACTGTTGGCCGCCCCGATACAGATTGAGGGCAATGCCGATGCGCAGGAGCTCCACTTCTACGAAACGAATGACATTGGCGTAGAGAAGACGGATACCGCAGTCCAATATTTGAACGAGTCGGTGTCGGACGATGTTAAGCTGAGTGTGAACAGTACGGTGGAATATGACGGACTTATCCGTTTTGATGTGCAACTGTCATCCGAGTCTGACGCTCCGGTTCAATTGCAGAACCTCAAGGTGAAAATTCCGATGAAACCGGAAGCGGCGACGCTGTTTGATGCGGATACGACCGATTCTCCGTTAAGAGGCAGCTATCCGTACTGGAGCGGGGCGCGTTCAGGCAAGTTCCCCGACGCTGCTACGGGGAGCTTTACTCCGCATATTTTTGTCGGTAACGATCAGGTGGGGCTGACTTGGGTCGCTGAGTCGACGCAAAATTGGTCGTTCCAAGACGCGAAAAAAGTGCTGGCATTGAAAAAGCAAAGCGGAGCCCATGTTCTGGAAATGAATGTGATTGATAAGGCAATCGAAGTTAACCGGGATACGCCGCTGACGTTCACCTTCGCGATTCAAGCTTCCCCGATCCGGCCGCAGGCGGAAAATAAGCAGGTTTTCATTTATGGTAGCAATGCTTACGGCGCAGAAGGATGGGGAATGAATACTTTCTCGCAGAGTAAAGGTCAATTGAGCTATCCGGCCAAGGACTATGTAACGCCGGAGTATGGCGAACTGACGGTAAATGCGGCGCCTTGGAATGCAGTTACCGCAAACTGGTCGGGCGGATACCCGGATGACCCGCAGAACGAGATGGCGACGCCCGTCGTGGCCATCAAATTCCCGAACGGAAACAGCTTTGGCCTGTATTACAGCCTGGCTTCACCGAAGTTCTTTTTGACGACGGAAACAGGCTTTAATACCAATCGGGTTCGCCATGAGATTAAGGAGTTCGAATACACGAATACATGGATGATCTGGTGGGAGCGATATGTGAAGCTTAAATGGAACGAGTCCGCTTTGGAAGTATGGATCACGGATGATACGGGTAATTTTGCGAAACAAGCAGAAATCCCGTTTGATTTCGATCTGATGAACGCTTCCCTCCAAGAAGCCAAAATTGTGTTTGGCAGCGGGTTTGTTTACAACGATTTCTCCGCAGTAGATAAGAACGGCGCCTCGATCGCTTGGGTCCAAGCCGAAGATGCAAATCAACCGGGGAGAGTGCTGACAGGGAACTATGAGTTGCTGCCCGATGCGAGCAACCCTGCAAGAGTGTACGTAGGCGGCCCCGATTTTAATAGCAACCGTGACTGGCCTATGTTTCTGAACCGATTAAAGAGCGATCACTATCAGTTGCTCAAAATTCATGAAGACTGGACGGAGTCCCAGGGTTATCCGATGACGAGAGAGCAAGGGAGAAAGGACGCTCTCCATGCGCTGGCGACTGCGGCCAATGAGAAGGGAATCCCAGTGATCCCGTACATTGGATTCCAACTGGGCAACAATACGCCGGAATTCCAGTACTACAAAGATGATATTGTGACGGAGCCGTTTTTCCTGCCCAACGGCTGGGTACGGTCGGATACGAACCACATCGGGGCGAATATTTCGTATGCGGGGCAGTACCAGAATTTTATGCTGTGGAGCATTAAGAAATTGATCGAGGAAGATCACATTGGCGGTTTATATATGGACAGCACCGCTCTCCCGCCGGTAGATCAGAACGTGCACCACGGCGCGGGATATGTTGACCGGGATGGCGTGTTGCAGCCGTCTTATCAGATCTTTGAGTACAGAAAATTCATGAAACGTCTGCGTACGATGGGGAAGGCGATTCGTCCAGACTTTTATATGGATCTGCACACACCTGTTGGCACATGGACACCAACCGCCGGATTTACCGACGGCATATGGAAGGGTGAGCAATTCCTTAATGCAGAGGCTAATCCGTCGGAAGCAACATTCCGCAGAGAGGTTACGCCGGAGCTGCTGCGGGCGACGATGGGGACGCAGACCGGGCTGAACGTTAATTTCTTGAATTATGCTCAGGTCGATTCCGCATCAGCGGTAACTGCGGTGCTGAATATTCCAGTGCGGATGGACGGACTTCTTCGTACGAAAATGATGGATTATTACGACTTGAACAACGCGCAGTTTACGCTGTACAGAGACAGTCAAATTGCAGGCTCCAATGAAGAGACGCCGATGTCGTACTACAAACGTCCTGACGGCGCAGTCGTGGCCGTTACGGCGAATTTGAACCAGACAGACGAGCCGAGGGATGTCACATTCACGCTGCCGGATGGGCTGATTTTGTCCGGAAGTGTGGCGACCGACGCGATCAACGGGGATAACGCGGTTCTGAATGGCAACACCTTGACGGTGCATTTTGAGCAATCATGGCGTTACAAATATATTTTGCTGGCCCCTGAAGGCGTTGAGAGTCCGGTGAGATACCCGTTTGAATGGCCGTCTATCGGCTTTCCCAACTAGATGAAGAAGGAGGCGAATACGAGATGAAAAAAACGATAATGGGCGCAATGCTCGGCTTGTGTATGATGATGCCGTTGCTGCCAGAAGCGGCATCGGCCGCGTCGGGAACCGGGGGGATGGCTGCCGGGACGGGCAGCATCGCCGACGGTAATATCGTCTACTTGGGCCAGTATGCAGAGGGTGGCGGCACCTACGAGGTGCCGTGGCTCGTGCTAGATGCCGACAAAACGAACACGAATACAGAAGGCGCGTTCCTCATTTCCAAATACTTGTTGGGAAGCACGCCATTTGAAGCCGTTTGGGATGACGACGACAACGATGGACAGGCACAACCGAACGAATGGCAGAACAGCGACGCCCAGGCATGGAGCAAAAGCTTTGCCGGATCGAATCATTTTACGGCTGCCGAGCTCTCCGCTCTGCTGGCCATAACAAAAACTGACGCGCAGTATATGGCGTATGGGGCAAGCGAGCTGAAAGGGGAAAAAGCGTTTTTCCTGTCGGGAGAGGAAGCGGCGACTTATTTCCACAGTGATCATGAACGCGAAGCTGCATTCATCACCAATCCGACCGGCAACGCCGGTTGGTGGTGGCTGCGTTCGCCGTATGGGGACAAGCCTTACAACGCCGGAGTCGTCTCGGTCGTTCAGCGCTATACCCGCGTATCCTACGCCGATGGCGCCCGTCCCGCTATCAATCTGGCGCTGTCTCCGATTCTCTTCTCATCCGCTGCCCAAGGCGGCAAGTTGAGCAGTACGGTGGGCGCCGCAGCGCTGCAGGCGGTGTCATCCGTTAAGCCGATGGAATGGAAGTTGACCCTTCGGGATAACGGTAGAACATTTGGTGCAGGAAGAACGGGATATGATGCAGTAAGCAAAGTGATGACCATCAGTTATACGGGCGCTACGGTAGGAGTCAACGAATATATTTCGGCAGTCGTCATCGATCGAGACGGTACGGTGAAGTACTACGGGAATATTATCAAGCCGCTTAGCGCAAGTGGCAGCGCAACGATTGACTTGTCCGGCGTTGCGTTGGGTGCTAACGATAAGCTCTATGTGTATTCCGAAGCAACCAACGGCGACAAAAAGACCGACTATGCAAGTGCATTGCAAGAGTTGAGTGTAAGCGCCAGCTCATCCGGCAACGGTGGCGGGGGGATCACCGACCCGAAGCCCCCCGGCAAAGGGGATAAAGAGGACCCGGGTTCCCCGCCGGTCTGGAAAGATCAATTCAAAGACGTGAACAAAGCCGACTGGTTCTACGATGCGGTGAAATACGTCTATGAAAAAGGGCTGATGAAGGGTATTTCTGATACGACTTTCAGCCCTAATGCAACGACGATGCGGGCGATGCTGGTGACGATGCTGTATCGACTGGAAGGCTCCCCAGATGTGAACGGAACGAATCCGTTCATCGACGTGGCGGCCGGTAAGTATTACGAAGATGCTGTCAAATGGGCGGTCGACAACAAAATCGTCAGCGGCAACGGCAACGGGAAGTTTGGCCCCGAAGACCCGATTACCCGTGAGCAAATGGCAGTAATCTTGTACCGTTACGCCTCTTTCAAAGGTTATGACGTGTCCGCCAAAGCCGATCTCTCTTTGTTCGGTGACGCAGGCTCCGTTTCTGGCTATGCGAAGGATGCGATGGCCTGGGCCAACGCCAAAAGGTTGATCCAAGGTTATGGCACCAAGCTGACGCCTAAGAGCAACGCATTACGTGCCCAAATGGCGGCCATCTTTCAAAGATTTCTCGAATCCTAACGCGAAAGGCGTCGCCGTCACCAAGTTGTGTATAGTGTATGGCGGCGCTTTATAATGGGCTAGGAAGATGTGAGATCTCCCCATTTCGCCGAACTCGCATGAATTGGACAACAAAGTCCTAGCGCTGTCAACAGAATCCGATTGTCCGCTCACGCAGTTGTTTTTACAATTGTAGTGGAGCGTTCATCTCGGCATTGCGGTCCAGAAGGGGAGGCATCCATCTCCAAATCCAATAACGTTGGGAGAAGCTGCATGGCGAACAACACGATGAAAGCAGCAGGAGCCGTAATGTTGGCGATTATACTTCTGGCACTTTGGGCTTGCCGCGACAATGAGACGGATTCGGTCGTCAAGGAAACGGCGAAGCCGACGAACGACACGAAGACCGAAGAGCGGAGTGAAACTCAGGCGGCAGGGCCGATGGCCAAGTACGACCCGCCGATCGTGTTGACAACCGGCAGGAATATTGCGGGATTGAAGTTTGACGAAGGCAAGTCGATCGACGACAACAACTGGTACGATGCCTACCGGGACGTTCTTGGGATTCAGGTCAAGAACAGTTGGGCTGTCGAAGGCGACGAAGCTTACACGAATAAAACGAATATCGCCATCGCTTCTGGAGAAATCCCGGATGTAATGGCTGTTAATGCGTTGCAGCTAAATAATTTGGTAGAAGCCGGTATGGTCGAAGATTTGACAGACATATACGCCGCATACGCGACGGACTTTACGAAGAACTTGCTGCAGGAAGACGGCGGACTTGCGATGAAAGCATCCACATTCGGGGGTAAACTTTACGCGCTTCCGCTAACGAACAGCAATCTGGATGAGGTCCCGATGCTTTGGGTACGCGACGACTGGATGAAGAAGCTGAATTTGGCTGAGCCGACGACGATGGACGGGATGGTCGCCATTGCGAAGGCGTTTACGGAGCAGGATCCCGACGGGAACGGGAAAAGGGACACGTATGGACTGGCGCTCGTGAAGGAGGCGCAAATCCCCGGCTTTTTCAACGGTTTTCACGCTTATCCCGGAACTTGGCTAAAGGATGCTAGCGGCAAAATCGTCTATGGTAGCGTACAACCGGAAATGAAGAGTGCGCTGCAGAAGCTGGCGGACATGTACAAAGCCGGCTACTTCGATAAGGAATTCGGCGTTAAGGATGGTCCGAAATACGACGAGCTGATCGCCTCCGGCAAAGTCGGCATGATGTTCGGACCGATGTACGCTCCGCTGGGGAATCTCAAGAACAACAAGCTAAATGAACCGAACGCGGAATGGAAGGCGTATCCGATTCCTTCGGCGGACGATCAGCCGGCGTTGGCGCAAGTAGGCGTATCGGCCAATGCATTCTATGTCGTCAAGAAAGGCTACAAACATCCCGAGGCGGTCGTGAAGCTGCTAAATTTCTGGAACGACAGAAGCTGGAACCACCCGGATACTTCTCTGTCGCGCAACGCGGAGCAAAATATCGAGACGTGGCCTTACGGGCTAGTTAAAGCGTTCCCGGTGCTGAAGAACGTGAAGGCGCACCGCGCGGTTAAAGCGGCGATAGAGAGCAAAAATCCGGAGGGCCTTGATCTCGAGCAAAGGCTATACTATGACGCGATTCAAAATTGGTTCGAAAAAGGCGACGTCGTCGGTAATTCCTGGGGGTTCTACCGCTCGTTCGGCATGGATGGGGCGGGCATGGAAATCGTCGATCGCTATTTGCAGGAGAACAAACTGATGAACACCGAGTTCATGGGCGGCTCTACGGCGACGATGGCGGAGAAAATGGCGACGCTGAACAAGATGGAGTCGGTCATGACGATCAAGATCATTCTTGGCCAGTCCGGCATCGAGGAGTTCGACAAGTTCGTCAAAGACTGGAACGAGCTTGGCGGCGCGAAAATGACCGAGGAAGTGAACGACTGGGCGAAAACGAGGTGAGCATTTGCTTGCGAAAACAAGAGTCGCGGTGTTGCGCTGCAGTTGTGTTTAGTTTAACTAGAAGGTATCGTGCTCGGCAGTGAGAAAGGTTGATTGCCGGTCATTACACAGAGGGAGCTAATTCGAATATGAAAATCAACTATAATATTGACCCGGCTTTGCTTGTGGACGAAGTAGAAGGACCAAAGGTTATTGCGATGATGAAGGAAGCGCGAGTAGACACGATTTGGTTGTGGGGATATTTTTACGGCTCGACATGGAGCAGCCTAGAGACAATCGCAGAGGCCGGAAGGATTGCCAGAAGCCACGGCTTCGAGGCGGCCATTATTCAATTGCCTGTCGGCCATCCCGGCAACAGCCTGAATCCCGACGACGACGCCATTCGGTTAAAAATTCCCGATCACTGGCGCTATCGCGAAGACAGCGCGGGCAAGCCTAAATATTATATCGGCGACATCGAGCCTGTCATGGTGCGCGAAAATGTCGAGTCGATTGTGGCGTTGCGCGATGCGGGCTTCACACGCTTCATGATGGATGACGATTTGCGCCTCGGCGAGCTGGGGGACGAAATTCAGGGCTGCTTCTGCGACATTTGTGTGAGCGAGTTCGGGCGTGCCTCCGGTCGGACATTGACGCGGGAGTCGCTTGTGCAAGCGCTGCAGGACAAGGCGGACACCGTGTTGATGAAGGAATGGGTCGGCTACAACTGCTCCAAAGTAACGAATATGATGAAAGAAATGAACGTTCCCGGCGTAGAACTCGGCATTATGGTTATGCATCTCGGCGACGAGCGGCACGGGATCGATATGCGCGAGATTCAGGAAGCGATTCCGGGATGCGAATTCCGCGTCGGCGAGCTGCATTTCAGCGACGGCGAGTTCGGCAGTCCGGAAGGAAAGGCAAGCGAGCTGCTTGGCATTCAGTATCATCTGAATCTCGTTGGCCGCGAGCGCACGGTCAGCGAGACAACAGTGTTCCCACCCAAATCCTTAAATGAGAACAATCTGATCTGTAAAGTAAAAATCGCCGTTTCCGCAGGCATCTCGGACATTTACTTCATGAGCGGCACATGGCTGATCGAGGAGTCTTATTGGAACGCCTGGAGCCGACAATATCCGGCGATTCGGCAAATCGCGGAATGGTGCGATCCCTACGAACGAGCCTATCCCGTGCATCTCGCCAAAGGAACGCACGGCGCGTATGGCGAAGCGGTTGAACCGCCGCTGCTTCCATATTACGCCGGGCTGCCGGTCAAACCGGTGCGTGGCAATGAGCCTGACACATCCGGCGAGGTGCTGCTGTTTTTCGGCGATTACCATATCGGGGCCGAATGGAAGGCGTGTTTCCCGCTTTACAAAACCGTTATTGTCGACAGCAAAGCGGCGGAGCGAAATAAGGATGTGCTGGGGAAGCTTCCGGCGAACGTCAAGATTTGGTCGCACGAGGCAGGTACATTGCCGGCGGAAACGGAAGTCGCGCTGCTAAGAAGCGAGCTTGAAGCTTGCGAAGCAATTGCTTCCGGTTTCCCGCGCTTAACGGAGGGGACGAACCTGGCGCTCGTCTCGCTTCCGGACAGAAACAGCGTCATTGTCATGAATTTGGAGGAGCATTCGAACGCCGGACGTCTTAAGCTCGGCGATCATCAGACATCAATCGAGCTGCCGGCTCTCGGATTCGCTTTAGTAGACGAACGGGACGGACAGTTCAACGTTCATTTGTTTTAAGCTATTGGCATGACCGCGTACACGACCGAGTAACCATTGGGAGGTAAGTGCGTTATGGAAAAAAGGGACGACAACGAATCGCAGAAAATCGATGGCATTTCTCGCCGCCAATTTCTGACTTATACGCTAGCCGGAACGGCCGCATTTGTGGCTGCCGGGGCGTTCAGCCCGATCACGGGTTATGCAGAGGGGAGCGGGCAGACGACCGCACTGACCGCTTCGGGCGAGAACATTAGCGTTAAAGATTTCGGCGCCGTCGGTGACGGGGTCGCTGACGATACGGCGGCTTTGACCGACGCTGCCGACTATGTCAATGCGATTCCGAACACGGACGGAACGCCTGTGCAGCTCTATTTTCCTAACGGCACTTATCGGTATTCTTCGGGCTTGTATTTCAACAGGCCGGTTATTCTATGTGGCAGTGGAGGCGCGAGACTTGTCTATGAAGGAACCGCTCACGCCGTCAAGCTTGGCAAAGACGGGATCGGCTATAATGATCCGGTCAACCCGCAAACGAAGCATGAGTTTTACGGCGTTCGCGACTTGATATTTTCGGGAGGAGCGAATGCGCAGCACGGGATATATGTGAACACATTCGTCGTCAATCCCCGCATCGACCGGTGCGTGTTCAAAAATTTCGGCAGCGCGGCGGGATACGCGATATTTTTTCAATCGGATAACTGGAACTGCTATGTAACGGACTGCATGTACGAGAGCGCCAACGATATTGCGAAAAATTTTATAAGAGCGAATGGGAAATCTGCTGCAGGCTTATCCGACAACGGCAATTCCCGCTTGAATGTCGTAGACTGCTTCGCGAATATCGGCGGAACGGTTGCGGGCGGAACAGGCGTCTACGTGAGCGGTTGGAAATCGGTCATTCACGGCGGCGGTTTCCAAGGGTTTAAACATGCCGTGCACATCGCGGACAATACGAATTACGTGGAAATCAATTCGACGTATGTGGAAACGATCTACAGTGGCTGCGAGGCCGTCATCGCAATGGGCGACCAGCCTACGACAGCGGTATCTCCGTTTTACGTAACGGGGCTCAAAGTCAAGGACATGTATGTGAATTTACATAATGTCTCCAATGATTATGTGCCTACCGATACGAAGTTTATTGTCTGCCTGAATGACAAAATCGCGCTCCGTAACGCGGACATCTCCGTTGATGTCTATATGGGCGGAAAATACCCGCTGCTTTTTTTGAACCCGATCGCAGGGCAGAGCGGCATCGACATCCGCAGTACGGGGAATCCGAAAATGTACGCCGCGTCCACCCCAAGCACGCTCCTGCTCTCCGATGCTGAGCGGGCGGTCAACTATGGCACGAATACGTGGTTCGACATTTGGCAGCGAGGGAACGGAGCGAGCTATACGGTCTCCGGATCGGGGATCTTCAAAGTGGCAGACCGCTACTATATTAGCCGCGACGGCATCGGCGGCGCATGCACTGTGACGAAGGAAACGTTTGCTCCCGGCCAGACGGCAGTGCCCGGTCATCCGAGTTATTTCCTGCGGTTAGCGAACAGTCAGACGGCTGCGGGAGCGACATACAATACGATTATCAACATGATTGAGGACGTGACGAAGCTGTCAGGCGAACGCGTGTCATTGTCGCTTTATTTGCGCTGTTCGAAGTTAATCTCCGTGCAGCCGGTGCTTGCGCAAATATTCGGCTCAGGCGGCTCGAGTCCTACCTATACTTCAGCCGGAACAGCTATCATCGGCACTTCATTCGAGAAGTATGTTTTTACGTTCGACGTACCGCGTGTGGACGGCAAAACATGGGGCGGCAATCACCGACTGGAGCTGCATCTCTCACTGCCGGTCAATCAAACTTTTACGCTCGATTGGGGGCCATGGAAGCTGAACAAGGGAGAATATCCGACGGAAAATTACCGGCCCGACAAGCTGGAAGAGTTGCGTAAATGTAAAGCGTTCTATGAAAGAGGGAACTTGAACCAGCTCATCTCAACCCATCAGCGGGGCGCGGTCCATTTTGCCAGCGAAAAATACCGTCAGCCCAATTGCAAAGCCCATGTTATCTATCAAGACGGCTCCGCCAACTATGATGCCGTTGTCTCCATCTTTACGGCAACCGACTTGGCCTATACACTGAATGCGATGGCGACCGATTCTTCCGTTGATTGGGAAGCAGACGCTGAATTGGTGTAAGCTTGCTAGGGCGATCTTAGCATTCGAGGAAGGATGGAGAAGTGGACGATGCCACGGGAAAAGCAGCCGAGATGGGGAATTTACAAGAAGTTGGTAGGCACGTTCCTTCTCATCCTGATTCCGATCTATGCGATCAGTCTCTGGATGAACCAGCAGGGTGCGGATGTCGTCAGGCGGGAAATCGCCAATTCGATGCAGCAAAAAACAGATTACGTCGTCACTACGCTGGAAAACGAGATCGATCGGATCACGACTTTGCAGCAGACGTTTATCAATGATGCCGATCTGAACGATTTGAGCATAAGGGCGGCGACGTTGACCGATTACGAGCGAACGAAAGCGTTCAAGGACTTGCAGGCGAAAATCGTCATGCTGGCCGAGTCCAGCAAGCTGATTCAGGATGTGTTCGTTTTGATGCCGAATCTGGACAAACGGCTGTCGGCCAAATCCAGATTTAACGTCGATTCGATGGATAGGGGTGAGTACGAGAGTCTGCTTAAAGCGGAAAATCGCATTTTCAACCCGGTGCATTACAATGGAAGACTATTGCTTCCGCTTGGATATCCAAGCGCGACACGTTCGCAATATTTGCTCGTTATTGAGCTATCGGTCGAGAAAATCAGCCGGGAAATGGACGTGTTCCGCTCTTATGAAGGCAACGTCACTTATTTGACCGACGATCATAACCAAGAGACGTTGTACGCGCATTCGGGCATCGGGGAAGCGGGGGGCAAAATTCAGGCGCTGGAGCGTGACGGAAGCGGAGAACTCGCGATAGACGGCACGCCTTATCTCATATTTGTCAAACGATCCGACATGCTGCAATGGAGTCTAAAGACGGCTTTGCCGGAAAATGTTGTTCTTAATCCGGTATATTCGATTAATCGCTGGTATGGGTATTTGTCTGCGGTTTCGATCATCATCGTACTGGTCGCTTCATTGTTGATCTACCGCTTGATCCATCAGCCGCTGAAGAAGCTTGTTACCGGCTTCCGCAAGGTGGAACAAGGCAAGCTTGATATTGTGATCGAGCGCCGCGACCATGACGAGTTTGCTTATTTGTATACGCAGTTTAACCGAATGGTTTCGAAGTTGAACGAATTGATTCAGGAAGTGTACGAAAAAACGATTTATAGCCAACAATCGGAGCTGAAGCAGCTGCAATCGCAGATCAATCCGCATTTTTTGTACAACAGCTTGTATATCATGTACTTGATGGCCGACGAAGAGGATTATAACGGGATTCGGACGTTGTCCAAACATCTTGGCGACTATTTCAAATTTATTACGCACAACAAAGCGGACATGGTCCCGCTTGAGCAAGAGCTGAATCATGCCAAAGTGTACGGTTCTATTCAGGAAATTCGTTTCAGTAACCGGATTTCGTGCGAGTTTACGGTAGAAGGCGATCTATCCGAGTGGCGCGTGCCGAGGTTGATCATTCAGCCGGTATTGGAAAACGCATTCGTACATGCTCACGAAAATACGGAGGAGAACGGACGAATTTCCGTACGCATATGTTGCGAACGCGAGTGTCTAACGGTTACGGTGGAGGATAACGGCAAAGGCATCAACCCCGAACGGCTGGCACAAGTTCGGCAAAGCTTGACGCACAGGCGCGATGAAACGGAAACGCACGGCATTGCCAACGTTCATAAGAGGCTGGCATTGCTATACGGCAACGAGAGCGGCGTCAGCATCGATCCGGTCGCAACAGGCGGGACAGCGGTCACGCTGCGAATGGAAGTCGGGCTTGTCGGAACGGGAGAGGAGGGGGAGTGTCAGCTTGCATCATATACTGGTAGTGGACGATGAGCCGCTTATCGTGCGCGGAGTATGCAACATTCTGAACGAGCTCGAGCAGGTGCGTGTCCAGTCTGTCTACACGCCGCGCGAAGCGAGACGAATTGCGGAGGAAGGCCGGATCGATATTTTGATCACTGACGTACGGATGCCGGGAATGAGCGGTCTGGATTTGGCACTGCATGTCAGGGAGCTTTGGCCGCGCTGCAAAGTCATTTTTCTGTCGGGACATGCGGATTTCGAATATTTGCAGTTTGCTCTACGTCATGGTGCGTTCGACTATTTGTTGAAGCCGTCGGACAGAGAGACGCTGCTTGGCCTGCTACGCAAAGCGATAGACTGCATCGCGGATGAAATTAGCGAACAGGCCGTCATGGACAGAACGCGTCAGCAAGTCAGGGACGCCCGTCCGCTGCTTGTCGAAACGTATATGCGAAAGCTTCTGATTGGAGATGCGGATGCGCTTGGTGAACTGTCCGAGCAATTGACGATGCTCGATATTCCGCTGCGGGCGGATAGTCCGCTCGTATTGCTCGTCGGACGTATCGACAGTTGGCCATCGCACTTGGGGCTCAAGGACAGACTGCTGTTGGAGTACGCCGCTTGCAATATTATGGAGGAATATTTGCAGTCGTTCAGCCGGATCGTCTCCGTCAAGGACGGGAAGAGCTTCGTTTGGCTCGTCCAGTCGTTGCGAGATGAGGAAGACGCGGCGCGGCATCATCTTTACATCCGAGGAATGCTGGAAAAAATACAGCAATCCGTGCGGCAGCTCCTTCGCCTGCCGCTGTCGATCGTCCTGTCGTCGCCCGCCGTGGCTTGGAGAGCGCTTGCCGGCGAATATCGCGCGATGTGCGGTCTGCTCCAGCAAGGAATCGGCCTGGATGAAGAAATTATTATAAGCGGCGCGGATGAGGACGAGACGGCAGATCAGAATGAGCGAGGCGGCGAGCATGACTACATTGCGGATACTGTCGGCAGGCTGCGGCTGCAACTGGAGACGAGGGAACGGGAGGCATTCAACGGAACGTTGTCCGCGCTTTTCGAGTGGGGACAGAAGAACGTGTTTGTCGACTACACCGTTCAGCTTGAACTGTTCAGCTCCGTATCGGCGATGTTGCTAGGTTTTATGAATAAGCGTAAGCTAGCGGAGACGATCGGACAAACCTTTCAACTGGAGTCTTTGTCTTCGTATCATGCTCATGACACGTGGAGCGATTTGCTAGATTATTATTTGCGCCTGGGCGGCGCGCTGTTCGACCGGATCGAGGCGGAGCGGGTTGACCAGAAGAGAGAAATCGTTGATAGATTAGACCGTTATGTCGCGGAAAATCTCGATCAGGATTTATCGCTGCCGCGGCTGGCGGACATCGTGCATTTGAGTCCTCATTATTTGTCGAGAATCTATCATGCAGTTAAAGGGTATCCGCTTGCTGATTATATTGCCGAACTGAAGCTCGGCACAGCTAAACGATTGCTTGCATCACAGGAAATGAAGGCACAGGATGTCGGCCGGATGATCGGGTTTGAGGATATGTCTTATTTCGGCAGGTTTTTCAAAAAGCATGCGGGCATGACGCCCGGCGAATATAAGGAAGCGGTGAAAAGCGGCCGATTGGCGGTAAGTTCGGAGCGTCAAAAATAGCTGTTATGGCGTTTGATAGGAGGAAGATAAAAATGAATATGTCCAAGGATTGGTTGCCTCCGTCGCAGCCAGTCAAAATCATCCTTGACACCGACATTGGCCCGGACTGCGATGATGCAGGCGCCCTGGCGATTCTTCATGCGCTGGCAGACAGAGGCGAAGCGGACATCATAGGCGTTATGCACAACACATCCAGCCCGTGGGGCGCGGGCTGCATCGATGCGATCAACGTTTACTATGGACGTCCGGATATTCTGGTCGGCACGTTGAAGGACGAGGGATTTCTCGTCGGTGAATCGTACGAGAAATACAACAAATATATCGCACAGCATTATCCGAATCGCTGTGCGGACGGCTCCGGCGTCCCGGACGCGACGGCGCTCTTTCGTCAACTGCTCGCTGCGGAGTCGGATCGTGCCATGACCATCGTAGGTATTGGCCCGCTACGCAACTTGCGTCTGCTGCTGGAATCAGGTCCGGACGAGCTTAGTCCGCTTGACGGAGCGGCGCTTGTCGCGGCGAAAGTCGAGCGGCTCGTCGTCATGGGGGGAGCGTATCCTTCCGGTGAAGAGTGGAATTTCCTGATGGACCCGGCTTCCGCTAGCCAAATATGCGAGCTGTGGCCGACGCCGATCCTCTTCAGTGGATTCGAGATCGGGGAGAACTTATTGACGGGAGCGCGTTTGTTCGAGGAGGCTCCCGCCGACCATCCGGTACGGCAAGCCTACTCGCTGTTTCTGGAGGGGGCGACGAGCCGGAGCAGTTGGGATTTGATTACCGTGCTTTGCGCAGTTAGAGGCTGCGAGCCTTACTGGGATATAGAAGCTGGCGGAACAGTCGAAATCGATGAGCGCGGCGGTAACGTCTGGCGACAAGATCGTTCCGGCAAGCACGCATATATCAAACCAAAGCTTGATCCCTTGCAGGCGCAGAGCCTTCTGGATGAACTGCTCGTATGGAGGCGGTAACGATGGGGACGCTTAATCGTAAAGTCGTTGTTTTCGGAAGTTTGAACATGGACATCGTCGTCAGTATGGACAGATTGCCTCAAGCCGGAGAGACAGTCACCGCGCGGGGAAGCCGCCTGCTGCCCGGCGGCAAAGGAGCCAATCAAGCGGTCGCCCTCGCCCGTCTTGGCGCAGATGCCGATCTCGTCGGCGCGGTCGGGGACGATGAATTCGGTGCGCGTCTTGTCGAAGGGATACGCCAAGAGGGATTGTCCGCGGCCACGATTCGCATCACCGATTCCATGCCGACCGGAACCGCGATGATCTATCACGCCCCCGCCGACAATTGCATCGCCGTCGTACCTGGCGCTAATGCGAGCTGGGATATCGCGCTCGTCAACAGTTGCCGAGAGATGATCGCCGGCGGAACGATCGTATTGGCGCAGCTCGAATTGCCAGTGCAGGCAGTTACTCGCGCGTTCGAGATTGCTAAGGAGAACGGTGTTCAAACCATTCTGAATCCGGCGCCGGTACCTGCGAGCGGCATTCCCGAATCGCTGCTGCGGCTGACCGATATTCTTACGCCTAACGAAAGCGAATTTCGGGCGCTATGCAACCGCGATTGCGATACCGACGAGCTTCTTGAGGCAGCGTTGCTGGAATGGGAGACTACGAATAGCCAACGGGTACTCGTAACGCGCGGAGCTATAGGCGCCTCGTATCTGGAAGCCGGGCATTTGCGCACCGTTCCTTCTCTGGCCGTCGAAGTCGCCGACACGACGGGGGCCGGGGACACGTTTAACGGAGCGTTATGTTTCGGCCTGGCGAACGGATGGTCGTTCGAGCGGTCGGCAGAGTTCGCTGCAGCGGCGGCTTCCTTGTCCGTGACCGGGCTCGGGGCACAGGCAGGTATGCCAACTTACGAGGCGGTCATGTCGCGGATATCCGCGGAATTGTCGTAACAGTTTCGACGCACATGCAATTATTCATAGCAAGAAAAAGGCCGTCCCCGCATAATCGCCGCGCAATCCTCGGACGATTTGTGGAACGGCCTTTTTAGCATGAAGCGTCAGAGGCTTTGCACCAGGGTTTCACGAAAAATTGCCGAATTTCTAGAATGAGTTAATGCTCGAGACGCATTAAGTCCCGACAGATATAAGCTTATTGCCGTTTTACATCGCGATCGCCTCAGCGGCAACGCCTATAGAAGCTCCCTAATGATAGGCTCCAACGATTTCGCCATGCGGATGAACCCAAGGTCTGTCGGGTGCACGCCGTCTACGGTGCATTCCTCTGCGTCCTCGCCGAGCAGATTCGATCCGTCTACAAAATGGATATTGGCGTCCCCTTCACGGCGCAGCCGCTCGACCGTCTCCTCCTGGACTTTCTTTCTCCCTTCGTGCAAGCTTTGCATCTTTTCGTAGTACCGATCTCCGGAGTATTGGATTTTGGAAATGACAACAATAGGCACGTCGGGATGGCGTTCGCGATAAAGGTGAATAAATTGCGGCAAAGTCGTCGAGATTTCCTCGATTGTCCCCGAATTGGCTTCATAATCCAGAATCAGCATGGCCGGGTTCGCTATTTCCGCAATCGTCCGAGCGACTTCCGGTTCTCCTTTGCCGTTCCCGGAAAAACCGAGGTTAATAAATTCCATTGGAATCGAGCGGCTCAAAATGTTCGGATACGCCATTCCGGGGCGCGTCGCGCAGCCGCCCTGCGTAATTGACGTGCCGTAGATGACGATGGGCTTATCGCTGGCATAGCTTGGAGCCGCGCCGATTGTCGCGTCCGGGTCGACGCCGATCCATACTTCCTCTACGCCCTGGTAGAGCGGAAAGTTCAAGGTAACGGCAAACTCCCGTTTTTCACCCCAATTGTACATCTCGGCTTCATATTCCGTGCAAGCAGGATCAAATCGCGTCGTGCTGAGATAGTGCTGATTTCCAGGGTCGCCCAAATAGCAATCGATTCCGCTTTGGCCCGTTGCCGGCATATGATACATATCGCTTGGCCCTCTTAGCTTCACCTTAAGCGACAATCTGGAAGAATTCGTACGGAACCGGATTTGTCCGCCTGCGGTGCAATTCGCAAGCTCATCGACTGCTGTAGGCAGCGGCAGCGCCGGAGACGAAGGAAGTCGCCTGTATTTGCGTTCTTTATCGAACCAGGCAAACCCCGCGATATGAAATGGAGCTGCAGACGGCGACAACCATTGCAACGAATCGTGATCGATTTTTTTAATAGACATGTTCGAATCCAGGCGAATGACATCGATTCGTTTCGGATTTGACGGCATAACTTGGAGACTCCCCCTCGGCACGTTGACGTTCTATGTTCCTTTTTTTGTATTCTATCATACTGGGATTCGAAAAAGTTGAAATTCGTTCATGGGACGAGCGCCAGTCAAGCTTGATTTCAAAAATTACCCCTTTTTAGGTATGGATGATCTGCCCGCGACGCCCTACACTATAACAAGAAAAAAACGGACGACGAAACGAGCGTTTCGCTTCCGAAGCGGAAACAGCATGGGGTGGAGTATGAAAACGATAGAAGCGAAGATTTATCCCGTTACCAACGATTTACTGGCATCGATCGAACCTTATTGGACGGAGCTTTTCGGAACGCATGACTGGTTAATCGGTGATGTATACAAGGGGCTTTCCCTGAATTTTGTCAATAGGGTCATGTTCCAGGATGCCGCAGGTCTGGACGCGATAAGAGGCAAATCGGTGCTCTACTTGGCCAATCATCAAACGGCGGTCGAATCGCTTCTGTTTATCTACTTGATCGGAGGAATAACGCGAACGAGAGTTTTTGCGGTAGCCAAGGAAGAGCACAAATCGTCCTGGATCGGCAAGCTCCACCGGCATTCCAAGCGGCATCGGTCCGGAACGCCCTACGATGTCATCCTGTATTTTGACCGGAGCAAGCCGGCGTCGTTCCTCGACATCTTGGACGGTATGGGCAGCCTGCTGCAGCAAAGAAACAAGTCCATACTGATTCATACCGAGGGAAAACGGGCGTTATCTTGCCGGGAGGCGACGACCAAAGTAAGCAGAAAAACGCTACAGCTGGCGATGCAAGCCAATATCCCGATCGTACCGGTGAGGTTTGCCGGAGGACTGCCCGTGGAACAAG
Source organism: Cohnella soli (assembly GCF_042655525.1). Lineage (NCBI taxonomy): Bacteria > Bacillati > Bacillota > Bacilli > Caryophanales > Paenibacillaceae > Cohnella > Cohnella soli. The sequence goes on from NZ_JBHSMI010000015.1 coordinate 195,058, forward strand.
CGAACTCTGCTTTAACGTACCCGACCGGCTTCGGGAAGCAGGACATTTACGTGGGTAGCCCGATCGATCCGGTCGAGCTGGCGAAGCTTGATTTTTCCAGGCAAAAGGAAGTCGTACTGAGTGCCATTAATCAATTGGGAGTTCCTGTCGAGGAGGAGCTTCCGTCGCGGCCAAACGTGCCATTCAAGGAAGAGGTGCGAGCGCTGGCAAAGCGAACCGGCCTGTCGACCGAGCTCGGTCCGATCATGGCGGCGTTGAAGCAACTGCCCGAGCCCAGCCGGGATTTTACGGAGCTGCTGCAGCTGCTGGAAGGCAGGGGGAAGGTCGATGAGGACAGAGCGGCGAACCCGTGGATAAGCGAGGTCCCCGGCCTATTCGAGGAGAGCGGGAACCGGAGATGAACGTAACCGTGCGGGCGCGAAGTTTTATCTATTTTTTCATCTCTTTTCTCGGGACAGGCATTCAAAATATTATTCCGCAAGTCTTTTTCAGCCAGAACGTTCAGGAATCGAAAATGTTTTGGCTGTCCGTTTGCTTGGTGCTCGGTTCGGTCGGGAGCATCGTTATCATTTGGTGTACCCATTCCGCAAAGTATTTTCGGATGCAAGGATCTCGGCCGCGGTCGATCAAATGGGTGGTCGCCATTTCATTAGCGCTCTCGGTCCTTGCCTCTGCCTCATTGTTGCTGGCTGCGCATATCGCGCTTTTCATGGCGAGCTTCTTCTTGACGAGAACCGCTTCCCAGCTATTCATTAATGTAATGGACCGCTACTATGTGCACGTGCTTCCGAAAGCGGATATTTCGAGCCATTCCCGGAATACGACGCTGTCGCAATTGATCGGCATGATGCTGGCTCCCATCTACTTCTCTTTGACGCTTCACAGGTTTTCGCCCCTCCTTAATTGGCTTGTTCTATTTGCAGGTTTCTCTGCGGTAGCGGTCATTGTGTGGCATGATTTACGCCGTCTTCCTCAAGGCGAGCCAATTGCCGTTTCTTCCAGTTCGGCGGCGAGAAGCGGGGCAACGATCGGGGCATACGAAATCCTGTTTCTGGGTTACGTGATTGCGCTTTCCTCGGCTTCGATGCTCTTTTCAAGCAACCTCATCTTTGCGCTCGCCGACTTGTATCATATGGAACATGCCGTCGTCCGGAGCGGCTTGCTGCTGACGATCATTCATGTCATGGCGATTGTCGCCGTATTTATGACGAAGCTTGCCCGTGGCCGGAGCATGACGGTTCGCATTCACCTGCCCTTATCTTTGCTGATGCTTGCAAGTTTGGTGCTTTTCTTCTTTCCGGCCAATGCGGGCATCGGGTACCTGGCTGCCATCGGGGCGTCGATCGGCTGCGTATACGGGCTATTTTCGCTATATGCCCGGAAACACGCCACCGAATGGTCCGTGCAAACGGGCCGACCGGTCCTCCTGTCCCTCTATAACAATCAATCGAGTTATGCGATTGTCGTCTCGTCGTTGGCGGCGTTTGTCCTCTCGTTGATTTCCGGCCCCCATATGGACATGTATTTGCACCTGCTGATTGCGAGCGTCTCGTTGTTTGTTGTCATTGCCGTCCTCATTGCCGCGTATCTGGGTTTGCGTAAGAGCAAGGCGGCTGTTGACGGAGGGCAAGGGCAGTTGAGCGCTGATGTGTAATCGAAGAGCCAGTAACTTCCGGCGATGGATACAATCCGTCGCCGGTTTCCAGTATACGACCCTTCAGCACGAAGCGTCAGAGGTTCTGCACAAGTTTGGTCAGCAACGTTAGCCCCGAGTCCTGACTTAGTTCCCATGCCATGACGCCTCCTAGTTTGTTGCGCTTTACGTATTCCGCCTTGTACCCGATCGACTCGGGATCTTCATAGGCGATAAACGTCCCGCCGTTCGCTGCGCTGTAGAGCCAAGGCGTTTTCGTACGTTCGTTCCAGTAGCGGGTGTAGCCGTTGCCGCCGCCGGCCCAATTTTGCTTGACGAGCGTGGCGTAGCTGTACGAGCCGCTGCCGAGAGTGCCGTCTGTAGAACCGCTACAGCTGCTGTATTGTCCGTGATCCGCCGTACCGCAGCCTGTCCAACTGCGACCGTAAAACGGAACGCCCATGACGAGTTTCGCCGCTGGGACACCATCATTCTTGTAAGCCTGCACCGTAAAGTCGATATTCTCCTGCGCGGAGATCGGATCCGCCGAATCGCCGTACAACGGAGCGTTATGCCCGCTCTTCTTCTCCCAATCGCCGTGATAATCGTAGGTCATCAGATTGATCCAGTCGACGATGCCGGCAACGTTCTTGGCTTCGATGTTGCCGACGTTTTCCTGCGCCGCTCCGACGGCGATCGTCAGCAAATACGTGCGGCCGTCTTTCGTCCCGGCGGCATTTAATTTGTCGCGCAGCGTTTGCAGCAGCAGCGTAAAATTGCGCTTGTCTTCCGGGCGATGTTTGTTGCCGGCGAGTCCGCCGGAAACCGGATACTCCCAATCGAGGTCGACGCCGTCGAAGCCGTGCTGACGAATAAATGCGACGACGCTGTCGGCGAACAAATTGCGCGCGTAGATAGAAGCGGCAGCGTCCGAGAACCGCCCGGACCACGTCCAGCCTCCGACGCTGATCAGCGTCTTCAGCTTCGGGTTCGCCGCCTTCAGCTTGCGGAGAGCCGCGAAATTCGCCTTGTCCGCGTCGGCGTCGCCAAGCGAGATTTGTCCGTTCTCGATGTTGGCGAAAGCATAATTGATATGCGTAAGACCAGCCGTCGCAAGCTTGGACGAATCATACTTCTGATAGAGCGCCCAAGAAGGATAATAGCCGATCACTTTGTAAGCCGACTGAACGGCCACCCCGTCTTCACCCTGCAAAGACGAAAGTGCAACAAGTCGCGCAGACGCATCCCATTGCACGGTGATTTGCAGCAGAGAAGCGATCGGGCGAAGCGGAAGAAATAACGTCGAGTCTCGCAAAAGCGGCGGGAATGCCAATGTTTGTGATTTCCCGTTCACGTACGCCGTGGCGCTGCCGGCAGCCATGTCGATCGTTAGGCCGGATTTATGTATAGAGAATTTGCCCGAACTTAGCCAATTGATTGTCAATCCGAGCGATTGCAGCAACGGTCTCGCTTGCGCGTATGTAGTGCCATTGATTGACACAGGGGGATTCGTAAACCGGATAGCATCCCCGTCGTAGGCGACTTTAATCTCGTTATCCGCGTGACCATTTTGTGTCGGATAGAAGATCAGCGCGGCGAGAATCAAGACGATCACAACGCCGAGCCGGGTTCGCAGTCGAAGCATACTCTCACACTCCCGTTGATAGTTTCCAGCAAAGCTAGTTCTATTTTCCGGGAAGGTGATAGACGTTGTAAACGCGATAATTATGGAAAAAGACAGGATGATTCTCAGTTTCGTACATACATGCAACCGACAAGTCTATGATATATTAGTGTGCAACAGATAGACGACCAGGGAGGCGCAGGATGTACAGGCTGCTGATTGTGGATGACGAACTGTATGCCGTAAACGGGATCAAGTCGGGCGTGATGTGGGAATTGCTAGAGTTTACGGAAGTATACGAAGCTTACAACGTCGACATGGCGCGTGCGATTATGGTAGACCATGAGATCGATATCGTCATATGCGATATAGAAATGCCCGACGGCAGCGGCCTCGAACTGCTTGGCTGGATGCGGGAGCAAGGCGTGAACGCAGAGCTGATTTTTCTCACATGCCACGCTGATTTTCGATATGCGCAGAAGGCGATCCAACTTGGCAGCATGAACTATTTGCTCAAACCCGTCGACTTCGTCGAGTTGGAAAACATCGTGCTGCAAGCGACTTCCAAGATCAAGATGAAGCAGGAAGCCGACCAAAGCCAAAAAGAGCTGCGAACGTATTACGAGCTGTGGCACAAGCGCAAGCCGCTGCTCTTGGAACGATTCTGGCACGACGCGATGGCGGGCAAAGCGGATGAGCGGCAACTCAGCGCTTTCGTCGTCGATTCCGAGCTTCATTCCCGATCCTCGTTTCTGCCTCTGCTCATCAGTATCGAAAGCTGGCATAAGGATTTCAGCGCAAGCAATAAAGAAATTATGGAATACGCGCTTCGCAACGTTGCGGAGGAGATCATCCTGTCGGGTCACCCCGGCATCGTCATGGAGGATGAAGAAGGCTCCGCGATCGTCATTTTCTTCAGAAACGAGCCGCAAACGCTGCAGATGCAGGACATTATTCGCCGCTGCGATACGTATATAACCAATTGCAAAGACATCTTGTCTTGCAGCGTATCGTGTTATGTAGGCCGGCAAGGGCCGTTGAGCCAGTTCCGTCAGCTGTATCAGGAGCTGCAATATTTGGAGCGCACGTTCGTTACCCGCTCGCAGAAAGTCGTCTGTTATTCGGAGGAAGCCGCCAAATCGACGGATGACATGGAAGCGTTCACAGAAATGGTGGAATGGTCCGTGCTATTGGAAAATGGGAAAAATCAGCAGTTGCAAGAGGAAGTCGCGGCCAAACTAACCTCGCTTGAGAAACGCAAAGACTTGAACATCGTCCATCTACAAGCTTTCTATTACGGCATGCTGCAAATGTTCCATTACGTGCTGCACAAGAAACGGCTTGTCACCGTGTTCAAGGACGAGGCGTGGCTGTTGAACGAGCGGGCGGCGACGCGTTCCATTCGCGAACTGCAGGCGTGGAGCGAACGGGCGCTGGAGCATCTGTCGCATACTCTGCGCAAGCAGGAAGACGAGGTATCGTTAACGGAGAAGGTGAAGCGATACATTCACGACAATCTCGATCAGGACTTGAACCGGGAGCAACTCGCGCAATACGTGTACTTGAATCCGGGTTACTTGTCGCGGTTGTTCAAGAAAGAAACGGGAGAATCGATTACCGACTACATCCTTAGAGAGCGGATGCAGCAAGCGCACCGGGAAATCGTCCACTCGGACAGTCCGATCAGCATTGTCGCCGGATCGTTGGGTTATCACAGTCTGTCCTACTTCGGGAAAATGTTTAAGCGCATCTACGGCGTTAGCCCGCAGGAGCTTCGCAGCGGGATGTCGGCGAGCGATCGGGCAAACGTATGAGATATTACCGCTCGTTGCCGTTTAAGTTGGGAGTGGGTTTTGCAGGCATTATCGTTCCGCTTATTTTACTACTGCTCTACAACAACCTGTACTCCATGAACGTCGTGCGCAAGCAAGTGGCCGAGTCGCATAAAAGCATGCTGGAAATTTATACGAATCAGATGGATTCGTTCCTGGAGCAGACGAGCAATTATTTGCTGCGCCTCGCTTTCCAATACGCCGGAATTACTTCGCTGAGCTTGAACGATCCGGAGAGCGACGAGTATACGCTGACCAAAATCCAGGTCCGAAATCAGATCGACGAAGATATTTCGAAATACAATTGGGTCGGTATGCTGTTCGTGTACTCCCCTGGCAGCGCCGATCTCATTACGACCGAATCGGGCGATGCGGGCAAGCAGATTGTGAGAGAGCAACTTGCCGGAATGCTGGCGGACAAGCGGTTCGATCCGGCGAATTACCAGACGTGGCGTGCCGTCTCGCTGAATGGGGAGGCGTGTTTGATGCGGCTCGTCCAGAACGATTTTAACGTCTACACAGGCGCATGGATTAGCGTGAAGCGATTAATGGAGCCGATGAGCGCGATTCAGCTTTCGGATTCGGGGCGTGCGGCCATCCTCTCCACCGCGGGCGACATCCTGACACCGTCCACTTTGCGGCAGGACGAGCTTCCGGCGATGTTAAAAATGCTGTCCGAGTCGGACAAAACTTACGGTACGCTTTCGTTGTCCAGCCGAACGCTCGTCGTCAGTCACGCATCGCGGCAATCGGATACGATTCTGCTCGTCATGACGCCAGAGGAGAAGCTGCTGTCGAACTTGCCTTTATATCAACGCATTATTTACGTCGTACCTTTTGCCGCGCTGTTGATTTTACTTTTGTTCCTGTTCTTCGTCCGCTCTATTATCCTGAAGCCGATTAATCAACTGTTGATCGGGATGAAGCGGATCAAGGAAGGGAACCTCAGCTTCCGGCTGAAACGCCAGTCATCCAAGGAATTCGGCACGATGGCCGATATGTTTAACGAGATGGCCGCCGAAGTGACCGATTTGAAAATCAGCGTCTACGAGGAGCAAATTCGCTGGAACAAAGCGGAGATCAGGCAGCTCCAGTTGCAAATTCAGCCGCACTTCCTGCTGAACTCGTTGAACGTCGTCTACAATCTGGCTGAATCGAAAGAATACAAGCTGGTACAGAAAATGATCCGCCATCTGATGAACTACTTTCGTTTCATTACGCGAACTTCCACTCCGCTCGTACGCATAGACGAAGAGCTGAAGCATATCGACACGTATTTGCAAATTCAACAAATGCGTTTCCCGCAGTCGCTGTCATACCGCATCGATCTCGCTGCTGGAATGGAAGCCGTTATGTTGCCGCCGTTGCTGTTCCAGCCTTTCGTGGAAAATGCGATCATTCATGGCTATGACAAAATATCGAGAACATGCACCGTACATATTTCCGTCGATCCGGACGAAGATGAACCGACATCCCAGTTCCGAGTGACGATTGCCGATAGCGGACGAGGGTTTGCCGAGGAGCAAGCGGATCGGCTCACACTCGGCGCGGCAGATGATTACGAGCATATCGGCATTCGTAATGTTGTGCAGCGACTTAAGTTCCATTACGGCGATCAGGCGCGGCTCACCTTCTCCAATAAGCCCGAAGGCGGTGCCGTTGTTTGTCTGTACTTGCCGATTCAGACGACGGCCGGATAAATCGCAATGAGCAACCTCTTTGGCCAATATCCCCTTCGTACAGGAAAGCTTAGCGCCGCCGGGTAGCAAATCCCTTTTGCCAAAATCCCGCTCGCTCAGGAAGTGTAATCGTTGTGAACAGGCAGTCGTTAAGTCGTTAGTGGGGGAGGTGTCCGGGGACGTTTCTAAACCGATACTGTACTCCTGAGCGAAGGGGATATTGGCACGAGGGAAATAGAATGCGTGTTTCCCTAGGTCTCTCCCATAATATGTCAAATAGCGGCGCAGGGAGTAAGCCCCCCCTTAACGCCGCTATTTTTTCGAATCGGCATCCCCCTCGATCTTCCGGCACAGAGTCACAATTGTGTTATGCGAAGTGACGATTGTCATATAGCCGCTCCATTACAATAAAGCCGAAGAGAGGAGGGGACACAGCTATGATGGCAAAAGCGAGAGGCAAACACGCTGCTTTGTGGTTCATGATGCTGCCGGGTTTGCTTTACTTGCTGCTCAACAATTATTTCCCGATGTTCGGCGTCATTATCGCGTTCAAAAACTTGAATTACGACTTGGGCATCTTCCGAAGCGAGTGGGTCGGCTTCAACAATTTCAAGTTTCTATTCGCCACATCGGACGCAGTCACCATTACGAGAAATACGTTTTTGTACAATGTGGTGTTTATTACGTTTAATTTGGTTCTTTCTCTCGCCGTCGCGTTGCTGCTGAACGAGGTGCGCAAGAGATTTTTCCAGAGCATGTACCAGAGTATTATTTTGCTGCCGTACCTGATTTCCTTCACAATCGTCGGCTACTTGGTGTACAGCTTCCTGAGCATGGAATACGGCTTTCTGAACAAAGCGATTTTGGAGCCGCTCGGGTTTGAGCCTATTGCTTGGTATTTGGAGCCGAAAAAGTGGCCTGTCATTCTCGTACTCGTGAACGCGTGGAAGTACGTGGGCTACTCCAGCATTATTTATTTGGCTGCGATGGCCGGCGTCAGCTCCGAATATTACGAAGCGGCCCGGGTAGATGGAGCGAGCCGGTGGCGGCAAATGATCAACATTACGCTCCCGCTCATCAAGCCGGTCATTATCGTCATGCTGCTGCTGAACATCGGTCGTATTTTTTACGCGGACTTCGGCTTGTTCTATCAAGTTCCGCTGAACACGGGTATTCTGTTCCCTACGACCAATGTTATCGACACTTACGTCTATCGGGTGCTGATCCAGACGGGGGATGTCGGGATGTCGGCTGCGGCAGGGATGTTCCAATCGATCGTCGGTTTTGTATTAGTGTTCTCTGTTAATCAATTAATTCGCAAAGTAGACAGCGAGAATGCATTGTTCTAGGAGGGCCCTATAGATGAGTAGCTTACATGCGGCGAGTGCATCGCCGTTGACGGAAACCAGCCATCGGAGCAGCAGCGTTCGATTGTCGTTCGTTCCGATTCTGATCCACGTCTTCTTCTGGGTCATCTGCTTGGCGTGTCTCATTCCTTTGCTGCTGGTGCTGGTCGTATCGTTTACCGACGAGAAGACGATTCTGGCGAACGGTTACTCGTTCATCCCGGAAAAGCTGAGCCTGGACGCGTATCGTTACCTGTTTTCCGATTCGAGCGCGTTGCTTCACGCTTATGGCATCAGTGCGATCGTTACGATTGCGGGGACGATTGCGAGCTTGTTGATGACTTCCATGCTGGCCTATCCGCTCTCCCGGCAAGATTTCAAGAAAAGAAAGATCGTTACGCTGTTCGTATTTTTCACCTTGCTGTTTAATGGCGGATTAGTGCCGTGGTACTTGGTGTACACGAATGTGCTGCATTTGCAAAATACGCTGTTGGCTCTTATGATTCCGAGTTTGCTGCTGAGCGGATTCTACGTGCTGATTATGCGGACTTTTTTTGCCAATACGATTCCGGGTTCGATTATTGAGTCCGCGCAAATCGACGGAGCCGGGGAGTGGCGGATTTTTTTCCAGCTTATTCTGCCGATCTCTTTGCCTGTGCTTGCGACGGTCGGATTGTTCACAGTGCTCGGCTACTGGAACGATTGGTTTAACAGTCTGGTGTTCATTAGCGACAGCCGGAATATTTCTTTGCAATATTTGATGACGAAAACGTTGCTGAATATTCAGTTTCTGCAGAGCAGTGCGCAGAAGTCGGGCAGCGTGCAATTTCTGTTCGATATGCCGACGGAATCGGTGCGTATGGCGATGGCCATTATCGGCATGGGGCCAATGGTGCTGGCGTATCCGTTTTTCCAGAAATATTTGATCAAAGGTTTGACTGTAGGCGCAGTGAAAGGCTAGTTCCTCATTCTGCTAGGGAGGTGGTGTCGGCGGCGGCCGGCTAGCTTGTCAGTGAACAGACACGAACACGAAAAAGGGAGCGATTGCATTGGTCAAAATGAAAAAAACAGGATTTCAGTTGTTCAGCTTGCTGTTAGCGTTTGGCGTAGTTGCAAGCGGTTGCGGAAATAACAATTCGAGCAGCGGGTCCTCTTCGTCCCCATCTTCCACGCCTGCCGACACGTCGTCGTCGACCGCTTCGGCATCCGCTTCGGCCCCGGCGAAATTAGAGCCTTATGAAATTACGCTTGTCTACCCGGGAGACAAGCCGAAAGACCTTGCCGAAGTGCAAGAGGCGATGAGCAAATATTTGACGGACAAAATCAACGCGACGATCGTGCTGAAGCCGATTGATTGGGGTTCCTGGAACGACAAAACGAACCTGATGTTCGCATCCAAAGAATCGTTCGACGTCATTCTTACGTCGGCTACGTTAGGCTATTATGGCAACGTTGCCAAGGGAGCGTTTGAGCCGCTTGATGATCTGATCGCCAAGTACGGCCAGGACATCACGTCGGTTATGGGCGACAAACTCGATGGCGTTAAAGTAAAAGGCCATATCTATGGCGCGCCGACGAATAAGGAACTGGCGAACGCCAACGGTTTCTTGTTCAACAAAGCGCTTGTCGACAAATATAACATCGATCTGAACCAGATTCAGAAAGTGGAAGACCTTGAGCCGGTTTTGCAGAAGGTCAAAGAAACCGATCCAGCGCAACTTCCGCTCTATGAAGGCAACTGGCGTTATGTCGGCGGCCTCGTATGGAACGGCCAGTTCGATCCGCTCGGCGACGGCAACGGCGTTCTTGACCGCGACAGCACGGAGCTGAAAGTCATCAACCCTGCGGAATCTCCGAAATATATGGAAATCGCCAAGCTGGCGCACAAATGGTATAAAGCCGGCCTCATCAACAAAGACGCAGCGACGGCCAAAGATTGGGGCTTGATGCAAGCGGGCAAAGCGTTCTCGATCGAGCAAGAGCTGAAGCCGGGTAAAGATGCGGAAATGTCTTCTGCCTGGGGTTTCCCGGTTGTACAGAAGCAACTGGATAAACCATACATGACGACAAGCACGGTCGCAGGGGTTATGCTGGCGATTTCCAAGACGTCGAAAAACCCTGAGCGCGCCATGATGTTCCTGAACATGCTTTACTCCGACCGCGAACTGATCAACATGCTCGTATACGGCATCGAAGGCAAACACTTCGTGAAAAAGTCGGACACGGGGATCGACTATCCGGCAGGCGTAGACGCGAAGACAGTCGGTTATCGGAACGAAGGCTGGATGTTCGGCAACCAGATGTTGACGTACCTGTTCCCGAACGAAGACCCGAACAAATGGGAGAAGTTCAAGCAGTTCAACGACGAAGCGCAGAAATCGATCGCCCTCGGGTTCGCCTGGGACTCGGAACCGGTCAAAAACGAAGTCGCGGCAGTTGCCAACGTGCAAAGCCAATACTACGAAGCGATTACGACGGGATCAGTCGATCCGGAAGTATACATTCCCAAGTTCGTCGCCGCGCTGAAAGAAGCCGGCATGGACAAAATTATCGCCGAGAAACAGCGGCAACTGGATGAGTGGGCGAAACAGAAACAATAGCAAAGCACGGCGGCGGGGGTGAAGATTTGCCCCCGCCTGATGTTGGAACTAGAAAAGGAGGAGCAAATAATGAAAAAGGTTTTGTTATTGCTTTTATCCCTCGTTTTTGTGTTCTCTATGTTTTTTGTTTCCCCGATTCCCGGATCGGAACCGACGGTCTCCGCCGATCCGCTGAACCAACTGAATGTATGGTCCCCGCCTTCCGGCACGCCGGCGAACACGAAGTTCACGGTTCAAGTGCGAGAATCAGGTCAAAGCCAATGGACGGACTTGTTCGAGTATAACGTCAAAGTCGGCCATCAAAACGTCGCGAAAGTCGATTCTTCCATGGTTAACTTCGATTTTGCCGGAACGGTCGACGTGAAGGTCACTTATAACGGGGGGACGGTTAACAGCTATGTGATCGGCCCGGAGTCGTACGGCATTCAATCGTCGCGGTCCGGCAATACGATTACGTTCTCGATGACGCAGAACAATGACGCGCCACGCAATGCGGTTGTCCGGATCAACGGGGACTGGGAGCAGGATGTGCTTCACATCGTGACGAATCCGCCGGAGCAAAACCCGGTCGATCCGAACGCTTCCAACGTGTATGTCGTCCAGCCGGGAGCGGAAGTTCCGCTTCAACTGCCCGCCGGCAAAGATACGTATTATTTCGCGCTGGGCAACCATACGCTCACGCCGGGGTTGTGGGTGGAAGTGGATCTTGGCGCCTCGTACCCGGTCAGTTCAATCGGGCTTAATCAAGGCAAGTCGCTTAGCGGCGGCGCATCCGCGCCGGTCACGCCGCAGAAGTTCATCGTGGAGACGAAGGCGAGCGCAGGGGCCAGCTACACGACAGCATACGATGGTACCGGCAACTCTCAGACAGGCAACATTACGCGAAACTTCACCGAAGTGCAAGCTCGTTACGTCAGGCTGAGGTTGCTCGGCAACAACGGCACGGCGCGCGACATCTTCAGCTCGTTCGTCTCCGAATTTGCTGTGTACGCGACAGGCAGTTCGACGAATCTGGCGCTGAATCATGCGACGGCAGGCGCAATGCCGGGATATGCGAAAGCGGTCGACGGTAGCTCGACGACGCAGTACGACTCGACATCGGAGTACGGTAACTGGCATGCCGGAGAAACGTTTTTCTTATCCAAGAGCAATTATACGGCGTACATCGCCGCAGGCGCGATCGTTCACGGCTCGATCATGTCCGACGGCTTGAGCAATGTGACCGTTCGCGGCCGGGGCATATTGGATGGCAGCCAGTTAACGCATTTGCCGGAAACGCTCGCGGAAAGCCGGGTAGGCGCCATCTGGTTGATCGGCGGCAGCGACCATCTCGTCGAAGGCATCACGATTACGGACTTCCCGATGTGGAACGTCGTCATGAACTTCACCGACCGCCCGATCGCGCGCAACATTCATATTTTCGGCAGCAATATTAACGCCGACGGCATTCATATGAGCGCCAGCAAGGACGGTTCGATTACCGGCGTCTTTATTCGAACTTGCGACGACCACATCGTCATGTATCACTACGGCCCGACGTCCGGAATTGCGGTTCGCAACAGCGTTTTCTGGGGCGACGATGCGCATATCATTTTGCTCGGGCTTGGGGAGAAGTCGAACTCGGACATTACGAACATGACGTTTGAGAACCTCGACGTGCTTACACAGCAAGGCGTATATATCGTTGATAAATTTACGGGCGTCATGAAGCTATGGGCGAGCAGCGGCAACAGCATCAAAAACATTTTGTTCAAAGACATTCGCGTTGAAGCGTTCCGTTCTCCGGAAAAGTCCAAAGTGTTCCACTTCCGAACGGATCAGCTTAGCCCGGGCGTCGGCAAGGGCAAGTCGGTTGAAGACGTCGTGCTGGACAATGTGACGTACAACGGCAGCGGCGAACAGCCGTCATTGCTGTATGGCGTAGATGCGAACTCGTATATCAAAAACATTTATATTCGCAACTACAAGCGGCAAGGCGTGTTGGCTCACGATGCAGCTTCCGCGAATTTGACCGCGGACAGTCAGGTGTCCAACGTGTTTTTCGAAAATACGCAATGGGATGACCGCTTTGACGGGCAGATAACCGGGGCGGCGCCGACGGGTTGGTCGAGCACATCCGGCGTTACCGTTCAAGCGGCGCCGGGCGGCGCGACGGGCAGCAGCGTGCGCGTGCAGAAGACGGGAACGCAGGCGGTCGTCACTGGCCGCGCGCTTGCCCCGGCGATTGACGGCGACGTTGCGGTTCAGGCGAAAATGTACATGACGGACAAGACGAATTGGAAGTCCATAATCGTCGAAAATTCGTCAGGCCAGACGTTGCTGCAAGTCGGTTTCGACAGCGGCGGGAACATTTTCAGCAATCAGGGAACGGTCTACAGCGCGCGCATGGCGTACAACACGAACCAATGGTACGCCGTTAAAGCGGTTGTCCATACGCTGACGGACACGTACGATCTCTATGTCGACGGCACGCAGATTTTAACGGGCGCCGCGCTGGAAACGGCAACGAGTAATGTCGGCCAGGTCAAGTTCGGATCGGCCGAGACGGCGGCGGGAACTTATTATTTCGACGATGTCAGCGTTGCTAAAGTGACCGAGGCGGTGTTCGGAACGGGGACGCCGGGAGTTCTCGTGGACGAAAGCTTCGATAGCGCCGTAACGGGCAATTCACCTGCCGGCTGGTCGATCGTGAAAGGCGCTTCCTCAAGCGTAACGGTTCAGAACGTGCCGTCGGGCACCGACAAAAGCGTGCGTGTGCTCAAGTCCGGAACCGACCCGGTCATTGCGATGAAGCCGTTCGAGCCGACAGCGGGGCGTCTGACGATCGAAGCGAAAATCAACATTTCCGACAAGACGAACTGGAAATCGCTCATTATTAACAACGGGATCGATCAGGAGTTGCTGCAAGTCGGTTTCGACAGCGGCGGCAACATCTATCGCAACAACGGCACAAGCTTCAGCACGCTGATGACGTATGATACGGACCGTTGGTATGCGATCAAGGTGGTCATCGATACGGCGACGGATAAGTATGATCTGTACATCGACGGCAGCTTGAAGGCGGCGGGATACGCGCTGGAGGCGGCGACTGACAACGTCGGCATCGTCAAGTTCGGGTCGGCTGAAGCGGCGAACGGTACCTTCTACTTCGATCAAGTGAAAGTGACGATCGGCGGCACGCTTGCAAGCCAGCTCATCGACGACAACTTCGAAAGCGACACAGTCGGGAACGCGCCGGGTAATTGGTCGGCAAGCTCGGGTATTACGGTCGTGCAGCAGTCCGGCGGCAGCAATAAATACGTGCGCGTGCTGAAGAGCTCCTCCAGCGCGATCGTCGCGGGAAAAAGCTTTGCCTCGCAGTCGGGCAAAGTGACGGTCAGCGCGGACATGAGGTTCGCGGACAAAAACAACTGGAAGTCGATGATCGTGGAAGATTCCGGCGGGCAGACGCTCGTGCAGATCGGCTTCGACAGCGGCGGACATATTTACTGCAACAACGGCTCTTCATACAGCTATTTTACGAGTTACAACACGAACCAATGGTATGCCGTTAAAGTCATCGTCGATACGGTCGCCGATACGTATGAGTTGTACATCGACGGCGTCCGTCAGTTGAACGGCAATGCGCTCGTCAACGCCACGGCGAACGTCAGCCAAGTCAAATTCGGATCGGCGGAGACGCCAAGCGGCAGTTATGATTTCGATAATGTTAAAGTGACGGCTAGTTAATGAAAGACTAGATCAGCTTGAGGTGATTTCTATGAAATTGAGCATTGCAGAATATCGAGATAAGCTGGCGGGATGCTGGCTGGGCAAAAATGTCGGGGGAACGTTAGGCGCTCCTTTCGAGTGCAAGAGGGGAATTTTCGACGTCACGTTCTACACGCAAGACTTGAAGGGCGAGCCGGTTCCGAACGACGATCTTGATTTGCAGCTTGTGTGGCTGAATGCGATCGAGAAACACGGACGTTCCGTGGACGCGCGGATTCTGGGCGAATATTGGCTGTCGTATGTTACGCCGAACTGGTGCGAATACGGCGCAGGCAAAAACAATATGCGGGCGGGACTTGTCCCGCCTCTGGCCGGGCACGTGCACAACGTGTTCCGGGACAGCTGCGGCGCTTTCATCCGCTCGGAAATATGGGCTTGCCTTGCGCCGGGGCACCCGGAAATCGCCGTTCAATATGCCTATGAAGATGCCATCGTGGACCATTCCGGGGAAGGCGTGTATGCGGAAGTGTTCTGCGCGGCCGTCGAAAGCGCGGCATTCGTTGAGAGCGACGTCTACAAGCTGATCGACATCGGATTGTCCTACATCCCCGCGGATTGCGGCATCGCGAAAGGCATTCACACCGCGCTCGACGCTTATCGATCTGGCTTGAGCTGGCAGGAAGCGCGGTCGCGCGTGCTGCACGCGGTGCCGGGCAGCTTCGGCATCATCGGCATGACGGCCGAGGAACTGGCTGCCGACGATATTCCGATCGGCGAGATGGGGTACGATGCGCCGAGCAACATCGGCCTCACGATCGTCGCTTGGCTGTATGGGGAGAACGACTTCGGCAACACCGTCTGCATCGCGACGAACTGCGGGGAAGATACGGATTGCACGGCGGCTACCGTCGGTTCCATCTTGGGCATCATTCATGGCGCTAAAGGTCTTCCAGCGAAATGGACAGAGCCGATCGGGGATTCGATCAAGACGCTTTGCATTAACTTGGGCGATCAAGGGCTGCGTGTTCCGAAAACCGTCACCGAGCTGACGAATCGCATCATGAAGCTTGCGCCATCGTTCCTTGGCAGCGACCTTTGCGATACGCTTTGCGACGAACCGGGGTACGTGATCGAGATGCGCGAGCCGGAACAACTGTCGCACCGTCCGGAACGCATCAACTCTTGGATCGATCGCAGCTTCTTCGACCATCTGGCGCTTGCTCCATTCACGGTGAAATACGACTTTGTTATTTTCAGCTCGTACCTGGACTACGGCGCGGAGCCGTTCATCCGGGAGGACCAGCCGATTACGTTAAAGCTGAAGCTGGAAAACAAACTGTACATGCAGCAGTATTTACAGCTAAACTGGCACATGCCGGATGAGTGGGACATATCGCCGAGCCGGAAATCGGCCATTCCGCTGGAGCAATACCATGCCAACGTCGGCACGGCAACGGTAAACTTCACGATCACGCCTCGACAGCTTAAGCAATCGCGGTACGATCTGATCTTGGAAGTGATCGCCGAAGGGCGTCCGACCAAGGGGCTGATTCCGATCGTGCTTATTCATAGCAGCTTATAAGTTTTTGTGCACGGCATTTGCCACTGCCGTTGTTGACCGCAACGATAGCCGTCAATACGTTAAAGGGGCTGTTCGGATTCTCGCCGGCCGACTATGGCAAATTCAACTCGGCGCTTGTTGTACTTGGCATGCCTGCCGCAATCATTTTCCTGTTCGCGCGCAATTACATTACAAGCGGCATTACGGCGGGGGCAGTGAAAGGTTAATGCACGTAATCGGAAAATAAGTTGTTCGCACATAAACACGGCATCTATCCGTATTATCGGGTGGGCCGTGTTTTTGCGCGCGGAAGTGACTCAAAGCCGCCTATTATGCATAAAATTCCTGTTTGGATTAGAGACATCCATTTATTAACCAAAGTTAACACTGCGCTAATATCTACCGAACATGGTCTTGCAAAGTTAACGTCTCATTAATATCCATCGAATATGGCTCGCAACAAAGTTCAATAGACTTTATAGGGCTAGCCAGAATAACGTGGAGAAGGAGATTCGACAAGAATGAAAAGAAAGTACGGCAAATGGGTGTCATGGACTCTTCTGATTGCCATGGCACTGGGCGTTTACCCTTATGTGCCAGCATCGGCGGAGGGGCTTGATTATGCAAAAGTGCCCAAGTTGCTTATTACGGAACTTGTGCCGGATACGAACAACGTTAGCGGGTCCGACGGTTACGAGTTTATTGAAGTCTACAACAATACGAGTGCTGGGCTCGACTTTAGAGATTTTAAGCTAGTGTATACTAACGGTAACACGAATACGGACTGGGCGTTGATCGCTCCAGTTAAGGATGAGCCTGTCCCTCCTACCTTGATTCCTCCTGGTCAGTCGATCGCGCTATGGGTCATAAATAGCGCCAACGGCGGGGAGACGGCTGCCAATTTCAATGCAAACTTTATGAATGCGAATGTCACGTATAACCTCGAAGAAGGAAAAAACCTGTTTCGCGTGAACGGTGGCGGCGGAATGGCCAATACGGGAACGCGAAGCTTAACAATTAAGGACAACGGTGGTATCGACATTGTCAAAGTCGCGTACACGGTTGCCACGTCCAAAGTAAACTACGGAATTGTGTACAATTATCCGACGGACGGCAGCATTTCGATGCAACTTGCCGGCCTTGAGACGGACCCGGCAACTCCGGGGATCGTAGCTCCGACGCAAGTTCCAGATCATCCTTCGGATTATGTGCCGGGCGCCCTGGGGTTTGCGCATACGCCACCTGCAAAAGCGTGGACCAATCAGGATTTGAACATTTCCGCAGTTGTGAGCGGTGGCGTTAATACGGTTACTGCGGAGTTGTATTATAAGTCGGACGTGCAGGCCGACTTTGCTTCCGTTGCGATGACGCCGGGAGCTGACAACATATTCACAGCGGTTGTGCCTCAACAGGCACTGGTTGGAGCAAACCAATTGCAATATTATTTCCGCGCGGCGGACGGTGCGGCAGAGCCGATCGATTCGCCGAAGTACAACATCATTGTCGAGACGCCGAACCTGCCTCCGATCATCGACCACATTCCCGTAACGAAGGCGTCCAAAAACTCGGACATCGTTCTGACGGCCGCGATCTCGAACGCGGAACCAGCGGCCCAAGATCCGGTTACGGCTACGGTATATTACAAAACGTCTTCACAGCAGTTTTTCAGTGCGGTCGCCATGAAACTTTCGGGTACTGCGTATCAAGCCACGATTTCGAAAGACGCATTGGCTGAACCGCTGCTGCAATACTATATCGAGGCTAAAGATAAATCGAACACAGTAAAGACGGATACTTACGACGTGACGGTTGATGTGTCGCTGGACCCCTCCAAGCTTCCGCCACTCTTGATTACAGAATTGCTGCCGGACAGCGTTAACGTCAAATCTTCGGATGACGGCGAGTTCATCGAAGTATACAACAATTCCGACAAGCCGATTTCGTTCAAGGATTATAAGGTGTACTACCGTTACCCTGACTCAGGTACGGAAGCGGATGTCATCTGGCCTGCGGATAAAGATGACATCGTGATCGATCCGGGCAAGACGCTCGTGTTCTGGGTCATCAACAGCGGGAACGCGACGCAGACCGTCTCCGACTTCAACGCGGCGTTCAAAACGAATCTTGTCGAGAACAAGGACATCGTTAAAGTCCGTTCCGACGGCATGGCGAACTCGGCCAAGCGGGGAGTCGCCATCGGCACCAACACGCACGAAGATATCGTCGCGGCGTATTATGACGGAGCAGTCAAGGGAGAAGTTGTCGCCGGAAAAGGCATTCTCTACAAATATCCGTCCAATGGCTCGAATACGATGTTGAAATACAGCGCAGGTACCCAGAATGCGACACCGGGATCGGTCGACGCCGAGCAAATTCCGTCCGCTCCGGTGCAGACTCCGGACGACACGGCAGAGCCGACGATCGGCGACCATACAGGGAAGACGTCCGTCGGTGCAGGGGACAAGCTGGATTTGATCGCGGATGTCAAAGACGACATTCGCGTGCTGTCCGTCGCGGTTTATTATAAAGCGGACAAAGATGCCGACTATACGAAGAGATATTTGACTGCGAATTTTAACGACACTATGTATCATCAGTTGCTAACGCAGCCGGATCTGATCGGTAAGAAGTATATCGATTATTACTTCGAAGCTTCCGACGGTACACACCTTGCGACGACGCAAGTGAAACGGGTGACCGTTGACGATGGGCAAAACCACGATCCGCTCCGCCTGAACGTTAAAGACGGGGACATTGTATCCGGAACGAAAGTACTTAAGGGCACGGCCGAGAGCGCAGGTCCCGACACGCTTCAGTTAAAGATCGACGGCGTAACGGCAGGGGACGTATATTACGCACTGGAGAAAGACGCGTTCTTCGCTTTCGATGCGAAGGAAGTCGATTATTACTTCAAAAACGCCATCACGATAGGGCAAGAAATTTTGTATACGTTCATGGACCCGATTCCGACGTATGCAACGCTTTCTTATCCGATCGCTTCCGCTCGTTTGAAGGCGGGCGAGAACGCGATTACCATCCGGGCAGGAACGAAGACGGGGCCGTTCGACGAGCGTCCGGAAGAGAACAAGGACGATTTCGTTGTTCGCAACGTCCGGCTCGTGCTGTCCGACGGGACCGTTATTATGGACCCGTTGTACGCTAATGCGCTGAAAGAATTGAAAATTGGAGATTCCGGCGACAAGCCGCGGTTTATCGATTTCAAATTTGCTTTGCCAGCGGAACGTCTGCGTTCCAGAACGATTGATTGGAACACCGCAAGTTTGACGGATGGCGAGCATACGGTCGAAGTTGTCGGAGCCGGCAACAGTACAGTGACGGCGAAAGTCATCGTCGACAATACCGCTCCGTCGATCGAAGCGAGCGTCGAGGACGGACAAACTTATCGCGGCAGCTTTAAGCTGGACGCGAAAATCACTGATGCGCTTGCTGGCGTTGCTTCATCTTCAGCTACTCTTGACGGCAAAGAGATAGCGATGCCGTACGCCGCATTCTCCGGTGCGCTTGCTGCCGGCGAACATGTTCTGGTCGTGAAAGCAGAAGATAAGGCGGGCAACGTATCGGAGAAAATGATCCGGTTCAGCGTGCCTGACGAGAATCCCGAGCAGCCAAAGCTTATTGCTCCGCTGAATGGCAGTAAGCAAGCCAAGTCGAGCGTTAAGCTTGAGGTACAGGTGAATGACCCTTCGAATGACGTTATGAAGGTCGGTTTTTACAAAGGCTTCAAGTACGACTCACATAGCCTGAAAGGCTTTGCGGGTTACGCGGGCCAGAGCGAGGTCGAACCGCCGAAGCAGCTTCAGCTTGACGACGAGAAGGCGCTGAGCGCGGAAGATTACGAGAAGATCGGTGCAGCAGACGGTAATTACCTGGTGAACGATTCGGATACGCAGTTCCCGTATCATCGTTTCACGATCAAGCTTGACGCATCGGTCAAAGCGACGGATCGCGTCGATATCGCGTGGCAAGGCAAGTCGTTAGAAGGACGCAAAGTCAGCTTGTACGCCTGGCAGCCGGCGAGCAATAAATGGGTGATGCTCGACACCCGGGTGGCGGACGCTGCGGACTTCTCGTTGACGGCGACGGTCAAAGCCGGCGATTACAATACGAACGGAACGATCCAGGCCATGGTGCAGGACGAGCTTCCGGTGAAGCAGGATCCTTACGATTTCTCCTTCATTTGGATGTCCGACACGCAGTATTACGCTGCCAGCTACCCTTGGATTTACGAGGGCAATACGAAATGGATCGCAGACCATAAGCAGGATATGAACATCAAGTATGTCATTCATACCGGCGATATTGTCGACAACGCGGAGCAAGAGTACCAGTGGATCAACGCCGACAAAGCGATGAAGACGCTGGAAGATGCGGAAATCCCGTACGGCGTGCTTGCGGGCAATCACGACGTCAGCCACCAAAATGGCGACTATACGAACTATTACAAGCATTACGGGGAAGATCGAGTTAAAGGCCAGCCGACGTTCGGCGAATCTTACAAAAACAACCGGGGGCACTACGATCTCGTTTCCGCCGGCGGCGTCGATTTTATCGTCGTGTATATGGGATGGGGCGTAACGAGCGAGGACATTGACTGGGTGAACCAAGTTGTATCCGAGCATCCCGACCGCAAAGCGATTCTATGTTTCCATGAGTACATGCTTGTATCCAACAACAGAGCGCCGATCGCGGAAAAAATATTCGAGCGTGTCGTGAAACCGAACAAAAATGTCATTATGGCGCTGAGCGGTCACTACCACGATTCCCAGACGCTGATCGACAAAATCGATGACGACGGCGACGGTACGCCGGACCGCGAAGTGTATCAGATGCTCGCCGACTATCAAGGCGCGCCTGAAGGTGGACTTGGCTATATTCGCTTAATGCAATTCGACATCAAAAACAACCAGGTGCACATGAAATCCTATTCGCCGTACTTGGACGACTACAACTATTACGATCCGGCTCAATTTCCGAACAAAGACGAGTACGACATGAACGTTGATTTGAACGCGATGAAAAAGCGGGTAGCCACCGACTACTTCGGCGTACGGGTGTACACCGATCAGCGGATTGGCACGGCTTCGAACGTGCAGAGCGGACAGACCGTGTCCGCAACCTGGAGCGGGCTCGCTCCGGATCGTTACTACGAGTGGTACGTCCAGACGGAAGACAACTACAGCGGGAACACGTTGTCCGACATCTGGGGCTTCGCGACAGGGACGGTATTGCCGGAAACGCCGGACCCAGGCACGAGCAATCCGGGAGCATCTGATCCGGGCGACAAGCCTTCGACAGGCTCCGGCTCTCAGAAAGACGTTGTCTTGAACGTTCAGGAGAAGGATGGCGTTTACCCTGTCGGCATCGATGAATTGAAGAAAGCCGTCTCCGAAGCGGCCTCCGCTACCGGGATTATAGATCTTCGGCTCGGCGCGGCATCGGCAGAAGCTGGTCAGCCGCTTACAATCAAGCTGAGTGGAGAAGGATTCAAGAAAGCAAGGCAATCCGGAACGACGTTCCGGGTCGTTACGGCGGAAGGGACGCTTGTTATTCCGGCCAGCGCCGTTCCAGGCGATGCGGCGGAAGGCAGCGACGAGATTCTGCTGACCATTCAAGTAAAAGATAATCGCTCTGAAGCTGGTCAAAGCGCATCGCCTGCCAATGGAGACGGGGCGCTCAGGACGACAGGGCTAACATTTGAATTCAGCTTGACTTCCGTTCGCGGTCAAACGAAGACGGACGTTCACCGGTTGGAAAAGCCGGTAACGGTTCGCCGGACGCTCTCGGCGGAGCGCCTTGCCGGAATCGACCCGGATTACGCTGGCGTCTATTATATGAACGGCAGCAAAGCAGAATACGTGGGCGGTACTGTGGCAGGCGGTGAACTCGTCTTCACCGTCGATCATTTCTCGACTTTCGCATTGTTGGAGTACAGGAAAGCTTTCTCCGATATGAAAGGCAACTGGGCGGAGGAGTATGTGAACAAACTGGCCGCCAAGCACATCGTCACCGGCGTGGATGAAAACCGTTTCGCACCGAAGCTGGCCGTGACCCGGGCGGACTTCGCCGTTCTGGCCGTAAGAGCGCTCGGTTACGGCGTGACGCAACCGCTGCAAGGCCATTCGAACTTCGCGGACGTGCCTTCGAAAGCCTATTATGCGGGTTATGTTTCCAAAGCTTCCGAACTGGGGCTAATCCAAGGCGACGGCAAACGGTTCCGGCCAACAGATAACATCAGCCGTGAAGAAGCGGTACTTATTCTGGTGCGGGCTTACGGAGCGATGACGCATTCCGTCGTAGCGCTTCAAGCCGACGCGGCATCGTTCGCGGATATGGATCAAGCGTCAGCGTGGGCGCGAGAGGCCATTGCGACAGGTCAATCACTTGGTCTCATAAGCGGCAAGAGCGGCAATTTGTTCGATCCGCGCGGTCAAGTCACACGTGCTGAGATCGCGAAAATGATCTATCAATTGCTGCATGTCAAGGTATAGGACATACGTTCCGGAAAGCGAGCATATCAAATGCGGCAACTGGAAAATCGGAAGTTTGTAACCAGATGGTTGATGCTGGCATGGGCAACGGCGGCGATATTGGCCGCCTTTGCCCAACCGGCAGGAGCCCATAATCTTTCATCCGCATACTCCGATATTCGGGTGGACGATCGCACGTTGCACTATCATCTTTCCTTTACAGAGGCGGATTACCTGAAGATTGTGTCCGCTGACAGGAACGGCGACGGCAAGCTTGAAGACGATGAGCTTGCCGGCTCGCTCGACCTTCTTGCGAAGGCCGTGGATGACGGCTTGATCGTGACGGGCAACGGAAAGCTCGGTACGGCCGAGATTAAAGGAGCGGAGCGGGAAAACCGGGCGAGCTTGAAGATGATCGGTATCGATCTCGCATATGTTTTTCCGGAACCGGTGCAAACCTTTCTGGTGCAGTATCAGTTTCTATGGGCGTCAGGAGCGGACCCGAATCACACGAACTTCGCTATGATTTACGTAGGCGGCCAGACGATCCAACAAGTGCTGGGCAGCCAGAACAACATTATCCAAATTGAAGGCGCCGCAGCCTCCGGCTCGTCCGGCACTCCCGATTCCGGAGAATCGGGCGGTTCGACTGTTGCAACAGCTCCGTCATCCTCTTGGGCTACGCTGAAGCAATATACGGTTATGGGAATGGAGCATATTTGGTCAGGGCTTGACCATATGCTGTTCGTTGCGGGACTGCTGCTCGGGGCGAACAGAAACGCATGGGCGATCGTCAAGACGATAACCGCTTTTACGGTCGGCCACTGCATAACGCTTGTTCTGTCTTCCCTGGAGCTTGCCTATATGTCTCCCGTGATCGTGGAGCCGTTAATCGCCTTGAGCATAGTGTATATTGCGGTCGAGAACATCTGGAGGAAACCGGAAGAGCATAAGCGATATGTGATTACTTTGCTATTCGGTCTCATTCACGGATTCGGGTTTGCCGAAGTGTTGCGAGGAACGTTGTCGGGCCATATGGCGTTGCCGCTATTCTCGTTTAACCTCGGTGTAGAGATTGGGCAGCTTGGAGTCGTAGCGGCGTGCGTTCCGATTATTGCGGGGCTCGGACGAATTCAGATGAAGTTTAACTGGGTTCATTACGCGTCGGGTGTCGTTGGCCTCATTGGGTTGTTCTGGCTTGTCGAGCGGATTGGTTAAAAAAAAGTACAAAAGCCGACTTCCGAGGCGCTAACGCGCAGAAGTCGGCCTTTGCAGTTATACCGGCGACGTATAGCGATAACCTTCCGCAACCGTGCGGAACGCTGTCCCTTTCTGCTGAAGCAGTGCGAGCGAGCTGCCTTCGAAGCCTTGCCAGTCGTAGGCGAGCGCAAATCCTGCCTTGGACCGGCTTAAGAACACGATGCCGAACGAATCCGACTGAAACACGCCTCCGTCGTCTACACGCCATGTGGATTGCTTATCATTGTTACCGACGAAATCCTGGAATACGAGCCCCGACTTCGTCGACAGGACGAGGCTTGCGAGCGGTTTCTTGCCGGCTACTCTCGCGAATTCGACAACGCCGACGACCGCTTCCCTACCCGCATGGCCAATGATGCGTTGACGAATTACTTTACGTTTCTTGGCTTTCTCGATTGCGGCGATGGACGCTTTATCCCATTTTCCGTTTTTCTCCGGTGTAAATTTCAACAGTTCTTGGCCTTGGAAAGCTTTTTTTTCCGCGAGCAGCACGGAAGAATTGCCTTCGATATGCCCTTTAGGGAGTGTGAATAGATCGCCTTCGTCTTGGTCGAAGTTCCACATCGTCTGTCTGCCGTTGCTTTTGTCCGTTTGTTTCTGGTGCTTGATGTACTTGATGCCAAGCATACTGCCTGGAGCGAACAAGGCTATCGTAAAACGGGCAGGTTTGGTGGAGGTGTTCGACAGAACCCGTTTGCCGGATTCGTTCACGTAACCAAAAGCAAATTTGCTGCCGTCTAACGTGCCAGGAACGACGCTAGAGGCCGCGCCAACTGCCGCAGGAGAGATGGCAGACAATGTAAAGCAGCATAGAAGTCCCAGTAAAAGCAAACGAATGCGCGAGGTTCTCAACGCCAATCAATCCTCTTTTCATCAGTGAGTAGAGTTGCGTCTCCACCCACTATAACGTAGCGCCTTCGCAAAAGTTGCAACCAGAGCGATGGTGCTTTTTTTACAGTATGTGCGCGCTTGTCGTTGGATAAACAGAGGCTTAACTCGCAGAATACGGAAGCAGAATACGGAAAGTAGTCGTTGCAAGTCCGCTTCCTGTCTGTTCGGACGAGAGATGAAGTTCCCCGTTATAGTGTTTGACCCGTTTCTGAACAATAGCTAGGCCGAGACCGGTATGGCCTTCCCCTTTGGTTGAATAACCGGTGTCGAAAATTCGTGCCTTGTCTATGCCGGCGATCAGTCGCCCCTTGTTAGAGACGACCAGTTCAATGCGTCGGTCCTCTCCGGCTCGAATCGACGCCGTCACATGCCGCTGATCCGCTGAAAGTTTACCTGACTCGTCAAAAGCATTGTCCACGAGATTGCCGAGAATTTTGATCACGTCGATTACTTTCACGGTTGTTTCTTGGGGGCTCCAATCGGCAGGAAGCTCGCACGAAAAGGCGATTCCTTTGCCCAATGCGACAGTCGTCTTTGACTGGGCGAAAGCAGCAAGCGCCGGCGAAGGATGATGCACGATATCGCTTACGTCGCGTGTTTCCTTCACGAGATCCTCGACATAATTTTTGAGTTGCTCGGTCTTACCCATCTGCGCCATCGTGTGGATCACTTGCACATGATTCAAGAAATCGTGTCTCTGCCCGCGAATGGACGTGAACATGTCGTTGATTTCTTCGACGTACACTTCCTGCGTCATCCTCGCTGCCTGTTCTCTCGTGCGGACTAGCAAGCGGATCATGAAGATGAGGGCGAGGAGGCTTACAACGATCAGGACGTAGATGAGGCCCGCCTGTAGTACGGTGTTCTTTTTGTCAGGGGTAATTTGATAATATTGAAGCATGCCGAGTAGGAAAAACTGGATGAATATAAACAAAATAATGCTTACAAATGTTTTGCGTTCACCATTAATAAGAGCGGACAGGATTCGTATTCCAGTAGATGACTTGCGTTTGCGAATCATCCAGGAGATAAGAAAAACAGATGTTAATTGTGGGTATAAAACTAGCAAAATTTGATTGAAATGATCTCTTAGCATATCGTCGTGTGAAGATATTCCAAAGCCATAGATTAGAATTGTTAACAGTATCAAGTCCATCAATTGAGTAAACAAAATAATGAAAAAGTAAGTAACAATTTTTTTCTTCAACGGCATCTCATGAAAGAAAACGAATAGTAGGGAGAAACCAAATGACAATGAAATAGCGACATGTGCTGTTGTAGGAAGATATAGAATCGTTAAATCCGTAAATAGTGAATGGATAAGCGCAATCAAATAAAGCCGTTTCATCAACTTAGGCGGTTGTGGAGCGAAAAAAGAAAAACAGAAGAGCCAGTAAACGAATGTTTGAGGTTGTGAACCTAGTAGATCAAGTTTTAGAAATGTAATTAATTCGTGCATCAAATAGGGCTCCTATATTTCTATATTTATTTTGTATCTGGTATACCAGCAGCGACGTTACCCCTCGGAGTACCGAAGCAGAATTCGGAATGATGTCGTCGCGTGGTCATTTCCTGAAGGCTCGGATGTAAAATGTAGCTCTCCGTTATAATGTTTAACCCGTTCCTGCACGATGGCGAGGCCGAGTCCGGAATGGCCCTCTCCCTTGGTCGAATAACCGGAATCAAAAAAACGAGACTTATCTTGGCCTGCGATTGGTCGTCCATTGTTGGAGACGACAAGTTCAATTCGCCGATCCTCACCGGCGCGAATCGATACCGTCACGTGTCGATGTTCCATAGAGAGCTTCTCGGACTCATCGAACGCATTGTCCACTAGATTGCCGAGAATTTTAATCATGTCGATCACTTTCACGGTTGTTTCTTGGGGGCTCCAATCGACAGGCAGTTCGCATGCAAAGGCAATTCCTTTTCCCAATGCGACTGTCGTCTTCGACTGGGCGATAGCGGCAAGCGCAGGAGAAGTATGATGCACGATGTCGCTTACGTCGCGTGTTTCCATCACGAGATCCTCGACATAATTTTTGAGTTGCTCGGTCTTACCCATCTGCGCCATCGTGTGGATCACCTGCACATGGTTCAAGAAATCGTGTCGCTGCCCGCGAATCGACGTGAACATGTCGTTGATTTCTTCGACGTACACTTCCTGCGTCATTCGGGCTGCTTGTTCTCTCGAGCGAATGAGCAGGCGGATCATGAAGATGAGGGCGAGGAGGCTTACAACGATTAGGACGTAGATAAGAGCCGCCTTGAGTGTAGGATTAATATTTTCAGAAGTAATTTGAAAGAGTTGAAGCGCTCCGAGCAATAAAAACTGTATGCTAATCAAGATAATCACATTTGCAAAGGCCATTTTTTCTCCGCGAAGTAGACTTGCCAAAGCACTCTTCGTTGCCAGGTAGCTACGCTTGTTTATCATCCAAGCCACTACTAAAAGAACTACGAATAACGGATAATAGATTCCCATCATAGAGAGAAGGTATTTGTCGTACATTTCTTCTCTTGAGGAAAGATTTGTGAAATAAAAGGCAAAAACGGAAGCCAGTATATCCATAATAAAACCGACGAGGTAAACAAAAAGCAATATCAGAAGCCGTTTCCTTAAGGTAAACTCCTTGAAAATGAGCAAAGTTAAGATAAGTGCCGCAGCTATAGAGTTTAATAGATGAATCTTAAGCGGTAGCCAAGAAACAAAAGCATCAGTATATACGGAATGTACAATCGTGAGGAGAAAAATTTTACAATAAAGCCTGTTCGGCTTAGGTTCGATAAATGAAAAGCAGAAGACCCACATAACGAAAGCCTGAGGGAAGGAAACTAGAAGAGTAAATTTAAGAAACTGCAGTAAACTATCCATTTTGCATCGTCCTTCTTAACTGAAAATCGTTCCATCGTAATATTTAGGTACTGAGATACAATACTGTTATATCATCAAATATAGGAAAATTATACCGGAGTCCGTCGTTTCAATATGTCAAAAGTTTAATTAGTATTTTACAATAAAATGATTTATTTACCAATTTCTAAGAGGGGATTTCGAAGGAATTTGCTGTTTTTATTGAAATAATCGGCGATATACTCAAAAAAACGGCTACTTATCGACTATTAATTTTGTTAAAATAGAAGTGAAGGATTCTTTTACTTGAGTCGGAGGCGCCGGGAATGCAGTTCATACAATTCATATTCGCATCAGCTCTCGAATATATCGCGTTCTCAATTTTTATGATGGTGCTGTTTCGCTTTCCCGTTAGAGAAAATATACTAAAGTTTTGTTTTTCATCTTTTATTTTGGCCTTTGTCTCTAACTCGCTCCAAGTAGAGTCACTGCAAAATATTTCACCGCTTATTAATGTGTTTGTATTTATCTTCATGTTATCGATCATTTTAAGAACAAGGTTATTCCATTCTATTATTATGGTCGTTCTCTCCTATTTAACTTACACGCTGGTCCAATGGTTACTGCTGACTTTGTTTATTAAACTTGGACTTTTTGTTGAAATTAAGCCGTACACATGGTCAGGTTATGTACTGCAAGCTTCTTCTGCATTGTCTTTGATGATTATATGCGTTTTTGTAAGAGTATCAAACGGTGGTTTCAGTTATATTCAATCAAGCAGTCGCTTTTACAAAGACGAAGTAAAAGGAAACAGATTGTTTATTGTAACGTTAGCGCTATCCCTAATCGTCGTCTTCGTCATCAATGTAATGTATATTGGTTCTTTGGGCGCACCGTACTATTTCTACACGATTGCAATTATTATTCTATTGATTTTATTGATTTTGATCTATTTCTCTGTGCGAAAGGATCATAAGAATGATTAGTGCAATTTCACTGAGGATTGCGACCTATCTTAAAAATGTAGATCAAGAAAATACGCCCAGCATTGAAGTGATGAAATACTCCTTGTATATCATTCTACATACTCTATTTACTGTTTGTGCGATTACAATAGTATCTTTCATTCTTGGCAAACCTTTTGAAACTTTTATTGGACTCATTTTCTTTATCGCGCTTAGATTGTTCGGCGGTGGTTATCATTTACACTCGTCAGTTTGGTGTACTGTGCTATCCGTGGGCCTCGTTAGTGCTTCACCGTTCTTAGTATTATCGGATTCTGCGAGCATTGTCGTGACGATTGCGTCGGTTTTAATTTTTCTATGGCAGGCCCCCAAAAATTTCAAAGGCTATGCCAGAATTCCTGAGAAATATTATCCAGTTATGAAAGTGATAACTGTTATAATAGGAAGTGCAAATTTCATCTGGAATAGTTCTACACTTTCGGCAATTCTACTTTTACAGTCAATATTACTCTTACCAAAAGAGAAGGGAGGGACCAGTTGAATGAAAAAGAAAATGTTGCTACCTGTTGCCAAGTTGCTAGGTTTATTCGCTGTCGTTTTTGTAAGCACGGCGTGCTTATGGATTATGCACCGTCCTGAAATTCCAGCAGAGTTAAAGAAATAAACCGAAAGGGATGAACACATGTCACAATACATCCGCTTGCTCGATCGTGAAGGTAACCCGGTGGAAGTTAATGTCGAAGATCTGATCACGATTAAGCCTACGGCGGACGGTCCTGAGTTCTACACAAAGGACGGCATGTACTTCTATCCCACGACACTGGACGAGTTGCTCATCTTGTTTAAGGATTTAGGCTTTGAACGTCTGGACAGAACGAACGTAGTCAACATGAACCATGTAAAGTCGTTTGATCCGAAAGCACGGAAGGTTTATTTTGAGCATCCAGTGACGAAGGATAGCAAGTTTGCCACCGTATCGGAGGCCAATGTAAGCAAGGTCGAACATCTTGCCAAAGAAAGTATGGCCTCGTACAAAGCGGTGCCGAAGAAGGCGCTGTTCTGGAAAAGTTAGAACATGATAAAATGAGAACGCCAAGCCGCCGAGGTTTGGTTTTTTTATTTTCGTCTTATAGGTATTAACTATTATAAAAATAGATTTTATATATTTCACCTATTCCCCTCCGAGTGATATAACTTGTTTAACACAACAACCAAGGAGGAAGCGACAATGACAAATTCGTACACTGACGGTACGCCGAGCCAGAAAGTCCATTGGGAAGCAAGCGGGTACGATCAATCAATGGGATTCGTGTCTCGGTACGGGGAAGATGTCGTTCAATGGTTGAACCCGCTTGAGGGAGAGCGAATCATTGATTTCGGCTGCGGAACGGGGGACTTGGCGGCAAAGATTGCGGAATCAGGAGCGATAACGTACGGAGTAGATATTTCCTCGGAAATGGTCGACAGAGCCCGAGCCAAATACCCGCATTTGCAGTTTGAATGTGCGGACGGGGCGACATGGCAGTCGGATTACGAGTACGACGCGGTGTTCAGCAATGCGGCATTGCACTGGATGCGGGATGCAGAAGGGGCCATTGCGAGCATGGTGAGCGGCCTGAAAAAAGGCGGACGATTCGTCGCTGAATTCGGCGGATATGGTAACGTGAAGCAAATCGTTGAGGCGGTAAGATCGGTTCTAACGGAGGAAGTGCGCGAGGATGCATTCGTTATGCCGTGGTTTTTTCCGACGATTGGACAATACGGTATGATGCTCGAGAAGCATGGGATGGAAGTACGCCATGCGATTTTGTTCGATCGTCCGACTCCGCTGGAGAACGGGGAAGAAGGGATGAAAGATTGGCTTCGGATGTTCGGAGAAGCGATGTTCCCGAACGCAAATGTGCAGGACGCTGAAAGATGGATGAACGCCGCAGTCTCCAAGTTGAAGCAGCCTGAGGCCGCGCTGTATGCAGACGGGAGATGGATAGCCGACTATCGACGGATCAGGATCTTTGCGGTCAAATGCTGATCTAATGAGAGCACAATCGCATAAAAACTCGCGCTAATCTTTCATTGACTTGAATCATGAACTCAGTCAGAATGGGAGCATCCTAGACAGCGAGGACGGTTAAACAGCATGAAATTACTTAGAAGCTGGCAGGGAATCTTGCTGCTGGCGCTCCCATCGTTATTCGCGTTTGCGACCCAGACACTCACGGGTACGATTAATTTAATTCTCGTCGGTGACCTCGGCTTTGTTATCATTGCCGTCGTCGGCGTATCGAATATTATTATGTACAACGTATTCGCGATTTTTTCAGGCATCGGTCATACGGTCAACTATCTTGTCGCCCAGAATTTCGGTGCGAAGGAAATGCGCAAAGGGATGCAACGCATGTATCTGGCGATACTTGTCAGTCTTGGCGTTGCAGTCATTATTACCATTGCCGGCTGGCTCGCCAGCGGTCAAGTGCTCGCGTTGACCGGCGGTTCGGAAGAGCTGATCTCTACAGGCAGGGACTATTTGGAGCTTCGATTTTACGCAATGGCGTTCGGGATTATTAGCTTTGTGTTTCACGGATTCTTTCGCGGGGTAGGCAATACGCGCATTTCCATGATTGTATCGATTCTGGCTAATGTGCTGATGGTCGGTTTGACGTATGGGCTTACTTACGGGCATTGGGGCTTACCTGATATGGGCATCGTCGGGGCGGGATATGCGCTGCTGATCGGCGAAGCGGTGCAGTTGCTCGCGTGTTTAATCGTATTCTGGGGGCCGATGCATAAGCGGTTCCAGACGAGATCGATTCCGAAGCCGGATTGGCTGGAATTGAAGCTGATTTCCAAGGAAAGCGGCAAGCTTGGCATGCAGGAATTTTCGATGAGTATCTCGATGTACATCTTTACGATTTTCGTCCTGACGCTTGGGGACATGGCTGCCGCGGCGAATGAAGTCGCGCTCAGCATCATGTCGTTCGGCTTCATGCCTGCTTTCGCATTCGGCTCGACGGCGACGATTCTCGTCGGGCAGGAGCTCGGGCAACGCCGGCCGAAGCTGGCGAAAGCGGCCGGAACGAACGCGGCGGTGCTCGGCTCCATATTCTTGATTTTGCTCGGCACAGCGGAGATGATCTGGTCGGTCCCGATTGCGAAACTGTATAGCAATGATCCGGGAGTCTATCAATTGGCTGCCGATCTCATCAGAGTATCCGCTTATTTACAAATTTTCGACGGGTTCTATAACTTCTATGCAGGCGGCCTTCGGGGCATCGGCGATACGACGTTCTTGATGAAGTCGTCGTTCGTGCTTAGCATCTTTATGTTCGTGCCGCTGACCTACTTGTTCGTTATCGTATTGGATTGGGGCAGCATCGGCGCGTGGCTTGCGCTTTATTCTTTCCTCGTCGCGCTGGGCACGGTCGTGATGATTCGTTATTACCGGACGGATTTTAACTCCGTCAAACTTGTAGAAGCACACGGGTAATACCCGGCGGCGAGATCGTCGCGGCATCTTAAGGCGTGTCTGGATACTCCGGGCGAAAAGGCGGTGAAAGATGCCCCTGAGCGGGTTTGCAGACACGCCCTAGCCGTTGACGATCTCGCCGCCATTGACGTGTAGCACTTGTCCGGCCATGTAAGAAGAGTCTTCGCTGGCAAGGAAGACGTAAGCTGGAGCGAGTTCATCCGGTTGCCCGGCTCTCTTCATCGGAGTATCCGAACCGAAAGACGCGACTTTCTGAGCGTCGAACGTCGAAGGGATGAGCGGTGTCCAGATCGGTCCGGGCGCGACGGCGTTCACGCGAATGCCTTGACCGATAACGTTCATCGCAAGCGAACGAGTAAAAGCCACGATTGCCCCTTTGGTCGCAGAATAGTCAAGCAAAGTCGGGCTGCCACGATAGGCAGTGATGGATGTCGTGTTAATAATGGTCGCGCCGGCCGCCAGATGGGACATTGCAGCTTGGGTGAGGAAAAACATCCCGAAAACGTTCGTACGGAAAGTTCGCTCAAGCTGCTCAGGCGTAATTTGCTCGAGCTTGTCCTGCGGATGTTGCTCGGCGGCGTTGTTCACGACCGTATCGAGTCTTCCGAATTCAGCGATTGTCCGGCTCACGACCTGCTTGCAAAATTCCGCCATGCCGATGTCTCCACTTAACAGCAAACAGCGTCTGCCTTCGGCTTCGATCTGTTTCTTCGTTTCTTCGGCATCTGCGTCTTCGTTCAAGTAAACGATGGCGACGTCGGCGCCCTCTTTCGCGAAAGCGATGGATACGGCGCGTCCGATGCCGCTATCTCCTCCGGTGACAATGGCAACTTTTCCGGAAAGCTTGCCCGCGGGTTTATAGAGCGGGGATTCGGATTCGGGCAATGGTGTCATCGTTCCTTCGATGCCGGGCATCTGATTCTGATGTTGAGGTGGAAAAGAAGTCGGTCGTTGCGGCTGATTCGGCGTATTGTTCATTCGAGTATCTCTCCTTTCGTATCCTGTATAAGGTAACCAAATTCGGCGCGCTTAAGCGTGCATCCACGACGAAAAGGGCAATCCGCAGCTGATATGCTCCCCTTTAAGTGGACAGGTGAAATAACTAAACCTGTTGCTTAAAGGGGAGCTTTCTGTTGGGCATAAAAAATGAATATAGCGGAATTGAGAAGTTGGAGGCTTTAAGGGAGCTTGAAGACGGACGTGGCACTGGAAAAGAAATAGCTCAGAAGTACAACGTCAACATCAGTACTTTGGAAAAGTGGAAACGAAAATACGATCAGTATGGCATTCAAGGGTTAGAAATTCGTTCCCGCAATAATAGTTACTCTGCAGAACTTAAGCTCCAGGCCGTTCAAGATTACCTAACTGGACAATTCTCGCATAATCAAATTATTAAAAAGTATAAAATCGCTAGCACAACTCAACTTATCGATTGGATACGCAAGTATAATGGTCATAGCAACTTATCATCGTACAACAAGGGTGTTAGAACTATGACCAAGGGACGTACAACAACATGGCAGGAACGGATCGACATCGTGCTCTACTGCCTTTCTAATAATCGGGATTACCAGAAGACTGTGAGCCAATACCAGGTCTCTTATCAGCAAGTTTATGGATGGGTAAAGAAGTATGAAGCAGGTGGCGAGGGCGCTTTGCAAGACGGCAGAGGACGCACGAAGGCCCCTGAAGAGTTAACTGAGGCTGATCAGCAAAAGCTCACTATGAAGAAATTAGAGTACGAAAACGAGCGACTTCGGGCAGAGAATGCTCTATTAAAAAAGCTACAGGAGTTCGAAAGGAGGCGTCGCTAAACGGGCATCGTCAGGAGAACATATACCTTGCTATCCAAGCGGTGCAGCAGTCAGAGTCGCTTAGTGTGAAGCTCCTGTGCAAGATTATGGGTATCCCAAGGTCAAGTTACTACAAGTGGCTCAGTCACCAGCCTAGTCCACGACAGCTGGCGAACCAGGAGCTAACGGCACTCATGATGTCGTTGTATGAGAAGGTTGAAGGTACCTTTGGCTACCGACAATTGACGCTGCATATGCGTCGACAAACGGAGAAGCAGATTAACCACAAACGTGTGTATCGCCTGATGAAGATACAAGGGATTCAGTCCGTTATTCGTCGGAAGAAAAAGAAATATGTGCGTTCTACACCTCAACATGTTGCTGAGAACGTATTAAACCGCCAGTTTCAGGCGGAAGCTCCAAATGAGAAGTGGCTAACGGATGTCACTGAATTGAAGTACGGCAACGGTCAGAAAGCCTATTTAAGTGCAATTCTCGACCTTCATGATAAATCGATTGTTTCTTATGTACTTGGGAATTCCAATAATAATCCGCTGGTGTTTAAAACATTGAAGTTGGCGCTAAAGGTAGTGCCAAAGAGCAAAGCGCTCCTTCATAGCGACCGAGGCTTCCAGTATACTTCTCGACAGTTTAAGAAGATGGTCGACAAAGCTACAATGAGGCAGAGTATGTCCCGAGTTGGACGTTGTATTGATAACGGTCCAATGGAATCTTTTTGGGGGACGTTGAAATGTGAAAAATACTATTTACATAAATACCAAACCTTTGAGCAGCTAAAGAAGGACATCGATGACTATATTCACTTCTACAATTACGAGCGATTACAGAAAAAACTAAACGGCCTCAGTCCCATTGAATTCAGGACTAAGGCCGCTTCATAGATCTTTATTTTTTATACTGTCTACTTGACGGGGGGCTGTTCACTTTCTCTGATCTCCCAAGCGTTAAAGCGGTTTGCGAGTCGTCTTCTTGCCGTCGCAACTGAACAGTATTTTTTTGTCGTCGGACACCGACTCGAGATGGACCGGTTTGCCCCACAAATGCACGATATAAGGGAGTGTGCGTTCGACGTATTTCAAGTCCAGCTCCGTTCCCTCGTAACTATGGGTGATGTAGAGTTCACCGCTGCGCTGATAGTCCCCGTCGGAGACGACAAGATAAGGAAACCCGCCATTGACCCTCGAATACACCATCTGGTCGCGAATGTGCTCCCAGGTTTTATCGGTAATTTTCCACTCCTGGCCTTTCTTCTCGAAAATGTACAAGTCCAATTCCTCGGTCAGCTCTTTCGTCAAATAGTTGCGAAGGAAAGAAGGATCCGAATCCATCTCGCGAACTTCGAAAATTTTCTCCTGTCCGAACCTTTTCTCGATATCCTCGAAAATTTTCAAGCCCAAGTAATACGGGTTAAGCGAATGGCGGGACGGCTGCACGACGGCGGAGTTCAGTTTCGCGTATTCGATCGTCTCCTCGCTCGTCAAAGGAAGTTCCCGCATAATGCGTTGATGCCAGTAAGAAGCCCAGCCTTCGTTCATGATCTTGGTCTCTATCTGCGGCCAGAAGTAAAGCATTTCCTCGCGGATAATGCTCATAATATCGCGTTGCCAATCTTCCAGGTTCGGCGCATATTCCTGAACGAACCAGACAATATCCTTCTCGGGATTTACCGGAAACTTGCGCGAGTCTGCAGCCGATTCATTGTTGTTCTTGTCCTTGTTGCTGCCATTTTCATAACTCTCCAGCTCCCACAAATCTTCATATGGTGACGCCGGGCGCGACACGTTACGTTCCTTGTCTTTCTTCTGCTGCAATTGCGCGTATTTCTTATCTAAACCGTACGGCTTATGAATCGCGGGATCGATATGCTCTTGAATGGCCATAACGGCGTCGAGAAATTTCTCAACCTCATCGGTACCGTATTCGATCTCGTACTGGCTGATGCGATCGGCGGCAGCGGACATCGATTCGACCATATTGCGATTGGAGACGGAGAAGCGGGCGTTATTTTTGAAAAAGTCGCAGTGAGCGAGCACGTGAGCGACGATAAGTTTGTTCTGAACGAGCGAGTTGCCGTCCAGTAAAAAGGCGTAGCAGGGGTTGGAGTTGATGACGAGCTCGTAAATTTTGCTCAGCCCAAGATCATATTGCATTTTCATCCGGTTAAATGTTTTCCCGAAGCTCCAATGGCTGAACCGTGTCGGCATGCCGTAAGCGCCGAACGTGTAGATGATGTCAGACGGGCATATTTCGTATCTCATCGGATAGAAGTCTAGACCGAATCGATCGGCGATTTCCGTAATGTCAGTAATGGCGGTTTCCAGATTGCGTAGCTCATCGTCGCGCATGCCGGGCCAAGCCTCCTGTCGGATTCAAAGATTCCACCAAGCTATGTATATGTGGGAACCGCCGAAAGTGTGACGTGGAATTGAAAGGCCTTCGCGAATATTTACTTGAAAATGGGGCACGATACCGAAGTCATTTTCGGCGAGTTTCAGTATCCGGAATCGGAGGGAAACGTTTATGGCGGAAAGAACGGTATTCGCATACTTCAACACGCCAGACCAAGCAGAGGAAGCGCTGCGGCAATTAAAGCCGCTGAAGCTGGTCGACTACGCGATCGAAAGGTTCGACGGCTATTCGGGCACAGGCATCGAAAGCCTGGACAAGATCGGGGGCACGATCACGGGCGATTTCGTCAATCTTGGCCGCTTGACGCTCGGCGGCGATTTCGATAATCCGGACGCAGCCAAGCTAGCAACTTCCAGCGTGAGTGCAAGCGGCTATAGTTCGGGCGGACCGGATAATCGAGTCAGCGGGCGGGACATCATGCTCGTGGCGATCGTCGAGGAAGAAGATTACGATCGAGCAAGCGAGATCGTTAGAGACGCGGGCGCGCTTTAATGAACACGCATATAAGTTGTAATAACCGTATCTCCCCTTGTCAGGAGCGATACGGTTATTTTCATTTGCTTCTCGGAAATGAAGTATTTTCATGTTTGCAAACAAACCCATGGGGGTATGTTGACAAAACGAATGGCTGCATTTATAGTATTTTATATACCCAGCAGGGTATACGGAACGACGAGCATTCTTTTATACCCCATAGGGTATTTATCAATTGGAAAGAGGTGCAAGTTGATGCAAACGAATGGGTGGACGACGGTTAAGCCGGAATCGGTAGAACAATGGATCGGACGCGAGCTGAACGACAAACCAAGGAGGATGAACGAAACATGACAACGACATTTACGGCGAATCAAGTATTGGATTGCAAAGGCCTCGCTTGCCCGATGCCGATCGTCAGAACGAAGAAAGCAATCGAAGCGCTGAAGCCGGGCGAAGTCATCGAGATGCAAGCGACGGACAAAGGTTCATTGGCCGATATTCAAGGCTGGGCCAAAAACACCGGCCACCAATACCTCGGCACGTTGCACGAGGGGGAAGTGCTGAAGCATTACGTACGCAAAGCTTCCGCCGACGAAGAGAAGGCGGAGACGATGTTCGGACGAACGATCTCGAACGATGAGTTGCTTGCCAAGCTTGACGCCAAAGAAGCGATTCTTGTGCTCGACGTTAGGGAACCGGCCGAATACGGGTTCGGACATATACCCGGCGCCTTATCGATTCCGCTAGGGGAATTGGAGTCGCGGGCTGGAGAATTGCCCAAGGACAAAGAGTTATTCGTAGTGTGTCGAACCGGCAAACGAAGCAACTTCGCTTGTTTGTTATTAGAAGAGAAGGGTTATCAAGTGACGAACGTCTTGCCCGGCATGTTGGAGTGGTCGGGATCAAGGGAGGAGAACTAACATGACAACGAATACCGCGAACGCAATGACGGCCGGTGAAGTCACCAGAGCCATTATCGAGAGTAAACCGCTGTTTATATTGGATGTTCGCAACGAATCGGATTACGGGGACTGGAAAATCGACGGCGGAGTCTTGGAAAGCATCAACGTTCCTTACTTCGATCTGATCGACGGCGTCGAGGAAGTGTTGCCTCAGCTTCCGAAGGACCGCGATATTCTCGTCGTCTGCGCGAAGGAAGGCTCATCCATTTTCGTGGCGGAGCAACTGACCGAAGCTGGCGTCGTAGGCGTCAGCTACCTCCAAGGCGGCATGAAGGCATGGAGCGAATATTTGGAGCCGGTTAAGGTAGGCGATCTGAAAGACGGCGGCGAGCTGTATCAGTTCGTCCGGATGGGCAAAGGCTGCTTGTCTTACATGGTATTGTCGGAAGGCGAAGCTGCGGTCGTCGATACGCTGCGGATGACCGACGTGTTCGAAGATTTTGCGAAGTCCAAGTGTGCGGTTATCAAGCATACGCTGGACACGCACTTGCACGCGGACCACATTTCCGGCGGTCGCAAGCTTGCCGAGCAAAACGGAGGAACGTACTGGCTGCCGCCTAAGGACGCCGACGAAGTCGTATTCGACTATCGACCGCTCGACGAACAAAGCAAAATCACGGTCGGCAACACGGTGCTTGTCATCCGTCCCGTATACTCCCCGGGGCATACGATCGGCAGCACGTCCATTGTCGTCGACGATCAATATTTGCTGAGCGGCGACATTCTATTCGTCGAATCGATCGGCAGACCGGACCTCGCGGGCAACGCCGGCGCATGGGCGAACGATCTGAGAAACACGTTGTACTCGACGTATAAAGAGCTTTCCGACGATCTCCTTGTGCTTCCTGCCCACTTCGGCAAGACAAGCGAGCTCGGCGAAGGCGGTCAAGTATCGGCACGTCTTGGCGAACTGTATTCTTCGAATCCGGGACTTAACATCGCGAGCGAAGACGAGTTCAGAAAGACGGTTACGGAAAACCTGCCGGCTCAGCCGAACGCTTACCAGGAGATCAGACAAACGAACATGGGGCGTATCGCGCCGAACGAAGACGAACAACGCGACATGGAAATCGGACCGAACCGCTGCGCGGTTCACGACAAATAAGGAGGACACGACATCATGAAAATCGATATTCAAGTAGATGCGAAAGGCTTGGCCTGCCCTATGCCGATCGTTAGAGCAAAGAAAGCGCTGGACACCTTGCAAGCAGGAGAACATATGGAGCTTCTTGCGACGGACAAAGGCGCTTTGAACGACTTCCAAGCGTGGGTGAAATCGTCCAAGAACGAATGGATCACTCACGAGGAGAAGGACGGCGTGCATCGCTTCGTCATCAAGAAAGGTTAAACGGCGGGGGACTTGTCCCCCATTCTCACACTAGAAGGGGGTGCGCGCCATGGATATGGAGTTCGGTTTAATCCTGCTTTTGTTCGCTATCGGTTTCGTAGGATCGATGATTTCAGGCATGGTCGGCATCGGAGGCTCGATCATTAAATACCCGATGCTGCTCTACATTCCGCCGGTTCTCGGTTTCGTCGCGTATACCGCACAAGAAGTTGCGGGCATCAGCGCGGTTCAAGTCTTTTTCGCCACATTGGCGGGCATGTTCGCCTTCCGCAAAGATGGGCTCATCAACCGAAATCTCGTCCTGTATATGGGTGTGGCGATTGTTATCGGCAGCTTCGCGGGTGGCTACGGGTCCAAGTTCCTGTCCGACTCCGCGATTAACTTGACCTATGCGATTCTTGCGCTGATCGCCGCGATCATGATGTTCCTTCCGAAAAAAGGACAGGACAACGGCGATTACGGCAACATTCAATTCAATAAAGCGGTCGCCTTTACGCTTGCCGGCATTATCGGTATCGTCTCGGGTATCGTTGGCGCGGCCGGGGCATTCATCACCGTTCCCGTCATGCTCGTCATCCTGAAAATTCCGACCCGTGTCGCGATCGCCTCGTCATTAGCCATTACGTTCATCTCTTCGATCGGGACAACAGTTGGCAAGATCATGGGCGGACATGTGCTGCTCGAGTCATCGATTATCATGGTTATCGCTAGCTTGATCGCCGCACCGCTCGGGGCGATGCTTAGCAAGAAAATGAATACGAAATTGTTGCAGTGGATTCTGATCGCATTGATCCTGGCGACGGTAATAAAAATATGGATCGGGATATTGTCCTAATTCGATTATTCAAGGAGGGTTTTAACGGAATGGAAAAGGAAAAATCGACAATCGTCCTGTTCAGCGGAGACTTGGACAAAGCAATAGCGGCATTCATAATCGCGAATGGAGCGGCGGCATACGATCACGAAGTGACGATCTTCTTCACCTTCTGGGGATTAAACACGATGCGCAAAGAAGAAGTCGTGAAGACGGAAAAGGGCTTACTGGAGAAAATGTTCGGATGGATGATGCCTAGAGGAGCGAACAAGCTCGGTCTATCCAAAATGAATATGGCCGGCATGGGCCCGAAAATGATCAAGCACGTCATGAAAAAGCATAATGCGCTGAGCTTGCCTCAGCTTATCGAGCTCGCGCAAGAGCAAGGCGTCAAGCTCGTGGCATGCACGATGACGATGGACCTGCTCGGCTTGAAGCAAGAAGAGCTGATCGACGGCATGGAATTCGCCGGCGTTGCCGCGTACCTCGGCGATGCGAACGGCGCGAAGGTGAACTTATTTATTTAATCGGCCCAAGCGACGATCTCGAGTAAAAGTTCTCAGGGATGAATAAGACGGGAGATGCGCACGATGAATACGACAACGATAATCGGCTTGTTGCTGATTGCCGCCATCGCGATGCTGATCGTCAGAGGAAGACGGGCATGCGCTGGCATGGCGAATTATACGTCGGAGCAATTTGAAGAGAAACTGAAGGGTTCGCCGAAACCGATGCTCGTGGACGTACGCGAGCAGGCCGAGTACGGTACTGGTCACTTGCTGGGCGCGGTATTGCGAAGCAAACGGAATCGACAACGTCGGCTATCTGCAAGGCGGGATTTCCTCATGGAGAGGAAAGGTCGTCCGATAACCGAAAAGGAGGTTGCGATCGATGAACTTTCATTATACTGTAGAGTCTGATCTTGGCATGAACGAGACGATCGAAGCGCTTGGGAAGGAATTGAAGAAACGGGGCTTCGGCGTTCTGTGGGACTTCGACTTGACAGCGAAACTGAAGGAAAAGGGGCAATCGTTCGATGAGCCTTACCGCATCTTGGAAGTATGCAATCCGGCGGAGGCCGCGAGAATATTAAGCAAGAACGAGCTTGCCGCTTATTTTCTCCCTTGCAAGATCGTCGTGTACGAGAAGGAAGGGAAAACTCGAATCGGGTTGCCCAAACCGACGGCCTTGATCGAGGTCATCGGCGACGAAGGGTTGAAAGAGATCGCCGTAGAAGTCGAGAAGACGCTTGTCGAAGGGATCGACCAAAGCCGTAAATAACGATTTCCAAAACTGTTTCGGCTGATGGCACGTCCTTACTTTTTGCTCTATAATATACCTATCTAGGTATGTTGGAAGAGACGACGACAATAGGAGGCAGATCAGGGTGGCTTACGAATACAACGACGATGTCAAGAAAAGGCTGCGGCGTCTGGAAGGCCAAGTCCGCGGCGTGCTGCGGATGATGGAGGAAAGAAAAGATTGCAAGGAAGTCATCACGCAGTTATCGGCTGTACGCAGCGCGGCAGATAGAGCGATCGCCACTATCGTCGCGGAAAATTTGGAGGCGTGCATCGTCGCAGAGCAGCAATCAGGCGGAGACACGAAACGGATGGTCAAGGAAGCGATCGAGTTGCTCGTTAAGAGCAGATAAGACCAAGCCGGCGATATAACATTTTTGCAAAGCTGCCCCGAGCTCTAGATGAGCGTTCGGGGCAGTTTTGTCTGAAGTCGTGACATTGAAATCCGCTAGCGAGCATGATAAAATTCAAGATTACGGAGATTGGCTGTCAGGGGAGTGGGAAGCGATGAGCAACGAAGCGTTGACCCCTCGGGAAGAGGAAGAAGAGCGGCTGCTAACCGTTCTCGAGCAGGTCGGGCGGAGGATGCGCAAGGAGTCTGCTTTGCTCGGCGACCGCCGGGGAGATGTCGTCGGCATTCGCCAAGAGTTCTGGGACGACGTTCGGGTAAACTTCTCGGACTCAACCGAGGTAGGCGAGACGTGGAGCAGTATCATGCAGCAGAAGGAGCTGCTGCTTGAGCGCGAGCGGAGTCATCGTATCGCGACGGAAGTCGTGGATCGGTTGACGAAACAGTTCGATTCGCCATACTTCGCCCGAATCGATTTCAGGGAGAAAGGAATCGGCGACCCGACCGAGGCGATCTATATCGGGCGCGCGTCTCTCGTTGGCGAGGACGGAGAGACGTTTTACGTATACGATTGGAGGGCACCGGTATCGAGTTTGTTTTACGACCATGAGCCGGGTTCTGCGACATACCGCGTTCCGGATGGCTGGATTGAAGGCGAATTGACGTTGAAACGGCAATTCGTTATTCGCGGCGGGCAAATGAAATTTATGTTCGACACGTCTGAGACTGTTGGTGACGAAATTTTGCAAGCGGTACTTTCCGAGGGCTCGGACACCGCAATGAAGAGCATTGTTGCGACGATTCAGAAAGAGCAGAACGTCATCATCCGGGACGAAAAACATAAGATGCTCGTCGTCCAGGGTGCGGCCGGTAGCGGCAAAACGTCCGCCGCGCTGCAGCGCATTGCGTATTTGCTTTATCGGTTCCGCGAGACGCTCGGCCCGAATCAGATCATTCTTTTCTCCCCGAATCCGGTGTTCAAAGGATACATTTCCCGTGTCCTGCCCGACTTGGGCGAGGCGAACATGCGACAGATGACGTTCCGTGAATTGATCGAGGCGAGGCTCGGCCGAAGGTTCGAAGTAGAGGACTTGTTCGCCCAGACCGAAGCGCTGTCGGAAGAAGGCGGCCAGAATGCGGGCGAGACAAGGGAACGGGCGGTTCGATATAAGGGGTCGGAGCATTTCTTTGCCACGGTCGAAAATTATTTGAAGAAACTCGAGAACAGCGGCGTTCGGTTCCGTCCGCTTCGGTTTCGCGGCATATCCATAGTGACGGAAGAGGAGATCGCCGAGAAATTCTATGCGATTCAAGCTTCGGACGGCTTCGGCACACGTTCGGCGAACGTACGGCGCTGGCTGCTGGAGAAGCTGAACGACTGGGTCGAGTCGCAGTTGGATGCCAAATGGGTAGAAGAAGCAGCCGAGCTCGTCGAGATCGAGGATATTCAGCGGGCGTACGTTGACGTTCGCCGCAAGGGCGGTTTCCACGACGAAGTGTTCGACGACGAAGAGCAGATGACCATTCGCCTGCGACGCCGAGTTGCGGAGGATTGCATTGCGCCGCTTGTGAAAGCGGTGCGCAGTTATCGCTTCATCGACGCGCCTGAAGTGTACAGGGATTTATTCGAGAATCGCGGCGTGTTTATGGCATGTGCGCCGGATGGCAAGCTGCCTCCGAATATCGAATGGATGCTCCAACGGATCGACGACTCGTTCGGCCGTAAGATGATCGATCACGAGGATGCGACACCGCTAATGTATATTTCAGAGGCGCTCGAAGGTTTCCGTAAAGTCGAAGACGAGATCCAGCACGTGTTCGTGGACGAGGCGCAAGATTATTCGCCGTTTCAGGCGGCTTATTTGAGACGTCGTTATCTGCGCGCGCGTTTTACCGTGCTCGGGGATTTCAACCAGGCGATCTATTTGCAATCCCAAGATAGCGGTGGATTCGGCGGTTGGACGAGGCTGATGGCGCCGGAGACAACGTCGGTGTTAAAGCTAACGACAAGTTATCGTTCGACGGAGCAGATCGTGGCGTATACGAAAAAGATTTTGTCACAGGAAGACGCTGCGAGCATTACCCCCTTCCATCGGAGTGGCGAGGTGCCACGGTTGACGGTATGCTCGGACGGAGGCTCTCTTGGCGAGAGTGTCGTTGCAGGTATATCCGAACTGTCCGCTCGCGGTTATGGCACGATTGGCATCATTGCCAAAACAGCTCGTGAATCGGGGGACGCTGCCGCTGTATTAAAGGAGCTGCTGCCGGACGAGATTCCGGTGTCGCTTGTCACCGGAGGGGCGGCGCAATTGCCAAAAGGCGTCTCGGTGCTGCCGTCGTATCTAGCCAAAGGCATTGAGTTCGATGCTGTGCTCGTCTGGGACGCTTCCGCGTCGCAATACGGACAGGAGAAAGACCGCAAGTTGCTATACACCGTATGTACGCGAGCGTTGCATGTTTTGCGAGTCTTTGCGATTGGTGAGCCAAGTCCTTGGCTTCCGACTGGAGGTGCGATCGATGGTTAATAAAGCAGCGCTTGATGCGCTGAAAACGTATTACGGCTACGATTCTTTCCGTTCGGGTCAAGGCAAGCTGATCGAAGCGATTCTTGCGGGGCGGGATGTACTTGGTATAATGCCGACGGGAGCAGGCAAATCGATCTGTTATCAGATTCCGGCACTGCTGTTCGACGGTGTTACGATCGTCGTCTCTCCTTTGATTTCCTTAATGAAAGATCAGGTCGATGCTTTGAACTCCGCGGGCATCGAAGCGACCTTCATTAACAGCTCCTTGTCGCTTAAGGAGACGAACGAACGGATGCGTAATGTGG
The DNA here is from genome assembly GCF_042655525.1 of Cohnella soli. Classification (NCBI taxonomy): domain Bacteria; kingdom Bacillati; phylum Bacillota; class Bacilli; order Caryophanales; family Paenibacillaceae; genus Cohnella; species Cohnella soli. Next base: position 239,290 of record NZ_JBHSMI010000015.1, read on the forward strand.
CGGCCGGACATTACAAGTTGCTGTACGTTGCTCCGGAACGACTCGAGTCTGAATATTTCCGTGAGCTCGTGCGTAAGCTCGACGTGCCGCTCATCGCGGTCGACGAAGCGCACTGCGTCTCGCAGTGGGGGCATGATTTTCGCCCGAGCTACATGACGATTGCTTCATTGCTGCGGGAAATCGAGCCGCGGCCGGTCATGGCGGCGTTCACGGCGACGGCTACGGACGTCGTTAAGGATGACATCGTTACCCGGCTTCGCTTGCGCGAGCCGGAGCGCGTGACAACAGGATATGCGCGCGACAACTTAGCATTGTCCGTCGTCAAAAATGCGGACAAGCGCGCTTACGTTGAGCGGTTTATCCGAGAGAGGCCGGATCAGGCGGGCATTATCTATGCTTCGACGAGACGTGAAGTGGAGAGCGTATACACTTTTGTGCGGTCGCTAGGCGTGCCGGTTGGCAAATATCATGCCGGATTGCCGGAAGAGGAGCGGGAAGCGACGCAAGAGGCGTTCCAGCGGGATGACTTGCAGCTCATTGTCGCGACAAATGCGTTTGGTATGGGCATCGATAAGTCCAACGTCCGGTATGTCATCCACAACAACATGCCGAAAAATCTCGAGGCCTATTATCAGGAAGCCGGGCGCGCTGGACGGGACGGCGATCCGGGCGAATGCGTGTTATTGTTCTCGCCGCAAGATGTCGTCACGCAGAAGTTCTTCATCGATCAGAGCGAAGCAGGCGAGGAACGGAAGACGAACGATTATCGACTGCTTAACGAAATGGTGCAATACGTTCATACCGGCGAGTGTTTGCAGCTAACGATTGTCCGTTACTTCGGCGAGGAGAACGGGGAGCGCTGCGGCACGTGCTCGAATTGCTCGGATACGCGCGAGACGACGGATGTGACAATGGAGGCGAAATTTATTTTCGCTTGCGTGTCCGAGATGAAGCAGCGGTTCGGCGTCACGATGACGGCTAAAGTGCTTCGCGGCGCGAACGACGCCAAGATCAAGCAACTCGGATTTGATCGGCTGAGAAGTTACGGCAGATTGCAGGCGGTGCCGGAGAAAAAGCTGACGGGAATTATTCATGGACTTGTCGCGGACGGCTACTTGTCGATGTCCGATTCGCAATATCCGGTCGTTCAATTGACGGAGCGGGTTCTCGGGGTAATGCGCGGAGAAAGCAATGTTTATCAGAAGGTCGAACCGGAGGTTGCTCCAACTGCACGAAGCGGCGGGAGACGGACAGGAGGTTCGTCTTCGGCGGTTGCCGTGTCCAATCCGGCGTTGTTCGATGAGCTGCGCAAGCTGAGAAAGCAGATCGCGGACGAAGAGAGGCTTCCGCCGTTCGTTATCTTCCACGATGCGACGCTTCGCGAGATGTGCGAAGCGATGCCGCGTTCGGAACGCGAGATGAAGAGTGTCAAAGGCGTCGGCGACGGCAAGTTTGCGAAGTACGGCAGTGCGTTCTTGGAGCTCATTCGGAATTATTCATAAGAAGGATACAGAGAAGGAGCCGACTCGTGGGAGTCGGCTCCTTCTCTCTAGGCGTGGTTGCTTGATCTCAGTCGAACTAATGATCCCGCAGACCACTATCAGTCGCTAACCTGGCTAGTTCGCCGGAATAATGATCTCCCAGATCACTATCATCCCCGAAACAAGGCTCACCACAGCAATAATGATCTCCCAGACCACTGTCAGCTCCGAAACCAGGCTCACCACAGCAATAATGATCTCGCAGACCACTAACTGTCGCGAACTCGCGTCCCGTGAGATACGCGAACGCTCATAGACCAACTGAAAATTCAGCCCGCTGCTACCTCCTAGGCATACTTAATCTCCACCGGTACCATATTCGCTTTAGACGGATGCCACTTGGGCATGCCGTATTTTTTCATATAGCCAAGAACATTTATGTAGTTTGATACGCTTTGTTCCTCGTTCATCTTCTCGAGTAGCTTCCAGCAAGCGATGACGTCGTTAAGCGATCGATGAGCGCCTTCAAGTTCGATGCCGTAACGCAGGCACATGTCTTTGAGATTGTGCGGGAACGTGTGGCGTTCTCTTGCGATCGTCAGCGTGTCGAGAAAATCGTTCGGAAACGATCGGTTCGCCAACCGAAGCAGCGTATGGTGCAGGAAGCCGAGGTCGAACATCGCGTTGTGCGCCACAATCGTGCTGTCCCCGATCATTCTATTGAGAATCCGAAATGCCGTTTCTTCATCCATGCCGTTCACGAGGTCGGCGCTCGTAATGCCCGTAATCTCGGTGATTTTGGGTGCGAGCGCCCCTTCGAAACGAATGAGCGTCTGAAACTGGCTGACGATCTCGCCGCCGAAGCAGCGAATGGCCGCGACTTCGATGACGCGGTCGCGTGCCGGGTCCAGCCCGCTCGTCTCGAAATCTAGCACTGTAATATTATCGAGTTTCATGGAGCCCGTATGCCTCCTTGATATTTAGTTGGTCCGGTACACGTAAGGGTCTTTCGGAACTTCGATCTTCTCGTATGCAGTGACGCGGAGCACGGGGATCGTCTGCTTAAACGGCTGGTACAGCTCGGATGTCAGCTTGCCCGTTACATGTATCCAGTCGTCATCGTGCAGTACCGTCCCTTTCGGAAAGTCAACGAGCATCCCGAATACGCCCGAATCCGCCGCGCAGTGAATGAAGCCGAACCGGAACACAAAGTAATGCTCCCCATCCACTTGCTCCCCTTTGTAGGCGAAACCGGTGAAAGACACCGTCCGATTCATGAATTCCCCCGGGAAATTATAGATGACTTCCATGCCTTTCATGAAGAGGTCATCGTTCAGATTGATTTCTTTCATACCGACGATTTCGGCCAATTCCTTGTTTTTCAGCTTGTCGTAGCCTTCCTTGCCGTAGAATACGCTGGAGTCCGGTTTCAGAAATTGGTGCGTGCCCGGGTTTTTGTCCGACATTGCGTCATCCATCCCTTTGAACGAGAAACCTTTCGCTTTTACGAAACTCGAGTCGAGCGTCTGAACCGGGAGGAAGATGCCCGTCACGATTGGAAAAGCGAGAATGAGGTAGCCGACGGCGCGTTTCCATTTGGATTTGGGCTCGTGCGAATGCCCGAACGCGTCGTGATCATGATCGTGGTGGTCATGCTCGTGTGCGTGATCATGGTTTTGCACGTCATTATGATCATGATTTTGCCCATGTGTGTGATCGTGAGTATGGTCGTTGCAGGTAGCGTTCGACGTGGTTCCTGCTTCTGCGGCTTCCAGTCTCTTTTTCTCTGCTTGCTCTACCCGGTACATGCGCACGACCTCAATCGCGCTGAGCAGTAGCAGCAACACGATGGCTGTAACCGACAAATATGCGTACTTGGTGTTGATGTACTTGTTAAGTTGGCCTTGCAGGTGGATGAGAGAAAACATAAGGGCGAAGCCAAACAAGATGTAAAAGCGAATCAATTATACCAACCTCCCAACGATTAAGGAGCCAATGAGCGTAAATAGCGTAACAAGCGCAATCAGCGTGACGACGAATTTGGTGCGGAACGAGCCGAGCAGCATTAGCGTGTTTTTGATGTCGATCATCGGTCCGTACACGAGGAAAGCGGATATCGATCCCATAGAGAAAGTGCTGCGAAACGACGATCCAATGAATGCATCCGCTTCGGAGCAAAGAGACATCGTGAACGCCAGCCCGATCATGATGAGCGAGGCCATTACTTCGTTGCTGCCGAGACGGAGCAGCGTTGACGTTGGAATGAACGTTTGCATACTGGCCGCAATGAAGGCGCCGAGTACGAGATATTTGCCAACGGAGAAAAATTCGTCTACCGCATGCGTGAGCACGTGACCAAGCTTTGGTGCGACAGGCGGCCGAGGTTTGACGGTGGCGGGAACTTCAGACGCGGCGGCGATCTGACGTTCATCTACGCGTAGCGGCAGCTCTGGAAACATCAGCGCGACGCACATGGAAACAGCGAGTGCAACGGCGAATGCCATGCCCGAACGGATCAGGACGACGCGCCAATCGTTGCCGAAGGCAATGTACGTCGCGAACAGGACGATCGGGTTGATGATCGGTCCTGTCAGCATAAAGGCGATGCCGGCGTTCAACGGTACGCCTTTGTTCAACAGACGACGAGTAATTGGTACGATGCCGCATTCGCAAGAAGGAAACAGAATGCCGACGCTGCACCCGAACAACGACGCCAAAAATCGGTTGCGCGGCATGACGCGGGAGATCCATTTTTCAGACACGAACGATTGAATGAAACCCGAGATCAATACGCCGACGAGAACGAACGGGATCGCTTCCATAATCATGCTCAGAAAAATTGTATTCAGTTGGAGGAAAGTTGTCACGAAAACACCTGCTAGATCGATAGAATGGGCAAACCTATGCTATTAAATTAACATATTGCGTCCGGGATTACCTTAAAAAGGTGGGGCGTATCGGTGAACGGGGAGGAGCTGAACAATTTGGTGTTGGCCCGCAATATGAACTCGTAAATAGCAACTCGAACTGCATAGGTCATGTTTTTACATACTCTTCAAGTATTGATGACAGTGAGCTAACAGTTTTGAAATAGTATTTGAAGTGATGTATTCAAAAATCGGGAGGGTTCAAATGAGAACGGGAAAAGCAAGCAAGTGGGTGTCAAGCCTTTGTCTGTTTATCATATCATTCAGTTCGGTGCTAGGGGGATTCGCGGTTGTGCCGACAACTGTGGCAGCCGCGGCAAACTCCCAAACGAATGTGCTGATCAGCCGTTTTTTTACGGCTGGTAATCAACCAAGTTGCACTGGCACCAGTATTAAAAATTATAATTTATACAAGAACGATTTTGTCGAGTTGTATAATCCAACGAATCAGGTGATAGATTTAAGCAATTTCAGTCTCCAATATGGAATTGCGAATGGAACCGCTTGGTCGGCAACGAACCTGACGGGCTCTATTCAACCCCATGGCTATTACATGATCAAAGAAGGGGTGGCGACTACGCCCCCTCCATGTGCTCCTTCTGCTACAGGGGCCAGCGATGTCTCACCATATGATGTCAGCGGTACAATCGATTTGGACAAAGACAGTGGAAAAATCGCGCTGGTCAGCAATAGCACGCTGCTAACTACCGCCAACCCTGATACCGACCCGAATAAGGCGTACGTGCATGATTTCGTCGGATATGGCGTCGTCAATGCTGCAAGAGGGACAGCGGTTGGTTCGGATGGCAACAGCATGAAGCCGTATACATATGTCGTGCGTAAAGCCATTAACCCTGCGGATTCAACAAGTGTTCCGAACTCGACGTACGGAAACGGCTTCAATTCAAATAGTAATTCTATCGATTTTAGTATTTCAGGAACAAGCTCCTCTACGGCTCCCCCTGCCAATCCGGCTGACGCCAGGAGTACAGCCAGCGGGTCTTATCCTCTTAAAGTCTATGTCAATCTGGATGCGGTTAAAAATGAGGTTGATATGGATTCGGCAACAACAGTCGATTCCGCTAATAATGTTGTCTACTTGAATTTGCCGCTGGCAACGGTCAAATCCACTCTGACCGCCAGCGATCTTATTATCGGGAATTTGCCGGCAGGTTTGTCTGTGGCGGCTTCGGCGGATTCTGCCAACAACCGGATCGTACTTACGATCAGCGGAACTGCGCAACCGCCGGTTACACAAGATACTCTTGTTTCAGTCGTAGTCAACAAAAGTGCTGTTGCTACAGGCGAAACAGTTGATTCCGATACGATAAGCTTTAACTTGAAACACTTTAACGCTATGTCGAAAGTTGCGGGAACGGTCGTTCCAGGAGCGGATAAGGTTTCGATGTCCAGCGATACGGCAATTGGGCAAGGGACGTTCTCCCTCCAATTGTCGGATGCAACGCACCTTCGAACGAATACGGACGCGGTGCCTTTTGTTGAAGGCGTCGATTATACGATTAACGGGTTACCTGCAGGACTCACGATTTCGGCATTGCCTGATGCCGCGAACAATCGTATTGATTTTACGGTGGCCAATCCTTCCTCTGTTGCCGTATTTTCCGACGCATCGCTGTCCGTTGTCTTGAAGGGTCATGCGGTCCAGGAAAGCGGCGCGCTCGATTCCGATCCGATTTCCGGCATCTCGATTCTGCGTTACCGCACGGCCGTCGATACTTCCGCTGTACGCAAAGCTTTCGTCGAAACGACAATAAAGGCGGACAACGCCTTTTTCAACGACTATACGACGAAAGCATATAAATACAGCACGTTCGCGAATGCGCACGATCCGTTTACGTTTTTGCGCGCAACGGAGGAAGTTTTCTCGCAAGATTTCGGGTCCGTCCATTTCCCGATCCCTTCCGCGTTGACGGCGTACGACAACTTAAGAACGTATTCGGAAGGCGACGCGCACATTCAGAACGTCGGCATATTCAATAATAACGCGGGAACGCCGGTTTTCGGCTTAAACGATTTCGACGGAGCCGAGATCGACGTGTTTTACAAAGATTTGTTGCGTTTCGTGTCGAGCATGTACGTCGTCCGTTATGATGCTGACTCGACGAACATCGTAAACCTTAGCGATGCCGACGTGCGTTCTGCGGCGAAGCAATTCCTCGACGCTTATAAAAATACGCTAACGAGCATCGCTAACGGCAACACCCCGAAATCCACAGAGCTGACGACCGCTGCGAACGTCCAATCGTATACGGCTTCGGTATTCAACAAAGTGGTTAACGGAAAAACCTACTCAGCTGCGCGTACTTCGCAAGATTCGAAATTTGCAACGGATACTTCGGCGATGCCGACCGATAAATATACAGTTGCGAGCGCTGTCGAGATTCTCGCGATCGAAAGTAGTTGGAACGCTTATGTGCAGCAAATTGCGGGCAACTCGGCCAGTTTTGCGGCGATCGGTTCCCCTGCGGATATCAATAGCTATTTCAAGATCAAATCGATCGTGCATCGCATCAAACAAGGGCAAGGCAGCATTGGCGTCGACCGGTATAACGTGGTTATCGAAGGTCCGACGACAGTTGACAGCGACGACATCATCCTCGACGTGAAGCAGCAGCGCCGAGACGCCGCACTATCCAAGCAAGCTTACCAGGCAATGGTTCCGAACCCGGATGCCTATCTGGGCGTGCTCAACGCGATGGGGAAATCGTACTTGATACGCGAGATCTCGCCGTTCAAAGGCGACTATACGAAAAAGACATTTACGGGCTTAAGCGATTTTAGCCAGTATGTCTATGACGCCGGCAGAGCTTTCGCCTACATGCAAGCTTACTCCACGTCCGAGGCGACCGCTGGCGGCTTGACCCCTAACTTCGAACAGGCATTTATCAGCAATATCGCGTCGAATTGGGATGCGCTTGAGCAGTCAATTTTGAACGCCGGCGAAGATTACGCGAAACAAATCGTGGCGGACTACAATTTGGTCGTCTCCGATATGACGTCAGGCAAATTGATCGACATCGCGGATCTGAAAGGCCTCGTGCTGAGTCAGAGGACGCTCTCGCCATCTTTTGCTTCCAACGTTCTTAATTATACGGTACAAGTTCCAAGCGACACGGCTTCGCTGAAAGTAACGGCTACCGCCGAGGATCCTCACGCGACGCTTTTCATCAACGATTCATCCGCTGTATTGGGGCAAGAGAAGAGCATTGACTTGAAGGAAACCGGCGACACCGTAATCCCGGTCGTTGTGACTGCAGAAGACGGAACCACGTCGAAACCATACCAGATTACCGTTAACCGGGCGGTAGACACCTTACCGATAACGAGCATCGCGGTGACGGGCGCTGGCAACGCGTCCACGATCACAACGAACGGCGGCACGTTGCAGATGAGTGCGGCGGTGCTTCCGGCGAACGCAACGGATGCAACCGTCACGTGGTCAGTAACGAACGGAACCGGCAGCGCGACAATCAGCAACATGGGTCTGTTGACGGCCGCCGGCAACGGAACGGTAACTGTCACGGCAACGGCCCATGACGGTTCGGGCGTTACGGGCACGAAAGTGATTACGATTACGGGACAAACGGCACCAACTGTACCGGTAACGGGTATTACCGTCACCGGCGCAAACAACGCCACGACGATCGCAACGAACGGCGGTACGCTGCAGATGAGTGCGGCAGTTACGCCGAGCAATGCGACGGACCAAGTAGTCGTATGGAGTGTTGCGAACGGAACCGGCAGCGCGACAATTAGCAACACGGGTCTGTTGACGGCCGCCGGCAACGGAACGGTAACTGTCACGGCGACGGCGCATGACGGATCGGGCGTTACGGGCACGAAAGTGATTACGATTACGGGTCAGACGACGTACGTACCTACGCCAACACCGACACCGACGCCGACGCCGACACCGACACCGACACCGACGCCAACACCGAAGCCTGATCCTGGTAAGCTAGCGTTTAACGATCAAATCGTGAATGAAATTCTTGTAAAGGACAAAATCATCAAGGCGATCAAAGACGCTCCCCAAAAAACGTTTAATGACGTGCCTAACACGCTGTGGAGCGCTATTGCCATTAATATCGCCACTCAAATCGGCTTCACAAACGGCTATAAAGACGGCACCTTCCACGCGAATGCGAATGTCAGCCGGGCGGAATTCGCGGCTATGCTTGTAAAAGCACTGAGTCTTCAGGCGAACGGGCAAAATAATTTTACTGATACGAAGGGTCATTGGGCTGCCGAAGCGATCAACGCATTGAAGTCGCATGGAATCGTGAGCGGCTATGGAGACGGTACGTTTAAGCCGGAGCAGAAAATTTCCAGGGCTGAGATGGTGGCTATGCTCGCGAAAGTGATGATTCTGAGCCAAGCGGGTACGGACGCCAAATTTAGCGATGTTCATGGCCATTGGGCTGAACAGACTATTAACGCCTTTGCGAAAGCAGGGGTCGCAACCGGCGATGGCTCGGGCGAGTTCAAGCCTAACGCGAATGCGTCAAGAGCGGAAGCAGTCGTCATGATCCTCCGCGTACTGAATGTTTCCCTGAATCTAGGGCTTTCTATCTAACAGACGAACGATAAAATACGGTAGATGCTGCTCACTCAGTGTCTGCCGTATTTTCGTTGTCATTAATCAAGCTAGCCAATGGGAAATGCATTCCGAACCCCAAGCCCATCACCACGCGCATTCTGAGCTATTATTCGCCGCAGAGACGTTGCTCGCTGTCGCACTACTGGAACTGAACAAAGAAAAAACGAGTGATGATGAAGGCTACACCCACGGCGAAATGGTTCGTGGCCTTTTCCATACTCGTTGCCAGAGCCTTGTTTTGGCCGCTGAACGATTGTAATAACCGCACAAATCAAACTGCAACGGGTCATTTTTATTTTCAGCTTACATTACAAAGGGGTTCCGCTAACAAATGACCTGTACACTGGGAGCAATCAACCATAACAGGGAGTGTACAGAGTGAATAAATCGGCGAAGCAAATCTTGTTTTTCGTCTCAACGATTGCCATATTGGCGGCGATGTTGCTACCCGGAGCGGCATCGGCAGTTCCGGATTCGATGACGTTTCCAGGTACGCCTTACAGTGGGAACGGAGCTTTCGACGAGAATGACGGTTACGACGTCACTATGTCTCATACCAACGTTATTGGCGCATCCGATTTGGCTACTACAAGCTCTCATACTCCTTTGACAATCACGACGTCGTCGCTTGAGTCAGGGACTACCGGTAAAGCTTATTCAGCAACATTATCGGTGACCGGGGGAACGGGGCCCTATACGTTCTTGGCAACGGGGCTGCCTAGCGGATTAACGATGAGCCCGGAAGGTGTCATTAGCGGTTCGACAACGGAGACGGGCAATCTATTTGTTGATGTGCAAGTAACGGATAGCGCGTCTTCTCCGGTGACGAAGGCAAGAACTTTTTCCCTCATGATGAATGAAGCGTCAGTCGGAGCGGTAGCGCTTAAAGTACCAGAGGGTGATGCGTTCCTAGCCGATTCAGTCGGTGTTACGTATCCGTGATGGAGATACATATGTACAGAGAATCAAGAGATAGATGAAATTATCTATAGATGAGAGTGTTCAGAGTAAATTTATCGATCCCAAAAAGCTTGTCCTCTGCTTTATCGCTTACAATACTCGCAGGCAAATTGTTTACCGGAGTAGCTGCCGCGATCCAGCGCCGACGGTATAGCGGGTATGCCGTACGATTCGAATAGCGCTTATGACGTTACGGTCCCTCACGTTGTGATTAATCAGGGGAATTTAGGAAACACTGGCTCCATGAACGGTTCTGTCAATGCGAAGATAAAACGGGAACGGACGGTACTGCGGTAGCGACGACGTTCGGCGTTATTCGCAAGTTATGCGGCGGGTTACGCGAGCGCGGCACAGCAAGCGGGTCTGATCAGCGGCAGACCGATTTCAGGGCAATCCGGTGTCGCATTCGCTCCGAAAGTTTATGCGACACGTGCGGAAACGGCTAAAATATTGGCGATACTGATGCAGGCAATGTTAAATAGAGTTAACCTAATCAGTGGAGTGATAGAAGATGAAGGCTTTAGTTTTCCGCGAGTTTGGCGGGCCTGAAGTGTTGCACATAAGCGAAGTTGCGGATCCGGCTGTGTCAGCCGGGTCCGTTGTCGTTCGCACGAAAGCGATTGGACTGAATTTCGCAGACGTTTACCGACGTAAAGGCAATTATCATCTGGCGGGAGAGGCCCCTTGGATTCTCGGCTATGAAGGGGCGGGCATCGTAGAGCAAGTGGGCGAAGGCGTCGTCGGCATTCGTGTCGGAGACAGAATTGGTTTCGCCGATGCGCCGCACGCGAACGCGGAACTTGTTAAAGTGGACGCAGACCGCGTCATTCCGCTGCCGCCCGACATTTCGTTCGAATTGGCTGCGTCCGTCTTGCTGCAAGGGCTGACGGCGCATTATCTCGTCCACGACAGCTATCCCGTTCGTGCAGGTGACGACGTTGTCGTTCATGCGGCTGCGGGCGGTGTCGGCCAACTGCTCGTTCAGCTATGCAAGCTGAAAGGAGCCAGAGTTGTCGGATTAACGTCCAACGAGGACAAGCGGCAAGTGGCCATCCAGGCTGGCGCAGACGAAGTATTTCTGTACGGCGATTCCACGTGCACCGGACACATGATCGCGTGGTCGCAAGCGGTTCGCGATTGGTCTTCCGGGGGCACTGGAGCGAATGTCGTCTACGACTCCGTCGGTTCCACGCTGATGGACAGCTTCGCGTCTGTGAAAGAGAAAGGGACGGTTGTGTTCTACGGCATGGCGGGAGGAGAGCCGCCGCGAATCGATCCACGCATGCTCATGGATTCGTCGCTGACGTTAACGGGCGGCGATCTATGGAACCATGTGACAACCCGGGAGGAGCGAGTACGGAGGTCGGGCGAGCTGTTCGGGGACATCATGACCGGCAAGTTGTGCGTGGAAGCGTCGACGATATTTCCGTTAAGCGAAGGAACTGCCGCCCATCGACTGCTGGAAAGCCGCCAAAGCACAGGCAAAATCATTTTGACGCCGTAATTCGTTCGAAAATCGTTCTTTTTGTACGGCTCCCGATCGGCTATAATAAAGGGTACTGAGTTGTGCGAGTTATGAGGAGGATCATTTTGAACCAAACGATTACGGTGAACAAAAAAGAAGTCGCGGTGACGTTCTCGAAGTTTTTCGACACGGAGCTGGGCGAATTCATATTTACCCAAGTCATGTGCGACGTCTACATGCCTCACAATGAAGCCGTTCCGCTTGACCTGGAGAAGGAACAAATGAAGCGGATCATCGAAGGCTTCAAGAAACGCCCGGAACTGCGCAATGAAATCGAGAGCCAGACGATCAAAGGCAAATCTTACTTCGTCATCAATCCGAAAATGCGCTACGATCTCGACTGGCTCAAGGGGAACAAACCCCAGCGCCCGATTTCCCTCGCGGAACACGAGAAGCGCAAAGCAGCGGAAGCGCGCGGTATCAAATACGATCCGACGCCGGAGCCCGAAGCTGTCGAGACGGAAGCGCCTGCTCCGAAGCCGGAACCCCGCACGGCGCCCGTATTCACGGACAATCGTCGCAAATTCTTGCAGGACAAAGGCTTTAAGCTGAATCTGGACACGAACAATTGGGAAGTCAAGGATATCCGGTTCCCCGACGCCAAGATCGACAAGTCGCCTTCCGACGAAGAGTTCATTCAAGGGATGAACCGTCTGCTGGAAGCTTCCTACCAGAATCATCTGAAACGCCGGGCGAAGTCGGTTTCTCCTAGCACATCGGACAAGTAATAACCCGATAAAGTACGAACTACGAAAGCCCGGGCAGGCGGAAGCCGTCCCGGGCTTTGATATGCCCGAAGGAGAACGCCAAAGCGTTTCCGTTCGGCCTGATAACAAAAAGGATGTTCCCAATCGCGAAAGAGCGCGTTGAGGGAGACATCCTTTTTGTCTGTTTATGACAGATGACGGGTTTGCAGCCTGTACTCGGTCGGACTGCAGCTTGACTCTTTGCGGAACGCCTTGGCGAAATGATTCGTGTCAGGATACCCGACGAGTTCAGCCACTTCTTTCACCGGAAGCGCTGTTGTCGCAAGAATCGTTTTCGCTTTTTGCATCCGTTTACGATTCAAATATTTCAACGGCGAGACGCCAAAATGTTTGTTGAAGTAACGAACGAGATAATTCGGATGCAGGTGAACGTGTTTGGCGATATGCTCCAGCGTGATCGGATCGGCGATGCGTTCGTCGATGAAACGTTCGATCCGGTTCAGCCGATCGGCGTCGGGCTCTCTGTCGGCCACAAAACGTACATGCGCGTCCGCTTCTTCGAGGAAACAGGCGATAACCTCGAGCATTACCGCTTTCTCACGAATACGGGCCGTCATCGAATCGTCCCTGTGCAGTCTGACAAGCTCCTGGAATAGCGAAAGCATTCTCGGCTGATCCTTCACGTCCATGCAGAACGGCGTTTCAAGCCACTGGAAAAGCTCGAGATCTCCGATAGAAGCTGTAAAATGACACCAGTATTTGCGGTAAGTCCGTTCGCTGATCGTGGAAAACGATTGTTTGACGCGGGCAGGCAATAAACAGATTTGGCCCGGCACCGGATAAAATTCCTCATCTCCGATTCTCAGCCAGCCTTCTCCGTCGCATATGAAATAAAGCTTGTTGTAGTCGGGGATGTAGTCGATTTCGCGCCATCCCGGCAAGCAGGATGAGAAATGCGTTTCGATCGGATGCACTTGCAAGTTGCGAAGCAGATCGGAGATGAACGCGGGATTGCGAAGAAGCTGCGGCACGAATCGTCACCTCGGATAGTTAATCGTATCCCCATTAAAGCTAATTGCTTGCCTTTCGATTATAGCAAACGGTTGCTAATCTGTGGATAGCGATACAAGGGAGGTAATTAAGGTGAAGAAAACGGAAATCGAGCTTCGCACGGAAAGAACAGAGTGGTTTTTGCAAGAGCGCTTCGGCATGTTTATTCATTGGGGGCTTTACGCCATTCCAGCCCGCGGCGAGTGGGTAAGGAACGCGGAACGAACGAGCGTGGAAGACTACCAGCCATATTTCGACGGCTTTAATCCGGAAAAATACGATCCTCGTGTTTGGGCGAAAGCAGCTAAAGCGGCGGGAATGAAATATGCGGTGCTGACGGCCAAACATCACGACGGCTTCTGTCTATTCGACAGCAAGCTGACCGATTACAAATCGACCCGCACGCAAGCCGGAAGGGACCTCGTACGGGAGTTTCTCGAAGCGTTCCGAGAGGAAGGGCTCAAGGTAGGTCTGTATTACTCGCTGATCGACTGGCATCACCCGGATTATCCCGCCTACGGAGATAAGATTCACCCGATGCGAGACAACGAGGCGTACAAGCGGGATCCGGCAACGTTCGGCAATTATTTGGACTACATGCACGGACAAGTTCGCGAGCTGCTGACCGACTACGGGAAGCTGGATATTATGTGGTTTGATTTTTCCTACGGTGAAATGAAAGGCGAGAAGTGGCGGGCGACCGAACTGATGGGGATGATTCGCTCCTTGCAGCCGCACATAATCGTCGACAATCGACTGGAGGCGAGCGGCGAGGAAGGCGGAAGCATTTATACGCAAAATCCGAGCTTTTACGCTGGAGATTTCGCTTCTCCCGAGCAAATCATTCCTCCAAGCGGAGTTACGGATGAGACAGGCGCGTCGATTCCGTGGGAAGCTTGCATTACGCTGAACAACAACTGGGGATACAGTGCTGCTGACAAGACGTATAAGTCAGCGACGACCGTCATCCGCAAGCTCGTGGAATGCGTTAGCAAGAACGGGAACTTGCTCCTCAACGTCGGCCCGAATGCGAAAGGCGAGATTCCGGCGGAATCGCTCTCCATACTCGCTGAAGTCGGAGAGTGGATGGCGCGCAATGGCGACAGCATCTACGGCTGCGGACAAGAGACGGAGTTGCCGAAGCCTGAATGGGGACGTTATACGCGTAAAGGCAACAAGCTGTATGCGCATTTGTTCGAGGCGAGCGTGGGTCCGGTCAATTTATTAGGGCTGGCCGGGAAAATCAAAAGCGCGAGGTTGCTTGCCGACGGATCGGAGCTGTTTGTGACGAGACCGTGGAACGCGGCGATGTACCCGAACGATGCGTACTTTAACTTCGCGCAGCCGGACTCCTTCACTTATCCGCTGCCGGACGAGCGGGATACGGTTGTTGAATTAATGCTGAACGACTGACATAAAATAGGCAATACGAAAAGCAGTAAAGCCGTTCTCCCGGCGCCGACAATCGGCACGGGAGGCGGCTTTTTCGCGGTAACGCGGGAACTGGACGGTATTGCCTTTAGTCTTTAGGTTAAGCTATAGTTTGGCTATGTTAGACAAAGGAGTGGTTCGATGGCGGGCAACAACAATCAAACGCTAGGCGGAAACAGTGTCATTCTGCGTCTGGAAATCGATACGGCGCGCATGAATTTCGGACTTGTCGCGAACATCATCTCAAGCATGGGCGGAGACATTATCGCCATCGATACGATCCACATCGGACACGGGCTCAGCATACGGGACATTACAGTGAACGTCGTCGACGCTGGCGATATCGGCAAAATATCGGATGCGATCCGGCAAATTCCAGGCATTCGCATCGTCAATACGTCGGACCGCACGTTCCTGCTGCATCTTGGCGGTAAAATCGAAGTGACGCCGAAGGTAACCATTCAGAATCGGGACGACTTGTCCCGCGTATACACGCCCGACGTAGCTCGCGTATGTCTGGCGATCCACGAAGATCCGGACGACGCCTATTCGCTGACGATCAAGCGGAACACGGTAGCCGTCGTCTCCGACGGAACGGCCGTGCTCGGCCTTGGCGACATCGGCCCACGGGCGGCGATGCCGGTCATGGAAGGCAAAGCGATGCTGTTCAAGCAGCTTGCAGGCGTCGATGCGTTCCCGATCTGCCTCGATACGAAAGATACGGAAGAAATCATACGGACGATCAAACAAATCTCGCCGACCTTCGGCGGCATCAATCTGGAGGACATCGCTTCTCCGAGATGTTTCGAGATCGAAAGAAGACTGAAGGAAGAGCTCGATATTCCCGTCTTCCACGACGATCAGCACGGCACGGCCGTCGTTACATACGCGGGCCTTATTAACGCGCTCAAGATCGTCGGCAAAAGCATTAGCGATGTTAAAGTGGTCGTCTGCGGCATCGGAGCGGCGGGCGTCGCGATCAGCGAGATTTTGCTCGCGGCTGGCGTGAAGGAACTGGTCGGCGTCGACAAGGAAGGCATTCTCGTCGAAGGGGAGACGTACTCGAACGCGGTGAAAGAAGCTTACGCGGCAAGGACGAATCCGAATCGGATTCGCGGCGGGCTCAAAGAAGCGCTCGCGGGGGCGGATATTTTCGTCGGAGTGTCCGCAGCCGGATTGCTGAAGCGCGAAGACGTGCTCGGCATGGCGAAAGACCCGATCGTCTTCGCAATGGCGAATCCGAAGCCGGAAATTATGCCAAGCGAGATCGAAGACATCGTCGCAGTCATGGCGACGGGCAGATCGGATTTCCCCAATCAAATTAACAATGTGCTTTGCTTCCCCGGTATGTTTCGGGCGGCGCTCGACTGCAGGGCAAGCGTCATTAACGAAGAGATGAAGCTGGCCGCCGCCGAGGCGATCGCATCGGTCATTACGGACGACAAACGGGACAAGTATTATATCGTGCCGAGCGTGTTCGACCAGAAAGTGGTCGAGCTGCTCAGAGACCGAGTCATCCGCGCGGCGATCGAGACGAAGGTCGCCAGAAGAATTCCGAAAGAATATCGCTGATCGAAAACGAAAAATCGCGACGGATATCGCATTCGTCCACTCATTGCATAGGCACCAGTTGCTCTCTCCGGTAATAGTTTATCGGTAGAGAGCAAGAAGGGAGCTTGCGCAATGAGCGGATACGATAACCGGACGGCGATTTTTCTTTCGTCCGTATGCAGCCAGACGTACGCCAGCTACAACAATCCGGACGGCAGCTTCGTTATGCCGGAGGGTTTCGGGCTAGTGAAGGAGATTTGGGCGAAATCTTTCGGGGGAGTCTCCGAAAGGTTCGGGTTCATCATCGAATCCGACAGCCACGTCGTCATTGCTTTCCGAGGCACGAGTTCTACGCAGGATTGGGTCACGGACGCGATGGCGAGCCAAGTGAAGGTGAAATGGACGAAAGAAGCCGGAGCTGCGCATCGCGGCTTCTCGAGGATTTACGGCTCGGCCCGCGATCAAGTGCTGGAAGCGCTCGACAATTTACCGACCGACAAGGTGCTGTATCTGACCGGCCATAGTCTGGGCGGCGCGCTGGCGACGCTGTGTGCGCTCGACGCCTCCGACAATTCGTCGTTCAAAAGTCCGACGACGTACACGTTCGGCAGCCCGCGAGTCGGTGATCCGACATTCGCTAAAGCATTCCGAGAGCGAGGGGGCGAAAGTTTCCGCGTGAACAACCGATTCGATGTCGTAACGCATTTGCCTCCGCAAACTTACAAGCTGCCGAAGCGGGATAAAACGTTTTATTACGAGCACGTAACGAAACCCGAGACGCTTTCGTTCCATAACGGTTCAGTACCGGCCAACCACGTCATCGGAAGTTATTACGCGGTACTTGCGGAGCGCAATCCGGGATTTACGGTAAGCTTGAGCGAGCGCAATCCGGGATTGTGCCCAGGGTCGGAGGTTTCGGCGGAAGTCGCGGTGAATCATTAAACAGGGAAAGCCCATGTCCTACGCTCTTGGCGTGACATGGGCTTTTACGATACGGAACCCTATTCTTGTTGAATTAATAGCGTCTCGATCTGATCGGCAGGCAAAGGCTTGTAGAATATAAACCCTTGAATTTCATGGCAGTTGTTGTCCTGCAAGAACGTTAATTGTTCGGCTGTCTCTACGCCTTCCGCGATGACGGTAAGGTTAAGCCTGTCCGCGATGTTCAGCATCGCCATAATGATCGCCTCGTCTTTGCGGTCACGGGAAATCCCGATGACGAAGGAGCGGTCTATTTTGATTTTATGTATCGGCAGCCGCTTCAAATAACCGAGCGAGGAATACTGGGTGCCGAAGTCGTCGATGGAGATCGTGAAGCCCATGTCTTTAAGTTCTTGCAGACTGGCTTGCATGTCGTCCTTCATGGCCATGTTCTCCGTGATTTCCAGTTCGATATCGTGCGGTTCGAGCTGGTTATCGTCGAGAATCCGCCGGATTCGCCGAGCGAGATCTTGTTGGCTGAACTGTCTGACCGATAGATTGACGGCAATTCGAATCGGGGATATTCCGGCTTGCCGCCAGGCTTTGCTCTGCGCGCAAACGATCTGCAATACCCGTTCCCCGATCGGCACGATAAGGCCTGTGTCCTCCGCGATTTGGATGAAGCTGTTGGGAGGGATAAGCCCCCGTTTCGGATGATACCACCGGATCAGCGCTTCCAGTCCGACGATTTTGCCGGTATTGACTTCAATCTGCGGCTGGTAATAAACGAAGAACTCGTCCTGTTCGATCGCGCGGAGCAGGCTGTTTTTGATATCCATCGTTTCTTGGGCATCGAGGTTAAAGGTATTGTCGTAGAAACGGTACTGATTTTTGCCTTCCTCTTTGGCGCGATACATGGCGAGATCGGCATTTCGGATCAGAGTGGTAACATCCTGCCCGTGTTCGGGGAAGAGAGCCACTCCGATGCTGGGCGAAATGAAGTACTCCGTTCCCTTAAGAATGAAAGGGTGCTGGAATAACTCGTGCACGCGCATGGCGACCTCCTTAACTTGCTCTCTGTCGGAAATTTCCGGCACGATGATCGTAAACTCGTCTCCGCCGATACGAGAGATCGTCTGCCCATTCGTTATAGCTCCTGTTAACCTCCGTGCAACCTCGCCTAGCAAAATGTCGCCATTCGTATGGCCGATTGAATCGTTGATCATTTTGAAATAATCCAAATCGAGGAACAAGATCGCAAATGGCTGATTCGCGGCTGCGCTCTCGTCGATTTGTATTGTAAGATGCTCATTAAAATAAGTCCGATTGTACAAGCCTGTAATCGCATCGTGGTACGCCATATGCCGAAGGGCCTGCTCTTTGCTCTCCAGAAGCTTGAGTTGATGATTAAGCTCATCTTTCGCTTGCTCTAGATGCATCGTCCGGTCTTGCACAAGCGACCGCAGCTTCGCTTTCTGAGTCAATTGAACATACACGAAATATATGGCCAGCAACACAAATGAAGCACAAATCGTTTGAATGACGCGAATTTTCGATTGTATGGAGTTCAGCTTGGCGCTTTTCGGTTCGGCCGCGATTTCCCAGAATCCTTCAGGAAGGTAAACCCTCTCAATGAGTTCAGGAGACTCGAACAGCTTCGGGTCGCCAAGAAGAACGAGATTATTCGCTCTGACAGCGATATCGATTCCTTTGTTCTGGTTATATAAGTCGGCTTCCTCCATGATCGGCGAAGCATCGAGCACAATGGAAACGAAACCCCAGAACTTTGAGCCTTGGAAGATCGATTGTCTGGATAAGAATCCGATTCCTCCCTGCGTGAGCTCTAACGGGCCGAGTATCGTGATTTCATCGGTGAGTCTTGTTCTTTCGGCATTGCCGCGAATGAAAGGATTGCGGTGGGTAAAAAGGTTAACTCCTACCAAGGCTTCGTTGTTCTTAAGCGGGTAGACGTATCGGGCTATGCCGTCCGGGTAGATGGAGACATTGCGGATGCCCTTTATCCGGTCGATGAAGTTGGAGGAAAAGGTGTTGAAGCGCGACGGGTCTATCTTGCCGTTATGGGCGAGTTCGTTAACGGTAAAAGCTTTGATCCCGTTCGTGAGTAGGATTCTGCTGCCGATGGCCGACGAGAGGGCGGCAGCGTTCGCGGCGAGCTCATAGCGTGCATCTCGATAGAGTTCTGTCGTTAGACGGTCCTGATAAGATTCGGTGAAATAGGTAACAAGGCTTCCCATGAGCAGCAGAAGCGCGACCAAAGCAACCCAAAGACTTGTCGGAGGCGAGTAAGGCCGGGTGTTGGTGACGATAGGTGTGGGCATATGTGCAAGCTCCCCGGGAAATCTAGGATGTAAAAGGGTTGATATTCAATAGTTTACTCGATTCAATAACGGTTGACTATACTGATGCTCAAATGGTCAGTTGGCTTGAATAGCCTGAAAAAGAAGCGCGGTAAAAGTAAGCGATTACTGTAAAAAAGCAGAAATTTTAAGCTTTACTTTCGTTAATTTCCGAGTTATCCTATTGGATAAATCAATGTTTGCTGTCGAGAGGAGGGGAACGGGAATCAACATCGATAATATCGAAGCGTTCGTATACGTCATTCACTGCGGCAGTTTCAATAAAGCCGCCGAAGCGTTATACTTATCCCAACCCTCGGTGACGGCGCGTATCCAGTCATTGGAAAGAGAGCTCGACTGCAGACTGTTCGACAGACAAGGCAAACAAGTCCAAATTACCGAAGAAGGCAAACGCTTCCTGCCGTACGCTCAGCAATTGATCACGACCTACCGCAAGGGGAAGCTGCACGTACACCGGCAACGTCAATTACCCGAAGAGCTTCGGATCGGTTGTACCGTATCGGTGTCCAATTATGTCATTCCCGACTTGTTACCGCAGCTGAAGCAACGTTTTCCCGATGTCCATTACAAGATTGTGACAGGCACCACGGACGATATCGTCGGCAAAGTGTTGGGCAAAGAAGTCGATATCGGCTTCGTTCGTAACGTCAGCCACCCACAGTTGCATTCTGCGAAATGGTACGAAGATCCGATTACGCTGTACGCTTACGCAGAACATCCTTTCGTCGGTGCGAAGCGGATCACGATCGAACAGATCGCTGAACAGCCGCTCGTGTTTTTCGAATGCGGAGCGCTCGACTGGATGCGGATTCACCGAATGTTCGAGAGTTTAGACAAGCCGCCGAATATCCAGATCCAGACCGATAATTCCGAGATGGCGAAGAAACTCGTCATCGGCAAGGCGGGTATCTCGTTCTTGCCCGGATTGACCGTTCGCCAGGAACTCGCGCAAGGAAAGCTGGTTCCGCTTAAAGTGCCGGAAACCGAAGGCATTGCCTTGCAGACGAACATTATCGTAAGTCCCGGGGAACACGGACGCGTGTTAAGCGCGATCGTCGACATCGGTCATCAATTGGTTTCGCCATGAGGAGGAGTCGTATGAGCAGCATCGTTATTATCCATGGGAGTCCGACGCCGGGCTCCCGTCTGAACGGACTCATCGAGTTCGTTGAAAGCAATTTGCAAGAGAAAGGCATCGAGATTACCCATGTACAAGTGGCGGAATTGCCTGCGGAAGCGCTCCTGCGCGCGAACTTCAAAGACGAAAGCATCATCGCCGCAGTCGGCAAAGTGGAAGCCGCAACCGGCGTCGTTATCGCTAGCCCGGTATACAAAGCGTCGTTTACCGGCGTGTTGAAGGCGTTCATTGATCTGCTCCCGCAAAAAGGACTGCAAGGCAAAGCGGCGCTTCCGCTCTTCATCGGAGGCACGATCTCCCATCTGCTCAGCCTCGATTATGCGCTTAAGCCGGTGCTGTCCGTGCTGGGTAGCCGCAACATTCTGGGCGGCGTCTTCGCGATCGATTCATGGGTGACCCGGCTGGAGGGCGGCGGTTTCGAGCTTGCCGATGAGCTTCGCGATCGTCTGACGAACGCTGCGGACGAACTGGCGGAAGAGATAGAATGGCTTGACAAGCGCTCGCAAGCGAAAGCTGAAACGAAGTAATTTTCATATAGGAAAAAACAAACCGACGTTTCGTCCAAGTGACGAGACGTCGGTTTTTTTACGATTATGGGCGGGCACAGAAAAGGTGGCCGGAGTCTGGACATCGTGTAACGATGAAAAACATCGTACGAGTTGCGCATACTTCCCGGCCGGAACGTGTAGCGATGAAAAACATCGTAACAACCGGAAATTTCGCCAGAAAGGTCCGTTATGGGCTCCTCTTGCGATGAAAAACATTGTAACAGGTACGTAAATCTCAAAACTGGAACGTATAACGATGAAAAACATCGTAACAGCCGGATTTTCTCCACTAGAGAGGTCCGGGGCGACCCCAAACGCCCTATCGGTTTTACCTATTGATCAATAGAACTTCTCTATTATCCAAAGCGCGCTGGCGGTGGTAAAGTAAATCCAACAATAATTCTTACTTAACCACTAGGAATTATAAGTTTAATAAACAGACAACCAATTTGGAGGGATCATGCATGAAAAAACTAACCACGTTCGCAGCCGCCGCTCTTCTCGTCTTTACCGTTACGGCATGCGGCAACAACAAAAACGATAACGCGTCGAATTCGCCGTCGTCCTCGTCGCCAGCCAAACCGTCGGCCACGTCCGCGGCGTCGCCAAGCGCTTCCGCGAGCGCGAGCGCCGAGCAGCCGAAGGAAGTCAAAAAAATCATCGTCGGCACGGGCAATCAATTTCCGAAAGTCGCTTTCGTCGACGAGAGCGGCAAGCTGACCGGGTTCGACGTCGAGCTCGTGCGCGAGATCGACAAGCGGCTTCCGGATTACGAATTCGAACTGCAAGTGCTCGATTTCACGAACATCTTGCTTAGCCTTGAGACGAAGAAAATCGATATGGCCGCACACGAGTTCGAGAAGAACCCGGAGCGCGAAGCGAAATATTTGTTTAACAAAGTGCCGTATGCGTATTGGAAAAACAAAATTATCGTCGCGAAAGACAACAACGATCCGATCGAGACGCTGGACGACCTGAAAGGCAAGAAAGTGTACGCGACGGCGACGAGCGCGGCAGCCATTCAATTCGAGAACTACAACAAAGAGCACGATAACGCGCTCAAAATCGTGTACTCGAACGGGGGCGCGAACGATCTTGCGCAGCAAATTTCTTCCGGCCGCGTCTATGCGACCGTAGGCGACGATTTCGTCCTGCCGTTGCTCGATCCGGAAGGCAAGCTGAAATCGGTAGGCAAAGTGATCCGCGAGTCCGAAATCCTGTTTCTGTTCCGCAAAAACGATCCCGAGCAGCAGCAATTGGCAGACGCCGTCGACAAAGCGATTCTTGAGCTGAAAGCGGACGGCACGTTGTCCAGCTTGAGCAAACAATGGCTCGGCTTCGACGCTACCGTCTCCGAGAAATAGATTTGAGCTAAAGAAAGGATGAGGCAGGGGTATGAGTGCACCGTTCGATATTTCCTTCGTATTCGAATACTTCGTGAAGCTGTTGCCTTTCGTGAAGACCTCTTTGCTAATCGTGGCCAGCTCCATCGCGGTGGGCTTAGCCGTCGGATTTCTCGTCGCCCTGCCTCGGCTGTATAACGTTCCCGTGCTGAAGCGGGTGTCCCAGCTCTACGCTTCCTTCTTCCGGGGGACGCCGATACTGATTCAATTGTTCCTGATCTATTACGCCCTTCCGGAATTGCTCAAGATGATCTCGATCGATGTCAGCAAAACGCCGGTGCTCATCTTCGTTATTCTCGCCTATGGCTTGCATAACGGAGCGTACATCTCGGAAGTGATCCGAGCGGCGGTCAAGACGGTCGACAAAACGCAAGTGGAAGCGGCGCACGCGGTCGGCATGACCGGTTACCAAGCGTTCACGCGAATCGTGTTTCCCCAGGCGCTTGCCATCGCCATTCCGGTACTGGCGAATATCATCATCGCGACGCTGAAGGAAACGTCGCTCGCGTTCACGCTTGGCGTGATGGAGCTGACCGGGAAGACGCAGACGCTCTACACATTGTCCAAACATATGATCGAAAGCTATATCGCGCTTGCACTCGTCTATTTCATTCTCTGCTTCGCCCTGGAGAAGCTGTTTAACTACTCCGAGCGCAAGCTGTTGAAGCACGAAGCGCCCGTATCGAAGGAAGCTCGAGTGCCGCTGGGCAGAAAATGGCTGGACCGCAAGTTGAAACCGGCGGATTTGGCGCTTGGCAAAGGAGGGCTGGCCAATGACGCTTGATTTCTCGTTCATCTGGACCGCTTTTAAGCAATTGGTTCCCGCGTTGCCGACGACGCTTCAGATTACGGTCGTATCCGTTGGCATCGGATTTATTATCGGTACGTTCATCGCGCTGTCTCGTTTGTTCAATGTGCCGGTGTTAAGCCAACTCGGGGCCGCATACGTCACGTTCATCAGAGGAACGCCGATGCTTACCCACTTGTTTCTTGTCTATTTCGGGTTCTCGATGATTCTCGACCATCTATCCGAGAAATATGGCTGGTCATTCAACTCCGTATCGATCCCGATGATCGGATTCGCTTATATCGCCTTCTCCATTACGGCGAGCGCATATTTGTCCGAGATTGTCCGCTCGAGTATACAGTCCGTCGAGAAAGGGCAGATGGAGGCCGCGCGTGCAGTCGGCATGTCGACTTCCCAAGGCTTGCGCAGAATCGTATTCCCGCAGGCGTTCGCGGCTGCGCTGCCGAACTTGTCGAATACGCTGATCGCCATGCTGCACGCGTCGACTCTCGCTTTTATCGTATCCGTCGTAGACATTAACGCCAAAGCCCAGATCGTCGCTTCCGTCAATTGGAAGTTCACGGAAGCCTATTTGGCCGCCGCCCTATTATTCTGGATCGTGACGATTGCCATCGAGCGGGTAACGGGCGCCCTTGAGAAAAGAATCAACGTTTATAATCGCGGAGGTGTCGCATGACATGATCGAGTTGAAACAAATCCACAAGTCGTTTGGCCGCACCGAAGTTCTCAAGGGCATCGACCTGACGGTTCACAAAGGCGAAGTCGTCGCGATTCTCGGTCCGAGCGGTTCGGGCAAGACGACGCTGCTGCGCTGCTTGAATTATTTGGAGAAGCCGAGCGACGGCGAAATCTCGATCGGGGACCATACCGTCCACTGCAAGAAGGCGCACAAAAAAGACATTCAGACGCTGCGTCGTAAAACGGCGATGGTGTTCCAGCAATATAATCTTTTCCGTCATAAGACGGCGATCGAAAATGTAATGGAAGGGCTAGTCGTCGTACAGAAGCTGCCGAAGGCAGAAGCGAGGAAGAAGAGCACTGAATTGTTGGAGAAAGTCGGTCTCGGCAATAAGCTGGACGCTTATCCGAGCCAGTTGTCGGGCGGCCAGCAGCAGCGCGTCGGGATTGCCCGGGCACTCGCGCTGAATCCGGAAGTCATTTTGTTCGACGAGCCGACGTCCGCGCTTGATCCGGAGCTTGTCGGCGAAGTGCTTGCGGTCATCCGCAAAATCGCCAAGGAAGGCATTACGATGGTCATCGTCACGCACGAGATGGGCTTCGCGCAGGACGTGGCGAATCGAATCGTGTTTATGGACGGCGGCGTTATCGTTGAGGAAGGCGCTCCGAAAGACATTTTCCAATCGCCTAAAGAAGAAAGAACGAAGCAGTTTTTGGCGCGCTACACGTCAGAATACGCCTACTCGATTTGAAAGGTCATTCAAAAAGTCCGCCTTTGATCACGAAGTTTTTTCGGGGAGCGGATTCGGCATCGAATCTTGAATTCAGCCGGGACTTCCGGTGCTCATGTAGGTTTGCCTACACTCCGCTCCTCATTCCCTAGCTTCTTTCAACCTTCTCGGTGCTGAAAACCGAACTTTTTGAAATTTTTATTTTAATAAGAACGGAGCGGATGAACGATGGCACTGAAATTCGGCATATTGGACCAAAGCATCGTGTTCCCGGGGCAGACCCCGGCCGAAGCGCTGGCGAACACGGTGAAGCTTGCGCAATTCGCGGAAGCGAACGGCTTCGAGAGATTCTGGGTATCGGAGCATCACGATTCCCCGCTGATGGCGGGGGCTTCTCCGGAAGTGTTGATCGCTCACTTGCTCGCCCGCACGGAGAAAATCAAAATCGGCTCCGGCGGCGTTATGCTCCAGCATTACAGCGCCTACAAAGTGGCGGAAAACTTTAACGTGCTGGCATCGCTGTCGCCCGGGCGAGTCGAGCTCGGCATCGGAAGGGCGCCGGGCGGGTTGCCCCGTTCGACGAAGGCGCTGCAAAAAGGCGTCTCGGAGCCCGAATCGCTTGGCGAGAAGCTGACGGAGCTCGATCAACTGTTGACGGGCTCGTTCGGAGTGGATCACCCGCTCGCGGGGTTGCAAGCTAATCCGGTTCCTGAACAACCTGCGGACGTCTATTTGCTCGGCACAAGCGTCTCGAGCGCAGAGCTTGCAGCCGAACGGGCATATCCATATGCGTTCGCTCTGTTCATCAACAACGATCCGGATGCAGCTCAGGCAGCGTTCCGCGCGTATCGGGAGAAATTCGACCGTTCGAAAGGACGCGAGCCGAAGACGCTTCTTGCCCTGACCGTCATCGCTGCGGATACGAACGAGGAAGCGGAAGAGCTCGCAGGACACATGAAGAGCGTCCGCGTGACGCTCGCCAGCGGCAAAACGGTGAACGTCGGCACGCTGGAACAAGCCGAAGAATTCGCAAGGCAAGCGGGAGAGACGTTTACGGCTGAAGTCCGTGAGGCGGACATTACGCGAGGCACGATTGACGTTGTTCGCAAGCGATTGCTGGAGTTACGTGATTTGTACGACGCCGACGAGTTGATTTTTACGACGGTCGTACCTGACTTCGAGAAACGGTTGAGGTCGTTCCAACTGTTAAAAGAGGCGTTCCAGGAAGAGGAGCTTATCGTATAGCGGTATTGCAAGGCAGAGAAAGGAGGGACGCGATGAACGGTGCGGTTCCAAAGCAAGAAACGGCGACATTGTCGGAAGGAAGCAAGTTGCCTGACGACAGTTCTGCTATCGCTGATCAAATAGTCGCTTACAGACGACATCTTCATGCGAATCCTGAGCTGTCGCACGAGGAGTTCGAGACGACAGCCGCTATCCGGAGATGGCTTGAAGAAGCGGGCGTAAGGATCGCGAATCGGTATACGCTGCGAACCGGCCTTGTGGCCGAAGTCGGCGGCTTGCAAGAGGGGCCGACGATTGCGATCCGCGCGGACATCGACGCATTGCCGATCCAAGAGGAGACGGGTCTCCCGTTCGCCTCCCGATCGGCGGGCAAGATGCATGCGTGCGGGCACGATTTTCATACGGCCGCGGCGATCGGCGCGGCGCTTCTGTTGAAAGCGAAGGAGCATGAGCTGCCTGGCAAGGTCCGGTTTCTGTTCCAGCCAGCCGAGGAGAAGGCGAAAGGCGCAGCGCAAGTGATCGCCACCGGTGCGTTGGAAGGCGTATCAGCGGTGTTCGGCTTGCACAACAAGCCGGATCTTCCGGTCGGCACGATCGGCATCAAAGCGGGGCCGGTGATGGCGGCCGCGGATGGTTTCATCGTCGAAGTGACTGGACGGGGCGCGCATGCGGCCGTTCCGGAAGCGGGCATCGATCCGATTGTGGCGTCGACTCACATCATTACGGCGCTGCAATCGATCGTCAGCCGCAACGTCGGCGCGCTCGACAGCGCGGTCGTCAGCGTGACGCGGCTGAACAGCGGCACGGCATGGAACGTCATCGCCGACAAAGCCGTTTTCGACGGCACGCTGCGCACGTTCGCGGAAGACGTCCGCACGGTCGTGCGCGGGCGCTTCGAGCGAATTGCGACCGGTGTTGGCGATGCGCTGGGGGCGAAAGTGCAAGTGCGCTGGCTGGATGGACCGCCGGCTGTCGTTAACGATGCGGCATGGGCGGAGCTCGGGGCACGAACGGCGTCATCGATCGGATTAAACGTCGTCGAACCGAAGCCTTCGCCGGCAGGGGAAGATTTCGCCTTCTATTTGCGGGAGACGCCCGGCGCTTTTTTCTTCTTCGGCACGTCGGGTCCGGAAGAGTGGCATCATCCGGCTTTCGACGTCGACGAAGGCGCTTTGCCGCTGGCGGCCGAATTTTTCGCGGCGCTGGCGATCGACGCGCTCGGCGAATTGAACGGATAACGCATATGGCGGGGAGGCGGCAATGATGAAGCAATTGTACGACGTCATCGTCGTCGGCGCTGGCTCGATGGGGATGAGCGCAGGTTATGAACTGGCGAGACGGGGGATGCGGACGCTGCTGATCGACGCGTTCGACCCGCCGCACGACAAAGGAAGCCATCACGGCGAACCGAGGCTGATTCGACACGCTTACAGCGGAGGACCGACGTACGTAAAGCTGGCTCTTCGAGCGGACGAACGGTGGCGCGAACTCGAACAATCGACGGGAGAGAAGCTGCTGGAACGATCGGGCGTGCTGAACGTAGCCGACCCGGACATATACAAGTTCGACGTCCGTTTCGATGATGCGGAGGAGCACGGCATTCGCATCGAATCGCTCGACGCAGACGAGATCAGGCATCGCTGGCCAGGCATTCGCGTACCGGATCATTATCGGGCGATGTACGAACCGGACGCGGGTTATCTCTATAGCGAGAAATGCGTTTCGGCCTACCGCCGGCTGGCGGCGGAAGCGGGAGCGAGAATATTGACGAACACGCCGGTTACCGCCATTCAAGCGGGCACCTCGTTTGTCACCGTGTCGACCAAAGATGTGACGTATACGGCAAGCCACGTCGTGCTGAGCGCGGGAGCTTGGTTTCGCTCGTTCGCGTCGTTGATCGACGCGCCGATCCGGGCCGTCCGCAAAGTCGTCGGTTGGTTCGAACCGAACGGATCAGCGGCCACCGGGGCGTACGATGCGGGAACGTTTCCTGGTTTTACCTTCGGGGATGCGTCCGGAGGGTACTACGGATTCCCTAGCATCGGAGGCGCCGGAGTCAAAATCGGCCGCCACGACGGCGGCAGG
This sequence comes from Cohnella soli, assembly GCF_042655525.1. Classification (NCBI taxonomy): domain Bacteria; kingdom Bacillati; phylum Bacillota; class Bacilli; order Caryophanales; family Paenibacillaceae; genus Cohnella; species Cohnella soli. The sequence goes on from NZ_JBHSMI010000015.1 coordinate 267,478, forward strand.
CCGTGGGAGCCGGGGGAACCGTTCGCTCCGTTCGGGGCATATCCCGAGGACGAGACGGACCTGCGGCTCGCGCTGGAGAAATTTCTTCCCGGCGCGGCGGGCAAGCTGCTGCGGGGCGTCGCATGCAAATACGAGCTGACGCCGGACGACAACTTCATCATCGATACGCATCCGGAACATCCGAACATCGTGCTTGCCGGAGGATTTTCCGGACACGGCTTTAAATTCTCCAGCGCAATCGGGGAACTGATCGCGGACCGGATCGAATTCGGCAGATGGGGTAGAGACATTTCGATTTTTTCTCTCGACCGGTTCGCGGAGCAGGGACGCCTCCAAGCCGAAGCCCGGACGAGAACATAGAAGGAGGCAACGCCATGAGCCAAGCGCAAGCAACAGTAAACATCGAATCTTATTTGGATTCTTACGAGTCGCTTCGGCAAGCGATCGAAGGATGGACGGAAGAGCAGCTGCACTGGAAACAAGCGGAAGGCAAATGGAGCGCGGCCGAAGTGCTGACGCATTTGGCGGATCACAACATCGTCGTCTCGTTTCGGCTTCGCGAAATTTTGGCCGGCTCGGAAGCGCGTCTGCCGGCGTTTAGTCAGGACGATTGGGTCCTGGGACAGAAAGGCAATGACGGCAAAGTTGCGGATATTTTGAGTTTTTATCGCAGCTTACTTTTGTATAACAGCTTGTTGTTCAATCGACTGACCGAGGCTGATTGGGAGAAAACGGGCGTGAACTTCAAGGGAGAGACGGTTACGGCGGCTGCAGTCGTTCGAGCGTTCATCGCGCATGTGCACCACCATATCGCTCAGATCGAACGCATCAGGCTGGCTCAATTGGAGGTGATTGCAATTACCAAAGAAGTCAAAATCCGCGAGGCGACGATTGCGGATCGCGAAGCGGTCGTCCGCGTCCTTCTCGACGCCTACCGTCAATACGAAGAGACGTTAGATGCACAGCGATGGGAGCATTATCGCGACAACATTTTGCAGTCGATTGACGCACAGACGACACGCAGCAGGCTCGTAGCCGAAGTAGACGGGCGAATCGTCGGCAGCGTGTTCATCTACGACAATTCGGAATTGGCTTACGGAGCGGCGCATCATCTTGAGATCCACAATCCGATTATTCGGCTGCTCGGAGTAACGCAAGAAGCGCGAGGGTCCGGCGTCGCAACGAAACTGATCCGCGAAAGCGCTAGAAGATCGCTCGAATGGGGCGCGGACACTCTCCACCTGCACACATCGGATATGATGGACTCGGCAATCCGGCTCTACGAGAAGCTTGGATTCGAAAGGGCGTACGACAAGGAATTTTTCAACGGGGACATTCTGGTGAAGAGCTATAAGCTCCGATTAAAGGAAACCGCGCTGCTGCAGGCGCAATGACGAGGAGGAATCATTTATGGCCAAAAACAAAAAGTTAAAGCTCGGCACGATTATCCACGGCGTAGGAGGCAACGTATCGGCATGGCGGCACCCTTCGGTTCCGGCCGACGCGAGCGTGAGCCTTGAGTTCTACAAGAAACAAGCGCGAATCGCCGAAGAGGGCAAGTTCGATCTTGTCTTCATCGCCGACGGTTTATATATTAACGAGAAATCGATTCCCCACTTCCTGAACCGGTTCGAGCCGATTACGATTCTATCCGCGCTTGCGGCGGTTACAAGCCATATCGGTCTCGTCGGCACGCTGTCCACATCCTACAGCGAACCTTATACGGTTTCTCGCCAATTCGGTTCACTAGACCATATTAGCGGCGGGCGCGCGGGCTGGAATGTCGTGACGTCCCCTCTTGAAGGCTCCGCCAAAAACTACGGCAAACCCGAGCACCCGACGCACGACGAACGCTACCGGATCGCGGAGGAATTTCTGGAAGTTGCGCGCGGGCTGTGGGATTCATGGGAAGACGATGCGTTCGTGCGGGATAAGGAATCCGGCGTATTCTTCGATCCGTCGAAAATGCACCGGCTTGACCATAAGGGAGAATATTTCTCCGTGCAAGGCCCGCTGAACATAGCCCGCTCCAGACAAGGACACCCGGTCATCTTCCAGGCGGGCTCGTCGGAGAGCGGGAAGAAGCTGGCGGCGAAGAGCGCTGACGCCGTCTTCACCGGGCACGAAAACATCGAAGAAGCGAAGGCTTTCTACAAGGATGTCAAAGACCGCGCTGAAGCGCTTGGGCGCTCCCGCGACGACATTGCGATCTTCCCCGGCGTCGGGCCGATCATCGGGGAAACGGAAGAGGAAGCCGAACGCAAATATTTGGAGTTCGCCAACCTGGTGACGATCGACAAGGCGCTGGAATATCTCGGACGGTTTTTCGAGCATCACGACTTCTCGCAATATCCGCTTGACGAACCGTTCCCGGAACTCGGGGATCTCGGTTCGAACAGCTTCCGCAGCGGTACGGACAAACTCAAGAAAAACGCGCGCGAACGCGGCTTGACGCTCCGCGAAGTGGCGCTTCAGACGGCGACGCCGAGGGGCGAGTTTATCGGCACGCCGGAAAAAGTCGCCAATCTGTTGCAGCGTTGGTACGAAGAAGATGCTGCCGACGGCTTTATCATCTATGCCCCGACGCCGGACGCCTTGAGCGATTTTGTGACGCACGTTGTCCCGCTGCTTCAGGAACGCGGCATCTACCGTACGGAATACGAGTCGGATACGCTGCGCGGCAATCTCGGTTTGCCGATTCCCGAGAACCGTTATACGCTCGACGCCAATGCTGGAGTGAGCGTGAACGGGTAAAAGGTAATCTGCAATGACAGCGGCAGCGCGCAAACTTTGACGATTACGGTCTTATTGTGGGGAACGAATCTGCTTGAACTGAATAAGCGCTTGCATTAGACTTAAAAGTAATAAAGCCCCACAAAAGAATAGCTTTGTAGGCAACGGTGCCTAGGATAAGGAACGCGTAAAGCGTTCCTTGAGCCTTGGCGCTTTTTTGCGTTATTCGATGTATCCACGCGACGGGGAGGTGGAGCAAATGGAACGACGGCCGATCAGAGGGATTCCGCTCGCGGTAAGAATCATACCGAACGTGGACGGAGAAATGGTTCGGGCATTGGACTTAAAACCGGGGTTGCGAAGCTTGGGCCTATTTACGTCGACGGTCGATGACGTCGGGTATACGGCACTGGATGAGGCGACGAAAAAAGCGGCAGTGGAAGTTGTATATGCAAAATCGTTCTACGCAGGATCGGGTCATGCTTCAGGGCCTCTGTCGGGTGAATTTATCGGGATCATCGGCGGAGAGACGCCGGACGAGGTGCGAAGCGGACTAGACGCGGCCGTCTCCCTCATGGCAGATGGCGCCTGCTTCTATTCGCTGAACGAAGAAGGCACGCATGCGTATTACGCGCACGTCGTCTCGAGGACGGGAACTTATTTGTCGGAGGTAGCCGGTATTGCAGAAGGGCAGCCGCTCGCCTACTTGATCGCGCCGCCGCTCGAAGCGGTGTTCGGTATGGATGCAGCTTTGAAAGCGGCGGACGTCAGGCTGTGCAAGTTTTACGGTCCGCCGACGGAGACGAATTTCGCGGGCGGGCTACTGACGGGCAGTCAATCCGCATGCGCAGCGGCTGCGGCGGCATTCGCCGAAGCGGTAAGCGATGTAGCTCGGTTTCCTAGAAAATAAGGAGATGAGAGACGATGAGCGGACATACAAAAGCGGTAGGCATGATCGAGACGTGGGGATATCCCGCTCTTGTTGCGGCTGCGGACACGGCGGCGAAGACGGCAGACGTACAGGTGACGGCTTACGAGAAGGCGGATGCCGGCATCGTAACCGTGTATGTGCTGGGAGACGTGGCAGCGGTGAAAACGGCGGTCGAAGCCGGTGGCGACGCGGCGAAACGGGTCGGCAAGCTGCTCGCGACGCACGTTATTGCTCGTCCGGACGCATCGGTATTCGCGATGGTCGAAGGCCGGTTTCGCCCGCCGCCGGGGTCTTCCGGCAGTTCGAGCGCTGCGGTGGCTGCGGGTGTATCTTCTGGTGCTTTGGCCAATATCCCCTTGACTCAGGTGGATGGTGGAAAAGGTGGTGGAGAAGGTGGAGGTGGGGATGGTCGCAATGTCAACGCAAATGGGAACGCCATTTCTCCCCCTTCGGCCGAAGAGCTCGCACTTTGGAAGGTGAAGCACCTGCGCGAGTATGCGGCTCGATTGGAAGGTTTCCCAATATCGGCCGAGAAACTAGCGAAAACAAGCAAAGCCGAGCTGCTGCGTCTGCTGGATAGCCTGAGCGAGCGGGATAATGGCAAGAGGAACCGGAGTACGGATACGACCGGAGATGGCGATAACGGGGGCGGTTCCGCATGAATCTCGATGCCGATTTGCTCGCGATTCAAGAAACGCGTCAGGCGCTCTTGGCGGCGAAGGAGGCGCAGAAACAGCTCGCACGTATGACCCAGGCGCAGATCGACGCCATCGTGGAGAGTATGGCGCAGGCCGCCGAAGCGGAGGCGGCGACGCTCGGAGAACTGGCCGTTCAGGAAACCGGTTTCGGCAATCCGTCAGACAAGAAAGCAAAAAACCTGTTTGTCGCCCGGGACGTATACGCTGCGATCAAGGACATGCCGACGGTCGGCATTATCCGTAAAGATGACAAGCGTGGCGTGTGGGAGATCGCCCAGCCGATGGGCGTCGTAGCGGCGATCGTCCCGTCGACGAACCCGACCTCGACCGTTATTTTCAAGTGTATGACCGCCTTGAAGGCGCGAAACGCGATCGTTGTCAGTCCGCATCCGTCGGCGCTCCGTTGTTCGTTGGAAGCGGCGCGGGCGATGGCGCTAGCGGCCGAGAAAGCGGGTGCGCCATCCGGCGCGATAAGCTGTCTGGCTCATCCAACTCTCGAGGCGACTCAAGAGTTAATGAGGCACAAGCTGACAGACGTTGTTCTCGCAACGGGCGGCTCCGCTATGGTTAAGGCGGCATATAGTTCCGGCAAACCTGCTTACGGCGTGGGGCCGGGCAATGTGCCCGTGTATGTGCACGGAAGCGCAGATCTGACTCGCGCCGCCACACTGATCATGCAGAGCAAGACGTTTGATTACGGTACGATCTGTGCTTCGGAGCAAGCGATCGTCGTCGACGTTGGCGTTAAGCAGAGACTTCGACACGAATTGGAGCGGCAAGGCGCTTACTTCTTGTCCGCGGCGGAGAAAACGAAAGTCGCGAACCTTTTGCTCTCGCCGTCTGGTAAAGGAATGAACCCTAACGTAGTCGGGCGCTCTCCGCAGGTCATTGCCGAACGGGCAGGCATCACTATTCCGGAAGGCGCGCGCGTTCTCGTCGGCGAGGAAGAGGAAGTAGGTCTTCAACATCCTTTTTCAGCGGAGAAATTATGCCCTGTTCTTGCCTGGTATGAAGTGCGGGATTGGCGGGAGGGGGCCGTACGCTGCTATGAACTATTGGAGCTGGGCGGTATGGGGCACACGCTCGGGATTTACGCAGAGGAACCGGAAGTGCTCGAAGCTTTCGGGCTCGACATGCCGGCATCCCGAATGATCGTGAACGGCGGGACGACATTCGGCGGCATCGGCGCGACGACGGGGCTATTCCCTTCGATGACGCTCGGGTGCGGCTCGTTCGGCGGCAATATTACGTCGGACAATATCGGTCCGATGCATTTGATGAACATCAAGAGAGTCGCCTTCGGCTTACGTGAAATGCCAGCTTCGAATGAAGATGCTCTCGTCCGAACAGGCCCGGACCAGGTGCTGGCTGGAACGACCGGCAGGCTCGGAATGTCAAGAGAAGAAGTGACACGCATCGTTCGGCAGCTGCTGGACGACATGCAATTACGTTAAGGAGGAATGTTGAATGGCTGGAGAATTGACGGCGCTTGGCATGATCGAAACAAAGGGGCTTGTCGGCTCGATTGAAGCGGCGGACGCGATGGTAAAAGCTGCGAATGTGAAGCTGATCGGCAAAGTGCATGTCGGCGGAGGGCTGGTCACAGTCATGGTACGGGGAGACGTCGGCGCGGTGAAAGCAGCGACGGACGCGGGGGCGGCGGCAGCAGAGAAAATCGGCGAGCTTGTATCGGTCCATGTCATTCCTCGCCCGCACGGCGATATCGAGTTGATTCTCCCGAAGCTTGAAGATTAGGCAGCGTAGATGGGCCTGATTACGGAAACGAGCCTTCGGGCGATGCTTGGCAGCGGACGAGGACTGCCGAATCCGTTCCCGATCGGAGCGGAAGATCGGGTGACGCCGGCCGCAGCCGATTTTCTGAAGGACAGGAGAATCGGCTTAAGACGCATTGCGCCGGGACGCGAAGCCGGAGCGCTTATACCGGTCGGCGTGTCGAACAGGCACGTTCACTTATCGCCGTCCCATGTCGAAGTATTATTCGGACGTGGATCACGCTTGCACTCCCTGCGTGAATTATCGCAGAAAGGCCAATTCGCCGCACAGGAGACGGTAACGCTTGTCGGTCCGAAAGGGGAAATTCCGGGCGTCCGGGTGCTTGGGCCATCGCGCGGCGTTACGCAAGTCGAAATTTCGCAGACGGACGGCCGTCAACTGGGTGTGGCACCCGCTGTCCGATTGTCCGGCGATCTGGCCGGAACGCCGGGGATTCTCATTCGAGGACCGGCGGGGGCGGTCGTACTGAGCGAAGGGCTGATCGTCGCGCGAAATCACGTTCACTTGTCCACGGATGATGCGGCGAGATTGTCCGTCCAGCACGGCGACAGGCTGCTGCTTCAGTCGCTTGGCGATAGGCCGATCGTGTTCGCGGATGCGACTGCGCGGGTGGATGAGAGATTTTCGCTTGATTTTCACATCGATACGGACGAAGCAAATGCCGCGTTTCTTCGCACGGGAGACGTCGTTCGGCTCGTCGGCATCAACATGAACATTGCGGATTTGTTCCGCGAACGGCAAACATAACCGGACTGCCGGAGGGAGGGACGTCTTGGCATGGACTTGAAACCGCTCGTCGAATCCGTCGCGCGCGAGCTGTTAGAAGCGTGGCGGAAGGAAACGGCAACGCAATCGCCGCCACCGAAGGTGCTATACGTGTTTTGCGACAGCACGGCACACGAAGCTTACTCGGATCAGTTCATCCATCTTCGCAACAACGGGGTATGCCACGACCTGCTGTTCCTCGACGGCGAGACGTCCGGATGGCTCGGCATGCACAAGATTGAATGCGGGGGCGCGGGGCGGATCATCGCAGCAGACGAATTCGCGCCGGCACCGCTCGAAGTGCCCCGGGATTACGACGGCATCGTCATTCCGGAGATCGACCTGGACAATGCGGCAAGAATTGCGCTCGGCATGAAGGGCACGATCAAGTCCGAAATCGTGTTCGCCGCGCTGATGGAACGCAAGTTCGTGCTTGTCGGGGAAGACAGCCCCGGCGCAAAGCGGTCTGACCGGCGGACGCTGCGGACAATCACGTTGCCGGAGCCTTATGCGAAGCTTTTTTCTTATTACAAGCATGAGCTGTCTATGTACGGGGTGGAACTCGCTCCGCAGAAACGGTTGGCCGATATCGTGGTTGATAAGTTAGGGCGACAAGGGAAGGACGACGATCGGGCTGATCGAAAGTCGGATGGCTCGCAAAGGCAACCGGAGCAGAAAGACTCGACCCCCGAAGACAGGCAATCGTTCCACGGTCGGCTGCTTAGCGCCGACTGGCTGTCGGAGACTTATAAGCGCCAGCCGTTCGGAGAACTGGAGATTATGCGGTCGACGATCGTTACACCACTTGCTGCGGATGAGATCAAACGGTACGGCATCGCGCTAACGTACGCGGATGAGAGGTGAGCGCCGATGTTTCTCGGCTTGGTGATCGGCAGCGTATGGGCGACGCAGAAGGAAGAGGGCATGGACAACTTGAAGCTGCTCATCGTGCAGCCGACCGATGCCAGCGGCTTGCGCGCTGGCGCACAGGTCATCGCGGCAGATCGGATCGGCGCGGGGATTGGCGAGAGCGTTATCGTGTCGAGGGGCAGTCCCGCCAGGGTGCTGTTCGGAGGCAGAGCGGTGCCGATCGACGCGATGATCGTCGGTATCGTCGATAGCTTCGACATTGCGGGAGATACGGCCGGCGAGGAGGAGAACGGATGGAAGAAAAGCAGCGGGTAATCCAGGAATATGTGCCTGGCAAGCAGCTTACACTCTGCCACGTCATCGCCAATCCGGACCCCTCGTTATATGCGAAGCTCGGTTTGGAGCAGCGCCAAGCGATCGGCATTTTGACGCTGACGCCTACGGAAACGGCGATTATCGCCGCAGATGTCGCGACGAAGGCAGCGGACGTCGGCATCGGATATTTGGACCGATTCACGGGCTCGCTTGTCCTTACTGGGGAAGTGTCTGCGGTGGAGATGGCGATGGGAGCGGTGAATGCTTTTCTGAGAGAGAAGCTGCAATTTGCGATCGCCGCGCTCACGAGGTCCTGACGATGGGACGGATAATGGTCATCGGTCCGGTCGGAGCGGGGAAGTCGTCGCTCGTCCGATCGCTCTCTGAGCGAGACGAGGCAGTGCTTAAGACGCAAAGCCTTGTTTTCTATGGAGATTTCATCGACACTCCCGGGGAATACACGGAAAATCCGCTGTTCTACCGTTCGCTCATGGCCACCTCTCAACAGGCGTCGGCGGTGCTGCTCGTGCAAGACGCGACGCGCAGGGGAATCGGCTTTCCTCCCGGGTTCGCAAGCGGATTTCCTGTTCCCGCTGCCGGTGCGGTTACGAAACTTGATGCTCCCGAGGCTGATCCGGATCGGGCCGTCGCTTTGCTCCGTCAGGCGCTGCCAAACGGAAACATCGTGCAGACGTCGGCGATAACGGGGATCGGCATCTCGGAACTGCGTACGTTGCTGGAACGGCTCGCCGATCGCGCAAAATAAGTTCATTTCCGACAACCCGGTTCGACAACCTGTCTGCTCGTCCTATGACACAATGAAAGCAATATACTTTCATGTCGACAGGGGGTGCGCGATGCCAACGATTCAAGAACTTTGCCAACAGCATACCTATCTTACCGCGCAGGAAGCCGAGAGGATCGAGCAATTGTCGCGGCACTTGCAATTGATCGCGGACGTGTCCCAGGCGGATGTCTTTATCGATTGTCCAATGCCGGACAAAAGCTCCGCGCTTGTCGTCGCTCAAGCGCACCCTACGACCGCGCCATCGCTGTATCGAACGTCCGTCGTCGGCCAGTTTGCGCATGCGGCCAACGAACCGGCCGTTATGTTCAGTCTCGCCTCCGGCCAAGCTGTCGTCGGTTCGAGAGGAATTTCGCAGGAACAAGTGTCGATGCAGCAAAATGTCACTCCGATCAAGGGACATGGCGGTCGTACGATCGGGGCGCTGATTATGGAGCAGGACATATCCGAGAAAGTCGAGCAGGAACGCAATGTCGAGAGATTGATGGAAACGACTGAGCAACTCAGCGAGACGCTGCTGGCGATAGCGATGAGCGAAGGCCGCGTGCAGTCGCTCATGCATGAAGGTATTTTACTGTTCGACGTATCGGAGCGGCTGACGTACGCCAATTCGCGGGCGCGGGAGCTTCTTCGGGAAATGGGGCGGCCGGGCATCGCGCCGGGAGACGAAATCCCGAGTCCGTTCATTGATCGGACGTTGTGGCGGACGGTTTTCGAGCCGACAGGCATGCTGTGTCGGGAAGTTCAGTTCGACAAGCTTACGCTCGAAGTGAAGGCGGTTGCGATCTTTCGCGGCAGCCGCAAGGTTGGCGGATTGCTGCTTGTCCGGGACATTTCCGCGCTGAAGGAGAAAGAGAAGCAGTTGATGGTCAAGTCGGCCGTCATCAAGGAGATCCATCATCGGGTGAAAAACAACTTGCAAACGGTTGCGAGTCTCCTCCGCCTCCAGATGCGTCGAACGAAACATGAGGAAGTGGCGAGAGTGTATCGCGACAGCATCAATCGAATCGGCAGCATTGCCCTTATTCATGAGATGCTAGCTTACGGCGGACTCGACACGATATCGTTCGGCGATGTTGTCGAGCGGATTGCCCGCACGATTATTGCCTCATCGGCTAAGCCAGAGCAATTGATCGGATTCCAGTTGTCCGGCGACGGCTTGCGCTTACCTTCCGACGAGGCGACGACGCTTGCGCTTGTCTTAAACGAAATGATTCAGAACTGCGTCCAGCATGCATTCGTCCGGCAGCGCACGGGAGAAATTTACGTCAGTGTCCGTGCGCGAGAGCATACAGGGGAAGTCGAAGTCGTGGACAACGGCGGAGGTTTCACGGAGAACGAAGGAGAAGGCGAAGAAGGCGGAACGCATCTGGGGCTGAAAATCGCAGAAACGCTCATCGAGGAAAACTTGGGCGGCCATATCCGCGTCGTATCCAGCGAGAGCGGAACAACAGTCCGCATTTCGTTTCCGCTGCCGATGCTCGAGACGAAGGAGGGGGATCGCCTTGGAGCAGACGACGGTTATAATCGCTGACGATGACCCGATCATTCGGATGGACATGCGCGAAATGCTGCAGGAATACGGATACATCGTTGCAGGCACGGCGAAAAACGGAGAGGAATCGGTCGAAATGGCCGCGAAGCTCAGGCCTGCGCTTATTCTTCTTGACGTCAAGATGCCACGGATGAACGGGCTGAAGGCGGCTCGTCTCATCCGGCGAATGTACGATCCCGCCATCGTCCTCGTTACTGCTTGCAGCGGAAAAGACACCGTTCGCGAAGCGGGGGAGGCTGGCGTTACTGCATATCTCGTAAAGCCGGTGTCGGAGGAAAATTTGTTTCCGGCCATCGAAATCGCGTTATGCCAGCAAGCGCGAACCGAAGGGCTCAAGAGAACGCTTATTTCACTCGAAAGATCTGCGGAGGAGCGCAAGGCGGTAGAGAGGGCGAAAGGTTACTTGATGCAGACGCATGACTGGAGCGAGGAGGAGGCTTATCGGTTCATGCGGGGAGCGAGCATGGAGAGCAGGCTAACGATGGGCAAGCTCGCGGAAGCCGTCTTGCAAGGACGCGAACAATGGGTGTCAGGCAAAGCGGGCAACGGATGAACGGGCAGATAGAAGAGTTGTGGCTGACAAGCACCGGCATCGACATCGGCACAAGTACGACGAAGCTTGTTGTCAGCCGCTTGAAACTGGCTCGCGCCTCCGGAGCGCTCAGCTTGCCGCGCTTTGAAATCGCCGCTCGCGAGCTGCTGTACGCGGGTCCCGTCGTTCCTACTCCGCTTGCCGGCACGGACGAGATTGACGCGGGCCGATTATGGGATATCGTGTCCGCCCAGCTCAGGGAAGCGGGAGGAAGCGGAGGATGGCCGGAAACCGGGGCCGTTATCGTCACCGGGGAGACGGCGACGAAACGCAACGCCTCGGCGATCGTCCATCTGCTCGCCGAGCGTGCCGGCAAATTCGTCGTCGCGACGGCAGGACCCGATCTCGAAGGGGTGCTAGCGGGCAAAGGTGCAGGCGCCGACAAGCGTTCGCTTCATGCAAGAGGAGCGATCGCAAATATCGATGTCGGGGGCGGCACGGCGAACGTTGCGATATTCCGACGGGGCAATGTCGTCGGTACGGTTACGTATGCGGTCGGAGGCAATTTGATTCGGATCGATGCCGCCGGCCGTGTCGCTTCGGTATCCCCGACGCTCAGGCCATGGCTGGAGGCGATCGGTTACAACGTGGTCGAACGATCGCCATTGTCATTCGAGACGCTCCGGGAAATATGTCGCAAGCTTTGCGATGACATGTTGGACGATTTGACGAGACGGCGCACGATAAGGACCGATGCCAAAGTGAGCCGGATCGACTTGCTTCGGATCGGCGCACCGCCTTCCGATGCCGCGGACCTCGAGGAATGGTCAGTATCAGGCGGCATCGGAAGCTTGATGAGCGAAGCGCCGCCTCGCAACCTGGCGGAGACAGCGCGTTACGGTGATATCGGGCCGTTGCTCGCAAGCGAGCTCCACGCACGGCTTGCCGGTTATCCCGTTCGGCTAGTTACTCCCGAGCAAACGACACGGGCGACGGTTATCGGAGCGGGAACGCAAAGCGCGGAAATTAGCGGTGCGACTGTCTTCATGGACGAAGGAACGTTGCCGATTCGCAACTTGCCGGTCGTGAAGGCGGAAGTCGGCGGCGACCCTCACCGATTTGGCTCGGCGTTAGAACATGCGATCGCAGAAGGCGTGTCGCTGCATGGCGTCGATGGCTCGCCACCGTTCGCGCTCGCTTTGGCCGGAGATTCGCAGTTCGGTTATGTGCAGCTTCAGCGGCTGGCAGAGGAACTGAGCGGAAGATTCGTCCGCCATTGCCCTGGAAGCGAATGCTTGGCCGTCGTCTGCGAGCGGGACATGGCGCAGTCGCTCGGGCAGGCGCTCCGTAAAAGGTTTGGCGGAAGGCCGAAAGTGCTGTGCGTCGATCAAGTGAGAACGGCTCACGGCGATTATATTGATCTGGGCGAGCCGATCTCGGGAATGATCGTTCCCGTTGTCGTGAAGACGCTCGCTTTTCCGACCGGGAGAGGGTGAAGAAACTTGAAGCTGACGACGACCGTGCTCGGCACAACGTATCAAATGGCGAATTTGAAGGAAGTGTTCGCGAAGGCGAACGAGGAGAAATCCGGCGACCAACTCGCCGGCATCGGTGCGGCAGACGCCAAGGAGCGCATCGCCGCGAAGCTGATCCTGTCCGACCTGACGCTCGCGGACATTCGAAACGAACCTTTGCTGCCCCCGGAGAAAGACGAAGTATCCCGTATCATCGAGAGCGGCGTGAACGAGAAAATATACGCGGAAATCCGCAATTGGACCGTCGCCGAGCTGAGGGAGCAGTTGCTTCGGCAGACGACCGGCGGCGACGACATCCGCCGACTGTCCCGGGGGCTGACGAGCGAGATGGTCGCTGCAGCCGCGAAGTTGATGAGCAATCTGGATTTGGTGCAGGCCGCTGCGAAAATCGAAGTGCAGAGCCATTGCAACATTACGATCGGGCAGCGCGGCGTGTTGTCCGGGCGGGCGCAGCCGAACCATCCGACGGACAGCGTGCCGGGCATCAAGGCATCGCTTTACGAAGCGCTCAGCTATGGCATCGGAGATGCGGTTATCGGCATCAATCCGGTGATCGATTCGGCGGACAGCGTGAAGAACATTTTGTTGGCGACGAAGGAAGTGATGGACAAGTGGCGGATTCCGACGCAAAACTGCGTGCTTGCTCACGTGAAGACGCAGATGAAAGCGATCCGGATGGGGGCGCCGGCGGACATGGTGTTTCAGAGCCTTGCCGGGACGGAAGAGGGAAACAGGGCTTTCGGCATCGACGCGGCTTTGCTGGATGAGGCCGATGCGCTCATTCGCAGCGAAGGAACGGGCACCGGACCTAACCTATGGTACTTCGAGACGGGGCAAGGCTCGGAGTTATCTGCGGAAGCCCACCACGGCATCGATCAAGTAACATTGGAAGCCCGTTGTTACGGTCTTGCGAGGAAATATAAGCCGTTTATCGTCAATACGGTTGTCGGCTTTATCGGCCCGGAATATTTGTACGACAGCAAACAGGTCATTCGGGCCGGGCTCGAAGATCATTTTATGGGTAAGCTGCAGCAAATTCCGATGGGCGTCGACGTCTGTTACACGAACCATATGCAAGCCGACCAGAACGACATGGATAATCTTGCGGTGCTGCTGGCTGCTGCCGGCGTCAATTACATTATAGGCGCCCCGATGGCCGACGACTGCATGCTGAATTATCAATCGACAAGTTACCACGATATCGCGACGCTTCGGGAGACGATGGGGCTGCGGCCCGCACCGGCTTTCGAGGCATGGCTGAACCGGATGGGCATTATGGAAAATGGGCGGCTGACGGCATTGGCGGGCGATCCAAGTTTGTTCATGTGATAGTTACCGTTGCCGAAGGAGGGGGAGCGATGAACGTCAACTCGTCGAATGTGCTCGAGCTGCTTGTTGACAAAGTGATGGCGGAGTTGGAACGAAAGCTTACAGAACCGTTTGCTGAACCGTCTGCCGAACTGCCGGTTGAATCGCCTGCCGCAGCTCCGGCTACTGACGATTTCGGGGAGGGCACTCGCGTGCCAGTGCCTCATTGGGCGGAAGGGCTGGCCGAGCTTGTTGCGAGCACGCCGGCAAGGATCGGCGTATGGCGCGCGGGCACCAGGCCTTTGACGAAGGAAATGCTGAAGTTCAGACGGGATCACGCCGCAGCGATCGACTCGATCTATGGAGAGACGAACGCGGCGCTGCTGGAGCAGTTCGGTTTATTCTCCGTGGAGACGCGGTATGGGACGACGGAAAATTATTTGAAGCGGCCGGACATGGGGCGCGTCGTTATGCCCGAGGGCATGGAGTTCATTCGCCGCACGTGCAAGCCTGAACCGCAAGTTCAGATCGTCGTATCGGACGGCTTAAGCGCCAATGCGATCGACGCGAACTTGGCGGATGTGTATCCTTCGCTGCTCGACTCGCTCGACACTTATGGATTAGCGGCGGGTACGCCTTTTTTTGTGCGGGGAGGAAGGGTAGCGGTTATGGACGCCATCGGCGAGCTGTTGCGCCCGGAGGTACTCGTACTGCTCATCGGAGAGAGGCCGGGACTCGTTTCCTCGAAATCGATGAGCGCCTATATTTGCTATCGGCCGCGTAAGGGGACGGTGGAAAGCGATCGCACGGTTATCTCGAACATTCATGCCGGGGGTACGCCGCCGGTGGAAGCGGGGGCCTACATCGGAACTCTTGTACATAAAATGATAGAGCAGAAGGCAAGCGGCATACGTCTCGAGCAGTGACGAATCGGAAGCCGGGGAGGTGGAAGGATGGAAATGGGAATCGGCATCGCGTTGATCGTCGTTGCTTGTTTATTCGCGATCTGGATCGTACGTCTAGCGGGCAATAACGTGCGCAATTTCGACGAGAGCAAGCACGAGAGCTTCCTCGGGAAGTAAGCGGTTCGCCTGGAATGCGGCAAGAAGAAGCGAGTCATGTCGGTATAAATCCGAGGAGGGTAAAGGGATGAGCACTCACACCCATCACCATGACAAAGACAAACAGGACTTGAACAAGTTCGGTTATGCGCAAGAGCTCCTTCGCAGCATGGGCGGATTTTCCAACTTTGCGATTTCATTCTCCATCATTTCTATTCTGACGGGCGCGGTTTCGTTGTACGGGCACGGCCTGAAATACGGCGGACCGGGCATGATGGGCTTCGGCTGGCCGCTTGTTGCCCTGTTCGTCATGATCGTCGCTGCCGCGATGGCCGAACTCGCGTCGGCTATTCCGACGGCAGGAGCGCTTTATCACTGGGCATCGATTTTGCGCAATAAGCGCTGGGGATGGTATACGGCCTGGATCAATCTCATCGGTCAGATCGGCATCGTTGCCGGGATCGATTATTCCGTGTCGCTGTTCGCCGACCCGCTTTTGTCTGACGTGTTCGGGTACACTTCGACGGAGACGTCGATTCTGATCTGTTTCGGCGTCATTTTGCTGACTCATGGAATCCTGAACCATGTCGGCATACGCATCGTGGCCAAGTTTAACGATTTCTCGGCCTGGTATCATATCGCGGTCGTGCTCGTTCTCGTCGTCTCGTTGGCATTCTTCTCCAAGGGACATTTGAACAGCTTCGACTATTTGTTCCAGGTTGGAGAGTCGTTCTCCGACAAGCCGTACATGTTCGCGTTCTTGATCGGGCTGTTGCAGGCGCAATGGACGTTCACGGGCTTCGACGCGTCGGCGCATACGATCGAAGAGACGGTGAACCCTCGCGTTCGCGCGCCTTGGGGTATTTTCACGTCGGTTGCTTACTCGTTCGTGTTCGGCTTCATCATGCTGGCGTTCGTGACGCTGTCAATCAAAGACGCGGGTGCGGCAGCGGGGTCTGACAATGCGTTCATCTACGTCATCAGCCAGGCGCTTGGCGGTGATTTCGGCCGGGTCGTGTTATGGCTTGTCGTCGCGGCGATGTGGTTTTGCGGCTTGTCATCGATTACGTCGTTCTCGCGGATGATGTACGCCTTCTCGCGCGATAAGGGGATGCCGTTCAGCAAAATGTGGGCGCAAATCTCCAAGAAGTTCCGTACGCCTGCGAAAGCGATCTGGCTTTCGGTCATTCTTTCTTTCCTGCTTGCGCTCGTGGACTATATCATCAAGCGGGCGAACCCGGGCACAACACATACGACGATCGCGTTCATGACTGCGGTCAGCGTCGTCGGACTGTACGTCGCTTACGGGATTCCGATCGTGCTGAAAATGGTCGCGAAAGCGCAAGGGAAGTTCCTGCCTAAGCACCTAGGACCGTGGCATCTGGGCAAATATAGCGATCTGATCGGCACGCTCGCGGTGCTGTGGATCGTCTTTATTTCCGTCATTATGGTGATTCCGCCGAACGAGATGGCCGGTTACGCGCTTGCGGGCATGATCGTCGTGCTGGTCGTTATGGATTTTGCTTACTATCGCCGCAACTTCCCTGGTCCGCAAGCGGCGCTTCAGACGTCGATCGCGGAAATATTGCGCAAGGAGCGCGAGCTCGAAGGGGGCGCTTCCGGCGGCGGAGGTTCCGGCATTACGCATCGGGGATAGTCATTCGTTCGGCGCCGAGCCAATGCTGACAGGAAACCTCGCGATTCTTCGCTATTGCGAAGCGGCGCGAGGTTTTGCTGTTGGTGGCGGTGTTCCAATTATAGGATTACCCTCAGGCCATTCCCCTCCGAAGCAGCACCCGTTATAATGTGAATCTAGGTACAACAAGATTCGACAGGAGACGAGCAACTAAATGAAGCTATCGACAGAAAAAATATTTACTCATCCGCTGGGCATAATGGGGGCAGCGGCCGGAGCTACGTTGCTCTGGGGGAGTGCGTTTCCTTATCTTAAATTGAGCTACAAGGAGCTTGGTATCGGCAAAGCCGATGTGTTCGAGCAATTGTTGTTCGCTGGGTACAGGTTTACGCTGGCGGCGCTGCTGATTTTGCTCTTCATGAAGCTGCTCGGCAAAAGTATTGGATACGTTCCCGGCTCTCTACCAAGAGTCGCGCGCATCGGATTGTTTCAGACCTTTCTGCAATATGTTCTTTTCTATTACGGAATGAGCGCTTCGACGGGTGTTCAAGGTTCGATTATCGCGGGCACGACTTCGTTTTTTCAAATATTACTCGCCCATTTTATGTACAAGGGCGATCAAATTACGCTACGCAGAACGATCGGCCTAATCGTCGGTTTCGCGGGTGTTGTGCTTGTCGGTCTGAGTAAAGGGGACTCCTCGTTCCAATTCGGCTTGGCAGAAATCGCGTTGCTAGCTGCGATGTTCTTCGGCGGACTCGGCAACGTATTGTCGAAGAAAGAGTCGGAGCACTTAGATATTTTGTATATGACGTCATACCAGATGCTGATTGGCGGTGTTGCACTCGTCGCGATCGGAGCGGTTGGCGCAGGCATCGCTCCGTTTTCTTTTTCCGCGAAAGCGGTGTGGATGCTCCTCTACCTCGCAGCGCTGTCGGCGGTCGGATTCGCGTTATGGAACACGGTGATGAAGTATAACAAGGTCGGCAGTATCTCGATGTATTTGTTCCTTATCCCGGTGTTCGGCGTTATTTTGTCCGCGTTGTTGCTGGACGAGCAATTGCACGCGTACGTCTGGGCGGCGCTCGCTCTTGTCGCGGCTGGTATCGTAATCGTCAACAGACAACCGACGACGCCAGTGACGTCGGGCGTTACGGCCGCGGAAAGGAAATAATATTTCCGCTTGTCTTCTTGCCATTTTTGGTTCGGCTCGCAGGGCTTAACGACCACGTTGTCTTTATCGCTGGCAGCGTGGAGCGAGTCGATCATGTGGCACAGATTGTACACAAATTGCTCGAGCGTCAATCCCCTTGATAACCTCCGATTCGGATGTTACTGTAGGTTACTGTAAACGGTTGCATCGAGGGAGAGGGATTCCATGTATCGCGTTTTACTTGCGGAAGACGAAATTCTGGTGAGGCTCGGACTCAAAAATTCGATCGATTGGCCGCGGTATGACATGCAAGTCGTCGCGGATGTCCCTAACGGAGCGGAAGCTTGGACCGCGTATGAGAAGCTATCGCCTGAAGTGGTCATCACGGATTTGAAGATGCCGATCATGGGCGGAATAGAGCTGCTCTCGAAGATCAGGAGCGCGAATCCGCATACGAGACTGCTTATTCTGACTTGCTTGGAAGAGTTCGAGCTCGCGAAACAAGCGATGTCGCTCGGGGTCAGCGGTTACATCGTCAAACACAGCATGACCGCCGAGGAAATGGAAGCGATCCTTTCCAGGCTGCGAGACGAGCTTGACGCAACGTTCCCGGATAATTCTCCGAAAGCATTCGCCTCCAATGCGGATATCGTTGTCCTTAAGGAAAACCTGATCAAGGATTATTTATTTCTGAGCAAATATTCCGACGAGGAATTCAGCCGAAGGGCCAAGGAGTTGGAGCTGAATCTGAGCCCGAGGAATTTGACCGTCTGCGCGATGGAGATCGGCTCGTTCGAACGATTAAGGGAGAAGTTCAAGGACGACAAGGGCCAGTTGGTCCGCCTCTCGCTCATGAATGTGCTCAACGAAGTCATCAAAATCTATGGCTGTTGCGAAGGTTTTCACGACCTCGATAACCGCTACGCGATTCTATACAGCCACCCCGAAGCCAGCGGGGAGAAAGAAGCGGAAGAAACGTTGTTCCGCATGACGAGCCATTTACGCAGGGTGATGACGACGTACTTCAACGTGCCCGTCACGTTCGGAATCAGTGGCAGACAGAATGGTTTTCATCGTCTGAAGCTGCAATACCGTGAAAGCTTGGAAGCTTTGGAACGTTCATTCGTGGAAGGGATCGGCCGCGATTACGCTTTGGGAACGAGCGGAGCGTTGGAGCTCCCGGCTGTAACGCGGGAGAGGCTGTTCAGACTGGCGGATGCGTGGGCGACGGCGAACGAGAACTATCGCGCGACCTACGCTGGGTACATTGACGATTTTGCGAATCGAGGCCTCTATCGGACGAGGCCGGAGGCGTTGAAGACGTTTATGCAATGGCTGCAAGCGCCTGTTCTGACTTTACGCCTGGCGAGCGAAGAGATGACGGCCCTATGCTCTGCATATGCGCAACGTCTGACCGAAGCGAAGACGCTCGACGACATGATTACACTTCTCGAAGCCTACGCCGCCGATACGATCGACTTGCTGGACTCACGGCAGCGCACGAGCGGATCGATTACGCGGGCTCTTCGGTATATCGAGTCCCGCTACGCGGAAGATCTTTCTTTGAGGCAGGTCGCTGACTCGGTCTCGATGAACGCGAATTATTTCAGCACGCTGTTCAAGAAGGAAATGAATCAAAATTTCGTCGACTATCTGCTGCAATATCGCGTGGAGAAGGCCAAAGAACTGTTTCTGAATACGAATTTGAAGTCCTACGAGATAGGGGAAAGGGTCGGGTTCGTCAACACGAGCCATTTTAGCCGCGCGTTTAAGAAGGTTTGCGGCATAAGTCCCCGTGAATATCGAAAGCAATGGGATGGAGGATCGGCGGAAGATGATTAGCCTGAAGATCGGCAATTTCCCCAAGCGAGCCAGAAGGAGGCAAAGCTTGAGGTTTCAACTCCGGGTCTCTTTCATCCTGATCACTTCGATCGCCTTGATTTTAAGCGCCCTTCTAACTTATTTCGGCGTGCTTGGCATTCTCGAGAAGAAAACGAACGATTCCACGATGCAGTATTTCTTGCAGGCGGGGGATTCCGTAAACGAATTTCGCGAGGAAATCGATAAAATGACGAAACAACTGCTGATCGACCCGAAGATCCAGCAGTTTCTGGACAACGATTCAAAGGATATCCCGAGTCAGATCCAATTGCACCGCGATCTTATGGATGAGATGGACGCGTACTTGCGGACTTACGAATATTTGGATTCGATCTATTTGTACGCTGAGGACGGCAGGGCGATCGGAGTCGCGGGGCAGAAGACGGCTTTGCTTCGAGACGATGCCAAGCAAGGGCGCTTCTATTCTTCCGACCTGCATCGGGAATCGCTGCATTCAGATTTGCAGAAGACGTATCCGAAGCTCGTATGGGAGGGAGCGAACCGCAGTGAGGATTTCGGCGAGCCGGCGCGGTCGGCGGAGGGGAAGGCCGGAGACCAGAACCTCGTAACCGCCGCGCGCTCCGTCAAATCGCTGTATCAATCTCTTCCGACCGCGATCATGATTCTGAACGTCAAGGAAGAGAAGCTGTTTTCGTTATACAACAACTTGAAATCCAAGCTGAACGGACAAATCTATCTTTGTGACGCCGGCGGGCGGATGATCTCGCACGCGGACAAAACCCAACTCGGGTCAAGCAGCGCGGCATGTGCCCAAATTCCCGAGGGCCAGGAGAGCGGCAGCGTAAAGGGGAAAGACGAACAGATCGTATTCTATCGAATTCCTTCCACGGAATGGACGATGGTCAAAGAGGTGCCGCTCCATGAATTGATCGGGGATATATTGAATTTGCGATTTCAACTGTTCTGGATCGTGGGCGCGTGTTTCGTCGCCGCGTTCGTCGCTTCAGCGCTATGGATCCGGAAAATCACGAGACCGCTGCACACTTTGATCGAGGCGATGAGTCGGGTCGAGAAGGGACAGCTAGAGATCGCCCTGGACGATCGCGACTTGAGCGAGTTCGGTCGTTTAAGCAGCGGCTTCAACCGAATGTCGCTCGGGATCAAGCAACTGATCGAACGAAACAGGGAAGCGGAGAAGGAGAAAACAAAAGCCGAAATCCGGATGCTTCAAGCTCAGATCAATCCGCATTTCCTGTTTAACACGCTGAATACGATCAAATGGATGTCCGTAGTCGCCAAGTCGGACAACATCACGAAGAGCATCGCCGCATTAAGCAACTTGCTCAGGCCGATCTTCAAAAGCACGGCTCCCTTGTGCACGATGCAAGAAGAATTGGAATACGCGGAACATTACGTCACGATTTTGAACTACCGTTACGGCGAAGGCATCGAAATCAAGTTCGAGGTTTCCGAGGCTGCTTCGTTCTGTGCCGTCCCGCGTTTTTTTCTGCAGCCGTTGATTGAGAACGCTGTTTTGCACGGCTTCGAAAGAACCGGGTATACCGGAACGATTCGCATCGAAGCGGAGCGTTTGCGTACCGACCTGTTCGTTCGCGTCATCGACGACGGTCAAGGCATGACGGAAGAGCGGTTATCGGGCGTTCGGAGATGGATCTCGGAGGACGAGGCGGAGGAAAATCCGTCATCCGAAGCTTCCGAGTATGGAATCGGCCTAAAGAACGTTCACCGCAGAATCAAACTGAATTTTTCAGAGTCGCCGGGACTTTCGATTCTCCGTACCGCAAGCGGCGGGACTTGCATCGAAATCTCCATTCCGGTCGACGATACCTGAAGATCGGCAAACAAATCCGAATAACGGAACACTTACCGAAGGCTGGCCAGCAAAATCGACCCTGAATCCGAAAAACGAACATGTTTTTCGGATTCAGGGTCATTTCGCTACGGCCTTTTTGCTTTTATCCTAAAGTCTATGAAAGGCAGGAGCAGACAGAGGAGGAGAGAGCTTGGAAGTCAAAACGACGGCACGGGGGCCGGGAGCGGGAGGCAGGAAACGAAAATACAGCGTGAAGTTGTTGCTGATGGCGCTTCCTTTCCTCGCGGTGGTGTTCGTGTTTTATTACGTCCCGTTATTTGGGTGGATATACGGCTTTTACGATTACAAGCCGGGAATTCCACTTAGCCAATCGGAGTTCGTCGGACTGAAATATTTAAGGATCGCGTTTACGGAGCAGGGATCGGATCTCATGCGGGTGTTGAAAAACTCGCTCGTTCTGAGTTTTCTGGGCATTCTGGTTTCTCCGGCTTACGTCGCGTTCGCGATTCTGCTGAACGAGATGAAGGGGAAATGGTTCAGAAAGTGGGTTCAAGTGACGACGACGCTGCCGAATTTCATCAGCTGGGTACTTGTCTATTCCGTGTTCTACGTCTTCTTCGCCGTGTCGGACGGCGTAGTCAACCACATTCTGCTTAGGCTGGAATGGCTGAAGCAACCGTTTAATTTCTTAGGCAACAGCGATATTGCCTGGGGATTCCAGACGCTGGTCGGCTTGTGGAAAGGATTGGGGTGGGGAGCGATCATCTATTTGGCCGCAATCGCGGGCATCGACCAGGAGCTCTACGACGCGGCCAAAGTCGACGGTTCCGGACGGTTCCGCACCATCTGGCACGTTACGGTTCCCGGCATTATGCCGACGTTCGTCGTCCTATTGCTGCTTAATGTGAGCAATATGCTCAACAACGGCTTCGAACAGTATTACGTGTTCTATAACGCTCTTGTCGCGGACAAGCTGGAAGTCATCGATTATTACGTCTACCGGGTTGGGCTGGAGACGAACGACTTTTCTTACTCTACGGTGCTTGGCATGTTCAAGACGATCGTTAGCGTGACCGTGTTGTTCACCGTCAATTGGATAGCCAAAAAAATTCGCGGGGAAAGCATCATCTGACCGCAGAGAGGAGCGTGATCGACCCATGAGACGCGAGCGACTACTCGACATCTCGTTCCATACGCTAAACACCGCGTTTTTCGCACTATTCGCCTTGTGCTGCATCTATCCGTTCTATTACATCCTGATCAATTCCGTCAGCGACCCGATCCAGATGGCGAAGGGCATTTATCTTTGGCCCAAAGGTTTCAGCACTACGGTCTATCGCGAAATGCTGAGCCAAAGGACGATCTCGGTTTCCTTCGGGATTTCCTCGTCGCGGGCCGTGCTCGGAACGGTACTGACCGTATTCAGCTGCGCGTTGTTTTCTTATCTGATCACGAAGAAGGAAATGCCGTTTCGGAAAACGATCTACCGTTTCGTCGTCGTGACGCTGTATTTGAACGCGGGCTTGATTCCGTGGTACCTCACGATGAAGGCGCTGGGCTTGAAAAACAACTTCCTGCTTTATATTTTGCCCTCCTTGATCGTCGGCTTTTTCGTCATCCTGATGAAAACGTTCATCGAACAAATTCCGGCCGCGCTGGAAGAAGCCGCGGTCGTCGAAGGCGCCGGCTATTGGACGGTGTTCGCGAAGATCATTTTCCCGGTTTCGCTGCCGATCGTCGCCACGATTACGGTGTTCAACGCGGTCAACCAATGGAATTCGTGGATGGACAACTTGTTTCTGGTCAACGATCCAAGCTTGCAGACTTTACAGCTCACGCTGCTCAATTTCCTGAAGCAATCAGAGGCTCTCGCGCAGGAAACGACAAGGCAGATGCTCGGTAACCAGACGACGCAGCAGGTCATTTCGCCGCAGAACGTCAAGATGGCGATCACGACGATCGTCACGGCGCCGATCCTACTGATCTATCCATTTATGCAGAGATACTTCGTCAAAGGCATCATGCTGGGTGCCGTGAAAGGCTAAGCGAGATATACAGGGTCCCGACGTTCAAGGACTTTCGTATATAATTACATTCAATGGAGGGGCATAATCGATGGACGGTAAGAAAAGAACACGGTATTCGGCATTAATCGCGACATTGGCGCTGGCGGTGATGGCGGGGTGTACGAACGCGGGGGAGAAAGCTCAGCCGGCCTCTCAGTCTGCGGCAACTTCCGGAACAAGCGCTTCTCCGGCGCAACCGGACGGACAGGCAGAGAAGGAACCGGTGACATTAAAGCTGACGAGCGACAACGCATTGTTCATGTCGACGTTGGCTCCGGGTGCGCAGAGCGATCCCGTCATGGAGGAGATCCGGAAAAAAACCGGCGTTACGCTGGAGTTGGACACGCAAACGGACGACAAAAAGTTCAACTTGATGCTCGCAGGCGGCGATCTGCCGGATATCATCGTGCTGCAGAACTCGCCGAAATACTTGAAGCAGATCATCGAAGGAAATCAAGTCATACCGCTTGACGATCTGATCGCGGAGCACGGGCAGTCGATTCTGAAGGAGTCGCCTTCGAAGATCGAGATCAGCAAGAAGTTTTTTAGCAACGGTACCGGGAAGCTGTACGCCATTCCCGGCATCGCCAGCCAGAAGGGCCCGCAATTCAAGTACGGGAACCATACCTACAACATTCGCTGGGATTATTATAAGGAACTGGGCTTCCCGGCCGTGAACAACCTGGACGATTTCCTGAACCTGCTCGCGGAGATGCAGAAAAAACATCCGAAGAACGAGCAGGGGCAGCCGGTGTACGGCATGGCGCCGCTTTTCGATTGGGGACTTGTGCCGTACGAGATGTTCGACCGCTTGTTCAACCGGATCAACAAAAACAATCTGTTCGTCTATCTGGAGCCGGGAACGTTCAAGCCGGCGGGAGGCATTCTGGACCCGAACGTCGCGTACTGGGAAGGGACGAAGTTTTACCGTAAGGCGAATGAAATGGGGTTGCTCGATCCCGACTCGTTCACGCAGAAATACGAGAATTTTACGGAAAAGGTCAAGAGCGGCCGGGTATTGCTCTCGCCTTGGAAATGGGCGGGCGTGGACGAAGCGAATGCGGCCCTGGCCAAGGAAGATCCGTTAAAAGGCTGGGAACCGCTGCCGGTGCCGTCGGGACAGACCGTGTACTTGGGCGAATTCGGCACGAACGGTTTTTCCAATCGTCTGATCATGATTTCGAAAAACAGCAAGCACCCTGACCGGGCGATGGAACTGATCGACTTCCTGCAGTCTTTCGAAGGGTCCAGGCTGATCCAGAACGGCATTCAGGGCAAGGATTGGGACGTGGTGGACGGCAAGCCGCAATGGAAACAAGAGACGCTTGACGCGCAGAAGAGCGATCCGAATTTCGCGCAGACGACCGGCATCGGACTGTACTGGAATCTCGCCGGATTCGTCGACAACTATCCGGACCCGGAATATGGCCTGCCGATCAACTATACGAACACGCCGGACGTCTGGAAAAACCAAATGACCGAACTGGACAAAGACTACTCAGGGCATTACGGCGTTTCCTATCCCGGCGAGCTAGTGGAGAAGCGTGTTCAGGCCGGAGAGATCAAGACGATCTATTACGATATGGACAACGAGCTCGGCACGGACGCCAGCATGCCGGACGATATCAAGCGAATAGAAACCAAAGTGACAGATTACCTTGTCCGTATGGCGCCTAAGCTGATTTACGCCTCGAGCGACAAGGAATACGACTCGATTCAGGCGACGATGATGGACGAACTGAAGAAGATGGACGCCCAGCGGGCGGTCGATTACTGGATGACGAACATGACGAAAGCGTCTGAGACTTATGCGCAGCTCAAGAAATAAATGAAACAGGCAAGCTAACGGTTAATCGGGGGGACGCAAGTCTCCCTTCTCTGACTATGACACGGGGAGAGGATTACGATGAAAGTTAGCAGATTGGCATTTCTTGTCTTCGCGTTGCTCGCCGCGCTGGGGTTAGGCGCCGGTACCGGTTATGCCCAGGAGGATACGGTCTCCGACGACAGGTTTACTTATTTCAACGGCGCCGCAGCGGTTTCTGATTCCACGGTCCTGGATGGCCACTCGGCGCACATGGCCAACAGCTCGACGGGCTGGAATATCCAATATCAGAATTGGGATTTCGGTACGCTGAGGGCGGGTGTACTGTACGACGTTTACGCGAAGGTCAAAGTCAAGTATGCGAACCCGGCACCGACCGGCAATGCGTTCAAGATGGGCCTTTACGATCTGACGGATGCGAGCTTTTCGCTGCCGGAGAAAACGGTCGCTGCAGCCCAAACCCAGGATGGAATATGGAAAGAGCATAAGCTTGGCACGTTTATGCCGAACTCCGGCGTGAATTCTTTAAGCTTGTATGTGGGAGGAACAGACAACGCAGGACAAATTTCGGATATTTATGTAGACGCTTTCATCTTCAGGGAACATAGCAATTACACGATCGAAGACAACCTCTTCTATAAATTCAACGGCGCATCGCTCGTGCCCGACGGCATCGCCGCGGACGGGAGCGCGGCGAGAATGGCGAACGGTCCGGGCACCGGCTGGAACGTGCAAGCCAAGATCAACGGCAACCGGATCGAAGCGGGCAAGACGTACAAGATTACGGCGGCGGTCAAGCCGGAACGAGCCGATTGGAAAACATCGTCGGGCGATATTTTCGGGTATTTGGTATACGACCTGACTACGAACAGCTTTCTGGTAAATCCGACGGTCGTCAGCTCCGCGGCTTTTCCTAAGGTGCTGTACTTCGATCAGGTGCAGATCGGTTCCGTTACGATTAATCCTTCCCACGACGTTCGCGTATGCTTCTTTCCCGTCGATAACGCAGGGAATTTTCCGGCGATCAAGGTAGACAGCGTAACGCTGACCGGGCAACCTGAAGACGAAAGCCATGCGAAATCCATCCATGCCTATCCGTACAAGCTTTCTCCAGCCAATCACGACGGGCTGAACGATTCGACTCAGATCGTGTATGCGCTGCCGTCGCCCCAGACGGTTGGCGTCACCGTTCAGCGCATTTCGGATCAGACGACGGTGAGAACGTTGACGGCGCCTTCCCTGCAATCCGGCAACCAGTCGGTCGTCTGGGACGGGAAGAACGACAACGGCCAATACGTGGACAACGGATTGTACGTGATTCGCGTAAGTAACGGAACTACCGATGTGCTTCGCACGAACGTGCAGGTGATCGCCGGGGTCGCGTTGGCACCTTCCCCGAATACGGTCAAGAACGACGTGCCTAAAGGAATTTTTTACGAAGCTGGGGCCATTCCGTACGACGTGACGGACGCCGCGAATTACTTGGACGATACGTTCGGCGACATTCATCAGCTTGGGGCGGATACGGTTTATCTCGCCAACTGGCATGCCAAACCGGCGGCAGTTTATTCCGCAACGTTGAGCAAAGCCGCTCAGAACCAAATCAAAGTCATCGGGCTTCCGGATGCGTACACGCTGTTCAACGAAGCCTTGTACAACGACGAGCAGGCCATGTACGAGCAGATCCATTCGCTCGTCTCGCCATACCTTAACAACAGCGCCCTGTATGCTTATTATTTGGCGGATGAACCGGGCAACGATCTGAAAATGGCGGACAATCTAAAGGACATCAAGCGAATACTGGAGATGATCGATCCGAGCCGTCCGGCGCTGAGTACGTACGTCGGTATCGATAGGGTGCCGCTTCATTACGACGCCCAGAAGCCCCATGTGATGAACATCGACCCTTACGGCGTCACGGAAGGGAGCGCGATCGGCGATTTTCGCAATATTTATCATTATCCCGGCTTCACTTTCGAGTCGTATATGGACTTCGCCTCCTATCAAATCCGCAAGGACTTGAAGGACGACGCGCCGATGTGGTCCATCCTGCAGACGAACGAATCGACCGGATGGCTGCGGAATCCGACCGCGGCGGAAATCCGCGCAATGACGTATGAAGCGATCGGACACGGGTCCAAGGGATTCAGCTATTTCGTATATCAGACTGAACTCGATTGGATCGGCATTGTCGACGAGCATTATCAGCCTACGCCAGACTATTACACCGTCAAAACGTTGTTCGGCGAGATCGAAACGCTTAAACCGACGATTCGCAAGATGAAAAGAATCGCCAATATCGCGACGGCTTCAGGAGGCGGGAATTCGGCTTATGCGGCCGCCGATGTCACCACCCATGTGGATACGGAGACGGGCGACAAATATTTGGTCGTCGTCAACCACGATTGCTTGAACGCGGCCAATATCGGCATTTCGATCGACCGGGCGGCGCTCGGGATGGATATTTCGGCGGTGACCAACATGCTGGATGGAACGGGGATCGCTTTTACGGCGACTCCGACCCACTACAATATTAGCAACCTTCATCTCGCCCCAGGTGATGGAAAAATTCTGAAACTGACGAAGGACGTCGCGCAGGTCGTTTACGTCGGGGAAGATTCGGCGTTCTATGTCAACAACGGGGCGACGAAGGGGCAGATAGACGTATCGGCCGGAGACGGCAAGACGGCTATGCACGCGGTGACCTCGTCGAGAACCTGGAACTTCCAATGGTTCTGGGATCCCACGAAATTGACGCCAGGAGCGACTTACGATTTATACGCGGACGTCAAAATTCAATACGCGACAGATGTATACAAGGACGGAAGCGGGGTCGACCGGATTTTCCAACCGACGGGGGACGCTTTCTCCTATGGGGTATACGATGTGACCGCGAACACCTATCCGGTAGCGGAGAAGCGGATGTCAGCATCGAGCATGGAAAACATGTTCTGGCACACCGTGAAGATCGGCACCTTCGTGCCTTCCCAGACGAACACCCAAGTCGTCTACATTATGCCTTGGGACAACCCGGGGAATGTCCGGCAAGTTTACGTAGACAAGTTTTATTTCGTAAAGCGCTGATCGGTGGTCAACGTTATCGTCCCGATCCATTCTGCCATTGAATTAGACCAAAAGATCGACTTATGGCGTAGGCCATGGTCGATCTTTTTCTTGTCGCCTTTGAAGTCGGATTAGAACAAAGTGCGAGCGTGGCAGCACGATCATCAGGCGGGTTTAGTCCCGCTGAGTCTCGGACTTGCCGGATCCATTCAATTCAACCGTCGAGCGATACAGGCTTCATCAAGTACGAAGCGGTTAAAGCGCCCTTTTGCGAATAAGAGGGTGTTTCTTGTTGCGGTCTGGCTGCGAGCGTAATGGCGACGAACAGGCTGCGTGCAATGAGACTTGCGAGGCTCATGACGAGATGAAGTCTCGTATTTTGCAGCAACTGGTAACCGAACATGCCGCCGATATTAACGATACCCGACACGTGAATATCACCGACGGGTGTGAGTTCCTTATTGACGCCAGAACCCGGCCGAAGCGGCCCTTCTCCGACGATGACCGTCCCGATGCCGGATACGGTCCCTAGGCAAGCATCGATCGCGATGACGTAAGGCTCTTCGGTATTTCTGTTGATTTTCGCCAATGTATCGTCCAGGTTCATCGCATGGACAGGATGTTCGAGCGTACCGTACACGTCGAACAGGGATGAGCGGTATTTCATGAGCAAGGAACCGGACAGCGGTCCGAGCGAATCGCCCGTGCTGCGATCGGTGCCGATACAGACGACGATAATTCTTTTGCCGGATGCGGCGGCCCGGATCGATGCGCTTAACCAATGGGTCAAACGAGTGCAAGCGCCGGGGTCTTCATACGATATTTTGAATGGGGAACGTTCGAGCAAAGTCACCGACTCACCTTCTTATGCTACATATTTTATAATATGATACAATATGTATCATAAAAAGGTTGTCGATTTATGTGGTGTCTGCCGATTATTTTCGAAAGCCCCATGCTGCCCGCTTGAACAAATACGTCCGTATCATCGTCTGCTTGCCCGCGAGGCTATTCCAAAAAGTTATTTCTATTGACGGAGGAATGGCCCTTTTCTTATAGGGGATGTCAAACTTCTGAGAAAATGTCACCCTAACTCGTCCGAGAAAATGTCACTTTTTTAAGTGGTGCCGAAGCCTCTCACCAGAGCGCTTCGGCATAGC
>NZ_JBHSMI010000016.1:0-32076 GCF_042655525.1 Cohnella soli
CCGGCAGTCCGGATCCGCTGCAGCTGCAACGCAATGGGCGACGCCTGGTCGGTGGGCGAGACGTCCGCCACAGCTGCCGGCGATCCGAATCTGCTTCAAGTGATCGTTCTGCCTGGCGCCTGGACCAGCTCGCGCGATCGGCGCCGCGGTCGCCGGCAGTCCGGATCCGCGGCAGCTGCTCGCCATGGGCGACGACCAGCCGGCGGGCGAGACGTCCGCGACGGCTGCCGGCGATACGGATTTGCTCCAAGCGAACATTCTGCCTGGCGCCTGGACCAGCTCGCGCGATCGGCGCCACGGTCGCGGCAGTCCGGATCCGCGGCAGCTGCTCGCCATGGGCGACGACCAGCCGGCGGGCGAGACGTCCGCGACGGCTGCCGGCGATACGGATCTGCTCTCCTGGAATCTGCGGTTAGAGATAATGACTGGCAAAAAGTCATAATCGCTCAAGAGGCTTCGCATAAAATTCAGAGAGCTATGAAAGGGGGAAAGAGGTGGGGAGATATTCAAGAAGAAATTAAGCCCATCCTGGACCAGATACGGGAAATGGTTGGTGAATACGAAATCGAGTACGATATAGCAAGAATAACGGCAAGTGAGTAGTGGCTCCATAAACGCGCTCAGGTCCATAGGACCTGGGCGCGTTTCATTTTGACGATCGAGCAGGGACGCAAAGCCGGGGTTCCGGACGTTCCGTGAGGCGGTCGAGGCCGCCGAAGCGCCCGGAGGGTTGGTTTATAAGAGGCTCTGTTTTTCGCTGTTTTCTTTATTGTTCGGATGTCCGATTTCGGGGCCGGAGAACGGGAATAAAGGAAACGGGGAAAAACGGGGGCTTTTATAAACCAAGTCTTTTATCAATGCCTTTATATAGTTAGTCTTTCAGTGTTTTAATGGTATGTAGTTTAGTATGTAATTTAGCATGTAAATGAGCATGAAGTTTGGTATAGTCATGACAAAATCAAAACCTCGACGCTAGATCGAGGTTTGTGGGATCAATATGAGGTCAATCGGTGATTCATTTCATGAGCTCGCGAGTCGACGGGTAAACGGTGCGAAGACTTTGACCTCGTTCCCCTCCGTGAAGAAAAGACTCGTAGGTCTGCTCGGATGCGATGCGTAGGAAATGCCCATCGTTGCGTTCCAATTGTTTTCGAGATAGTCCCGTCTTTTCTCGGAAGTCGTCACCCAGAGGATGGGCGTCTGTCTCAAGCTCTCCAACTTGTCGTACAGTTCGACGTAACGATGAAACTTAATTTCGAGCTGCTTCGGTCCCTCCGTGGCGTTATCAAACTCTACAAGCCATTCCCTGCCCCCGACACGAATTCTCGCGTCCGGACGAATAATCCCTCGACGGTCTCCATCTGCCTGTTCGAGTTCCCTGAGCTGAAGGGTCAAAATATCCGCCTGCTCGCCTTCAGAATACCAGGCAATTTGATCACGGCCAAAAGTTTCAATCGCACGCTGCAGGATCGAATTCAGACCAACATAGTGGAACATCTGACTTGCCGGTGACTCTCGAATGCGGACGTCTTGCTTTCGCTGCTGTTGCACATACGCAATCCCTTTTTTCCCGAGCGTATACACACATTTTGCGGGCTCTACTTGCTTACCCCTGATGCTCAGCGTCTGTATCCAGTCGAAGGGTGAATCGCTCGGCATTTTCCGAATCGCTCTCAAGATACGGTTGAAGTTGTCTTCCTTGAGACCGGTGACTGCAAGCAGATGCCGCTTGGTCACCATACGCATATCATAAATCAAGTGCATCACTTGGCTTTGCCGGTCAATCGAATTATTGTCCATCCAGTCGAATAACATAGTTCCTCCTAATCCCACCGGCTTCCGGATCCGGAAGAAGTCATCGGCAGATCTTCACTGTATTTTGTCCCATTCGGGTCTACGAGAACTTTACGAGACCTTTTCCCTTCATCCGGACCGATTATTCCACTGTACTCCAGCCCTTGAAGAATTCTCGCAGCTGTTGCCTGATCGATTTTTAACGTCTTCTGCAAGAGATCTTCTGAAGCACTCTGTTTGGCCATGACAAGCGATTCCGCTTTCTCGAACAACTCGTCCCAGGATGCTGGTTCACTTTCTGGTGCTTGTTCGCGTTCTTTCTTCAGGTTTACAGCCGGTTGTTCTTTGAACGAATCAACCAGTATTTCGCGAGGCTGGGATCCACTATATGGCCCAACAATACCGTTTTGCTCGAGCGCTTCAAGTATCCTGGCCGAACGCGTGTAGCCCACCCGGAAACGGCGCTGTATGGCGGATACTGAAGCGATACGCTCGGCTATTACATATTGGGCAGCTTCCTTGTAAAGCTCGTCTTTCGCCCCGATCGCCGCTGGAGAATCATCTTCGACTTCCTGCGCTTCATCATCATCGTCGTCCACCAAAGACGGCACTACACGCGCCTCAGGCACAAAGTTATCGTCAGCTTCAAGTTCCAGTTCGTCAGTTTCGCTATCATCGGCTGCAGGCGCCTCGTCGATCGGCGCCATAGTTGCTTGGGTACGCAAGATGGATCCAGGACGCAAATACTCGTTTATGAGCTCATCAGCCTTCTGGGCAGGGGTGGTATCCCTGGCCATGAGCTCTCTGCCTTTTTCTAATCCCCATTGAATTGCTCGCTCCATCTCTTCTTCGTCCTTGTGGTTTGCCCATCGCCCCGACCCATCCGGATGGAACAAATACGGCGGATCACACTCGACAGTAAACGTGGTCTGGTCCGCACGCCCATTAACTATTGATTCCGTAAATATGGCAACGACGCGTTCCGGGAGCTCCTGAAGATACTGAGCGCTAAAAGCACCTGCAGTAACACCTTGAATAATACCGGCCGATTTTTTTCCAAGCTTCGTAGTAAAGACGTTTCCGGCAATTTCGGTAAAGGAATTGAGCAGGTCTCCAGGTAGTTGCTCGGGAAACTGTGTTGAAAACCCGCATGAGCTACCAAACTTTCGATCTTCAGCAATCATTTTATTGATAATCTTAAACGGCGTGCGATGAGCCTCATCCCAGATTGTATAATGAGTCTTTGCACTTGTGCTTCGGCCCTGAAACTCAGCATGATATTGATTTGTAATCTTGTTGCCAGCTAGGGATAGAATCTTCTCATTGACGCCGCGCCAGTTAAACAGCACAATATGTCCTTCGTCCATCCATTTACGAATGTCCAGGCGCCATTCTTGTTGGCCAAACATACGCTGCATCAGCTTATTCGTCTTAAATGGCGATAGCCGGTTAACGATCGGGCTGATAACCTGGTCCAATTGCTTCTCGTATCCAGGAAAGTCGTGCTTCCAAAACTCCTTGATTGAGTCTTCATGCACGCGAGCAAGCACGCGCTTCCTAAATCTTTCGTCACGCAGCAAGGGAATAATTCCAAGTAGTGAATGTTTCTGCCCTGGATCCAGCACAAGCGTTGTTACTGCATTTCGCATAACGTGCTCCATCCGGGGGCCTGTGATTTCAAATAGCCCGGTAAGCGTGGCCACCACGTCTTCAACGACATCATCGGGCATTTCGTTTTCCTTATGATACAGGAGGTTTAGTGGCAAGGAGTAATCCGGATCTGCAGGATAAAAGTAATGCACCCGGCTCCAGTCCACTTTCTTCCCTGCAAGCTCCTTCTGACGTAACCGGTTAAGGATGGTTGCCACTGTGTCTCTCGCCGGATCAGAGAAGGTAAATCCAGGAGCAGTCTTCGGATTATCAATAAAATCGTTAATCAGAGATTCTACAATCTCAAGCAGTTCTGACGACTTTCCCGAGCCGGTCTTTCCCACGAGCAAGAAATGTTTGTTCATCTGAGTATGAGAAATTTTTACTTCCCGTTTTACTTGAATGGGATGAATTAGCTTCCCAATCGATATTCCTGTACTAAGCTCATCCGCTTCTAAGGAGCGTTGGCCCTTTTTCAGATGCGGAACATTATCCATAACGCGATGTTTCGCAACCGGCAGTCGTACGAGATTCGCAATCTCATCACCGGTCATCAGAAAGGTTTGAGTCGGCCGGTAGGGAACGCGTTCTTCAACCTTTGCCTTCATATTACGGTTTTTGATGAACCGAAGGCCGTTATCCATCTGCAAATAACTCCTGATATTAGCAGCCGTAGTTTGCGCAAGTGCTTCAGCGTATTCGCCGACGACCAGGAGACGAATTGCGACTTCAAAGGCGGCTTCCCGGCCAGTATAACGTTTCTGCAGCGTCTGCAGCTGAGAGCGATCGTCATGATCCATTTCAGATAAGGGCGCTTTCCGCTGCTGCGCTGCCGGCTTTGCCGTTGCTTTTGAATATTGATCAGGTCGCACGTTAGGATCCAGTGAAAATGACTTCTTTAGGTCTTCAACGAATTGACCGCCAGCTCTGCCCGCCTGGCCCGTCGGCTTTGAAATTCCTTTGTGCTCGATCGCTTTTTTCGTCTTTTCAACAGCTCGTTTGAGCGATCTGTTCGACTCCGGAGAAAACATAATATCAAGCCAAGCTTCCGAATCGACAGCTTGAAGCGATAGCAAGACTTCTTCGAGAGAGTGCTGGCCCGCATAGGTTTGAAGTGCAAGCCCTTCCATTTCGCCCTTCTGTTGAAGATCGAAATAGCCACACTCGATCTCATTCTTCTTTTTTCGTGGCTTTTTATCCTTTGGCATTGAGGGATTACCGCCAAGCGGCAGATCCGTATGCGGAATATCATGAATTTCGGCGAGTGGATATGTATTCTTCACCAGGTTCTTAATGCCGGTAATACGATCTTCCGGAAAACCAAGATAAATCCCAATCTTCCCTGCCTGGTCTTTATGAAAGAGCAATCGGAACCATTCGCGCCCCTTGCGCTGCCGGTGTGCCCAAGTGCGCTGATATTCACTTAAAACGAGCGTCCAACGCTTGATCTGGTCAACGGATTGGACATTTTCCTCATGCTGTAGGATCCGGATGTACCGATAGGATGCCCGGTATTTCTTGCGACGGGAATTTTCTGAAATTTGAACGCCGGCTATGATCGCAGCGCTTCCCCCTGCTACTACCCACTCAAGCACGTTCCATCATCTCCAATCGCATGAGCGCTGCTAAAGCGTTCCGATATAAGCTTAAACCGTCCTCCTGCGTTTCTGGAGGCGGTTGACCTCCATCCTTCTCTAAAGCAATAAGAGGAACTTCAGATACGGTAGACAATCTTTCGTGACCGTCTGCAGGCAGCGATGCTTCCTGGCTGCCTTGTTGCTGGTTCCATCGGTTGATAAAGTAAGCCGGTGCATCCGTTTCGATCGCCACCCGCATCCGGATAGCTTCCTGGATGTAGGCCGTTTTTTGCTCATCCGACATCGCTTCGAATAGCCGCTGTACGACGTGCTCGAGGCCGGTAGCCTCTTGATCTGTAAAAAGCGTGAATACTGCCAGGTTATCGGCCGGCTGCTCTGCAACCGGCCGACTAGCCAACTCCAGGCGCATCCTTGCAGCTTCACGCAGCCACTCTCCGGGGTCCTCATCGTTGTTTTCAATCTCATCGAGAATCTGAATGATCGCTTCGTCGAGCTCATCTTCGTAACGAAGCCGTGTTGAATAAGCTTTTGTTCTCACTTTTGACCACCACTTTTACCTTTGAAATAAGGAAACGGATCGACTGGATTACCGTTTACGATGACTTCTAAATGCAAATGCGGCCCCGTGCTTTTACCTGTATTGCCGGATTCACCAATGACTTGGCCACGTTTTACGAATTCACCGACTTTTACATTGATCTTAGATAAGTGCAAATAGCGCGTATCCATCGTCTTGTGCTTTAACCGGATATTATTACCGGCCTCATCGCTTTTCCCGGCTGCCACCACTTCACCATCATCTGCAGCTGCAACCGGCGTGCCAACGTCTACGGGAATATCCATGCCGGCATGGAACTTGGATTCCCCCGAAACGGGATCCTTTCGATTCCCGAACGGAGACGAAATGCTAAAAAATCCGGGTGTTGGCCATTGCATCGCACCGCCTGAGCTTTGGAAAATGAATATATCTTTGTCTCCAATTAATCGCTCGTCCCAGAAGTTCGGATCGACCATCCTTGTAAGCTTCAGGACGTCCATTTTGCCCTGCTTGCCTCGAATATGTGCCTTCCTCAAAGCTTCATCCAGGAGCGCGTCGCTGCTCTTAAACGTCGTGCCCTCGAGCGTCGGCCGGGTAACCACAGTCGTGGTTGTGCCGCCATCCGCATTCGTAACAGTCGTCTCGTCGACTTCATACCCAGCGCGAAACTCAAATTTCCCACGATGTGTCGTCACCTTCGAAATAAACAGCATCGGCTCTTCTACTGTCGTGGTTGTCGTTGTTGATTCACCCTCATTTTCGTCCTTATCTTTTGTATCGCCGGCGGTTGCATTGCCTGCAGCTGTTTTCGCAGAAGTTTTTCCGGATGGCTTGTCCGGAGAGGCCGCAGTTTCGTCTGTTTCTTTCTCCGACTTTTTCGGCGTAACCGTTGTGGTGGTGGTTGTTTTCTTCACGACAATGACTTTCATGTCTCTTGGCTGCAGGATATCGGCATATTCTTTCTCCTTCTCGTCTTTCTTCGCCCGATCGGACTTCTCCGCGAGTATCATCACAAGCCCTGGAGAGATCCGAATGTCTCTTTCGATGGCTTGCTGCCGGAGCTGCGCGTCTAAACCAACCTTTTTGGATCCATCTCTTGGATCTTTCCATTCAATCGTTTTAATCCATTGCTGTGAAAAGTCCCCGTAGGGGATATCCGCACCCTCCGATGAGGAAATCGGTGAAAACCCTTCAGCATATCTGTTTGCAAACGACATTACCTGGTCTACATAGGCTTGATCGTGATTGTACGCATAGAGCGCTTTCTGAGGATCGAATGGCGATCCCCCGTTTCTCGCAAGGTAACCGGCCGCCGCGTAGATCGCATCCTGGACATCAAACGGATCCGCCCGGCCATCCCCATTAGCATCGACCCCATATCCGCCGTATTTCGCAATCTGCGCGGGATCCGTCAGAACATCATCCGGGATATCAGCATCGCCTAAGTCCGATCCGCCAGGATAACTCCACCCGATCCATGTCTTTGGCATGAACTGCATGTGCCCGATCGCACCGACAGAGGACACCATCGGGTCGAGTGTACTAAACACGGTTTCGACGCGGTGAACGCCCGCTAGCACATTCCAGGGGACGCCGTACTGCGTCTCTGCGCCATAGTAAAAGTCCAGGTATTGAGACGGGATTTCATTCTGACCAATTTTAGAAATATTCCCGGAGTAACTTGATCCGCACCCAAAAATACATGGCAACCGAAGCTTTGATAGAAGCATTTGAGGAATGCTTACCACAGAGATCAGCATGGCGAGAAGAACGAGAACAGCGCCGGCTGCCAGTGCGAGCTTCCCTGATAAAAAGGCGCCGATTAGTCCCAAAATACTCTTCTTAATCGCTTTCGTCGCAACTGCTTGTGCGAGCGGTTTACTCATCGGCATCACCTACTAGACGCTGTAAGACATCTAAGCCTCTTAGAATTGCTTGCTCCGGATCATCGACCACGCGGACGCCCATTTGTACCAGCTGCTGAATGGTCTCCCGATCGACAAACGTGATCCCTTCGCCGGCCAGGAATACATAATCAGCGCCTTCGTACGCACGAATTTCCTCTATATCACGACGCAGCGTCGCCCCCAGCGCTTCAATCCCGGTTTCAATCTGCTTATCTACGGGTATGTACTTGCCATCTATCTCGACGTCGTGCGTATGGAGCGCTGCATCCGCATCTGCAGGCAGCAGCGACTTTCCGGACTTATGATAGTAAAACTCCTTCACTTCGAGCTGCACCGTCGAAATGCCACAGTACAGAATGCCGCCCTTAACCAGCTCCATTCCCCTGGCCAAAATCCATTCCGTCTGCCGGCTGCCGACCAGGACGAGCAGCGTTAAACGGCCGTCCAGGAGCTCTGTATTTCGTGGCTGCAACTCTTCATCCACCAGCTGCAGGTGAAGGTCGTAGAACGCGGCCGTGATAGCCGGATACAGCGATAGGTGCTGAAGCTTAACGGGAATGGGAACGCCCCCAAAGGGATGGACATGATAGGAACTGCTCAGCAGACGTTCCTGGATCTGCAAGCGGTCCTCCCACGCCGTAATCGGCAATGCGATTGCCAGCTCGTGATCCGTACTGGTTGACGCTAACCTTGCGATAAGTAGCTGCATCCACTGCTCATCACCCTCGATCGGGGATATCCGTTCGGATACATCGACGGCCGTTTGACCGGCACAGAAGGTTTGCAGGGCTCCATCTTTCTCTATCGTATAAATAAGATCGCCTTCCTGGGTTTCGTCCGGAACGGATCCGACGAGTCCAGGGATCTTCGATATTTCTTGGTTATGTCCGAGATAAGCGTAAAACCCAATGTACACGGACGTCATAGTAGTCCTCCTATCGTTAGCACTAGCGTGCAAACTATCGCCAAATACGTTACAGCTGGTGCCGGCATGTGCGTCCTTTGAACATGCCATGCCGCGATCGCAAGCGCGATGCCGGCATACATCACGCCGAGCATACCGAGTGCTGCAGCTGCCAATGGATACAGAATCCGATCGGCGGTGCCCATGCGATTGAACAAGCAAAATATCAGCACGACTGTTCCACTTAAAAGAGAGAAAACGGGATGTGCTACACACATCCCGATTCCTGAAATCGCTACGAGGATCATGCTCCATAGGGGCACTTCCCGTGTTTTATAATCGTAGAGCCCACAGATGCTGATCGCGATGAGAAACAATAGAGTCATATCAATACTCCCGATAGAACGAAAACTTGGCCCTTATTGGAAGAACCCAATCTACAGCGGATCCGCCAAGATTTTCGTAAAAATTCACGCCTGGCAGCAGTACCTTGTACTTCCCGGTAACCGTTACGTAATCGCCGTCGTTTGCGTTCACGACGATATCCGTAGGCGTAATGAGCGTAGCCCCATTCTTAACTTCCGGCAGCACTTTCGTTACACCGTTATAGATCGCAGAATGGACGGCAGTCACATTTGGATTAACGCTCCCGAGCCGGCTGCCTTGCATAATCACTTGGCCAAAGAACAAGTAGCTGAGTCCGTAATAGATGACCATCAGAAAGAGGGTAACCGTTACCCCGATCGCAAGGATCGCTAACGGGGAGAGCGCAATGTCCGCTGTGATAATTCCTGGATACCGCTTGCGAAGTATGCGGAGAAACATCTTATAAGTTTCCGATGTCTGCAAAGACGCCAAGCACAGCGTCACGGCCGGCATTCAGCACCATTGAAAATGCAGTTCTCGCAAGCGGAGCGTTTTCAACGATAATCCAAAGCCCCAGCGCCAGGAAACCAAATTGGAACAAGACATCCATCCGGAGCATTTTGAGTTTTCTCGATTTGCGAACAGCTTGAATTGCTTGTGCGACCTTCGTTTTTACTGTCATCATGGCAGAAGCCTCCAGATTGTTATTTTCCACTTTTACTGTCATCATCGTAATTTCCCCCAAAAGTTATTTTGTTTGATTGGATTTGATTCTTCGAATGATAGATCGTCTTACAGCTTAAAGTCCCCGTCTGGTCCGGATCGCTTGCTCCCCTTTGTGTTACCACTTTTACGGACTGCACGGTAAATGTTATAGACGCCAGCTGCCAAGGTTACTATGCCTAGTACCGTAAATGCTGGGGTGAATTCGTAGTAGAGCGTGGAAAAGAATAGAATGCTTAACAACACCATGACTACCCCAGCTGCGATGCGACCGTTCTTTTGATTCATTGATTGCCATCTCCTCTTTTTCATTTTTTACAGGCACTTGGATTATGTGGTTAAAACTTAGCACCTCAAACTCCAGTAAACTCCTTAGCATAAATCCAGCATTCTGCTTTTCCATTTTCCCAAGTGACACGGAGATCCCATTCGATGTGGCCGCTTGGCAGTACGGATTTCTTGGTATCAATTACCTTGCCAATATCGCCACAGCAGTGACCGGCATCTTTATAACTGTCAGAGACCAGTTCAACGCCGTCACCGACTTCAAATGGAGCCTTCTGAATGCCTTCAATCGATTGTTCCATGTCCAAACCCTCCTTGATTACCAATTCAGGAATCCTCCACCGCCCCGGAAATAATCCGCGAAGCCATAGGAAGCGAAGAAAACCAATATGGCGATCGTCAAAACGAACGAGAGGCCGACGATGAGTAACATGGTTGTCTTGGACGAATCTCTCTTCTTTTCGATAAACTCGTCCACCCGGGCGTTTTCGTCCATTGCCTGCCGCTCGATCTGGTTAGCCAGAATCTCCGGCGTCTTGGTGTCAGAGAGCTCAAGTGCAAAACATAGGTCATCCAAAGATCGCGTCTCATATTCACTCCGGAATTCTTTCATCGCTTGGCGAAGTGGTTTTCCATCTTCGATCTGCTCCAAGTACCCCCGGAATGTCTCTCCAAATTCGCCTGGATGATCCTTGGCCATCATCCATAGGGCATCCATCGTCGGGATCTTCTGCCTGAGATTCAGCGCTAGCTGCCGCTTTAGAAAGCGTGTAGCCTCTTCAGCTTCGAGCTGTCGACGTGAACCTTTGGTCATTAGCCGGCGGATCTGAATGATCGGGTAGCCCAGCGCCATAATCATGGCTTGCGTCTTCGCGTGTTCGAGCTGCGATGCTAGAAGCAACAGCGGGATAACTGAGGCTGCATAAATGACTAGCGTCTCTTCCGCCGTTCGTCCAGATTTACGCCCCGCGAGTCGGAGCATGCGATCCAGCCGGCCGATCAGCCACTTGT
Organism: Cohnella soli; assembly: GCF_042655525.1. Lineage (NCBI taxonomy): Bacteria > Bacillati > Bacillota > Bacilli > Caryophanales > Paenibacillaceae > Cohnella > Cohnella soli. Next base: position 10,777 of record NZ_JBHSMI010000016.1, read on the forward strand.
TCATGTACGGGCTTATCGAGTTAACAGTGAATATCCAGCCCCGATTCTTCCCTTCAGCAGATGTATTTCGGTAGGCTAGTAAAATCGAATAAAAGCGGTCTGAGATTTGCGTATTTCGATTCAGCAGCGGCAATGCTGCTAAGAAGACAAAAAGCAGACTAAGAAGAATGAAAACTACAAGAGTTGAATCCATGGGTTCCTCCTTTCATCAGAGCTTAGTACGTGTCACGCGGTACCCCCACCAGCCTAATAAGGAGTAGCCGGCGATTCCAACTAACAATACGATCATTGCAACGGGGTGCCGTTCGATCGTGCTATCTACCGAATCGGAGAATAGGAAGTAGAAAAAGACCGGGAACACATAGATATACATCAGCATTTGTGATCCGCTCTTACGAACCTGTCCTAACACCCTGGTGAATCTCGCCTGGTTCTGCATGTCTCGAAGCGTCCCTTCTAAGAGGGCGTTCAAGTTATTCGAACCATTGGCCTCCCGCAAAATCCCCGCAAATACAAGCTTCAAACCGCTATCGGGGCAATTCTTGATCAAAGATTCCAGGAACTTTGTAATGGACACGCCATGGCGTTTGTAGTTTTCATAGCCATGTGCAAATTCCTTTTTCAAAGGTCCGCTCAGCCTTGGCTGTACTTCGAGCATCCAATCCTCCAGCGTTCCGCCGGCACTGATTATGCCCTGCAGAAACTGGATCGCTGCTTGCGCGTCGCTACGGTATTGCTTCTCAAACATGAATTGCTTTTGCTTGATAATGATCAGCGGAATACTCCCGCCGGCGAGCCCCATAATGATAAAATTTCCGCCTACCACCAATGACATCAGGCCGGCTGCGAACGCACATGCGATAATGATGACCGTTTGCCTGGTCTGCTTGTCGCCGATGTTGATCCATTGCCGTATCCCCTTCGCCCCATTCTCCTCCACACTTTGCGGAACGAGTTTTTCCATGACCGCTTGGATCTTCTCTTTCCTGTAAACTCGAATGGATTGATAGAACAGGATGACGAAAACGGCGCAAAGCGCAAAGATCGCATAGATCAACTGGCTTTCCCCCACTTCCAGCTGGACGGCACATCGATCCCGGCCTTGGCCATGAGTTGAAGGAATTTTTCGCCTGGGCCCAGGAATTCAAAATATCCTTTCTGCCGCCCCCGTTCATTCGCTCCTTCTACAAATCGCGTGACCACGTGCAAAGTACCGTCATCATTCACTTCACACAATTCGTCAATATGTCGGTTCTTAGGGTCATTGCTCATCTGAGCGATAAATCCAATTCGTTCGCACATAATTGACCTAATGATTTCGCGTGGTGGAGCTGATTCATGGCTGCTCGCCAATTCAATGGCACGATCTAGGGCCGCCTTACAGCTGGAAGCATGAATCGTGCTTCCGGATCCATCATGACCAACCATGAGCGTGTGTAAAAATAAGTACGAGATCTTGTCCCGAATCTCTGCAAGACAAATGCGATTCCCAAACATCCGAAGAGCTTGCTTTAAGGCATCAAACTGCGTGAATATCCCTTCGCGCTCGTACAACCGAATAACTGGAAGCTCGCACTGTGGCTGCATCTCTGGTGCCTCTTCAATGACGATCAGCATTTCCCCATCGCCGACGATGACAGTCAGTGCATTCATCAGTGTTGTTTTTCCAACGCCGGTGGCTCCACTCAGCAAGTAATTGAGCCGAAGCTGCCCTGCAATACGCAAATAGTCGATCGTCGCCGCATCCGCAAATCCGTTATTGTAATGGGCGTACACTGTTTGTCGCTTATACTTGAGAATGGCATCTCCTGGTCGAGCAAGCTCTATCGGTTGGATCTGCGTCATGGACGTGCTCGTTAGCTCTTCGAGCGTATAGGACTTCGCAAAACGACGGATCGAAACGATCATGCAACGAATGAATTTGTACTCCCCGGATAACGCATTGTATATCGAATATCCAACCGTTCCAGATATGACATGGATACGCTCGCCACCAGGCAACATCCCGTTCATGGCGATCTTCGATGGATCGTACCGCATGCCGATTCGGGATAAATGCTGGTTAACCCAGTCCCGCAGGTGATCGTAATTTCGGAATTCCTGATCCGTATACATTTTTCGATCGCCAGCATCGTAATACATGATCATTTGCTTGTGGTCCGGGTTCAGCGGCATAAAAATTTGAACGTCAGTGACTCCGGGTTTCTCCCAAAGTGGCTGAACCGGGCCAAACCGGTAAGAATCGTCCAGGTAGTTCTTGATCAGCTGCTGGTAATGTTGTGTTGGGATCCCTTCGACGTGACGGATAATATCCATCAGCCATCTTTGCATCGACAGCTCGTCACGCTCTATGATCTCTCCATACCTTGCGCGTTCGTCTTCAAGTTCCTTCAGCACTCGATCTTGCAGTAACCCTAGCCATTTGGCCATGTCTGTACTCTTCGCTTGACGTTTACCGCTGAGATGGGTCCAATCATTGTCTTCAAAAGACATTTATTGTGCCCCCTTCAGACTGAATTTCCGAGGATCCAATACGACTCGTACCTTTCCGACGACGATATTTGTTTGCAGTACCGGTGCCTCTTCTCGCGGTACGAGTACAAGGAGCTTTCCACTGGAAGAAGATTTATCGACTATCGCATCTAATACCAGAACGCTTTCCGCGATATAGTCGGCCACAATTTTTTCGCCGTCCAATGCATTTTCTTTGCGAACACCAATCAGGGAAACAACATCATTCTGATGAATCTCTGCAATCGGCACGTCGGAGCTATCGATTGGGATCGTCACGGTAACGTAATTTTCCGAATAATTTTGATTCACTTCGCGCAAGTTGTGCGCATCGGATACGAGTGCGCCCTGAAGGGTTTGGCCTTCGACAATCACCGTGCGTGTTAATCTACCAACGAGCTGTTCCAGCGCTTTATCGCTCGTTACCGCACCCACAGGGATGTTCTTCTTCGGCCGTTTCTCCGTAGTGAACTGATCCTTCTTGATAGAAGTCTGTGCAGCAATCTCTTTTTTTGCCACGTAGACGGTTCCCAAATCAAGGTACTGATTGATGACGCCATAGATCGCAAAAGCTAAACAGATGCCGACTGCAGCTAAAGCACCGAACAATAATAATGTTTTTTTACTCTTCAATCTGCTACCCTCCCAAATTTTTTCCGCAACCATCCTGGACCTTTGGGAGCTGATGGCGTCTCCTTCTCCTTGGAAGCTCCAGGTTCAGCAGTCGCTGTAGGTACGGCATCTTTTGAATTAGTAATGCCTAAACCTTTGAGTATGGCTCTCAGTTCCCTGGAGTAGAGCGATCGCTTGGGTTCCAGGAATACCGGCAATTCCTTGCGCTGAGCAAACTCTTTATCTGCGTACGGTAAGGATGAGAGCGGCGCCTTGATCTTAAATTGCTCTAGCCCGACGCGAATGGGTTGTAGCTCTTTCTCATTCCTCAAGCCATTCACAATGATCCGAAGCTTGTCCGGCGCTGCCTCATATAGCCGAATGATCATTTCCATGGCGCGCTCTAACTCATCCTCCTCCGGCCGACACACGCAGATAATGTCTGTCGCGTAGTCTTTGAGCGTTTCAAAAGCCGGTGTGTAGCCCTGGTGCAAATCAACCACGATATTTCCGTAAAACCGCCTGTAAGCAAGCAGCGCGTTTTCGGCCATCTTTGCCGGAATGCTTGTGTGTTCATTCCAGGGTGACGGGAGAACTTTCAGGCCGCTTTGCTGATGTGTTATGAGCTTGTTCTCCAGGCTGTGGCGATCGAGCAGCTGCGAATCTTCTTTCTCGAAATCGATAATCGAGTGAGTCATACTCGTGATCCCTAATTTTCGGTAAGCATTGCCGGCGTAATCTGCGTCAATGAGGAGGGCTTGACCGGTCATTTTCGCGATGACGGCGCCTGTCTGGGTAGAGATAGTTGTTTTACCATCCCCACCCTTCGGCGAGCAAAATAGAATAATTTTTTCGCGTGTCGCTTGCGGTGTCCCGAAATGAACTGAAATTTCGCGTTCATCCGTGAGCGTCGGCAGTTTCTTATGCAGTCCAACTTCGACGGGATTGATCGGATGCCGGGTGATATCCCGGACACCGGCATCGAAGAGATCTGCCAGCGTATCCGGATTCATCTCACCAATCAAGAACACGTGAGCCGGTGACCCATCAGCTCTCAAATTCTTCCCGATTTTGACCACTGTCTCGCGGATATTCGGGACGTTGGTCGACAGGAATACAGCATCGACATGTCCCTCACGCTCACGAACCTGAACCATTTCCTGTACGCTGCGCGCGTCGAAAACTTTCCCATAATCGGAGAGAATCTTGATGTTTTGCGCTAAACGCCCGGCGTCGACGTCAATGACGATAAAAACCTTCAACTGGTGACCCCCTCACGTTCAAAAAGCTTCTGCCAAACCTTCATCACTTCGTCTTCGTCCTCCATGTTGACCCAGGCCCTACCGGTCCAGGTGGACAATACAGCTTGCCTTGGCCGGGCCGGAACGATCAGATCGAACCGGCGGTTAAAACTTTGTTCGATGAACGTTTCGTTAAACGTGGAGCCGTGTGGCCATTGATTGAGCACCCAAGTGCATGTCCCTTGTTCCGGACGAGGCAGCCTCAAATAGTGCGGATCCGGAGCAGCCACGAAAATACGCTGCTTTGCTCTTTTGAACACTTCACTTTCAAAGTCCGGACCACAATCGACAACGATCGTTCGCTTGGTTTGTACAAGCGCCTGCAGTTCCGAAGGGCGAATGAGATCGTCAGCCTTCAGCACAAGATCCACACCCTGGTTATCCCGCGATGGCGATTTCCCTTCCAGGAATTCTTTTCGCGTAATCAAATCGCTATCGTTGATCCGACCGAGCCAGCCAGCAAGGGCGCCCGTCTGGCGACCTTCCATGAGGACAACCGGCTTCTTTAGGCATGCAGCGATGTTCCAGGCGACATAGGATACGCCCGCGCCCGAATAGCCTGACACTGCAATGATATTGTCGAGCTCATCGGGTAGCTGCTGGAGAATCTTCTGCTCTCTCTCTCGTTCCGGGAGGAACGATTGAAAGACGTCACGGATGCCGCCTACAACCTTGCCTAGCGGTTCATCGTCGCCCAACAGCTCCTCTTGATCGCCGTCTCCAGTGGGATTAAATACAAGATCCCTCAAGCGCTTACCCGTAGATTCTTTTGTTTGTTGCTCTGCATCGGTAGCGGCAGCCTTCTTGGTACTACGCGGGGGTTTTCGTTTTCCGGTTGTTTCCGCCGTCGTTTCTTGCTGCACGTTTATGTACGCTTCAGCAAATTTGACTATGCTGTCTAGTGCATCATTCGCGTCAGCTTTTGGCTTGGTAGATAGATTCGTAAAGCTTGGTCCATCTAGCTCCGCTTGCGCCCGCGCTTGGAAACCTGAGTCACCTACAACAGACCAGATGATGTGCTTCCCTTCTGCTTTAATCTGAGCCGCAATGCCTAGCAGCGCCTCTGCGCGATCTACAGCACTCGCGCGCGATTCGATTAACACAACGCAATGGCAATCTTCAAATCGCAGTTCATCGTCCGTCAGGGATCGAATTTCAATGGGTAATTTGTTGTTTTCGATCTCTTCCGCAAGGTAAGTATCTACCGCCGGTTTGGCTGAAAGCACTGCGACTATGACCTTTTCCTTCATACCTGCTGTCTCCTTTTGACTAATGCTTTGAACAAGTAGTAACCGTCGCTCCCCTTAAACGGGATGAGCACGAGGAGCGACAGAAAAGCGCACATCCCGTATGCGATGCAGAACGTCTTTAGCCATGCAATCTCATGCAACTGCAACCGTCCAATCACCACCATGCCGATCCACTGCGCCAGGATTCCGCCTGCAGCTATGAGAGCGCCGGCTATTCGGCTTCCACTCAGCTCCGAACCATTCGGGTAAATACCGCCAGCGAACGGGAGCAGCCTGATCTCCAGAACACCTATTTTCAGTATCCGCGGCCCCCTGCCCCATTCGATGATTTTCACCGGGAGCTTAAAAATCCGTTGTACGCCAGCGTGGCCAACCTCATGCACCAGGACTGATATGGCGACTGCAAGCGCAGATTGCCAAACTACAATATCGAACAATCGACTTAGCATACGCGCTCCTCTCTGGCGTCTTATTTCCGGTGATTGATATCGGAAACCGCGAATACGGAATCTTCGAGCGGTTCAAACGGTTGATAGTTATCGAATACATTTTCCATCGCGGATTCCGAAAACTTCATCTCGTGGGACAAATCGATGCTTACCCCAATGGAATATTGGTCTGGGAACGAATAGGTTGGGTTTTCAATCAGATCAGTCTCGATGCCCATCGTTTCCATGTTATTCAGGTTCTTGGCAAAGGCAGCTGATGCCGCATTTTGCGCTTCGATCGGCGATATGACGAATTCGTGTATGTCGTCATTTGTAATCGTCAGGTGCCGCTGGTTTGCTCCAGCGTCTGCAGCAGCATCTGCGTTGCCCTGCGTCAGGTAATGAGTGGCCATCATTGCTGTTTCATCTAAGATAAATGCCGTCATAAAAAGTGTCAGCAACAATAAAACCCAGCTTACAACAGGAAAATGCAACAAAATCCTCCTCTCAATGTCGATTTAGGTATCAAAAGACCTATAAATGCGACTCATATACCTAACTACATGCCAAAAGATATACCATTACATGTCTATAGTACCACGGTTATGGTTCATTTTTCCATAGTTTTCGCGCACTATCATGCGCATTTTTTTGAGCCGTAAGTCTGTAGGTCGACAAAAAAAACAGGCCGCTATAGAAGCGACCTGTTTACACTGTTATTCTGTGAGCTGAGATCTGCCAAACTCTGCAGTTCTGAACTGCGCGGACCCCTTATTGTCTGCAAGCGTCACTTCCGTATTGAAGTACGTTAGCTCTGCTGTGAACTTGAAGCTATCATAGAGGGTTTGTTTCTTGCCGTTCGCTGCCTGCCAGTCTCGGATATCTTTATCCGTAACATTTGGCACCGTAAACGTGATGGTCTGTTGTGCTGGTCCAACGAGAACAGTTTTGGTCTCGGTCCAGGTTTTGCCGTACCCTGTGCGCGTCAACTTGATCTGCACTGACTCAGCGCCGGATCCAATCGTTTTCTGCGCGATGACATCTACTGGGAAGGTGGCTGGACCATACTTGCCAGCGATGAACATCGACAACGGCGGCTTTTTCTGTACCACTTCTAACGGTGGCCGCGGTACCACTGCGATGATCGCAAAGTTCTGAGCCGGAATGAGCTTGAAAGTGACATCCTTCGTCTCGGACTTGCCCGCCGGCGTCGTTGAGATGAAACGGGCCGTATAGGTGCCCTCCGGGATCACCGGCGGAATGTAGGCTTTCAACCAGTCCTTGATATTGCCGGTCTTCGTGCCGGTCATCGGTAGCAACGTTGTTTGGTACGGCGTTCCCACGAAGATCTGAACAGTTGTCGTACTCGGATATTTCGTCGTCGATGCCTTAATGTCGTTCGTCAGGGTAGAAACCATCGGATCCGGCATCTTCGGCACCAGGTTGATCGGTGTATTCACGACAACCGGGAACTCAATATAGTTTTGCTGGCCAGCTTGCCCGATCGCTGTCAATCGCAGCTGGTAGGGTCCATCTGGAGTCGTATCAGGAATCGTATAAACAATATCATTCCAATTGATATCTTCTCCGGTTTTCGTGCCCGTGTAGTACCCGACATTCACCGGTGGCGTCTTCTGTACGCCGCCTTGATACAGTGCAACTTGCAGCGTATGGCTGTAAGGGTACCTCGTCCAAATGTCGTAGACGCGCAGCTGCTCACTTGCAGGGATGCTGCTGAGTGAGAAGTCAGGAAGTTCCGTCCGTGCTTTCGCGTTCATTTGGATCGATGGGGCGGCCGATAAAACAAAACTCATAACGAACGGATCCGACCAGGCTAATTCCTTGTCGCGTACAACGTATTCCAAGTCATAAGATCCAAAGTCGAGCTGGTCTGGAATCGCATAGATCCACTCGCCACCATCTTTCTTATACCGAACCTTCCGCTCGATAATCCCCTTGTTGATCGGATCGCTGATGTTGTGATCGAGATCATAGGATTTATCGACCCACGTCGTCAAGTAGCAGCTGCAGTCGAGATTGTACGTCCAGTCGAGCGTTGCTTTAGCAAAAGGCTTCCGATGGACGACGATCGTCGTTTTGGCGACGTTAGAATAATAGCTGTATTTCGCTAAGAGCGGATCCGTGCTCGGTTGATCCTTAATTCTTCTGAATACCGGATACTCGCCCGGCAAAGCAAAGCTTGTTCGCAAGGTCTCCGCGGTCCACGTCTCAGGATCCCCTTCTTTAAGCGCAAATGCTGCGTGTCCCATCGGATTGTCAAAGTAATTCTCGTTATGGTAATACATCGTTTCACGTTTCACGATCGGGTCCGACTCAGGATCCAAATCCTCGGTCAGCATCTTGAACGTTTGATTGACCTGGACAATTTGTGCTGCCGTTGGCGGCGTCTTGGACGCGATGTAATCCACAATCTCCTTAACGACTGCCTCTGCCGATTGTCCTTTATTTTCGATAAAGTAATCGACTTTCGATACCTGCGATTTAATGGCCGTCGAACCTACCAGGATGACCTTTGCGTCTGAAAAGCTCCTCGCCGCATTAAAGTCAGCAACCTCGCTCATCTTATCGTCAGAGTAATAGATAATGTACTTGTCCGACGTCGTTCTTGTATACGGGTTGGTTAGCGGCTGGCGCACATCTTTATAGATGGTTCCGGCGTAATATCCTCGCCAGGATGCAACCCACTTCATGTCCGGAACGTGGACCGATACCGTGCGCGAAGCGGTGCCCGAGTAGTAAGCCGTATAGGATGTGGAACAAGAACCGTTTGGTGGTCCAGTATCCGAACAACCACCGTGCGGCAGTGTATCGCCACGAGACATGGTTCCTGAATATCCCTCGCCATCCGAGTAGGGCTGAGTCGATCCGCAAGACCCGGTAAATGTGGTTGACCCTTTCCCTTTGGAGTCGTACTTTACATTCTGAGTATTTCCGCATGTTCCAGTTACCGACTTCGATTGGGTCTCATTATGATCTGTACCGAAATCATGGTAGTTCCCGTTATCGCTGGCACTCGTTAGATTGAGTGTGCCGCAGTAGCCGTTTGAGCAATAATAATAGGTCGACGGCGGATAAGAAGTGCCCGTATCCGTGTAGGTCGATGCAGCCTGTGGATACGTGTACGTATGCATATCCCAGGAATTGACGGTTGGATCGATTCCCTCGTTCCTTAGTTGGTTGTTGATCGTCACATGGTTACCTTTCACGTAATCGATCTTGTCCTGGTTCAGATTCTTATCTAACAGGAAGAACGTATCGACTTCCGGGCGAATGGTTGGAATGTCCGTATACAAGTCAGCGTACGGAATATAGTTGTTAACCAGGAATTCAAACTGCGTCTTCTTTTGCCGCTTATCCGCTGCAGTAATGAATTCAGGGAAGGTCTCTTCGCCAAAATCTTCATCCACCGTTGCGACGATCCTGTATTTCCCCAGCTTGTTCGTTTTCGGCGTATACGCCGTGATTGGCGAATCGAAGGAGTCAACCTTTGTCGCGTACGTTTCATTGCCGGCCGAATCGTAGTACACATCGAAATGTTGATTCGTAATGACGTCCCCGTCCGTGCTCACTGCGTCATAATACAGCGGAACCGATTCGCCGCGAGCAATTTCGCTCGAATACGGCGTCATAATGACGGCCGGTGCGAAATCCTCCAGCACAGAGAAATCTTGTGAGTAAAGATCTGACGTTCGTCCCAGTGAATTCGTAACCGTCAGTTTGAGCTTATAATCGCCTGTCTTTTTGAATAGGAACTCCTTATGCGTGTTACCGTCAACCTTGATTCGCTGATCGCTCAGACTCGATGTGCCAACAGCTTCCCAGGACCAATCATAGGAGACAATCGGGTAGACATTCAGTACATACGGATCGTTTGAAGGTGCAACGTCTTCGTCGACCGTCATCTTCCGGTTCTCTTTGAACGCGCCGCCCATCTTGAATCCAGCTCTCGGCTTTGTATCATGGATGAGCACTGGGTTGGAACTCGAGCATCCTGTTTCTCCTGCAGAGTTTTTGGATGCTTTCGGCAGCCAAACGATGTCGACCCGGTGAAGGCCATCTGCTTCATCGCCGAAGACGTAACCACCGCTAAAGAATAAGCTATCGTCGACCTTTACACCGTCGATAAAGACTTGCCGATCCGATACACGCGACATGTCCGTGCCATCGCTTGCTGGATACGGTACGATATCGAACCCATGCAAAGGTACATTCGGTTTACAAACCAGCGGATCTGGCAGCGAGTCTGGCTGATCTGGAACCGTGTGCGTTGGAATAATCGTATCGTCTAACGTCATCCCGATCGTTGCGATATTCGTTACTTTCGGTTTTACAGATGCATCCGATCTAAAATAGGTCGTCGTGGTTAGATAAAAGGTGATCTTATCCCCTTTCTGAGCATTGGACAAATCAAGGGGAACACTCACGTTTTTCTTTTGCGCGACTTGTTGGCCAGAACTCAAGATGACGTTATCATTCGATTTCTTCGATGACCAGGTACCGACGACGGACTGCGTATGGCCAGGATAAGCCACCTCGAGCTTGAGCGTCGTTTCTTCGACATCCTCGCGGTTGTAGTAGCGCGCGCGATCGAACCGGTCATCAACACCGTCATAGGCGATGCCATCCTGCAAAGTCCCCTTCAGATCCAGCATAATCTTCGGACTTTTACCAAGGATGTTAAGCTTTGTCGCTTGTTTTTTGTCCGCAAACGCGGGTTCCGACTTCGTGCTAAGCACTTCTTTATTAAGCTTCGGCAACGGGAACGTTTGATACCAGACGTTATTGTCGCTGCCTACATGCCACATGCGGCCTAACCCTTCAGCATAGGATTTCGGATCCTGCTCGACGTACATGTAATCGAAATAATTGAAGTTCTTTTTTGTATCCTCATTGTTGAAAGACTTCTGAATCGTTACTGAGTTTGACTTGATGATATTTTTAACAGCGAGCTGTTCCGGCCCAGATGCATTATAGATGTTCTGTGTATTATTGTTATACCGTTGAACAAGCATGGGACTAATTGAACTTACTGCGTTCTTCGCTTCCTGCGCTCTTGAAGTGGATAGCCAAGGTCTGAATAACCACTTTCTTGTATCCGGGTCAGTTACGGTTGCATCATTGGGAAAATAGGCATTGGAGTAGAGTGCACCCAAGCGATCATAACCGTAATAGCGATATTCCCCTTTCACTCCATCGTCATCTACAAACGTCGGATGCTTTGGAGGAGACTCACCGCTTGTTCCCGTCTTATGCCAGGTATAATCGGGTGCCTGCCCCTGCCAGCCGGCTTTAAAAGCATTCGCAAGGTTATTCTCTGGAATGCTCAGCATATCCGGTTGACCTTTAGGATTCGTTTTTCCGCCAACTGGTCGAACATAGGCTATAATGTTGAGCTTATCGAATAGCCATTGGCTAAAGGGTTGTACCCGTTTAGCGTCTGTATTGTCGCTACATTTCGGAAATCCAGGAGGCGGAGTTACCGTCGCGTAATCGGACAAACATTGCTGCAGCGGAGTAAGAGCTGCTTGTGCTGAAGGGAAGTACGGAAAAAGAGACACGAGAAATGAAACTAGTAAAACGAGCGTTAATCGACGAGATTTTTTTCTGCTAAGCATTTGAGTCCTCCTCACTTATCGGCGTATGCAGAAATGGCTGTATGAAGCGTATAGCCATCGCCACTTGGCTCAATAATAATTTGCCTCTTACCTACCATTTGCTTGATCTTCACGGACTTCCCGTTCTGGAAGTCCTTAACTGCTGTATCAAAAATCTTTTGAACGTCTGCTGCTTTCTCTTTGAAAACTGTCGTTAAGACCGTCGAAAGAACAGTTTTTGCGCGTTCATATCTTTCCGGATATTTCGTGAAAATGATTGTATAAGTTCTATTGCTAATCCCTAAACTCACATCCACGGGAGTGTCATAGTTAAAGAAATCTTCCAAATAATGATACGCACGATCATACTTCTCTCTTGTCGCTTCGTCTAAAAAGTAAAAGAATTGATTGCCGTTATGTTCAACCACACCTTCATAATCAGGGATGGTTTTCGCTAATTGATCGTGAACCAATTTCATTTCGTTATTGTCGAAGATGTTCACACTTAGATCCTTGTAGCCAAAGATCGGAACCATAGAGTAAGGAACACCCGACAAATTTACTTTTGCTGGTTTCCGGAGGGCATCGTTATTCACCCTTTCAATAACTGAAATGGCCTCTGAACGAGAAAGTACCTTTTTCGGTTTGAACGATCCATCTGGGAAACCAGATAGAACGCCTGTAATCAATGTTGCTCCGATTGCAGCTTTGAAGCTCTCCTCCATGCTTTTTTGATCCTTCATTTGTTTTACAGCAAGATATGCATACTCATCCTGTGGTAACGAATGAAACAAGATGTCCGTCGCTGAAACAATTCGAGCAGCACGTTCACGCGTCAGCGATTCATCGTAACGGCCAACATACTCGTTTTTAATGAATCCAAGGGTTTGTAGAGATTCCACGTAGTTTTTATACCACGGCTTACCTTGCGAGAAGTCGAACACAAATCCATCCACCAGCATATGCCGGGTCGCATCATCAATTCGGTCCAAAGTTGCTTTAGACCAAGTGACAGCACCACTCTCGTCTTTACCAGACATAGAGAGCATCATCATCGAGATAAACTGCGCAACAGTAACAGGAGCATCCGGATGAAACGTACCATCCGGGAATCCTTTTACGTACCCTTTTGTAGAGGCTTGCATAATCGCAGAATACGCCCAATGGGATGCTGGCACATCTTTGAATTTTGCTTGTTGTGCCGCAGACGCGGAACCTCCAAACGAGCTGAAGACTAACGCACTAGCAACGACTGAAATCATCATTTTTTTCATTAATTTATACCTCCAGTTGTATTTGTAGGCGGACCGGTCTGTTGAAGACCGATATACCCCTTTTGAAAGTTTAAGTAGGTCTTTCCAGGCAATCAGGCGCCAGCTCAACTGCGCGATGTTACCACGGCGCCGGCGATCCGGATCTGCTGCAGGAGCTCATCCAACCAGGCGCCTGGTCATCAGCTCGATCAATGCTGCCGCGGCGCCGGCGGCCGGATCTACTGCAGGAGCTCATCCAACCAGGCGCCTGGTCATCAGCTCGGTCGATGCTGCCGCGGCGCCGGCGGCCGGATCTACTGCAGGAGCTCATCCAGCCAGGTGTCTGGTCATCAGCTCGCTCGATATTGCCGCGGCGCCGGCGGCCGGATCTACTGCGGGAGCTCATCCAACCAGGCGCCTGGTCATCAGCTCGGTCGATGCTGCCGCGGCGCCGGCGGCTAGCATCTTTTTATGAAGCAGCAGCATTCCGGTTCTTCCAAGATCCATTTCTGATCTCAGGAAGGTTCTTCGAGTCGGACCACACATAAATCCATCCTTCAGTTCCCCCGTTCAGATCTGTTACCCATACCCGATCATAGTAATTCCTATCATCGGGTCCCGTATAACCTTCAAGCCGATCTGTACCGACTAATCCAGCCTCATCAATCAGCAGCCATTCTCCTTCAATTACACCTTCAGATCCAAGAACTGCTGCGGGGTAAGAGCCAACGTCATATAGCTTACCTGATACTTTCCCAGAAACAGTATCCAAAATGTGTCCATGTATGACTCTATGGTTTCTTTCCCCGGACTGCAAGGTCCCATAGACAAAAACATTGACTTTTTGGGTAGTTTTCATAAAGTTTTCCCCTCTCAACTTTATAATTATCGATTTAGTAATGACTAATTCAATTGTATATCAAATGGAACAATTAGTAAACCTTCCAATGGTTCCCTTGATTCTAGTTTACTATAGATTAATTAAGCGCACTATCATGCGCGTAATATTACAGTGATTTCAAGGAATATCGACCAACTCTATTTGAATAAAAAAAGAACAGGATCAAATGCCCCTGTTCTCGGATAACCATAGATTAAATTCTTTGATTGGTATACGAATTGCATCTTTAATTCTGCAGGCTGGTATGTTCTGGCGGGAAATGTTTCGGTAAAGCGACGGCAGGCTCATGCTAACATTCTCTTGCGTAAGGAATCGTAAGGTTTGAGCCACTGTAAAAAACTGAGGTTCATCATGAAACGTGGTAAAACTTTTAGATAAGTTCTGATCGCCGTAGTTCAATTGAATGAAATCAATAACAGATTGTTTCTCATACAAGTATTGATAGGAATTCCGTGATGTTTCTTTTCTGAACGAAAGAACCTCTTTTTTGCATACTAATTTCTTTTGCTTTCTTAATCGATGCAAAGCCATAGGTTCAAGATCTAATAAAAATTTCAATACTTTTGGTTCAAGCCACTCTTCAGGTTCTAATCTAACATCATATATTTCGCTTTTATAACAACGATACAAAAATCGAAACTGGGAATCCTCTTCAAAATCAAATAAAAAAGAGCTTTCCTTATTTCGAATCAAATAACTTTCAATCTCTTCACTTGATATTGAAGCTGTTTCTTTGTGCTTAATATCTGGCTTAATTTGCGCTTTTATTTTCCACATACCGCTATAGTCGATATTAAAGACCTTAGTCAGTTGCACGAAAGATAACTTGAAGTCTTTTTCGTTCTCCATATAGTTCTCCCCAACATGTGGTATTCATGGACTTCTGGCCAACGATCGGCACCGGCACACCTGGAGCACAGATGCACATATACCAGATAAATTATAAATATCGTCATATAAAATATCTATAGAACAATACATCATTGTTATCGTATCGATCGGCGACGCCGCGGCTGCCGGCTGGACACGATCGGCGCTCCTGGAAGAGCTGCTGCAGCTCGTATTCGATCGGCGACGTCGCGGCCGCCGGCTGGACAACGACCGGTGCACCAGGAAGAGCAGCTGCAGCTCGTATTCGATCGGCGACGTCGCGGCCGCCGGCTGGCCAACGACCGGTGCACCAGGAAGAGCAGCTGCAGCTCGTATTCGATCGGCGACGTCGCCGCCGCCGCTGGCCAACGACCGGTGCACCAGAAAGAGCAACTGCAGTTCGTAACGATCGGCGACGTCGCGGCTGCCGGCTGGACAACGATCGGCGCACCTGGAGAAGCAGCTGCAGCTCGTATCTTCGGCGACGTCGCGGCTGCCGGCTGGACAACGATCGGCGCACCTGGAAGAGCTGCTGCAGGTTTGTATCGATCGCCGACGTCGCGGCTGCCGGCTGGCCAACGATCGGCGCACCTGGAAGAGCTGTTGCAGGTTTGTATCGATCGCCGACGTCGCGGCCGCCGGCTGGCCAACGATCGGCGCACCTGGAGGAGCTGCTGCAGGTTTGTATCGATCGCCGACGTCGCGGCTGCCGGCTGGCCAACTTGGGGATAAGCTCCTCCCGGGGGGCCATTCCCCCCACCAGCACAACCATAATCGGATTCATTCTTTCTTCAAAGCACGAATAATCCCACAGCAGCAGAGAAACTACGTCTTTAACACTCAACTAAAGCTCAATTCGAGAGACCTGGGGATAAGCTCCTCCCGGGGGGCCATTCCCCCCACCGCCGTAACCATGATCCGGATTCATTCTTTCTTCAAAGCATGAATAATAACCGGGAGCAGCAGAGAAACTACGACGAGATCCAATGCGCAGATGACCAATAGCTAAAAAATAGGTAACCGAGATTGCGGGGTGAATTTGGGGCTTTGCGCTTAACTCCTCACTTGGCTCTCTCTGAGGCTCTTGGTTAGCTTCTGGCTGATGTGTCGAAGTAGCTGTACCGTCTAAATTAGCGCTCTCTAAGACGGTTTCAGCGACTCCGTGCATTTCTGGCAAAAGTGTTTGATCTAAAAAATAAATCGAAACATTTGAGCGCCCTTCTCTTTTTGTATGTACGTCCAACATGCCGCGCTCTTTCAGATCCTTCAGTACATGCTGAAGCGATCGGATCTTAACGCCAAGAGCCGATGCCAGTTTAGTTTGTGACATAACCAAATCCTTCTCCATCTCTTGATAGTACCGCTGGAGATAAGAGATCAGCAGATCTTCAGTTTCCTTAAAAGGCTGGCGCACACGTTCCTCTTTCGTTTTCTTCTTCGATAGTGGCCGTAGCTTTAATCCTGTAAAAGCGTAGACATACAACGGCGACGGGCCCTTGTAATCATTGCTGAATGCATGCTTAATCGCATTCACCACTTCAGACCAATTGAATCCGTACCGGCTAATGCGATGACAATACCAGGCTTTCAATTCGTCTGTTGCCTGTTGCTCTGTCCACCCATCTGCTTTCATGCCAAGGGCTAACGTGAATGCTGCGTTGTTACGTCCAATGGACCTCGACTCATTGGTTACTGGATTGACTACGACAGCATTAGGATCGAACTCTCCGGAGAGCATTTTTAGCATAGCTGCCTGACTCATCAGCCTGCCAAATGAAATGGATCCTTCTGCAGCCGCTTTCTCCGTCGCCCCCCCCATTTGTTCTTCATAGAAATCAAAATGAGGCTTTTCAGCATGCCTGAAGTACACCACGTTTTCAGCCTGTGGTGTCCTGAAATAATGCTCTGCGGTTGCTGCGCGCGGGTCGGATCCGAGTTGTTTGGCCATACGTTTTAACACAAGATCATACCGCTGAATTGTTCTTTGTCCATTCCATTCCCCTCGCAGTGGTTGCATCGGCAAATACACGTGGAATCCGCTCGATGTACGGACGACTCCACACACTATGTAGCCAAAGCTCTCCACGTACTCTACCAGCTGCTCGGACGAATGGATTCGCAGCTGCCGAAGATTTTCGGCATCAAAATCGAAGATTAAAGCAACCAACCAACGCAGTTGCCGTTTTTTATGACTTTTCGAGGTGTAAGAAAGGTTTGGGCGGTAATACTGATAATTATACTTCTCAATTTTCTTTAAGAGACTTGGCATGCTTCTTGCGTGGGCAGGTATCAATTGCATGGCTCCGGCGTCAAAAGCGAGAGCGGTCCAGCCGTAGTCGTTTTGAGGAACGAATTCACGATTGATGTTCGGCATGGTTCTTTCTGATAGATGGTTCTCATATATGTACTTTAGCAGCTCTCTATGGAGCTTCACTTCTGGGTTTCGTCGGAACTGAACTTGCCAGGGGGTTGGTGCAAATTGTGTCGCTACTGCCGTTAGCATCTTCATTGCCTCCGCATCAAAATTGGAAGACGATCCCTATCTAAAACTCTTGAATAGGGAAATCTCCGTTGGTATAATGGGAGTAACTAAAAATGGCAAAAATTAAGAGCCCTACGAACGACTCATTTTTTTCGAATGAGGTTCTAGGTATCAAAAACCATTTTAGTTTCCCGGCGCGGCTCGCCAAAGCCTTGCGCGGTCCCCCATCAAGCACGCCAATGCTCAGATGAGGGTGTTGCTGATGGTGTTGCTGATTTTCCCAATGATGTAAATCTCGCCCCAGACTGCCAATCTGGGGTTTTCTTCTGTCCTTTTATGTATATAAAAAGTGGCAGTGAACGGGCATTTTAGCCCCTTCACTGCCACTGACAGAACGCAGGTATATTGTCCTATGTACAACTAGTGCAAGAAATGTGAACTGGGTTGGTTTCCAGAAAATTTCTTGCTCAAACGCTTGCGGAAAGCGATTGAAATAGTTATACTTAAATCAATAGATCCTTTGTCAGTGGCTTTACTTTCAACGCTTCATGTAACACACTGTGGCCCCTTGCTCTCGGTTGGTGACCGGGTTAAGAGCATGGGGTCGAACTATTTAATTGGTTAAACTTATTATAGACTTGGTTGCGAATTCCTCGCAACCATTTTTTTGTGCCCTCGAACGAATTATTCTTCCATCATTCGACATGTGAAGTAAATTTCTAGGGGGTTATTCCATGGTTTTCCGATCATTTCCCCCGTATAATTTACTCACAAAGGAATTTTATTGCTTAATTTACCACTGATTTTTGATTTAGAGATCACTAAATGCGCATTATCGTTCGTCGTTGGAATTTGAAGAGTTTTATATGATTGAATATTATAGATGTTCGGGGGTTGGGGCTCATTGAAGTTGAAAAAGGCTCGTAAGAGAGCAAAAATTACCCAAGATGAGATTGCGGAAGCTCTTGAGATCTCCAGGCGACACTACCAGAACATTGAATACGGGATAGTAGATCCTGGAGTAACGACAGCTCTTCGCATCGCTAAATTCTTAGGAGTAAGCCCTTACAACATAGATGAATGGTACACACGTATACCTGTCAGCACAGAAACAAAGGCCACTAGGAAAGATGATGATTCCCCACCAGTCAGAAAAAAAGCCCCCTCAACAAAACGTTCGGAAAAAACTACTCACCCTGAGTAGTTTTTTTTCTTTAATCCGAATGAACATTTTCTACTTAAACTCCCCTACTCCCACGCTTTCCACTACATCGATCGATCCTCTATTATTCAAAACCCCGAGCCGTTCATCTCCCTGGCGATGTCTCTACTTATAGTTGGCCAGCGAACGACGACCCTGCAGTAACTTTTGAATATTCCGATTCATGCGATCTCTATTGATTTACCGAGCACCAGATCTCCTGGCTTGTCCGGATAGACCGGCTCGCCGTCACGCCACGCTCAGAAATTGGCCATTCTGAAAAATGTCTCACTGTATACACAACTGGGAATCAAAATGGTTGCAACATTTTTCGACATTTTTTTTATTTATTTTGAATCCCGATCATCAGCGCTTTTCTGGGGTCCACATGGCCAAGTTGGCGGCTATCCGGATCCGATGCTTCAGCTTGGCCAGGTCGATTGGCGGCCAGGGCGCGAGACGACGCTTCAGTGCCGTTCATCCGGATCTGCAGGTGCGGCTCCTCGCCCAGGCCAACGGGCCGCCGGCGTGCGAAACGCGATCGCGACGGCACCAATCGATTCGGATTTCAGCGGATCCTCGATGCCGATCGTTGATCGCCGGCGGCGCGACGTTGCTTCGGTACCGGTGCTCCGGATCCGCTTCTCCAGTTCGACCAGGACGGCGAACAAGACAGCTCCGATCGAGCTTGGATGCAGCTAAATAGCAAAATCCAAAAAAATATACGCGTAATAAAAAATACCCGAAACTGAGATTAGAGCGTATAAGCCAAAAAAAAGATAGATAAGAATCAAAGCCCCAAAAGCTAAGAAATCCCACTTCCGCTCAACTTCCCCGGTTTTATCCTTTACTACTGATCCTCGTGTATAATATCCCAACCTTAAAGAAAATTGTTCATATTCAACCCTATAGCAAGAGAGCTCATCTTTATCCAATGCAATGGCCTCCTCATGGTCTTCGGAACTTAAGCCATAGTTCTAACCATACATTAACAGATTCATATTAATTAGAAAATGTATCTTTTAATGATGTGCCTAAAATGTTTACTCTTGTCTACACTCAAGAGTAGAGGTGCTTTTGCAATGAGTAAATCAACCAGGGAACGCATTGGCAGGGCGATTCGTGAATGCCGAATAAGCCGAAACTTAACTCAAGAACAAGTGGCGGAGCAAACTGGCAGTTCTTATACGTATATTGGCTCAATTGAACGTGGGGAACGTAATCCAACGCTTGAGACGCTAGATCGTATTGCCCGTGCTTTACAAACTGATCTTTTTAGCATGCTTTTGATAGGCAATCAGCACGATGATACAATCATCAAAATATTAGGGTTATTGAATGGTAAGGAACCGTCTGAAATCAGTCGGGCACATAATCTAATTCGAGAGCTATTTAATCCAAATCCCTAAAGCACTGCAACCATAAATCATCTACGATCCACGTATTATTGACGACAACTCAGACGCCTGCTCTCGAGAAATCCCCTCGACGCCGGCGCTCCAGATCCGTTGCAGCTGCTCAGATGCAAAAAATTACCGGGTTCCTGCCTTATTGTCCGATGCTAAAATTAAGGACAAGAAAGGCGGGAATTTTCTATGTTTTTTGAGCCAATGTTACTTGAAAAACGTGAGTCTCCATTTGACGATGAACGTTTTCTATACGAACCAAAAATCGACGGGCACCGAAACATCCTTTCTATGGACGGGAAGGTCCGTCTTTTTACTCGTCATCATAATGATGTTACGAGCCAATACCCAGAGCTGCATGATGTTCCGATTGACGATACTACTGATCTCGTGTTAGACGGAGAAGTAGCTTGTCTCGACCAGGAGACAGGAACGATTGATTTTGGGCTCATCCAGCAACGGTCAAAAATGCAAAAGGACATTGCCATTAGACAAGCGATGATCCAGCAGCCGGTACATTATTACGTGTTCGATATCTTGAGATATCGTGGCCGTGACCTGCGAGCATTGCCACTTACGGAGCGTAAACAGATTCTGCAGCAAGTTCTGAAGCCGAACCAATATTTTAGCAACGTGATGAGCGTTCCAGGCACGGGAATTGCCCTGTTTGATGTAATCCGAGAAAAACAACTCGAGGGCATAGTCGCCAAGCGTAAAACGAGCAAATACGTCGGCCGTCGCTCATCGAGCTGGATAAAAATAATTAATTATGCTTATGATATAGTCCAAATCTCTGGTTACCGGAAAAATCAATTCGGATGGCTGTTGTCTAAACATGGGCGATATGTTGGCTTTTTGGAGTATTCAACTTTGGTCCCTGAAAATCACCGTAGAGCATTTTATAGTAAAGCTCAGGGCCTTATCACTCGCGAGGATCAAGATTTTGTTTTTCTTGATCCAAGGATCAATGCACGAGTTAGGTTCCGGAATTGGACAAGGGCGGGGATGTTGCGAACACCTGAATTCGTCGATTTTGTTGTATGAGTATCAGGTCTGGGCGACGATCGGCCGACGCCCGAGACGTCGGCGCGGCGCCGGCGATTCTGAACCGCTGCTTCAGCTCTGCCTGGGCAACGGTAGGCTGACGCTCGAGACGTCCCCTCGACACCGGCGCTCCAGATCTGCTGCAGCTGCTCAACCAGGGCAACGATCGGCAAACGCTCGTGACGTCCCCACGACGCCGGTGATCCGGATCTGCTGCTGCTGCTTAGCCTGGGCGACGATCGGCAGCCACACGTGACGTCGACGCGGCGCCGGCGATTCTGAACCGCTGCTGCAGCTCTGCCTGGGCAACGATCGGCAGACGCTCGAGACGTCGCCGCAGTGCCGGCGATCCGGATCCGCTGCTGCTGCTCAACCAGGGTAACGATCATCAACCGCTCGAGACGTCCCCTCGACGCCGGCGATCCG
>NZ_JBHSMI010000017.1:0-24929 GCF_042655525.1 Cohnella soli
CTCGGTCCGGCAGGAGTTAGATGTGGATTCGGTGATGCAATTGGCAGCAGCAGGGAAGCGGAAGTCAGCCGGACACATCCGCACCGACTAAGCGCGTCGCCTTAAGTCGGTGGGACATCGTGAACACATGAACGTTATATGACATAGCACAAGTTAGTTAGATTTTCTCTTTTAAATGAGGTGTGACTTTTGAATAACTTAAAGGAACTAATTCCAAAAGATAAACATGATTCCGATGCAGTTGAGAGATTAAATGAAGTAGATTTCATGAAAACTGATATTAGTCCAATTATTGATGAATTATTTGAATGGATCCAAAATATAAATTGGCCAGTAGCTCAAGAACTCTGTAAGGTTATTCCCAAGTTTAAAACAGATTATTTACTTCCTCAAATTAGAAAGATATTAAATAGTAATGATGACTGCTGGCAGTATTCTTGTATTCGCTATCTGGTACCTGAATTGTCTAAAGATATGTTAGAGCTTATTAAGGATGATTTACTAAGAATAATTAATAATCCAACTAATAATGAATCATTGTGTGAGATAGATCAGGATGCTAAAGAAATATTTGATAGGCTATACTAAGAAGTGTGCTAAGTCATATAACATCATATTCACGCATCGGGCCATTCGGCCCTCGGTCCGCATGAAGCATCCGGCAGAGGAGTAGATTCAGCGGACACATCCGCACCGACTAAGCGCATCGACGCCCGGCGACTTCGTCGCCTTAAGTCGGTGGGACGTCGTGAACACAATAACATTAGGTGAAATTGGAGCAATGCTAAAGTGAAAAAACTCTATCTTATTATAGTTGAGGGAAGACAATGGAAATCGTAATCGCTTGGACAATTTTTACAATATCAGAAGTTTTATTACTGGCCTTTCAAATAAAGAAAAAGACAAAGTTTATCCCGAAGTATAAAGTTTTATTATTACTCTTCGAATTAATTATTTCATTAGTGGTCCCAATTATTGTATATATGATTTTTGATATGAATTACAATTACAATGAAGACCTCTTTTTCTATGGGTTAGGGTCATTTTTAGTTATTTTTTTATCAATTAGTATTAACCTTGGAATCTTTTTGGCAATTCATTTAATTAAGGTGAACAGCAAAAATAAGAAAATAATATTCTGTATTTTCCTTTTTTTATTAAGCATAGTATTACAAATTTATTTATCTATTCTTGCGGAAGCGTAAAGACGAAAGTAGCTCTGTGGAATCAGCCGGACACATCCGCACCGACTAACCGCATCGCGGCCGCCACTTCGTGGCTTAAGTCGGTGGGACGTCTGAACACATTTACGTTATATGAAACATTGGCAAAGTCTTAAAGTCTAAAGGATGAAAAATGTGGAAAATCCATTTGGTCATGATATGGGACTTGCTATTAGCATGGGACCTAATCTAAAAAAAGAAGTTGAACGACAACTGCTAAATGATTTGAGTTATTATTATATATTTACCGGTGATACCAGTTTTGATTGGTCTGAGAGTTGTATTGAAGGCAAATATCTTAAATATATGGATGGTTCTTTAGAGAATTTTTCTGGGATTGCGATTTATAATGCTGAGGGCCAATTGCTAGCCAATGGCTGGATGGATTTTATTTATAAGAAGGATCAGGATCAATTAATTATATATTGGGAGTTCCTTGATATTTATATAGATGGAATTAAAGTTGAGGTGAAAACTAAAGTGGGAGTCCCAGAACATATTAAAAAAATAGTAGGAAATAAATGATATTAGAAGTGCAGTTAAGAACGTAAATTTGAATGTAGTTCAAGATGGCCATTGCTTCGTATAACACCATGTTCACGCTTCGGGGCATTCGCCCCTCGGTCCGGCAGGAGTTAGATGTAGGTTCGAAAAAGTAGTTGGCAGTAGCAGCGAAGCGAAATCAGTCGGACACATCCGCAACGACTAACCGCATCGCGCTCGGCGACTTCGTCGCCTTAAGTCGGTGGGACGTCGTGAACACATTTACGTTTGTGAAATGCGACAAGATCGTTTTGAAGGTAGGTGGCATTGATGTCTAAGTCGAATAAAGATTCAAGTGACAATGGGATAATTGTCGATCACAATACTAAGAAGAGATTTAGACTCCTGATTGTAGCCTTCATTTTTATATTAGTTCTCTTTCTTATTGTAGTATTCGCTTTAACAGGAAATATCCTTGAAATATATGTGGAACAACAAATTGTTAGGAGTCTGATGCCTTTGAACAGATACATACATATTGAAGGAACCATTCAAATAAACAATCCTGAAAATATAGAGAAAGTTTCTGATATTTTTATTCAATTAATGGAAGAAAACAAATGGTTTTTTGGTGGCGGCTTCAAAGATGTAGATGAAGAAGGTAACGATATTTGAATGTCAGATCAAAGTAGTGTCGTACTTCACATAAACTCCGTTATCGCTTCGGGCCATTCGGCCCTCGGTTCGGCAGGAGTCCGATGTGGATTCGCAGTAATTGGCAGGAGCAAGGAAGCTGAATCAGCCAGACACATCCAACTCCCTAACCGCATTGCGGCCGGCGATTCGTCGCCTTAAGTCAGTGGGACGTCGTAACACATTAACGTTAGATGACTGATGGCGAAGTACATTAATTAAGAGCGAGGCATTTTTATGGATATATTACTAGGTCACTTCACAAAAACAGCAAAAGGGAGAAACTCTTTTGAAATATGGAAAGGGGAAGCAGATTTAATATTAAAGATTGCATTTTTGTTAAGAGATTTTGGATTTACATCAGGTCCTCTAATGTCGGGATTAGATGGTCATTATATGGACTTAGTGTCAAATAATATTAAATTGAATCTTGGTTGGGATATTTGGAGTGGGTTATTTTTGTCGGCAGTAAATGAAGAAGGAGATATCTGGGTTAATAAACTTGGGGAAGAAATAAATCGCAAGCTACGAGAATCATTCTTTTAGTATGCCCAAAGAAGCACCATCCATCATCTAACACTATATTGACGCAGAGAAGCGGTAGGGAAATGAGGCAGTCTTATCAGAGGAGTGTTCGTATGGGAGCCTGGGGAACTGGCATTTTTGAAAACCATGATGCATTGGATTGGAAAGCAGATCTTTTAGAGTCTCAGGATATTGATTTGATACAAGAGACAATTGAAATGGTCATAGACGAAGAATATATAGAACCAGATCTTGCATCTAATGCTCTTGGTGCAATTGAAGTCCTCGCTGCATTACAAGGAAAACCTGGAGAGGAAATTATTAATAATTCAAGTCAAGTAGAAGGGCTTAATGAGTGGCTTACTTCGAATAGAGGCAAAGGATCAAATCTAATTCCAAAAGCTAAAAAAGCGAGGTGACTTCGTCACCTAAAGCCGGTGGAAAGTCGTGCATCGCAAATCCCCAAGAGGTGATTTAATGGGAAACGGGCTCAAGAAGCCAATGATAATTGCAGTGATGCTTATTTTCTCGCTAATCATTATATTCACATCAATAGTTCTTTATAAATCAAGAAATAATATACTTGCACGTGAGACACTTGATAATATTAATAGAAATCTCATATCAGATGGAGTTCAGCTTAATTTAAAAGAAGAAGAGTTGACTAAATTGCTTGGAGATGGCGAGTATATGGAGGGCTTCGGGGGCCATATGAGAAAATATGCTTCAAGAAGCCTTAACATCGGGATTTCTGGAGATCAGGATAATGATTTCTATGGTCATGTAAGCCAAGTGGATTTTTCGAACCCGGAATTTTCAATTTATGGAATTAAAGTCGGTGATCCAATAGAGCAATCATCTAGCTACATTATTTCAAAAGGATACCATCAAATTGCTGAAAATATATTTCGGAATGGAGAATATGTAATTCAGTTGTATGGGCATGATAATATTCAATCGATTAAAATATGGTTTGATGATAAAGATTTAAGAGGACGAAGCTATTAAACTATTTAAAGAGGTGTGCTTATGCTAGATGCATTTACTAAGAGAAGACTTGAAAAATTATTGAGTGATTACGTAGAACAGAAAGTTCCAAAACACATCAGAAATCAAATGAGACTCAACTATAAGTTCAGAGGCAACAATATTACACTTATTGAAGAACGTCCGGCTTTCATGAGTGACGAATGGATTGAATTAGATATTGCGCAGTTTCGACTGGATCAAAACAAATGGAAAGTATATTGGAGAGATAGTAAAAATAAATGGCACTTTGTAGAAGACATTATTCCTATTGAAGACTTTGAAAAACAATTGAAAATCGTAGATGAAGATAATAGAGGAATATTTTGGGGGTAAATAAGCAAACCGAGAATAGTGAATGAATGCCTAACAAGCGTTCATTCACTTTATTTGTGTTCAGCCATTCTCGATCGGATGCGATTTGGTTAAATAAGTACACCTTTTATTGACATAACGTCCTTTTTTCTTGCGTTCTGCGGGTTTATATTAAGGCTAATATTGGACAAAACATGGAATTCGCTTTGGTTGACTTATCACGGGAGGGGCTTATCGTTGAGTATAACCAATCAATATTTTATGAAAGTAGTTGCGCATCTGCAGCAACTACACGACTCGACACCGTCGGCAATTCTGGAAGCAGCTGAGTGTATCGCTGATCAAATCAAACAGGATAAACTAGTGTATGCATACGGTCCGGGCGGCCATTCGAATCTAGCTTCCCAGGAAATTTTCTTTCGCGCCGGCGGACTGATGCACATTAACGCAATACTGGACGAGGGGACGCTGCTCAGCAGCGGAGCCCTGCGCTCCATGACGATCGAACGATTGCCCGGTTACGGAAATATCGTGATGAAGGAGAGCGGGATCCAATCGGGGGATGTACTGCTGCTTATTAATGCATACGGAATTAATTCGGCGACGATCGATGCCGCTCTGTACGCGAAGGAGCATGGCATTCGTCTTATCGCAGTTACTTCTGTGCAGCACGCCTCATTGACGCCGTCTGAACATCCGGCCCGTCATCCGTCTAAACATAACCTGCACGACTTAGCCGATATCGTCCTGGATTGCAATGTGCCTGTCGGCGATGCGATTGTCGAGATTGAAGGTTTGGACCAGAAGGTATCGGCGATATCCACGTTCGCTAATGCGTTTTTGCTCAATTGTCTTATTGCCGAGACGGTAAACCTGTTGATCAAAGAAGGAATCACACCTCCGATCTGGATGAGCGGGAATATGACCGGCGGGGATGAGGCGAATGCCCGTTTCATTCATCGGTTCAAGAACCGCATTCGTGTCTTATAACGTCAGTCGAAGAAAGGAGAAGTGAAGAGTTTGGCGACAATACTCAGAATCGGTATCAATAAAACCGATATTACTCCCCTGAGTCCCTTGCCGTTAGCGGGATTCGGTCATAGACGAGGCCCTTACGAAGGGATTGCATCTAACATCTACGCACGTACCCTTGTGCTTGAAACGACGGATTCGAATACAAACGTAAGAACGCAGGGGATTATCGTATCCGCTGATGTGATTTGGTGGGGGATGGACAGTGTCATAAGGCTGCAAGAAGAGTGTACTGCACGTTGGGGAATAAGTAAGGAGAGATGTCTGTTTCATGCAACCCACAGTCACGGCGGTCCGCAAACCGCCAGCAATATGACCCCGACCGTGGGTGAGATCGACCTTGTGTATATCGGATGGTTGGAGCAACAGGTGCTGGGCGGCATACAGGCGGCCATGCAACGAATGGAACAAGTTACCGTGGAGCATGGGGCAGCGGAATGCGGATTTGCGATGCACCGAAGAAAGAGGATCAACGGCAAGATCGAGATGGCGCCAAACCCGGATGAAACCATCGACCGGGAAGTCAATGTCGTCCGGTTCGTCAACGCCTCGAACCGGACGAAGGCGCTGCTGTTTCATTACGCATGCCATCCGACAACAAGCGATCAACAGCGATTGTCATCCGAATTTCCGGGTGCTGCTTCAGAATTATTGGAGCATCGGTTAGGGGATGAAACCCCTGCACTATTTCTTCAAGGGTTTAGCGGCGATGTACGGCCTAATTTAGTGAAAGAAGAACAATTTTATCGCGGGACCCAAGCTGATATTGAGCGCTTGGGGCAGGAATTGGCAGACGTAGTGTCAGGCGTCCTGTGCGCACCGATGCGCAGCATGACCCCAGCGCGGTTATGCGGACAAATTTGCCCTGTAGAGCTGCCTTATCAGCAAGTTTCGAATCGGGAACAACTTGAACGTTACGCTTTAATGGACGGCATAGAGGGCGAGTGGGCTGCCCTGTTAATGAAGCAAAGCGATGTGCAGAATCGGGGGGCCGTTGCTTATTTTCAATATTTTTCGTTTGCAGAGCAACTCGGATTTCTAACGGCGAACGGTGAATTCGTCAGCGGATACGGCTTGTGGATCAAGCAGCGCACGCAAGGACGGGTTCTCGCCGTAGGATACAGTAACGGGATGATTGGTTATGTGCCGACGAAGCGGCAGTTGGAAGAAGGCGGTTATGAAGCCGCTGTTTCTTACCGCTATTTTGGATTGCCAGGAACCTTTTCGTATGAAATCGAACAGTTATTGCATGACGAATGGACCACCCTTCTTGACTTATAGAAGATAGAGGGAACCCCGGTACCGCGTAGAATTCTTATTAAGATGTTAATTCATGCAAGGGGCGGTTACATGTACAAGGTACTCATCGTAGACGACGAAGAATGGATCCGCGACGGTTTAAAGACGTTCGTTGATTGGGAATTGATGGGGTTTACCGTTGCTGGGGAGGCAGAAGACGGTAACCAAGCGTATAAACTTGTTACCGAGTTAAACCCGGATGTCGTGCTGACGGATATCCGAATGCCATTCTGCTCCGGAATTGAATTTATGGAGAAGGTTAGGATGCTGAATAACAAGGTAAAATTTGTTATCCTCAGTGGTTACGATGAATTTGAATACGCAAATGCCGCGATCAATTTCGGTGCATTCGGCTATTTGTTAAAACCGATCATCGTCGATAAATTGAAAAGCGTGTTTGGAAGATTAAAGCAAGAATTTGATCTGCTTATCTCTGAAGACCTGAAGAGAAAACAAACCTTCAAGTTGCTGCGTGAGGAATTTGTAACGAAGCTCGTACACGGAAAACCTGAAATAATGAAATTTTTATTCGACCGCGCTTCTGAAGTAGGAGTTAATCTTCGGCATCATACATTTACGGTGCTGCTAATTGAATTTGACGAGATGAATCGGGTAGTGGGACAGTACAGTATAGATGACTGGGAGCTTATACAATATGCACTGAGAAACATCGCCGAGGAATTGTTTCAGTCCGAGAGCGAGGTTTTCTTTTTTAATTGGAACCAACCTGCGTGCGGCCTCATTATTGCGCGTGATGCCCAAGACGATCAATGGTTGTACAGCATTGCGGAACAGCTGATCGCGACGACGTCTAAGTTGTTAAAGTTGAAAATCACGGTTTATATCGGACCTGCTGTTGATAGCGCTTTCCGTATTCGGGAATCGTTCCTTGCCGCTCTCAAGTTAACGGAGATGAAATTTTTTTGCGGCAAAAACCGGATGATTTCGGAAGAAGTATACGAAGCGCTACGTCCTGATCCAAACAGCCGAGTATCGCCGATTCACAAGGAACAGCTTATCGCACTCGTTCAACATTCGGAAATAACAACAGTGGAAACCTATGTTTGCGAAGCCTTCGACGGAATAACAACGAAGGAGGTTGCGATAGAAACCTACGCACAGTTCATGAAAATAGCGGCCAAGATCAAAGAGAAATACGCTTCACTTCTCGTCCATGTAGAGATTGTAAAAGAACAAGATTATTATTCCTTACGCGATATGGAAACGTTGGAAGATCTCAAGACTGCAGTGACTCGGACGTATGCCGATATCGTTCGGCGGTTGCGCGTGAACGGACTTCAAACGCAAAACCGGATGATGGATGAATTGATATCCTACTTGGAAGATCATTACTCCGAAGAAATTACGTTGGAAACGGCTGCCGAACTTGTGCACATGCATCCGATCTATGTGAGCAAATGGTTTAAGAAAGAAATGGGGAAAAATTTCACCGATTATTTGACGGAAATCCGCATTTCTAAAGCGAAAGAGCTCCTTGGCGACTTTAGCCTCAAAATTTATGCGATCAGTGATATGGTAGGTTACAACGATCCGAAGCATTTCAGTAAAGTGTTCAAATCGGCTGTTGGCGTAACGCCCAAAGAATATCGTAAAATGGTGCTCGGCTATATGGACGACTTATTTGAAATGTGAGGCGGTTTTCTCGTATGCACTCGATGAATCTCAGAAGCAAGATCATCGTTTATTCCATCGTCGTGCTGATCATTAATTTGTTTATCATTGGATTGATCTCGTATCGGATTGCTTCTTCTACGATCTATAACAGTATTGTAGAGACGAATGCAAGCATAGTTGAACAAACGGTTGAGAACATTGACTTTGTATTGCAAGGCATTGAACGGGAGACAATTAACGCCTTTGAAGGCGTCGATTTTAACCATTACCTTGAGTCTTCTGACAACATGGCTAACATCGTGCAAAATAAAATAGAACTGTCCCGAATTTTTACGCGCTTTATTAATGTCACTGACGATGTTGACCAAGCGTATCTCGTTGGAAACAACGGGCAGGTGTATTCCAATGAGCTTTTCGGAGAGAATGCTCTCTGGGACGAAACCATGTTCCGCGAATTGCTTGAACATAGCGACGGCAGCTTTCAATGGACTTATACCGTGATGGAAACCCAATCGGTAAGCCGTAAATTAATAGGCATCAGCCGTGCGATCTACAATGAAGACGGGGCCTATAACGGATTTGTGCTGGTACTGTTAAAAGAACGCTCATTTGCCAATTTTTATCCGGATGCGAACACCAAAATCATGATGCTTACAGATCATCGCAATCGCATTATTTCCGCCAACGATCCTGCACGAATCGGGACGCAATTGCCTGAACAGCTTATAGTACCTTCCGGCATTCATGAAATGAACTCCATTCATAACCAATCCTACGTCATGTCCTCCTTCGAATCGGGATACACGGGATGGAAGCTTTATATTGCCACACCTTATAAAGATGTATTTCTCATTTTACTGACTGACAACAAAGGATATGTACTCCTTACGCTGTTCAGTTTGTTGTTATTTGTCGGCTTGATCTTATTTTTCTCCAATCGATTAATTGCTCCATTGATCAAGTTGAATGAAACCTTCGATTCCATCCAACCCTCCACAGCAGGTCGAATAGTAGTACATCCTCAGATTGCCCCCCATCGCGGATTTCTAGCTCGGATTCATTTTAAAACAAAACTGACTATTGTTTTGATGACATGCATTGTGATGCCGGTCGTGCTGCTTATGTTTATTTCACATAGCTTCACTCAATCGCTCATGAAACAGAAATTTGTTGAAGTCAGTACGATCAACGCCGAACAAACAATAAAGAGAATCAAATCCTACACGGCTAATCTGGAAAAAACGGTCTACTATTTTTACTACGACGCTCAATTTATCAAAGCGATAGCCAATCAAAAGGGCACAAGCCTGACTCCTGAGTCTTATTCGGTTATTGAACGAACCGTAGAAAACGCAATGAACCAAAAAACGGATGTTGTCTATATCGATTTGTTTGACCGGAATATGAAGAGATTATATACGTCCAAAAGCAGAGGGCAAGGGTTTATGTATCCGGATTCAACACCGGAGTCGATCGAGCAGACCCCCTGGCTTGATACGTATCGGGATTACTATAAAGATGATCTGATTACGTTCGGCAGACGGATCGCCGACTTTCAGGGAAACGATGTAATCGGCTACGTGTTTATTACCTTCAAGGAGAAAGATTTAGAAAAGAACTATATGGGCACACGAACAGATTGGAACGAAACGTTCATTATTAACCAGAACAATCGTGTGATGTCACACGCCAATAAAAACAAAATCGGATCTGAGACTGAGCCTGAACTTGCAAGATGGATAAATCCTGAGTCATATAAGGGGAGGGCCATCGGCGGGTCGAAGGGTAATCAGGTGGTCAGTTATGCAGACATCGGAAATACGCATTGGAAAATGGTTAATGTTGCATCCTTGGCTTATGTCTCTGAAAGCATGGAAAAAATTGTGCTGTACGATATGTTTGTATTGATCGGGAGCGTACTGTCGATCGTCATATTCGTCATCCGATATACGGGACGCATCAGCAGGCCGATCAACGATTTGACCCGCCGCGTGGTCGAATTTTCAAGCGCATGGGTTGATTATCCGGTTTCAAAACACGGCGGGGATGAAATTGAACAGTTGCGAAGTAATTTTTACTTAATGATTTCTAGAATCAATACATTGATTCTAGAAGTATACGAGATTCAGCTCAAGAAAAACGAAGCGGAATTAATGCAGAAAGAAGCGGAACTGATTACCTTGCAATCTCAAATTAACCCTCATTTTTTGTACAACACCCTTGAAGTGATTCGTTGGAAGTCTGCGTTTCTGATGGGAGGCGATAATGAGGTGTCCGATCTGGTCACGACATTATCGGAATACTTCCGCCTAAGTCTGAGCCAAGGCAGAAGGACAATTACGCTTGCCGAGGAACTCGAGCATGTGCATCGGTATATCAAAATTATGAACCACCGCTATAAGGATAAGATCATTTTTGAATGCGATATTGCGGAAGACGCATTGCAGTGTATCGTACCTAAGATTACACTGCAGCCTATTGTGGAGAATGCGTTGTATCACGGGATTAAACTGAAGAGCGGGAAAGGAAAAATCCAAATCGCCGCACAAGCGGAACGGAATGAATTACGAATCACGGTGTCGGACGACGGTGTCGGCATAGGCGCGGACCGGCTGGACAAGCTGAAGGAGCATGTCACCCAACATGAAACAGCGGGAACGGAATACGGTAAAGGCGGGTACGGTCTGCAAAATATTCATCAAAGGCTTCAGCTCCTTTACGGTAAACGATTTCGTTTCGAGATAGATAGTGTGGCTAATGAAGGCACTCGCGTAACGATTATCATGCCAGCGGAAGGAGCAAGTACCAATGAAAACGGTTAATTTACTACACCTTTTATTGAACGATGCTCATTTTTATCTCTCATGCTTGTATCTAAAATAAAGAGGTAGCCTACAAGCAAGTTCAATTTACAGGGGAGGGATGCAGAGCATGAAAAAATGGAAAGTCTTCAATTCGGCAGTAATTTTTTCTCTAGTCTGTATGCTTGTCATTGCCGGATGCAGCGGTAAAGACGCCGCGACCGGAGAAAATGCAGGGACAACGGAATCTTCAAAAGCACCAGCGACGGAATCCGCCGCGACAACGGAAAATTCTTCAGAGGCTCAGAAGGGGATCGTGCTTGACCCGAACAAAAAAGTAAAGCTGAGGTACTACACTTCCTCGGGCTACGATCAAGTCGAATTCGACGAGGCTTATCCGGAATGGCAGAAGCTGCATCCGAACATCGAAGTCGAGCTCGTACTCGTCTCCAGCGGTGACTTCGCAACCAGCGTTAAGATGGCGTCGATCGCAGGCGAACAAATGGATGTCATTTATACGGGGACCGACACTCTGGAACGGGCCAGCCCGGACAGCCTCTACATGCCGCTGGACGATTTGGTGCAACGGGATGGCTGGGATCTGAAAGCGGAGTTCGGCGATTACAAGGATCAGTTTGTCGTGGGCGGTAAGCAATACGGTATTCCGCGTGCGGTAGCTCCGGACGGCGTCTGGTACAACAAAAAGCAGTTTGAAGAAGCAGGCTTGCCCGATCCGTCCTCCGGAGACTGGACGTGGGAACAGTTCTTCCAAACCGCGAAGAAGCTGACTAAGTACGACAGTAAAGGAAATATCGTTCGCTACGGCGTTCAGGAATGGAAATTCGGAACCAACAATCTGGCAACTACCGCCCAGAACATTGCGCTGTACAGCGGATGGGAAATTTTGAAAGAAGACGGTTCGTTTAATCCGGACTGGACAAATTTCAAAAAAGCGGTAGAGCTGCTTTACAATGCGGTTTATGTCGATAAGTCGATGGCAAGTCCTGCTGAATTGATCGCGAAAAACCTACAGTGGCAAAATGATTTTTACAAAGGGACCAACGCGATGGGCATCGGTGGCCGTAACGGCGCGATCTTCCAGGACCTGGCCGTAGAATACGGCCAATTGACGAAGGAAGAGGACGATGCAGGCATCCACACATTGGCGCCTATGCCGAGATGGGATGCAAGCTCGCCGAAGAAGCTAGCTTTTGAGACCGTCGTCGGCGATTCGTTGTCCAAATCAACGAAAAATCCGGAAGAAGCATACGCCTTCATCAAATGGCACGCAACGAAATCCATTGAGATTGCATCGAAGGTTGCTCACCGGATGCCGGCTTCCAAGCTGCTGAATAAAGAAATGCTGTTAGAAAACTGGCGCTATTACAACAATAAAGACGGTGTGCTGACGCAAGGGAAAGAGCGCAACGACTTGTACAATCGTATGATGGATCCGGAGATTACTCCGATCTACTACAAAAATTCCGTGAAATATTCTTACGCGTCCAAGATGAAAGCTGAGTTGGAGAAGCATCTATCTCTTTTGTTTGCCAATGAGGTTTCGTTGGACGAAACGATTGAAAATGCGAAAATCGCAACCTTTAAGATTTACGAAGATGAAACGAAATAAGTTTAATCGGAGTCATATGAAGCCGCCATTCGCAGGCGATTGGCGGCTTCGTCTCCCAAAAATGGCGGTGGTGGGATGAGGAGCGGGCCTTATTATACGAAAAGAAAACTTAAGCAAGCCGTCGAAGGATACTTGTTCATATTGCCCAATCTGATCGGTTTCATGGTTTTTACGATTTTCTCGATCGGTTTTTCGTTGGTCGTCAGTTTTACCGACTGGGATATAACGACAGGACTTGAAAACATGAGTTTCAACGGTCTCGAAAATTTCGTGAAGATGTTGGACGATCGATGGTTTATCGATTCCATGCTCAATATATTGTATTTCGCCGCCTTTGTACCTTTGCAAATTTTATTGGCGCTAGTGATTGCCGTTGTGATCAATGAGAGCGTATTTTTCAGCAAAACGATTCGTACCGCGCTTTTCCTGCCTTATGTAACCAATGCGGTCATTATTGCGATTTTATGGGGAATGCTGCTGAACCCGGGTGACGGCATTATCAATAATTTGCTGCGTTCGATCGGGATCGACAACCCGCCCGGATGGCTAGGCAGCAGCGATTGGGTAAAACCGGCCATGATTCTGATGACGACCTGGACGGGACTCGGATTGAACGTTATTTTGTTTCTGTCCGGGTTGGTAGGTATCTCCAAAGAAGTTTACGAATCGGCGGAGATCGACGGGGTCAAACCGTTCGCCAAGTTTTGGCACATCACGTTTCCGCTCATTTCGCCTACTACGTTCTTTATCGTCATCACCTCCGTAATCGGTGTGTTTCAAGCCTGGGCGCATATCCAAATCCTGACCGGAGGCGGACCGGGAAGTTCCAGCACGGTCATCGGATATTACATCTATAAAGCGGCATTCGAATTTGGCCAGATGGGCTATGCGTCAGCGATGGCTTGGGTGCTGTTTGTTACTGTATTTCTGTTTACTATGCTGCAATGGTATTTGCAGAAAAAATGGGTCCACTATTGAGGCGGATGACGGGAAGGAGGCTAACGTGTCAAGAAGAAACCTGATCTGGAAAATTGTACGTACTCTGCTCCTGCTTGCTTTCTGTATCGGCATGGTGTATCCGTTCCTTTGGATGATGGTCGCTTCAATTACTGCAGAACGGGAAATTTTCGATTTTCCGTTTGCATGGATTCCTAATCCCGTGAATTGGGATGGATACAAGACGGTATGGATCAAGCCGGTGCTCGGTTTCTCTATGTGGGTGTATTATTGGAACAGCATCAAGGTCACTTTCATAGCCATGACTGGCGCGCTGATTACATGCTCTTTCGCGGGCTACGCCTATGGAAGGATGAGCTTTCCGGGTAGGAATGTCATTTTTCTTATGCTGCTGGCGACCATGATGATCCCTTATCAGGTTGTCATGCTGCCCAACTTCATGATTTATAAAGAGCTCGGATTGGTGAACACGCATGCTGCGATCTGGTTGGGTGCTTGTCTCGGTTCGCCATTCGGCACGTTTCTGTTCAAGCAATATTTTTCCACGATCCCTATGGAATTGAATGAAGCGGCGGAGATCGACGGAGCGGGGCATTTCCGAATCTTCACCAGCATTATGCTGCCGCTCGCCAAGCCGGTCATCGCCACCTTGATCATCTTTAACTTCATTGGTTACTGGAACAATTACGAGGGTCCGCTTATCTATTTACGGTCACCGGAGCTATATACGTTGCCG
This sequence comes from Cohnella soli, assembly GCF_042655525.1. Taxonomy (NCBI): domain Bacteria; kingdom Bacillati; phylum Bacillota; class Bacilli; order Caryophanales; family Paenibacillaceae; genus Cohnella; species Cohnella soli. Next base: position 14,356 of record NZ_JBHSMI010000017.1, read on the forward strand.
TTGGCGTTGAAGGTCATGTCGGAAGACAAATTTTTTATCCAATATGCCGGCGTAATGGCCGGTTCGGTCAGCGCTGCACTGCCAATCCTGATCGTATTTATCGCTGCGCAGAAGTACTTCATCCAAGGCGTAACAATCGGAAGCGTGAAAGGTTAGTAGACGGTTAGGAGAGAGAACATGGAAACCATTCGATTGGGTATTGTCGGCTGCGGCCATATGACACAAGAGCATGCACGCGGGTATTCGGAGCTCAGTAATGAGATTTCTGTCACTGCAACGGTGGATACCGTATTGGAACGGGCGCAAGAGATGGCTGCGATTACGGGTGCGTCGCTCGCGGTAACGGATTACAAGGAAATCTATGATGCGGTGGATGCCGTTCTTATTGTATTGCCTCACGACCTGCATTACGAGGTCGGCAAGGCGTTCCTGCAGGCGGGCAAACATGTATTGATGGAAAAACCAATGTGCAACAGCGAAACGGAATGTATCGATCTGATTCGTACGGCGGAGCAGACGGGGAAAGTGCTGATGACCGCTTATCCGGTTCGATTCTGGCCGATTGTTATGAAATTGAAGGAACTATTGGATGCCCGGGCGTACGGCGATGTGTTTCAATTGTCGATATGGACAGAACAATATTCGTATTTCGACTCGGAGCATTGGGTTCGCTCCGCAGAACGATTAGGCGGGGGTCAATTTTTCAGTCATGGTTGCCACTATGTAGATTTGATGCTCTGGTTTATGGGGCGACCGGTAAAAGGGATGCATATGGGCACCAACCGCGGCACGCCTTGGATGGAACGCGAAGGGACCAGCAATATGGTCATGGAATTCGAGAACGGTGCAATGGGATATCACTTTGGCACTTGGGGGGCCAGAGGAACTCGCTTGGGCTACAGTATCCACGTACATTGCACCGACGGAATGCTGGAATACAATTTTGAGGATCAGAAGCTGTATGTGCATGATGGGATGAACATCCATCGTTCACTGCAGGACAGCCGGGAACCGGCGCAGCGTACGGAAGTGCTGATGTCTTCGGATGACGACAGCAAGCTGACGCAGCACGAAATTCGCCACTTTCTGAACTGTATCCGCACTGGAGCGCGCCCATTGACGGACGGACCGGGCAGCCTTCAGGGGCTGCGGGTGATCTGGAGAATGTATGAGGCGGAACGTAACAACGCGATTGCCGATTTGCGCGGATTAGGATTGGACGAGGATTGGGAGGCCGTTCCTTTACTGCAGAATGGTTCGGTTGAAAAAGGGGGATGGAAATGAGTCAAGAGCAACGGACTGGGCGGATCGGATATTGGCCGCTGCGTACGGATAGCGAGGACCGCAGCGGAAGGGATCAACATGGAATAGCTCACGGTGTGGGATTCGATGACAGTGCTGTATTTGACGGAGTGTCGTCCTATATTGAATTGCCTGACATTTCTGAAACTGACGGAAGTCGGCCCTTCACCTTGTCTCTGGAGTTTGAAGTGAATGATGGGCACGGCTATTTCCCCGGCGGGCTGGCAAGCCGCTATTCGGAAGCAACGATGGAAGGGTGGCACTTATCTGTGCTAAGCCAGGCAGGCGTGACCTCCAGCCAATCGAACTGGCGCAATCTGCAATTCGGATGGAGCACGGGGAAATCTCCGATTCAATGGAAGGATTGGGGCAGCCCGGGCAACGGCAGGTATATCTGCTCGATGTGCGTGTATAACGATAGCTTGTATGCCGGTATTTTCGACGATGCCCAAGACAATCGCGGTCATGTGTACCGGCTTGACAAGGATGGCCGCTGGATCGATTGCGGCAATCCCGATAATAGCAACTCCGTATGGTCGATGGCGGAATACAACGGAAAGCTGTACGTGGGCACGATGAGGTATCGCGCTGCCGGATCGGCCTTGCCCGAGTCTCCGAATCAGGAAGCGGGCGGCAATATATACCGGTACGAAGGCGGCCGGACATGGACGCTGTTCGGACGACTTCCGGTGGAGGGCAATGACAGTGTGGGCGCGTTGACCGTATATGACGGTAAACTGATTGCCATGTCCTTCTACCCTCACGGCATCTTCGCTTTCGGGGAAGACGGATCCTGCGAATCGTTGGGAGCGCCGGGACCTGAGGGAAAGACGCGGACGATGACGTTATCGCCGTATCAAGGAAACCTCTACGTCGGTTGCAACCAAAAGCAAGGCGTATCCCGAAGAACGTTGCGCGAGCCATGGGAAGACAGCGGTACAGTGACGAATTGCGATCAAGTGTATTGCTTTTCCGTCTTCCACAACGAGTTGTTGACAGGCATTTGGCCCGAAGCGAGAATGTTCCGCTATGAAGATGGAGAATTCTGGAGCGATTACGGCTTGATGGGTTCCGAGAAGGAAGTCATGGGCATCGCCGTGTTTAACGGCAAACTGTACGGCGGGACGCTGCCGGGCGGCCACGTGTACCGCTACACCGGGGAACATCAATGGGAATTAATAGGCGTTCTGGAACAACCGGATCCTCATATTCTGTATCGCCGCGTTTGGACGATGGCTGTATTCAATGGTCAGTTATTTGCGGGTACACTGCCGGGCGGTAAGGTGTGGAGCTTGACGCACGATCCGCTGGCGACCAGCGATACAAGCTTGTCTCCAGGCTGGCACCGGGCGACGGCGACCTACGATCAAGAACGGCTCCGTCTGTATGTCGACGGCGATCTTGTTTCCACTGTTACGATTCCGCCGCAAGCAGTTGATGAATCCGGCCGTGCTGCCGAATTGTCTGTCCGTTCGCTCCCGTTCGTCTTGGGTAAAGGTCCGCAATGCCATTTCTCCGGACGCATTCGCGAGGTGCAACTGTTCGATAGGGCGCTTGGCGAGAACGAGATCGGCTAGGCCGGAGAAAGAAGGGAATGCCATGCTTACGATCGTATGGAACACAGCGGAAATCGAACAGATGCGGAACGAAGGCAGAGATAGCTACACACCGTACCTGTTGACGATGCTGAACGACCTTGGCCTTTCTTACCGAGTCCTGAATCATGAGGAATGGCTGCAGAACCAACCAGGCGGAGTTACAATCGTAGCCGGAAGATCGACGGATCCCCGTTGGTCCTCCGCCTGCTTGTCTTATTGTGAACAAGGCAATGCGCTGTTGGTCATAGGCGATGTATTTGGCCTGGACGAGGTTCTGGGCGTAACCTGTACGGGAAGAGTCAGGGAAGGCTGGATCGATTGGGCGAACGAGGGGCTGTCGGAAGGCTTACGAAGTTCCTTCCATTTCTTCGATGCAGTGTGTGTGGAGTCTGCACTAAAAGAAGTAAGGATGCTGGGTTCGATCCTGCAACTGAATGGAACGGCGTGTTCCGAGCCCGCCGTATCCATTCGTTCGATCGGACCGGGAACGGCGGCTTTATTAACGGTTGATGTGATGAAGACCTTTTGTATGATTCAGCAAGGCGTTTCGGTTGTACGTGACGGCAATCCAGCGGCTGATGGATCGGGTGCCATCAACGACGGCATTCTGAAGACGGACGACGCCGCCGTCCTCGATTGGCAGCGCGACCGCGAACCGGTTGAATCCGGAGGCGTACCGTTCTTCCTTCACCCCATCGTGGACGAATGGAGAATCTTGTTGATGAGACTTCTCTATCAGTTGCATGAGAGCGTTGACGCACCGTTGGCTCAGATTTGGTACTGGCCGAACGGCATCCCCGCGATCGGACATATTTCGCACGATACGGACGGCAATTCCGCCGAACATGCTCAAGCTCTGTTGGCAAGATTGAAGGAAGCGGACATCCGCTCGACTTGGTGCATTATCATGCCGGGCTACGATCGTGAAATCAATAGCATGATCGAATCCGAAGAACACGAGGTCGCCCTCCATTTCAATTCGATGGAAGCGGAGATTCCAGAGAGTCGATGGTCCGAGAGCGATTTTCGCTATCAACTATCGCTTTTGCAGGAGCAGTTCCCCAACCTGACGATTGTTACGAATAAAAATCATTATTTGCGTTGGGAAGGCGATGCGGCGTTCTACCACTGGTGTGAACGTGCAGGCGTGAAGGTGGAGCAGAGCCGGGGAGGGACGAGGCAAGGGAACAAAGGGTTTCTCGCGGGCACCTGCCACCCATTTACTCCCATTGGATCGGTCCATGAGCGCAACCGTCCGCTGGACGTGCTTTCACTGCCAACGCTCGCTTGGGACCCGCCTCTGCCTCTTCGCTGTACGAAACAGGAAGCCTTCGCTTTGCTTGATCGGGCAACCGATGTGAATGGGGTAGCTCATTTTCTGTTCCATCCGGCGATGTTGATACAAAATAACGATCAAGTCGGGTCTCTCTTGGTGGATTTGGTGCGTTACGGCGCCACTCGCGGCTTAGCGTGGTGGACAGCGGAGCAGATATGGCAATGGCGTTCGGTTCGAAAGCAAGTCACCATTCAACAGGAACTTGATGCCGATCAAAAGCCGAAATTGGTAATTGTATCGGATACTGCCCTAAGCGGCTTAACCTTGCTTGTCAGCAAGGAGGGGCAATGGCAAGCATGGGGGGATTCGACGTCTAGTCGCATGAATCTTATGAAGGGATGTCGCACGATCGAACGATTTGGCTGCCTGTATACTGAGCTAATTTTGGATATTCAGAAGGGCCGTACGGAAGCGACTTGTATTTGAGTTGTGAAATTCACTCGAAAGGAGAATGACCATGTCGGCCAAAAAAATGCTGTTGGTGGTTTTCGCAGTGGTGTTATTGGTTTCATTTCCGATGAATGTTCTCGCGCAAGATCGTGCTTTCGATCGTTATAAACACTACGTTTCGCTGACCAATAACGGACTTGGATTTTCAGATAGCGAGGATGCGTCTACGCTGGGTTGGGCGGAGAGCCCCTATCTGGACTCGTATATCGACATTTATAATCGTTACCGGGACACTTATTGGTTAGACAAGTTCGTCGAGCATTTCGACAAGGTGAAGGCGAATGCAATCGACCCTGAAGCGGATGGTTCATATGGTTGGTATACGCCGGTTTATTCCTATCAGCATATGTGGAATAACAACTTCGAGCTGGATAGTCCGGATGCCGCAGCGGCAGAAGGGCTTGGGAATGGCGGATTCGAGACGGCAGGAACAGACGGAGTGCCGGGGAGCTGGACAAGGGAAGCGGGAAGCAACACAACGGCTTTCCGAACGACAACCGCAGGTGAATATTACTCCGGTAGCGCAGGTCTCGCCATCAAATATAATAGCGGCAATGCCGCCACCCTCAAACAATCGTTCTCTTATTCACCCGGACGGAAATATGCGCTTTCATTTATGGCCAAGACGGATAGCATGACGACGACCGCGCGTGTCCAGATTTATAATGAAACGACCTCAACGGTAATTGCCGAAACAGCCAACTACGGTTCAGACAGTCTCATCAAGGACGATTGGGTGCAGTCCGGTTTCACATTTACGGCGCCAACAACGGCAGGTCAAACACTAGTTGTCAAGATCAAGCTTGCAAAGCTCGATCAGAACGGTTGGGCTGCTTATTTCGACGATTTCTCCATCAAGCCGGTGGGTTCGGTAATAAACGCTATGCAGAATGGAGATTTCGAAACGCCCGATTCCGGAGACGGCACATTGCCGAGCAAATGGTCACGGCTTGGAACAAGCGCTTATACCTACTTATCGACTGCTTCCGGCGAGCACGATTCCGGAAGCGCCGGTCTTGTCGTGAAATCGGACGGCACGTCCTGGAAGGAAGTTTATCAACGCTTGCCTTATACGCCGGGGGCTACTTATACGCTGACCTTCAGCGGCAAAACCAACTCCTCCGCGGCATACGGCCGCTTACTGGTTTACAATGCTACAGATTCCCAGTATGTGCTTGATCAAACGTTCAACAACACCGCTTGGCAGAAGCACGCTTATACGTTTACAGCGCCGAGCACGACCGGAAAAGAAGTGTATGTTTACCTTCGTCAAAGCAATTATACGAACCCTTCTTGGATTGCGTATTTCGATCATTTAGAAATTGAGCCGTATGTCGAGAATGTTAACGAGAATTCGGCATTCTTCTCCGTCGACAGCGGCGATGGGACATTGCCTGCAGGGTGGGAGCGTTATCAATCGACTTCAAGCAATGCATATGTGTCGGATAAGCTGAACGAATATTACTCACCATTCAACGGCGTCGTGATCGAGTCGAACCATATGCAAGTGCCGATGATGCGCAAGAAGCTTTATTTAATTCCGGGTATGCGTTATAACGTTACTTTCCTTGGCCGAAACAACAATCCCTCCGCACAGGGAAAGGTTGACATCTACAATTCCACTACTTCATCAACATTAGGAAGCACGACATTCAGCGACGCAACATGGGCGGCGAACTCTTTCACGTTTACCGCGCCTTCTTCGATAACGGATACCGTGTATCTTCGGCTTCTTCAAGGAACAACCGCCGTCGACGGCAGTCTTATCTCTTATTTCGACGATGTTCAGGTCGTACCGGCCGTTAAAAGAAGCTTTGCAGGTTGGACAAGGGTGAACAAAACGGTCGACACTGCCTATACTTCCAATGAAGCAGGTAATTCTGCGTCGGGATACGGTTTGGTGATCGGCAACGATGGCTCAACGGATGGATATGTGGTGCAGCGCTTGAGGGGGTATGAAGCAAACAAGCCGTATTCCGTTTATTTTTCCGGGAAAACAAGTTCATCTGCAAATGGAGGAAAAGTTGTCGTATATGATGTGACGGCCGCTTCCGAGCTGGCATCCATGACGTTCGAAAATACGGAATGGTCTGGGCAGCAGCTGAATTTTACTACGCCCGGCACGACCAGTCATGTCGTTGAAATTCGACTGATGCAGCAATATGCCAACAATAGCTCACAATATGCGTTCTTTGATCGGGTCTCAGTCGGCGAACAATCGACCTGGCTCGTACACGAGACAATGCTCGCCAAGCCCGCGTTGAAATTTATTAAGACGGTGTATGAAAATAGCGAACTCTCAACGGCATATGAGTCGAAGGCTGATGAATATCTGGCATTCATTGAAGAGAAGATTCTTCCCAAATGGGATGCCTATTACAAGGATTTGGGCAACAACAGGGGGGTATACATCTTTCCGGCAGGCAACCGCGCCGCTTATTTTCCGGGAAGAACACTGCCGCACAATCAATACCTTGTCGCTTCAGAATGCTATTTGCTGCTAGGAGACATTACGGCCAATAGCGATTATGCGGTACGCGCAACCGCGCTCTTGAATAATTTTAAGGATCATCTCCAGGTTAACCAGGCGGCATCCACCGCGTATAAATGGAATTACTGGGATTCGGCAGGCCCCTGGGATAACGGAATGACTTATGTAGGTTATGAAGAGGATTCGTCGCATGCCAATCTCGATGTGTCCGCTGCCATTACAGCCTACCATTACGGAGTTGTATTCAATGAAGCGGACATGAAGAAGTTTGCATCTACCTTCGTCAATGCGATGTGGAACGGTTCTTCGATCCACCCGGTTATAGGTCCAAATGTAATCTACAACGGTGAGCGTACGGAATGGCTGTTGGCCTATAATACCGATCTTTGGGCTTGGTTGAAGCTGGCGGAATTCGATCCGCAAATATGGAGCATCGCGAATGGCGTTCTCCAGACGGTTGTGGACGAAAACTGGTTAGAAAGTTTCGCGTGGACCCTAACGTACATGGCGAATTTGGCGATTTGTAATCCCGAGACGCTCGTAAACGGCAATTTCGAATGGGCGGACAAGGACGATCCTACGCTACCGGCTTACTGGCAAAGGTATTTATCCAATACGACTTCCAGTACGGCGTATCGCGATACGTCTAACGCGTACCGAGGCCATGCGGGGTTGGCCAATAAAACAAACGGAAGCAGTTGGAATATCGTGCAGCAGCAGATAACAGGTTATTTACCGAATAGTTCCTATGAGTTGAAGGTTACGGGGAAAGTCGGAACAAGCAGCGTGTTGGGGCGTGCGGATGTTTTTAACTACACCACATCAAATGCGATCGGCAGCGTGTTTATAGACGATACGGCATGGGAGACTGGGTCTCTAGTCTTTACAACGCCGAATAATACAACGGACACTTTGAAAGTCGATCTCTATCATAATTTGTATAGTCCGGCAAACTATTATTCCTATTTTGATAATGTCAGTATCTATGCTTCATTATGGAATTCCTTCGCGCCGAACGGCGGGTTCGAAGAAAAAAACAAGTATGACGTTACGTTGCCGAAATATTGGGAACGTGCGACAGGAACTCTCCCTGCAAAGGCGTTGATTGACACTGCCGAGAAGTACAAAGGAACGAATAGTTTGAAGCTGATCACCGACGTCAGCGCCGGAAGTCAGAAGCTTCAATATACGTTACAAGGATTCAAACCTTCGGCGAATTACACTGTAAAGTTCTATGCAAAGACAAACGGATCGACAGCGAAAGCTAAGGTGAGCGTATCCAATGTAACGGAAGCTGTAAGTCTCGGAACAAGTCCGGTCATCGACAGCACCTCGTGGGGGCAATATACTTTCAGCTTTACAGCGCCTGCCGACGCCACCGCTGAGGTGAGGATTTATTTGGAACACAATGACCCGAATGTTTCGGGCGGCATCGCCTATTTTGACGAGTTTGGCGTGACGCTTGATTAAGATTTTTTCGATATCTCGATAGAATGTGGTGTGGGGGAATAAAAAATGAGCGATACGCAAACGTGTTTCTATTGCACAGATGAATATAAAGGATATATGAAAGAAATATGCAAACTCGAAGTATCGACCGTATATCTCAACAATGAACAAGAATATTTGGGGCGCTGCACGGTTGTGTTGAATGATCACAAAACGGAGCTATTTCAATTGGAAGAAGAACTGCGCGGCAAATATATGAGGGACGTTGCCCGTGTGGCTGCAGCGTTAAAACAGGAATTTGCCGCGGATAAAATGAATTACGCCGTGTACGGGGACATCGATTCCCATCTCCATTTTCACGTCGTTCCGAAACATAAGCATTCAAAGAACTGGGGATGGCCATTCGAACTGACAGCGGGCGAAGGCAATGAAAAATTTCTGACAAATGAGGAATACCAATCTATCATTGAACGCATTGTTCAGCATCTTCGTTGATTGGGTACGTTAATAAGATGGAGAAGGAAGGAACGACCATGGGGAGAACATTGGCAAAGTTAGGTGGCAAGCCGCTCTTCGAGCATCCGGTTGAAGGTCAATATCCGGGCGCTCTGGTTATGGGAACTGAAGAAGCCGCCGCTGTGTCTGATGTGGCATTGTCCCGCTCGCCTTTTCGCTACTACGGACTGAATATGCAGCATAAAGTGCAAAGTTTCGAGAATGAATTGGCCAAATATCTGGATGTCCGGTATGCACTGGGTGTTACATCTTGCACAGCTGCGCTGTTCGTTGCGTTGAAAGCGTTAAAGCTTGGATATGGCGACAAGGTTGCGGTTCCAGCATTCACCTTTCTGGCAACGGCCGGCGCGGTTGTGTCGGCGGGCGCCGTGCCTGTATTTATCGATATTGACGAGAGTATCGGCATGGATCCGATCGATCTTGATAAAAAACTTTCAGCCGACGATGAAATCAAGGCCGTCATTATCGTTCCGTTGCTTGGTTACCCGTGCGATATGGATGCGCTGCTTGCCGTCGCCAGAAAATACGGCGTTCGTGTCATTGAAGATGTAGCGCAATCGTGCGGTGCTTCCTATTCCGGCCGTAAACTGGGAACACTCGGCGATATTGGCGTGTTCAGCTTTCAAATGAATAAACTCATTACAGCCGGCGAAGGCGGAGCGGTCGTTACGAACGATCCGAATTTGTTTATTCGGGCTGTAAGGTTTCACGATCAGGGAATATTTCGAGAACAAGAGAGATATGGTTTGCACTCGGTCGATGAAGCCGATGCCTTCGCGGGACTGAATTTTCGCATGAGTGAATTTACAGGCGCAGTAATGGGGGAGCAATTGGCGAAATTGCCAGAGATCATTCGAAGGATGCGAAGCGTTCATGATTTGATCTACCACGAACTAAAGGAACGAGCTCCGAAGCTGCAACTGCGCAAGCTATTCGATCAGGAGGGTACCATAGGCTGTTACATTGCGCTTATAACTCCAACACCCGAAATCGCGCAGGAATTCATTGCGGGACTGCAAGCAGAGAATATCTCCTCGTACCTCCTGTACGAGGGCATGCCGCTATTCCGTAGGGATATATTCCGATTGCGGCGTTCCGCGGAGAAGGACAATTTTCCCTATAATTATCCGTTTCGCAACCCGATCGAAAATCCAGAGATGAGCTGTCCTCGTGCTATTGACCTTTGTCCTCGAACAGTATTCATCCCGATATCACCCCATTTTACGCAAGAAGATGGAGAGTTGCTCATAGAAGGGATTTTATCCGTCTATCCTTCCGAAGCAGCGAATATTTGATGTGGTAAGGTGTTGTTCGGCGGCGTGGCATTTTGAATAAAGGAGCCATTCCTGTAATGAATGAATTCGAGGTTTGAATGAAAAAAGCACCTTCTGTATACTGGGGAACGTTCCGACCAAAGAACAAATCCCAGCGC
>NZ_JBHSMI010000018.1:0-4837 GCF_042655525.1 Cohnella soli
TTACTCGCTGAATCAAAGAACGCCGCAACAACTCTTGCCATCTCTTCCCGAATACTTCTCTGAATCTTCTACTTGTTCCTGCTTCATTGCCAATCTCGCAAGTCCTCTAGACACCGACAATCTCTGCATCCTGGTTCAACCCTCAACAACTAACTATTTCTTTACTTTCAGGCACCTTTTGCTTACTCTTGTTCTTAATCCCTGCGGCGATGCGCTTAGTCGGTGCGGATGTGTCCGGCTGAAAATGCTCCTCTGCTACTGCCAATTACTTCTCTGAGTTCACATCTAACTCCTGCCGGACCGAGGGCCGAATGGCCCGAAGCGTGAACATGGTGTTATATGCTGTCCCCGCCTTCGAAGCGTTCTCTCTTTAATTATTATTATTCAATATACCAGTTCTTCAATAAATTCGATTTCATGTTCATTACAATAATCCTTATATTTCTTCAAAACAGTATAGATATCATCTTGTCCAACAATCTGATTATCTTCATCAAAATATTGCAAACATCCTCCCAAAATAAACAAAGTAATGACTTCCTCATCCTCTGTTATTAGTGAATGAATATCACCTGGAGGTTCAAAAATAAAGCTGCCCGGCTTTGCAATCCAATCCCTGCCCTCATATCGCCATTTCCCTTGAATGTTATAACCGATAACTGATCCACCTGTATGTCTGTGTCTATTCAAGATCTTATTTCTTTGGATCTTAAACAAATAAATCCATGTCCCTGTATTTAGATCAAATCTCAATGGTTTGAAATGACATGTACCATCATCAAAAGGAACCCAAGGAAGATCATCAATATGAAAAACTCTTTCCGGTAATTGAAATTGTTCTGCAAACTGGACGATTGAATCTTGGATGAGATTGTTCAAAATGATCACCTTTAATGTTTTAGTGTTTGCTCTTGCGGGGATTGCATATAACGTAAATGTGTTCACGACGTCCAACTCCCTTAAGCCCGAAGGGCGGCCGCGATGCGGTTAGGGAGTTGGATGTGTCCGGCTGATTCCGCTTCCCTGCTTCTGCCAATTGCATCCCCGAATCCACATCTAACTTCTGCCGGACCTAGGGCCGAATGGCCCGTTGCGTGAACATGGTGTTATAAGATGTCGGGGGCTTCTTGAGTTGCATTCAAAATGCTCTTCTATTTACTAGATTTCAATCAAATTATTCAGGCACTTCAATATATTCTGATAATCTTGATTTCAATATTTCTATTAATTCTTCATCCATAAATCTATAATCATCAGGAATATCTAGACATACTATTTTCTTATTCTCTAATGAATTTGAAAACTTATCTTTGAGCCTTCTTACATGTTTCTTCTCCATTACAAAAATCATGTCTGACCAACCAATATGTCCTTCTGTAACCTTAATTCTTGCGCCTTCTTCTGTACCTGCAGATCGAACATCATATCCATTAAATTTATCAAAAATCTTCTCTGCTGTTAGACTCCGCCATTTATTACGACTACAAATAAAGAGTAATTTAATCTCTTGTCACCTATTCCTTCAAAATGTTTGCTCTCAATTATAGCACTTAAAATTACGCCTTTCCCCCGATTTCTTATAACGTTCATGTGTTCACGACGTCCCACCGACTTAAGGCGACGAAGTCGCCGGGCGCGATGCGCTTAGTCGGTGCGGATGTGTCCGGCTGATTCCACTTCCCTGCTACTGCCAATTACTTCTCCGAATCCGCATCTAACTCCTGCCGGACCGAGGGCCGAATGGCCCGATGCGTGAACATGGTGTTATGTGCTGTTCCCGACCTCTCGATATACGACCAGTTCTAAATTCATTGCGAAGCATAGCTTTGAATCTCTGATAAACCCGAATCTTTAAATGATCTTCTTCGGACTACTTCAACAAATACATCCCTTAAATGAGACCTCCTTGAGCTACTTCCAACAAATACGTCTCTTAAGAATGAGACTTCATCGAGCTGCTTTCAACAAATACATTCCTTAATATGAGACCTCATCGAGCTACTTCCAACAATTACGTCACTTAATATGAGACTTCAGCGAGCTACGTTCAACAAATACATCCCTTAATATGAGACTTCATCGAGCTACGTTCAACAAATACATCCCTTAATATGAGACTTCATCGAGCTACGTTCAACAAATACGTCCCTTAAAATGAGACTTCATCGAGCTACATTCAACAAATACGTCCCTTAAAATGAGACATCATTGAATTGCTATCACCAAAATGATTCTTAAAATGATTCTTCCTGGAGCTGCCCGGAAAATACGTCATTTAATAATCGCGGACACGTAAAATGGATCTTAATGCATTCGGGAATTGCACATAACGTTAATGTGTTCACGACGTCCCACCGACTTAAGGCGACGAAGTCGCCGGGCGCGATGCGCTTAGTCGGTGCGGATGTGTCCGGTTGATTCCGCTTCCCTGCTGCTGCCAATTACTTCTCCGATTCCTCATCTAACTCCTCCCGGACCGAGGGCCGAATGGCCCGAAGCGTGAACATGGTGTTATGCGAAGTACCTGTCCCTCAGTCTGCTCTCTCAAAATCTATTTCCATGTTGCTGTTTGAAACTTTCAATTTCTTATTCTTTATTTCAATACTATATATTTTCTGATTAATCACGATTTGGTTCTTGGTTTCCCATTTGTATTCATATTTCATTTTATTGTTCTCATCAAACCTTTTACTTTCAACCCCATTTTCAGTTGTTAGAACGAAATTTGAGAATGAAATCTCATTATCCTTAACTTCCCAATAGTTATAATGAATTAATTCTTCATTTGTTCCCTCTGCTTGTGACAATTGAAGGGCCGACCAACTGCCAATGAATGAATCCTTCGTCGAGGAGCACCCAGAAGTAATTAGAGTTAATAGGATTGTAGAAATATAAAATAATTTAACAAATCTCATTTGACTTCCTCTTCTCTCAGGTATTTCGCATAACGTTGATGTGTTCACGACGTCCCACCGACTTAAGGCGACGAAGTCGCCGGGCGCGATGCGCTTAGTCGGTGCGGATGTGTCCGGCTGATTCCGCTTCCCTGCTACGGCCAATTACTTCTTCGAATCCTCATCTAACTCCTGCCGGACCGAGGGCCGAATGGCCCGAAGCGTGAACATGGTGTTATATGAAGTTGGGCTCTTCTTCGGTTTCTCTTTCAATTTATCTCATAAATCATTTCAAGTTGATTTATTTCATTTTCGTTCAAGTATTTCTGGTTAATCATTCCATCCCGTATCTCTAAAAATGAATATGGATTAAAAGGCTCTATTATGTCGTCTGAAAATAACAAAATGCCTTCAAAATTTTTACTTATCATTATCAACAGATTTGTATTTATAGTAATTTCAGAGTCCATTAAATAAATAGTTAATTTACATTGATATTTCCCGTTTATTCTTTTCGATTCAACAATTGCTTTGTATTCGCTGTTCAATTGTTCTTCTATATTTCCAATAACGATAGTATCTTCAGGATTGATCTTGAAAACACTATTAATCATTGAAAGAATTATTGATTCTGAAGGAGTAATTGCGAGATAAATATCCTTCCAGATCATTTAGATTGGTCCTCCTTGCTCTTAGCTTTAGCCCAATTTCATATAACGTTCATGTGTTCACGACGTCCCACCGACTTAAGGCGACGAAGTCGCCGGGCGCGATGCGCTTAGTCGGTGCGGATGTGTCCCGCTGATTCCGCTTCACTGCTGCTGCCAATTACTTCTCCGAATCCTCATCTAACTCCTGCCGGACCGAGGGCCGAATGGCCCAAGCGTGAACATGGTGTTAGGTGAAGTTAATGCCTTCCTTGAATCACAAAATTAATTGTCTAATTCATAATATTTATAAATAGCAAGAAGATACTTTAATGAATTCTCTGGGCTTTGCTTTATATCCCCCATACCATCAATTAATTCATGTGCTTGCCTATGTGTCTGACTAAAGAATCCACCATTATATCCGAAACAAGCATATGCAATTGACCATGCAAACTCAATGCACGCATTCTTTTTAGCCTTTGTGACTTTAATTTTTTGTTTTTTAGATGCCCAGACCTCTGTAATAAATATTAGGGCTTCTTCTGGAAAATCATTATTGAAGACTTCTTTATATAACAATGATGTTTCTGTTTCATCATAAATATTTTGAATTGAAACATACTTATCAGAAATAGTACTTAATTCGTATCTCATAAAGGATAGAATAGTAGGTATATGTAACTTAGAATATTTGTAATCAGTTTTCCAAAACCATTGGTCATCGTTAGAGTATCTATTATCTTGTTCTTTAATTATTTTCATTATGTCGTTTCTGAAAGAGATACTATCAATCTCTAATTGTTTTATCTTAGTAACTGGATTTATTAAATCATCCCAATAACCAGTATCCTCAATTAATTTGACTTTCTTTAGGCTCTTCTTTAAATCAATAAAGAGATGAATAATTTCTTTGTGTACAGATGGAGGTGCATATTCTGTTTTTGTAAATCCATTAAACTCAAAGTCACCAGTAAATAAAATAGATACAGGTTCACATCGTTCATGAATCAGCAAATTAATACCTTTTTTTCCATCTATATCAATAAATTCATAATTCCAATTATGTCTCACAGAATAACTGACAATCTTTGAAATACATTCCTCTTTCTTCTTTCGAGATGCAGCTTGACCGCTATAAAATATTGTAGCCCCCAAGAATAACCCTCCATATTCGTGCTTTGCATTAATTTCACCTAACGTTCATGTGTTCACGACGTCCCACCGACTTAAGGCGACAAAGTCGCCGGGCGCAATGCGCTTAGTCGGTGCGGATGTGTCCGGCTGATTCCGCTT
>NZ_JBHSMI010000019.1:0-33512 GCF_042655525.1 Cohnella soli
AGGATCTCTCCACCAGCTGCCCGCCAGCTACGAGGCGACTTGGCTCTTACCTCGACCGGACTTTCACCGGCTAGTTGTGCCTAACTTGGCTAGGCGCGCCGACAATAAAAAGAGGCCATCCCGCTAAAATCCCGCGGGATGGCCTTTTCTATCGTCATGTTGCTTATTATTCACCTTGTCTCGGGGCACCGTTCTCAGTGCGAGGACCGGCTTCCGGTCTCGCGTTCGGCTTCGGTCCGAAGCTTTTGCGTCGGCGGTTCTTGCCCGACTGCCAGCGGCTATCGCCGCGTGTCCCGTCCTGGCGCGCTTGAGGAGGCATAGCCGCCTGCGGCTGACTGCGTTCTGCAATACCTGCGCCATTGACACCGTTCGCTCGGGGAGTACCGCCCGGCACATGCGAAGGGCGCTGATCGGGATAACGCTGTCCGCCCCCTCTGTTGTCCGGGGAACGATTCGATTGCGCTTCCGCTCCGCCCTGCTGGCGCGGATGTTTGTAATGCTGCTGGCGGCCCGCCCCTTGCATACCGCCCTGGCCGCTTGGAGATGGGCGACGGTCTCCGCCGGCTCCGGACGGTCCTCTTCCTTGTTTGCCTTCTTGCGCCGACTTATAGCCGCCGCTGCGAGAACCGGCATATCCGCCCGATTGGGAAGGATCCCGACTGCCGTTAGCGCCTGAGAGTCGACGTTCGGCGTCCGCTGCCGCCCGGGCGACGGCAGACACCGTAATGTTCGGCACGCGAACGGGTCCGCCCGCGCGCTCCTTCAGAGGCCAACGCATAATCGGCCCGCTGGGAGCGGCTGCTGCTGCAGCCGTCTCTGCGGCTTGCCCGCCTGTCTCGCTCAGCGCTACGATCGCTTCCGGCGATTCCTCCCGCGATATTTCGGCGTCCGGAGGCAATGCGTTGACGTCAAGCTTGTGCAGTACAAAGTGCGCGCAGCCAAAATTGCAATATTCGTTAATGTAGTCAACGAAGCTGGAAATCGCCGACTCCTTCGTCGCGCGAGGATGACCGTCCCGATAAAAGCCTCTCAAGCGAAGCTGGTTATAGCCCCAGTCGCCGACAATGTAGTCGAACCGTTCCAACACTTCGCTATATCTTTCGCGAAAAGCTTCCGGATTCCATCCGCTCTTATACTCGTGCGCGAGCGAATACGCATTGCCCCCCGCCATGAAAATCATGTTAGGCTCTCCTCTAGAAGGCCGTTAGTGCGGGCCTCCGCCGATTTCACTTGTTCGTGTGCGTGATAGGAACTGCGAACGAGCGGCGCGGATTCCACATGGGAGAATCCCCGCTTTAATCCTTCTTCCTTTAAAGCCTTGAACTCGTCTGGATGAACGTAACGAACAACGTCGATGTGGGAAGACGACGGCTGCAAATATTGGCCGAGCGTCAATATATTGCAGTCTACTGCGCGCAAATCGTCCATCGCCTGCAGTACTTCTTCGAAAGTTTCGCCAAGACCAAGCATAATACTCGATTTCGTCGGAATGTTCGGTTTCATTTCTTTCGCTTGCCGAATCAATTCAAGCGACCTACGGTATTTAGCTTTCGCCCGAACCCGATTGGACAACCGCTCGACCGTCTCGATGTTATGATTCAGAATGTCCGGATTCGCGTCCATGACGATCTGAAGCGAGTCCCTGTTCCCCAGAAAGTCGGGAATGAGCACTTCAACGCTGCAGAAAGGCATCCGCTTGCGGATCGCCTTAATCGTCTCGGAGAAGATCGAAGCACCGCCATCTTTCAGATCGTCCCTGGCGACGGAGGTGACAACGCAATGCTTCAGCCCCATCTGTTCGGCGGCTTCGGCTACCCGTTCCGGCTCCTGTAAGTCCAGTTCGGTGGGCAAGCCCGTCTTGACGGCGCAGAACCGGCAAGCACGCGTACAGATGTCTCCCAAAATCATAAAGGTGGCCGTACGATTAGCCCAGCACTCGTATATATTCGGGCAGCGCGCTTCCTCGCATACGGTATGAAGCGTCTTGCTGCGCATGACTTGCTTAAGTTCCTGATAAGGCTCACCTGTGGTCAACTTGATCTTGAGCCACTCCGGCTTAGGAGGCTTAGCGCCCGTCTTCATCGGAAATCCCCTCTTTCTGTCCCCCTTATTATAGCACGATTCGGATAAAAACCAATGATCTGTAAACCATACTCCCATACACGTTCAAGCCATGATCCCAGGTCCGGCATTCAGAATCGAGGGGGAGTTTTTTTGCGACTATTCTGGCGAAGAGGGAAAGGCTTCACGCTGCGCACCGCATGTACTGCGTCCGCGTTCGCCGCCGTTCTGTTGACCGTATGCCGATCCGGAACGGCAGGTGCTGCCATCGGAGCATCGTCCGCCTCTGGACCGGCGACAGTCTCAGTCGCAGCGTCATCGCGTTCACAAGATGCTCCGTCCGACGAGATGATGTTTGCCAAAAGAAAACGACTGTATGACGAAATATCCGCGAAAACAGGGCTCGACTGGCAAATGGTAGCGGCGATCGATCAATATGAGCGTACAATATCCCGGGCGCATCCGAAAACAAGACCGAAAAAAGACGACGCCGTCACGGGTGTCTTCGTCCAGGAGTCCGTCTGGAGCGGCAATCTGAATCCCGAGCCCGACGACGACAACCCTTCTTCGATTCGCTTTTTCTCCGGTATTGGGCGAGACGGTTCAGGCGATGGGCGTGCCGACCGAGAACAAGACGAGGACGCGCTTTATTCAGTCGCCGTGCAAGCTTTGCAGCAAGGCATCTCCGATGACGACTTCAGCATCGGCTTGTGGGAGTATTATCACAATACGCGGGCTGTACAGCGCATTTTGCAGTTCGCCCGTCTGTATCGCCATTTCGATCGGCTCGACTTGAAAGGCGGCGCCTTCCCGCTGCCCGTTGGCGATTCGTATTCGTTCCGCAGTACATGGGGAAGCGGCCGAAGCTGGGGAGGCTACCGCATTCACGAAGGGACCGATATTTTCGCCGGCCACGGCACGACCGTCCGCAGCACCTGTTATGGCATCGTCGAAATTAAAGGCTGGAATGCCTTCGGGGGATGGAGGATCGGCATTCGCGATCTCAACAACCTGTACCATTATTACGCGCATTTGTCGGGTTACGAGAAAAATTTGAAAGTCGGCGATATCGTCAAACCAGGGCAAACGATCGGCTGGGTCGGCAGTTCCGGTTACGGACGACCCGGGACGCAAGGCAAATTCCCGCCCCATCTCCACTATGGCGTGTACCGGGACCGCGGTCTTGTGGAATGGGCGTTCGATCCATACCCCATGCTCAAGCGATGGGAGCAGGACGAGTTCAAGATGCGGCGCAGCAAAAAAACGGAATAGGCAGCAGAAAACCCGCCTCGATTCCGTACTCATCGGAAAAGGGGCGGGTTTCGTCTTTAATGTCCTTTATCCTTCTCAAGAGGAAGAGCCGACAACGGCTCTTTGGTCGAATCGTTGCCCGGTAAGACGATCGGCGGCGCCTGAGCGGCGCTGTTGCCGACGGGATTGCCGCTTCCGTCGTAATAATAAGCGGGAACATCTCCGACGACAAGCGCAAAAGACAGCGGAATCGACGTCTCGATCTCCTGGGCTTCCTGATCGAACGGGATAACGACCGCAATCTCGGTTCGTATGCGGACGTCCACTTCCACAAGCACCATATTAATGCCCGCTTCGGACTGCTTCGTCTGAACGTCCGCCTTAACCGCGCTGGCTGGATGGAACTTGACCGATACGGAAGGTCCGATCGACGAAATGAATGGGCTATTGAGCGCGTGTCCGATCGGAATGCGCTCAGGCACATCTTCATAACGCTTCAGCACGCCGGTAACCGTCTCGATCGCTTTCGCCGTAATTGCCATCTGCTGCTTGTAATCGATTTCGAAACCGGTAATTTTGCCTGATTGGTTTGTCTTCCAGCGTATCATTCGATCCGAATCGGCCATCTGCGCAATATTGTCCGTCAAAGCCGCGTTAATCGCTTCCGTCGCCATTTGGTTGACACGCACTTTCGCGAGAAACATAAGCGGCTTGCGCAGTTCCCTGTCGAGGAACAACAGACCCTCTACGATGATAAAGGCGAACAGGAACGCCATAATGAGCCAGAAATGGCGTCGCTTCATCCGTTTGCGGGGTTGCGCCGACTGCCACTTTTTCGCGGGAGCGAGACCGATTTTCGTCGGCGGCGCAAACCAACGGCGGGTGCCCCACTTCCGCGGCGGAGGACGATACGGTGTGCCGTTCGCGCTCCAATTGAATTTTGCGCCCGATCCCCACTTCCTCGGCTGAAGCTTCGGGAATGAGCCCCCGCCCAGCAGATCGAAAGGAAACTTCCTGCCCCATTTTCTGCGCATCCTTTTCCCTCCCCTGTCCAGTAAGGCGGGTCGTCCTTGCTTTCGTTCAAGCTTATGCGGACGAGGAAGGAAAAAGAAGGGCATTAGGCAACTGACGTATGTTTTGCTTATGCTTGCGAACGATAAGTCAGATATTGGTTTTTACCTTGTTCCTTGGCGGCATATAGGGCGATATCAGCTTTCTTGAGCAATGTTTCCTTGTCCTCACCGTGCACGGGATACAGTGCTATACCGATGCTGACGCCTACACTTCCGCCCGCGAGACGGACTTCCCGTGAAACGAGCTCCGTAATCGACTCGATAATGCGGCTAGCAACCCGCTCCGCTTCCTCTTGGCTTACATGCGGGATTGCCACGACAAATTCATCTCCGCCCCATCGCGCCTTTATGCCCTTCTTGCGATCGACACCCCGGAGAATGCATTGGGCTGCGTTTTTCAGCAAAATATCGCCTTCGTCATGACCCATTGCATCATTTACAAGCTTGAAATTATCGAGATCAATCATCATCAAAGCTGTGAAGCCTTTCGTTCTGGCTAATGCGCTCTCCAACAAATTATCGAAGGCAGCTCTGTTTTTTAGCCCGGTCAAGCTGTCGTGAAAAGCATAATAAAGCGGTCTGGCCACCCACTTGGATAACACGTAAGATATGCCGATAGCGACAACAATCATTATGATCAGTTGATTAAAAAACGCCTTTTTCTCTTTAGCAAGAATAGCTTGGAGCCCATTCTCGTTAGAGATAATCTCCAACACTTTGATCTTCGTAGCCCCTTGATCGTACTGGGAATGATACTGAACGTAACGGTATGTAGCCGGTTCGTTGCCCCATTCTCCTTTGTACTCGGTCGCCTGGCCTGATCTCAGTGCTCGTTCGAAGAACGGTCTTCCGACCGGTGATATCTTTAGCTCATGCTTTCCGCTGGTGCCGTAGTAAGTTCCATCTGCGCTCAGCACGTTGATCTCGTCGATAGATGGGGACTGCTTCACGAATTGAGCGATGACATCAAAGAAGTTGAATTCGTTAAAAATCGTCCCTTGCTCAAGCGAATAACCAAGCTCGATGAGATACTTATGGTCGCGTGTCGCGATATAACTGTATTTTTTTAATTCTCCGGTTTTTTGTTGAACGTCGACGCCGTCATAATAAAATGTTCCTGATTCCCTTCTTGCATCCAATATCCCGGAGAATGTTGGGCAGCATTCATGAAAATCTAGGCCAATGTCGGCTTCAAGATTGCTGTAACGGATCACATTGCTGCTATCGATAATGTAAATATCGAAAGAAAGCTGATGCTCCAACGCATCGAGATTCCATTTGCCGAAATCGGGTTGTTGATCGTATAAGTCCAGCAGGTAATAGGACCTCTTCTTCATTTCCGCAACGATGTTGGACCCGAATGCATTGTAAGCCTTTTCAATTGTTTCCAGCGCGTTATTCGCAATCAGTTCGTTCTGGCGAACTTGCTCACGATTGTTCTGGATCGCCTGATCCCGCAATTTCAAATAAGAAGTAATCGAAAACAACAGCGATACCGCAATGGCAAATACGATCATCGTGATTGTCAAAATCATTCCAAAGCGATATCTCATCTGTCTGACCTCCCCGGTACCTCCAATATAACGCAATTAGGTGAATAGCTATTCCGAGTCCGAGGTAATCAAAGTTTCTAACAAAAACGAATCTCACCTTTCAAATTTCGCTTCTATTATACCTCATCTTAGCAAATAGCGCATCGACGACCGGGGTTGTTCCCCCAGGCAATAGTTAACGAGAACACGCCACCGGGCTCCGAGCAGGGAATTACTTTCAAATCCCAGTTCACTGTTTTAATTGCAATCTCTTCAATAAATCGATGAATTGTTTCTTGGACGCCTCCTCTTTATCAAAATTGGAAAACTCCAGTACGAAAATGACTTTGTCTCGTATCGGAATGACAGCGTAATAGACGTCATGAGTGCCGGTCAAGCCAGAGGCGGCTGTACCGTTGTCAGCGTCAAGCGTATATAACTTGCCGCTTCCGATCGGGGTATCAATCGCTTCTTCATTTGTAATTTCGCTATGGTTTGGCTTATACGATTTGAAGTCAAAATCATCCGAATACGGGTACGTAACAACGTTCTCGAGAATAACTCCGTTCTCGTCGATAACGGATGCATCAAAGCGCTCTGCAAATTCTTGGTTACTGTTAGTTGCTGAAAATAAAGCCCGTCCCCATTTACCAATAAGAATCAGGTCGTCATTCATGCGGGGATCCCCGTTACTGTATACAATAAGTGAACCAGGTCCGTCATCTGTTGCTTCAAAATACTCTCCTTTATCACACATTACAAAACCGAATTTCATGCCGGGTTCTGCTGAAGTATTTTCATCTGTTTTTTGATACATCTTTCCAAGCCAATTGAGCTTTTCTGGCGGAGCCTCACATGAATCTGATTTACCGATTAACTCAAGTTTCGAATTCTGATTGTTTACGGGTTCAGTCGATTGTTCCAAGCTCGAAGAATTAATTTTAAGGCTGCAACCGACTGATAAAGAGAGTAGAAAACCAATCACCAATAATGACCCAAGCCATTTCAACCCTTATCACCGCCATGTTTTCTTACCTTGATTCTTTATAGACGAAACTACAACATGGCAAGTTCAAACGCTTGTAGTTCGAAAGGCCACATAGCTCGCTTGAAATTGTTCGAACCGCTCCGGAACATGTCCGCACCAGCGGCACAGCTCCGAACTGGGGGCAATCTCCTTCAGCCACACGACCAACTCCTATCGTTACTAAAAAATGTACTTTCCAACTACCTCCTCATCCCATACTTGAACTTCAATATATCTTTCCGGACCTTTATCTCCATTGATATTCCAATCCTGAGGAAATCCATATTCCTTGATTACATTCAGTATCTCTGTTCTAGAATAGATTTGTTTACGATAAGGTTTTTCATCTTGATATCTCATTGTCGGAAATAGATCTCCGTATGTAAAACTTATTGATTCTTCTGAAAATTCTTCGGACGGGATTGTTATTACTGCAGGTTTTCTGTACCAGGACTCTAACCATTTACACGGTCCCAATGTCATGTAATGCGGGTATGTGTTCTTAGGCATACCACCTTTAGCTATGAATTGGCACCTAGCTAATTGTTCGATTTCTCTTCGAATTAGCATGTATTCCTCTGATCTTCTGCTAGCAAAAACATCGCCTTCGCTTCTTAATTGATGTGATATATGAGTTGCTTCTTCGATGGGGAGCTTGGACAGGTTTCTGAACGGACCATGGTCTTTCTCAAAATAGTGATACAAATGATAGGTCACAAAGAGCTCCTCATTTTTTCTTCAGCCATTAGCTTTAATTGATAATTTCGATGTTCTAAAAAGTTTTTCATATATTTCTTTAGAATAAGTTTTTCAACCGCCTTACCGATAATCCCCAAAGGGGCTTCAAAATATAATGTGTCTCTCATTAATGTCTTTCCATTACGTTGTTTGAATTCGTGTATATGCCTTAAACTCTTAAAAGCCCCATTTTGCATTTCATCGACAAATAAAAATGGTTGTTGATATTCGGTAATCTTTGAAGTTAACCTTTGCCTTACCAAGAAATGAATAGCTTCAAAAGTAACCGTTTCCCCCTGTCCAATCGGACCTGAGGTAACTCCACTGATTGCTTTTTCTTTTGTATGACGCCAAACCGTTTTTGTATGCACTTCAATATCCCTTGCAAGATCAAAGCAGAGTTGTATAGGTGCGGAGATCTCAATTTCAGTCTTAATCGTAATCAAATGATTTCCACCCTTCGTGCCCTTAAAATTCTTTGTTGCCAATATAAATGAGTAAAAACTCCTTATCGCTGAAGTAATTCGAGAAATAGTTGAAAAATCCTACCCTGGTGAGGGCACTTATGAATTGGGCAGGTTTTACGAGTCGGTTTATGAATAGGAATAGAAAAAGACTGGATTTCGCGCTTGGCGATTTCCAGTCTTTTAGATGAGGTCTATTATGTTACCCCATCCGCTGCCGCTGAGCCTCGAACAATAGCACCGTTGCTGCCATTGCCACATTCAGCGACTCTGCGCGGCCGGTCATTGGGATAATGACATTCGCATGCGCGAATGTGCTGACCGCTTCCGACATGCCCGCTCCCTCGTTACCGAAGACGAGCCAGACGTCGCGGCGAAAGTCGTAATCGTAACAGGATTGCGCCGCTTGCAGGCTCGTGCCGACGACCGCTGCCCCTCGATTTGCAGCCTGCGGCAGCAGCAACGACAAGTCCGCTTCCAGCACAGGCACGTGGAACAAAGCGCCCATCGTCGAACGGATTGTCTTCGGATTATACATATCTACCGTGCCTTTGCCCAAGACAACGGCAGTAGCTCCGCTCGCGGCGGCGCTTCTGACGATCGTGCCGACGTTGCCGGGATCCTGCACGCCGTCGAGCACGACGACGAGACCGCGTTCTCCCGCGCCGAACAACGCAACTTCGCTCGGCTGACGTTTGAAAGCCACGGCGAAGATCGGTTGCGGCGTCCCCGTTTCGCTGCACTTGGAGATCACTTCCGGCGACACCGGATACCATCTCGTTCGACCGGATTCGTCCGATCCGACATACGTCTCGAATTGCTCCAGAACATCCGAACCTTCGTCGAAGACGACCGCTTCGAGCGGCCATCCTGCCTCGAGCGCCTCCTTAACGAGATGAACGCCTTCGAGCAGGAACTTACCTTCCCGGTCACGGTGTTTGCGCTCAAGAAGCTTCGCCCATGCTTTCACCTTCGGGTTGGAGATTGATTCGATATAGCTTTCCAAGTTAAGGCTCCGCATGCGCTTGCTCCAGCTTCGTTAGAAGATCGTTCTTGCCGACGATGACAAGCACGTCGTCCTTCAGCAAAGGCTCGTCCGCGCGCGGCGTAATATTCAGCTCACCGCCGCGCTTCACCGCGAGCACGTTGCAATTGAACTTCTGACGAATGTCCAGTTGCTTGAGACTTTTCCCGATCATGACGCTTGGCAGTTTCATCTCAACGATACTGTAATCGGCGGACAACTCGATATGCTCGAGAATACTTGGCGAGATCAGATGGTGCGCCACGCGAAGCCCCATGTCCCGCTCCGGGAACACGACTTTGTCCGCTCCGATCTTGCTGAGCACTTTGCCGTGCAGTTCATTCTGCGCCTTGACGATAATATAAGGGACGCCGAGATCTTTCAGAATCAGCGTCGTTAGTATGCTGGACTGAATATCTTGCCCAATCGCAACGACGACGACGTCGAAATTGCGGATGCCAAGGGCGAGCATCGCCTCTTCGTCCGTCGAGTCCGCAGTGACGGCATGAGTGACGGCATGGGCGACGTCTTGCACTCGTTGCGCGTTATCGTCAACGGCAAGCACTTCGTAACCAAGCTCGGCCAAATATTTCGCGACGCTCGAGCCGAACCGGCCCAGACCGATAATGGCGAATTGTTTTCTCGCATGGCGGGCAAACGTTTTTTTGGACAACGAAATCTTTCCTCCTGTCGTCTCCCTGACTGAAACGTGATTTCATTCATTATAACATAATGGCCGCCGGGCATAACCGTAACGACGATCGGGCAATCTACACGGGAAATTCGGATTTACGATCAGAGGAGGCTCGTCCCGTGGAGTTAGATTTACGGCAGGCGATCGTTCAGAACGTCCGTGATAAAGAAGCCGGTGAACTGGCGGCTATCGTCAACGATTCGATCGACGGTGAAGAAATGGCGCTTCCGGGGCTTGGCGTCTTGTTCGAGATGATCTGGAAAGGCAGCACCGAGGCCGCCCGCAATAAAATGATGACCGTCCTTCACAAGAAACTTAACCCCGCACCGCCGAAAAAGAGTTAACCGATATCCTGCACCGAATAGACAAGCGTGCCGTTCACGATCGTTTGGCGAACGAGCGGCACGTCGCGAACTTGGCCGACGACGATGACGTCCGCGCTTTTGCCCGTCGCGATCGAACCGACTCGATCTGCGCGCCCAAGCGCTTTCGCCGGGTTTAATGTCGCCATGTTAACGGCCTGAGGCAACGGGATACCTTCCTTCTCGAGCTTAAAGATGGCATGTAGCAATGAAGCCGGGTGATAGTCTGAGCATACAATATCTCCTGCTTCTGCCCGAATGGCATCAATCGCTCGCAAGTTCCCATCGTGGGAGCCTCCCCGCACGATGTTCGGAGCGCCGAGACACACGTCCATCCCTTTCGCTCTCGCATACTTCGCTGTATCGAGATTCAGCGGAAACTCCGTTACCGAAGCGTAGAAGCCGAGTGATCGGTTGACCGCTTCTTCACTGTCGTCATCGTGCGACGCGATAGCGATGCCTCGCTCTCTAGCCTCTGCCGCCAATGCCTTTAACTTGCTCCAATCAACTTGAGTTCGCCTCTCCTGCAGTTCTGTGACAATAACGCCGACTTCGTCCAGGCCGACACCTTGATTTTTCATCACATATTTCTCGAATGCACCCGGACGGTGATATTGACCTTGGCCAGGCGCGTGATCCATAAATGAGACGTAATCGAGCAGGTTTTCGTCCATCAGCGTTCTCGCCAGATCGAACCCGGTTAGATGAGACACTTCGTAACGAAGATGAACGCCATGTCGGATCATGGCTCGCTCCTTGCGGAAGTCCTCAGTCATTCTGACGACCTCGGACACAAGATGCTCCCCGCGCAAACTAAGTCCGACCCCGAGCGACAATGAATGGAGCATCGTCGTAATGCCGTGCCCCGCAAGCTTGCGCTCGAAATTCAGAAAAGCCATATCCATCGGGAACAGCGTATTCGGCCTCGGCTCGATCTCCTTCTCGATCGCATCGCAATGCATATCGATCAGCCCCGGCAGCACCCAAGCGCCTTCCGCTTCGATGATCGTTTCGCCGATAGCGTTCTCGTCTTGTTGGCCGCCATCGGTCTTATTGCTCTCTCTAACAGCGATGATAACGCCATGCTCGATAGCGACATCGCCGCGTATAACCCGGTCAGGCAACACAATGTTGCCTCCCTTAATGGTCATTCGATTTCCCATGAGCGTTCCTCCTTCGGACTTCTATTATGAGTTGACAACGAAATTTTGTACAGCTATAGTAAATATAGTTAAGTAAAGTTAACTAAACCAATTGCGATGAAAGGGGAAATTCATATGTCTTCCGACTATCGGTCACTATTCGATGCGATAACCGATGCCTTCAATGAATATTACACCCTCTATAATAAGGGCGCTGCCAAAATCGACGCTTACCAATTGACCGTGCAGCAGGAAAGCATTTTGTTCCACCTGATGCGGAGCGATCGAACGACTGCCAACGATATTGCCTCGCGTTTCTCCATTACGAAGAGCGCTGTCAGCCAGGTACTTACGCAATTGGAGAGTCGGGGTTTTATCGTCCGCGAAAGCAACCCTAACGATCGCCGTGAGTCGTTCATTTTGCTAGGATCTGAAGGACAGAAATATGCGGCACTCATTCATGAGGCGGATGAGACTTTCATTCGTGAACATTTGTCGCAAATCGATCAAACGGATTTGGAGCAAATGCTCCGTACGCTGAAGCAATTTAACGCCGTAATCAAATCGGCCAAAGAGAAAAGATAAGGACTTGAATCAATCATGAAACTACT
Source organism: Cohnella soli (assembly GCF_042655525.1). Classification (NCBI taxonomy): domain Bacteria; kingdom Bacillati; phylum Bacillota; class Bacilli; order Caryophanales; family Paenibacillaceae; genus Cohnella; species Cohnella soli. The sequence continues at coordinate 11,980 of NZ_JBHSMI010000019.1, forward strand.
CAACAAGACTCAACTATCGCTCGGATTAGTATTGTTTAATTTGTTTATCGCTTATGTCGGTATCGGGCTTGTCGTTCCTGTCATGCCGTCAATTGCCCATGAAATGTCGCTATCCGGTCAGACCGTTGGATATTTGATTTCCGTATTTGCATTCGCGCAGTTGCTCGTCTCGCCGCTTGCTGGCGTCTGGGTGAACACACTCGGTCGTAAAAAAATGATCGTGATCGGGCTGTGCCTGTTCGCCGTATCTGAGGTGTTGTTCGGCCTCGGTCACCACATGTCGGTACTGTTTATTGCGCGCATCATGGGCGGCGTCAGCGATGCGTTCATTATGCCGGCCGTGATTACGTATATTGCTGACAAAACAACACTAGCATCCAGGGCGAAGGTGCTTGGTTACCAGGCGGCTGCGATCAGCTCCGGTTTTATTATTGGCCCAGGGCTCGGCGGATTAATCGCCACCTTCGGCATTCGCGCCCCCTTCTTCGTCGCTGCGGCATTCGCATTCGTGGCAGCGCTGGTGTCGTTCTTCATGCTGGAGGAGTCTCTCTCTAAAGAAGAATTGCGGCGATACAGGGAAAACCAACAGAAAATTAGTTTTCTGGCCGAAATCAAAAAGTCGTTCGCTCCCGCTTATTTCGTACCGCTCCTGGTCGTATTCGTACTCTCCTTCGGCCTGGCCGCATACGAGATGATGTTCAGCCTGTTCGTCGACGCGAAGTTCGGCTTCGAGATTCGGCAAATTGCAATTATTATTACGGTCGGTTCAATATTCGGCGTCGTTGCGCAAATTGCGTTTTTCGAAAATATCGTAAAAGCATTCGGAGAACGAAAGCTCATTCACGTATCGCTCGTGATCGCCGCTCTGTTTATCGTCGCCACTGTGTATGTGAATAGCTATTGGGGCATTATGGTCGTATCTTCCATCGTTTTTTTCGCTTGCGATATGTTGCGTCCGGCCGTCACAACGTTGTTGTCCAAATTGGCCGGAGAAAATCAAGGGTTCGTCGCCGGCATGAATTCAACGTACACGAGTCTCGGCATTATCGTCGGTCCTGCCGTGGGAGGCATTCTGTTCGACATAAACATTGATTTTCCTTATTTGTTCGCCGCCTGCTTGCTCATCGTTGCTTTCTTGCTGTCGGCTGTTGGCACGAGAAAAAAAGCTACGACGGCACAATTAGCGAACAAATGACGAACAACCGTGGCGTAACCGTTTCTCGCCCTTTTGTCGATATCCCTTTCGCTCAGTTAACGTCCGAAGGGATCGAGAGCGAGGATGTCGGACGCCCTAGCGGGCGGCATTTTTGTACGATTTATCGTTCAAATTGCGTTTGAGCAACTTCGTCTTTGGCGATTTGTATGATGAACCGTACAAATCGGCTGAGCCTAAGCGACAAAGCGAGAGATTTGTACGACTTTTCACACAAAGTGCCGGAGAGAGGCGACTTGTAACCGGATTTGTACGAAAATCGTACAATAAAGCACGTTTTGATGATCCTGCGACAGTAGCGTTATCGTGTGTGTGCGTTTCTCTCATTTTCCCGTCAAGAGTAGTTGCGTACGGGAAACGAAGCTGAGAGGAAATCCGCGGCTAGGTGTTGTTACTCAGTAAATTAAAACCCTCGCTCCCAAACGGGAAACGAGGGTTTTGCTCATATTTGACACCTGACACCAATCAAGGAGCAACTTCGAGGAATTGCAAATCCGGCATGCGCTCCATCGCCGTTCTCATCGCATATTCATTCTCGAACAACGCAACGGGAATGTCATTCTTGTCTTTGACGAGAGTGGAGTTAATGCGGAACTTCGTCGGATCAACCTTCCCGCCAACGATCCATCTTGCGAATTGGAATTGCGTGCGGAACAGTTGAATGTCGACGCCGTATTCGTTCTTCATCCGATACTCGAATACTTCGAATTGGAGCTGACCGACGACGCCGAGGTACGTTTCCTCGAAGGCGCCGACGGATTGGAACACTTGCACCATGCCCTCTTCCGTCAGTTGGTCGAGCCCTTTCAAGTATTGCTTTTGCTTCAGCGCGTTTTTGATCGACACTTTGGAGAAAATCTCCGGCGAGAACGTCGGCAGCTCGTTAAAGACGACTTCCTTGCCTTCGCTTAAGCTGTCCCCGATACGGAAAATGCCCGGATCGAATAGGCCGATAATGTCGCCCGGATACGCCGTTTCAACGATATCGCGGTCTTGCGCGAGGAACTGCTGCGGCTGAGAAAGTTTGATGTCCTTCCCGACACGGACGTGTTTTACGCTCATGCCGCGTTGGAACTTGCCTGAACAGATGCGCAAGAAAGCGATCCGGTCACGGTGGGCCGGGTTCATGTTCGCCTGGATTTTGAATACGTAACCCGAGAACTTCTCGTCGTTCGGATCGACCGATCCGTCCGTTGTCTTGCGTTCAGTCGGCTGCGGTGCGAGCTCGAGGAAGTTCTCCAGAAACGTCTGAACGCCGAAGTTGTTGACCGCGCTGCCGAAAAACACCGGAGTTAACTGGCCCGTGCGCACCTTCTCGTAATCGAAGGGGTCGCCCGCGACGTCGAGCAGTTCGAGATCGTTCGCAAGCTGTTCCGCCAAATAATCGCCCGCCATCTCGCGGATGATCGGATCGTGGTAATCGTCCGTCTTGCGCACTTCGATCGTATTATGGTCTTTGCCCTGGAATAGCTCGACCTGGTTTTTCATCCGGTCGTACACGCCGCACAGCTCACGTCCCATGCCGATCGGCCAGTTCATCGGAACCGAGCGAATGCCGAGCACGCGCTCAATCTCTTCGAGCAGCTCGAACGGATTTTGACCTTCGCGGTCCAGCTTGTTAATGAACGTGAAGATCGGAATGCCCCGTTTGCTGCACACCTGGAACAGCTTGATCGTCTGCGCTTCGACGCCTTTGGCGACGTCGATCAGCATGACCGCGCTGTCCGCCGCCGTCAGCGTCCGGTACGTATCTTCGGAGAAGTCTTGGTGACCGGGCGTATCGAGAATGTTTACTTGCTTGCCTTCATATTGGAATTGCATAACCGAGGAAGTTACGGAAATGCCCCGTTGTTTCTCGATTTCCATCCAGTCGCTCGTCGCGTGCCGCGCCGCTTTGCGCGCCTTGACCGAGCCGGCAATATGGATCGCGCCTCCGTACAGAAGCAGCTTTTCCGTCAGTGTCGTTTTCCCCGCATCGGGGTGGGAAATGATTGCGAACGTACGGCGCTTCTCTACCTCTTGCCGCAGTTCGTCTTTCGTCTTATCGCTCATCCGTGTTCGAAGTTCCCTTCACGTTAAAATAACAGCTTCCATTATAACATAAGTATGCAAAAAAACTCCGCTATCCTTACGGATAGCAGAGCTCTGGTTGAAGATTTTCTAATGCGACAACGTCGCGCCCTCTTCCTGTTCCCGCTTCTGCAATACTTCATGCTTGAGGAACCAGCAAATAATAAATGCTGCGATGACGAAGAAAATCGAGATGGAGAAAATATGCTGGAACGCATCTGCGAACGCCAATTTGATTCGCTCGACCAGATCCGCCGCAAGACCGCTCGGAATGCCGCCCGTCGCGATATTGTCGGCCGTTCCCTGCGGCAACTTATCGGCGATGTCGGCGACGCCGCCGGTAATTTTGCGCGATAGCAGGCTTCCGAATACGCTCAACCCGATCGTTGCGCCGAGCGCCTGGAACAATTGCACCATACCGAGCGCGATGCCGCTGTTTTCTTTCTCCACCGACTCCTGCACGATCAAGTTGTCGCCGCCGAACAACGCGCCGATGCCGAGACCTAGAATAAAGAACGTCACGATAATGTACATGATCGTCGTATCGATACCGATTTGCGAAAGTAAGTAGAAGCCGACGATCGGCAGCGCGAAGCACACGATAAACAGCGTCCGGTACGGTAACCGCGTAATCAAAAACCCGTTAATGATACTCGACGGTATCGCGCCAGCCATAAAAGCCATCATCAAGTAACCGGCCGCGGTAGGCGTAAGCCCCATTACGTTTTGCGCGAAGAACGGGAAGGTCGCAATGCCGCCCATAATGCCGAGCATTAGAATGAACACTATCATCGATAATACGACGACGTTCCGGTTGCGGAACAGATGGAGCGGAATAATCGGTTCCTTTGCCTTCGACTCAATGTAGACGAGAAGCGCGAACAAGGCGGCGGCTATCGCAAGCAAACCGATAATTAGCGGCGAAGACCAGCTATAGCCTTGATTGTCGATTAGCACCGGAGCCATCAATAGCGACAGCAAACCGAGTACAAGCGTTGTCGCTCCCGCCCAGTCAATCGAACGTTTCTCCTCGCCCAGCTTCTCCCGCATCCCTGCAGAGATGACCGCCGCGGCAACGAGACCGACCGGAATGTTAATGAGAAACACCCAGTGCCAGTTTACGCTGCCGACGATTTGACCGCCGACCGTCGGACCGAGCAATTGCGGAATGATCATCAGCGGTCCGAACAAACTTTGAATTTTGGCACGCTGCTCGAGTGGGTACGTGTCTCCGATAATGACAAGCGCCAAGGGCATTAGCCCGCCTGCGCCGATGCCTTGTATGCCTCGGCCGATCAACAGCCACGTCATCGACGGCGCCATGCCGCAGACGATCGAGCCTGCAATAAACAGCGCGATGCAGCTCAAGTACACTTTTTTCCGACCGTACAAATCCGCCAACTTCCCCAAAATCGGCATAAACATTGTAATCGCCAGCATATAGACGCCTGCGACCCAGCCGTACAACGACAGGCCGTGTAGTTCCCGAATGATCGTCGGCATCGCTGTCGAGACAACCGTCTCGTCAAGCTCTGCAAAAATCAATCCAATCAATAGCCCCGTCAACACAAGCGCTTTGTTATTCGCTTTCTCCACCTTTGCGCCTAATAAGGCGCTTTTGGCTGCTCCCACTTTTACACCTTCCTATCTCATATCCCGCCACTTAGTGGCACTTCCGTTATCTTACGAGTCGAATATGAACGCAATATGAACCCGATCCATACTCGGCACCATTTTAATGACCGGAAGCATATTCTTTGTTTTCCGCCGTCGGATCCAGTTTTGTCCGCCCCATAAAAAATGCCACGAGCAGAGCGAGCACTGCCGGAATGAGCGCCCATGCGAACGTATAAACGATCGAGGAGGACAACATTTTCGTAATCGGATCCAGAATTTCGGACGGAATGTGCTCGCGAAGCTCAGGCGCAAGCAACGAGTGCGGGTCTTTCATATTGAAGCCTTCGGGCAACTGCGGCATTTGCTTGCCTCCGCCTTCCCCTTTGGAGAAGTAATCCGTCATTTTGTTCAGGAACACATGGCTTTGGATAATCCCGAACGTTGTTATGCCGATCGTCATACCGAGCGACCGGATGAAGTTCAGCGTTGCGCTCGCCGTGCCGCGTTGACGGGCGCCGAGCCCGTGGATCGCCGCATTGCTGAGTACCGAGAACGAAGCGCCAATCCCTAGCCCGATCAGAATCATGTACAGCGTCACGATCAATCGCGTAGAATTCGAATTCAGCGTCGCAACGAGCGCCGTACCCAGCACCAGAATGGCAAGCGTAGGAATCATGATGTTACGGTACGGCAGCTTCGTCATCAAGAAACCGCCCAACGTCGCCGTTACGACGGAGCCGACCATCATCGGGAGCAACACAAGTCCGGAATTCGTAGCCGATCCGCCTAGCACGCCTTGGATGAAGATCGGAATGTAGACGGAGGCGACGATAAACGCTGCCCCGCTAAACAAAGAGACAAGGATGCTCGTCGCATACAATCTGTTCTTGAACAGCCCGTAGGAGATAATCGGTTCCGCCACTTTCGTCTCCGTAATGAGGAAAGCGACCGCAAGTACGGCGAATCCTACGAACAAACCTATGATTTCTCCGGAATCCCATGCGAATTTCTTGCCCCCAAGCTCGAGCGCGAACATGAGGCAGACGACCGCTCCGACAAGCGTAAACGCGCCGACCCAGTCAATCCGTTGCTTGGAGTGTTCGTGCGATTCTTTGTAAAAGAAAGCGATCATAATAAACGCCAGCACGCCGAGCGGCAAGTTAATGTAGAAAATCCATTCCCAAGCGATATGATCCGTAATGTACGCGCCAAGCAAAGGGCCGAAAATACTCGACAATCCGAACACGGCACCGAATAACCCCCCGAGCTTGCCCCGCTTCTCCATCGGAACAGCATCGAACATAATCGTGAACGCGATTGGCACGAGCGCACCGCCGCCGATGCCTTGAATCGCGCGATATAGCGCCAGTTCCGTAATCGAATGGGCAGTGCCGCACAGCGCGGAGCCTGCCATAAATACGAGAATACCGAAGATGAAAAACCTTTTGCGTCCGTACATATCCGACAGCTTACCGAAAATCGGCATACCTGCCATCTCGGCGACCATGTATGCCGAAGTAACCCATACAAATTGGTCCAGGCCGCCTAACTCCCCAACGATGTTCCCCATCGCGGTAGCCACAATTGTATTATCCATCGATGCCATCAATATGCCGAGTAACAGCCCGGCGATTACAATGCCAATGTTGCGATTGGCCCCATTTGTCATTTGCGCACGTCCTATTCTTAACGATTGTTATCGTTTGATTTGCTTGTAGCTTATCTTTTGATACTCTCTTTCACCACAGAGCTTTTGTGAACCGTCAGCGTATGTTTATATTCGACAAGTCCGATCTCGCAGCCTGGGCCGATCGTTACATCATGCCCGCGAACGACGGAAGCTTTCGTATGCTCGAGCACAAGCGTGTCACCTTCTATTTGCTCTACTCTCAGCTCCGCATGGCCCGGGCGAAACATATTCACGAGCTTGGAAGATCTGCTTCGTTGGATTTTTACAGAAGCTCCGCCCACTTCCTTTGCGGTACAAGGGCCGTACAAATTCACTTTCACGCTTTCCCCGCTGACGAGCCCGGCGACGGTAAAAGCACCGTCAAGATCCAGAGTACCGGATTCGCAGTCTCCCAGCGTCTGGATATTACCCGTGTATTTAATATGCTCGGACAGAATACTACCGCCGGTTTTCAGTTCCCCGCGACCGCGAACATTTCCCGCTTCCAGCTTCCCTGCGATTTCGCACTCTCCGGTCATTTTCAGTTCTTCGGCCTTTAAGGAGCCTTTCACTTCCAGTTCCCCGGTTATGCCCATCTTTATGCAATCGACATCGCCTTCCATAACGCTTTCTCCGATGAGCTTAATATTTCGGAACAAACCGCCCGCAGACGTCGTTTCTCCGATCATTTTCAAATCCCGTCTCGTTTGCTCACTCACCCGACTTCGCCTCCTTTCCAATTTTCGCTTGCGGATGTTTCTTTAACTCGGTCCGATATTCGACTAGCCCGACTCGGCAGCCTTTACCGATATATACCCGGTTTCCTCTGACGACTTCCGCTTCCGTATACTCGATATCAACGTTGTCGCCTTCGATCGAACCGACGTGAAGTTCAGGAATGAATTTCGGAACCGCCCATGTCCACAGCTTGCTCCATGCGCTCCGTTTGATTTTGCGAACGGTAATCGACTCCACGCCGATGTCTGTCGCCTTGCCTCTACCCTGCAGCAGAACGTTCATATTGCCCGCGTTAACGAAACCTTTGAAGTCGAACGCTCCCGTCGCTTCGAGCGATTCGAATTCGCATTCTCCGGTGACGTTCAACACGCCATTAATCGCAAACTGCTCTGCTTTTATCGAGCCTTTCACCGTCACGTATCCGTCGATCACCGAGTTTTTTGCGATTATGTCTCCGTCAACTCGAACCATTCCGTCGAAATCCAGCTGGTTTGCCATAAGACTTCCGCGAATTTTTGTCATGCCGTTGGCATCGATGAACTCCGCGCTTACGTTGCCTTCCACGGTGCCGACACCGTCAATTTTTACCTCTCCGTAGTTTCCGCCGCTCGCCGTGCTAACCCCGTTAATGACGAGATTCGGTTTTCCGCCTTTCATTGTCAGCGTCTCCAAGAGTCGTTCTCCCCTTTATGCTAATTTTCCTTTTAACTGCTCGACGCACTCCGCCATCGACAAGCGGGCGATCAATTTAACACCGGTCTCGAAGTAAATGTCTGCAGTTGACGACGAAAGAACAAAGGACGATACGCCCATTTTGCGAATGAAGATCAGATCGCAAGGCTTTCCTTCGAATTTCGGAAAAAACTGTTTGAGCGTTTGCAGCAGTCGTTCGCCTTCCTCCAAACTCATCTCGCCCGCTTGCAGCAGCTTATCGACCACAAACAAGTAAAGCAGCTTTTCAAACGAGTACACGACCGAATCTGCGTCATCTGCCGCGAATGTTTCAACAACAACTCTCGAAACAATGTTACGTTTCGCAAAATCCATTTTGCGCAATTCATATTGCGGCAGCACCGGCGAAAGCTGATCCGCCAGCTCGTCAAGCGATAAATCGTCTTTGCCGTTCATAATTTTATCGATACGCGGCAGGATAAGATCCCTCGGGAAAAACGTTTCCTGCCCCGTAAAAGTCGACTTTCGAATAAACCATTCCTCGGGAATGAGCTGTTTTCTTTTCCATCGGTACAATTGACCGTACGATATTCCCTTCTCATCCAGCAGTTCCTTCTTGGATATTAAATTCGGCTCCATAACGATCCCTCCGAAAGTTAATGTAACATAACACTGTTACGTTGTAAAGGTGGTCATGCAAAAAAAGCCCCGACCATTCGCTGTGAGAGCGAGGTCGGGGCTTCGTGTCGATCTGAATTAGTCCATCAAGAAGGCGCGAGCCGGAGATGCGTCGATGCCGGTAAGCTTGAGAGGCGCGATAACAAGCGTGTAATTGCCCGCTTTCACGTCTTTGAGGCGTACGCCTTCGACGATAATGACGTCGGCGCGCATGAGCGTCCGGTGCGTCGGATACTCTGCTTGGGCGCGCTCGATGCCAAGCGCATCTGTCGCAACGAGGCCGATGCCGATGTCAGCCAAATATTTCGCGCCGTCTTCCCGCAGGAACGGGAACTCCATCAGGAACTCCTCGCTGAGGGAACTGGCCGTTTTGAACAGTAGTCTCTCGCCAGGCTGGATCGCAAACGGAACGAGATCATCCTTCGTAATGCTGCCGACGACATGCGTCAAATCAAGTACCCGAGCAGGACCGACCAGACGTTCCAAGCTGATTGTCTCAATCGTAGCGCCGTCCGCAAGCATGTGCAGCGGAGCGTCTACATGCGTGCCCGTGTGCGTGTTGATCGTCAGCAAACTTTCATGCGGCTTACCTTGATCGTGATTTTGCACATTTGTAATTTTCGGTTTCTTGGCTTCGTAATTTTTCCATACTTGCATCGACTCTTCTATCGTCATCGAGATATCGTAAATGTTAGGCATGATTAAAGCTCCTCTTCACGCATTATTTAGATGCAGTGACCCAAATGACGTTATCTTCTTCCTGGCCGTTCACCGGCCACCAGAAGTAGCCTTCGCGCGCAAGCAATCGATCTGCCTTCTCCGGTCCCCACGAACCCGCAGGGTAAAACTGCAGGCCTTCCGGCTCTTGCCTCCAGGCGGCAGCGATCGGATCGATCAGCTTCCAGGCGACGGCGAGTTCGTCCCAACGCGTAAAGTACGTATGATCGCCTCTCACCGCATCGAAAATCAATCTTTCGTATGCTTCCGGCGTATTTAAGCCGACTTGGCAGCTTTGGCAAAATTCCATTGCGACCGGTTGAACCGTCATATCGTTGCCCGGTTTCTTCGCATTAAACTTGATATAGATGCCTTCCATCGGGTTGACGCGGATAACAAGCAAGTTCGGCTGAAGATCTTGTTTCTTGGCGAACAACACGTTGTTCGGCACGTTCTTGAACTCGATCACGATCTCCGTCGACTTTACCGGCAGTCGCTTGCCCGTGCGAACGTAGAACGGCACTCCCGCCCAGCGGAAGTTATCGACGAACAAGCGAGCGGCGAAGAACGTCTCCGTGCCCGAAGCCGGATCGACGGAATCTTCCTGGCGGTAACCTTTCAACGCTTTGCCCTTCGCAGAACCTTCGGCATATTGACCTCTGACGATATTTTCGGCAATCTCGCCAGCGGTTTCCATGACGCGAACGGAACGCAATACTTTGACCTTCTCGTCGCGGATATCTTCCGGGTCGAGCCGGCTAGGCGGCTCCATCGCGATCATCGTCAGCATCTGCAGCATATGGTTCTGAACCATGTCGCGCAACGCGCCTGATTTGTTGTAATAGGCGCCGCGCTCTTCGACGCCAACCGTCTCGGCCAGCGTTATCTGCACGTTCGCGATATGGTTGTTGTTCCAGAGCGGTTCGAAGAAGGCGTTCGACAAACGGATCACTTCGATATTCTGAACCATTTCCTTGCCCAAATAATGATCGATGCGGAACACTTCGTCTTCTCGGAACACTTGACGAATTTCCTCGTTCAGACGCTCGGCGGACGGGTAATCGTAACCGAAAGGCTTCTCGATGACGAGACGGTGCCAGCCCGTGCTCTCCAGCATGCCGCCTTCACGCAAGTTACGCGAGACGCTGCCGAACAGTTCCGGTGCGAGCGCCAAATAAAACAGCCGATTGCCCGGAATGTCGTACGCCGCTTCGAGCCGCTCCGTATGGGTTTTCAGTTGCCTGAACGCTTCAACGTTGCCGGTGTCCAGAGATTGGTATGTAAAATGTCCGACGAACGCGTCCCAGCCTTCCGCTTCCTTCGGCTTGTAACGGCAGAACTCTTCGATGGACGCCTTGACGTCGTCCCGAAATTGCTCGTCTGTACGCGGCCGACGCGCAAGTCCGACAATCGCGAAACGTTCTCCGAGTTTCCCCTCGACATATAGGCTGTATAACGCGGGGAAAAGCTTACGACGAGCGAGATCGCCCGTGGCCCCGAATATAAAGTAAATTGCTTCGTGTTTATTGTCCGCCATGTTCCTCATCTTTCTTGTATACGAAATTGGAAATTCCGACTGCTGAAAATTGTCATTTCTTTTGAACTGTAGTTTAGCATAATTGCCAGGTCAACGCCATAACAGCCTGGAACGCTTAGGCTGCAGCCCGTACGCGATTGTCTCGGCGTGAATAAAATGGTCGCATACCTAACAACAAGGAGGAGAAATAAATGGAGTCCATAGGCAATGTCAACGAACTTTCGCTGCAGCCGCTATTTGGCCAACCGGTTTGTGTCGTGCTTGAAGACGATACGCGCCACACCGGCATCCTGACTTCATGCGGGCCGTCCTCCCTCGTTCTTAACGGCGAGAGAACGTCACGTCCGGTCGCTCGCAATCGTAAAACGAAGATCAAAGCCCAGGAGGTGACGGAACCTTACGAAGAAATCCCCCAGCCGAATTCATACTGGGGGACGATGAGTCTAGGTCCTGTGATGCCGGTTAGCTTCGAGAAAGCGGTCATTCCGCTTGCACCAATCAAGACGGTTATTCCGCTGTAACGCCTACTGTCTGCATTCGGCAGCCGCGCGCCGCTATGAACCGCCCCTTATTCCGCCAATCCGTTGCGGTGCGCGTAGATGGCTGCTTGCGTTCGATCTTCGACGCCCAGTTTGCCGAACAAGTTCGTCAGATGGTACTTGACCGTCTTAATCCCGATGTACAGATCGTCGGCGATTTCCTGATTCGACTTGCCGAGAGCAATCAGCTTCAGCACTTCCATCTCCCGGTCCGTTAGTTCCTCGTGCGGCTGCGCAGCCGATTGAGGAGGGCGACGGAAACGGTTCATCATCTTGGAGGCGACTTGCGACTCCAGCACCGACTGACCGCGAGCCGCAGCCCGGATTGCATCGGCGATCTCGGACGCTCTCGATGTCTTAAGCAAATAGCTGAATGCTCCCGCTTCGATGACTGGATACATTTTCTCGTCATCCAAAAAACTCGTCAGCACGATGACGCGAATGTGCGGCATCTCTTCCATAATTCTCCGCGTCGTCTCGATCCCGTCCATGCCTTCCATGACGAGATCCATCAGCACGACATCGGGAGAATACTCTCTCGCGAGACGTAAGCCGTCATTGCCGTTCCCCGCTTCTCCAACGACCTCGATACCTTCCTCCGTGCCGAGAACGGCAGCCAACCCGATCCGTACCATCTCGTGATCGTCCACGAGCAACACCTTGACCAAACTTTGCTCCGCCATCCGCGTTAACCGCCTTCCGCCATAAGTGGCACTCTGATCTCTATTCTCGTTCCTTTACCTGGAGCGCTAGCGACGTTCAGCGAACCGCCCAGCTCGTTAACCCGCTCTTCCATATTCGTCATCCCGTACGAAGCTTGTTTCTTCACTTGTGGATCAAACCCGATGCCGTTATCTCGGATACCCAGCCTCACTGCGTCGCCGCGTCGATGAAGAACGATATCCATTTTCGTCGCTTTGGCGTGACGCAGTGTATTGGATAACGCTTCTTGAACGATGCGGAACAGATGGTTCTCCACGCCTTTGTTTAATTGAAGATCCTCTTCCAGGTCGATCGCGATATCGACGGGGACTTTCGCTTTCATCTCTTCAACCAGCTCCGGAATCGCCTGCGCCAGCCTTTTTCCTTCCAAATGGACGGGGCGTAAATGCAGCAGCAGCGCTCTCATCTCCGATTGCGCGGCGGAAGCCATCTCTTCGATCAAGGCAACTTGCCGACGCGCTCTCTCGAAATCGTGGTCCATCGTGCGGCCGACTGCCGTCGCCGTCATGGAAATCGCGAACAGCTGCTGACTAACCGCATCATGCAGCTCTCTGGCGAGCCGTTGACGTTCCTCAACAACCGCCGTCATACGAGCCTGGCTGGCCAACTCCGCATTGTTCGTAGACAGCCGCTGCAGGGACGATACTTGCTCTTCCCACTTGCGCCCGAGCTTGCCAAGCTGCTCTCCAAGCCTGCCGATCTCGTCGTCGCCGAGATCAGGCAACGATACGCTCGAATTCCCTTTTTCCAAGCCAACCATCGAATCCCTCAGCAACTCGAGCCGATGCCGGATCGGATAGCTGCGCCATAAGCCGAACGCCGCTCCGATCACCGTCAAAGCGCCTACGGTCGACAACGTATATGTAATCACTTCCCTGACAGACAAAACTGAAACTTCTATACCATAACGAATGAGCAAAAACACGACGATGGCGCCGACTCCGAGGGAGTACAGCACGGATTCGCCCATGTGGCGCCATACCATGTTGGTCACTTTGCGGGATTCCATGCGTCATCTCCTCGGACTCGGTTATACCGTTTTTATTTTGATATCTCCTACGAGATAAAACAATTGTAGTTTCAGGCGGGTTTCGCATTGTTCGAAATTGGGCGATTTCCACGACAAGCGGTGGAACAAGCCGCCTTCTTTCGTTTGTCTGAACGACACTTGCCCGATCAGCGCGGACGCGTCCACCTCGATGCCGTAATCATCCGGCACGATGAGTTCCAGATCTCCGACAAGCCCTTGCAGAACAATCGTCGTCTCCTTCTCTTCGGGAACGGCTTGTGACATATCCATACGGATTTCACCGACCGCGTGCCAGAAGCTCAGCGATTGAAGCACCCACGACGGCTCGTCTAGCCTCATGTTCAGAAACAGCTTATGCTTGCCGACATGGGGACCAAAAGCTTGGGGTCGCGCCTTGAAGTAATAAATGGCGAGCGATGACAGCACAAGTATGGCAAACAACGCAAATTGGCTAACGACAAGAACTAACGAAGAGATGGCTACTACGATAACCGACACTCTGGAACGGTCGATCCGGTAACGCAGCACACCAAGGAATATGAGCAGTGCAGCGTTAACCGATGCGAAACCAGCAAATGCGCCGAGGGCGAGGTAAAGTCCGGCCGCTATTAGTACAATCGCATTGTTCGGTTTTTTCATATCGATTCGCACTTTCCCCGCACCTCCCCTTATGGTCTCCGTAGACCGCTATTTGACATAATAGCATATCTTGCGACAACGATGTACGTTATTGTCTTTATTCTAGTCGCAAACCTGTTGTAGCATAATGGACTCGCGTATGTTTTTGTACCTAGACTGTGGTCGAGGATGTCTATTCGCCTTGTCCCACTCGGCAAAAAGGCGATATCCCGCAGGATACCGCCTTTGCAAACCTTATTATTCCTTGTCCAAGTTCGGTCCCATCCGGACTTTTAACGCTTCGAGTTCCTGATCGACACGGTAAGCTTTATCCGGATCGAGTCGGGAAGGTGCTCCGCCGAAAGGCGTTCCCGGAATGCGGGCGACGTCCGCTTCCGCTTCCAGTTGCAAAATTTTCTCTTCCATCCGGTGGAAACCGCGGGAAGCCGATCCGCTCTCGATCGTATGGAGCGAGCTAATCTGCGACAGTTGTTTGCGGGCTTTCGCCATTTGGGCGCGCGCAGCCAACTCGTTGCGCTTGTTGCGCAGCTTGTAGAATTCTTCCTTCATCTCATGCAATTGCGTCGTCAATTCGCTCACTTGAGCGCTTGCTTGAGCGTGAAGCGGCGTCAAATCCGCCGTTTGCTGATCGATCTGCAATTTCTCCTCCAGCAGCTTGCGGGCAAGCGGCTCGTTGCCGTTTCGAAGCGCATGCTCGGCTTGGGCTTCACGTTCAGTGCCGAGTCGGACAAGCTCCTCGAGACGCTGCTTCATGCGACGCTCAGCAGCCATTTGTTTCGCTACGGTTACTTCTGCGTCGTGAATTTCCTTTTCCATGTCGCGAAGGTATTGATTAAGCATAACGATCGGGTCTTCGAGTTTGTCGAGCAAATCATGTACGGACGCCTTTGTCAGATCTTTCATTCGTTGGAATACTCCCATGGGATTATTCTCCTTTCGATTCCTTCTCAAATTTTGTTATTCTGGCTTTCAGTTCTTCAATTTCCCGTTGCAGCGACTTCTTCTCTATATCTTCCATCATGGCATCCAGCCCTTGCGCAGCCTGCCCCTGCAGTGGCGAGGAAGCACGCGGCGCGCTCTGGGGCGCCATGCTGTAACCGCTTGATCCGCCTTGAGGTGGGCTTGCGTATCCCGCGCCGGTTCCCGGATTCCATTGGTTGTTGCTTGGACCGCCATAGCCGTACGTTGGCTGTTCGTGCCCTTTCCATCCCGGATCGAACGCTCCCGGATTCGCGCCGTAGCCGCCACCGTAATGCGGGTCTCTTGGAATGACGAAGCCCGCAATGATGTACACTAAGATCACCGAGCCTGCGGAGAATACAGCTACAATGATGAGCAATATCCGCAGCAGCGTCGCGTCGACGGCCAAATACTCGGCCAAACCTCCGCATATACCGAACAGCTTACGATCTCGCGACGAACGATACAGTTTTCTCATGATGATCCTCCTTGTTGCAGCTTTCTCTTCAATTGCTCCAGCTCTCTGTCTATCGTATGCTTAACCGTCTCTCCCGCGTAAATGAGCGCTTCCTGTCCCATTCTACGCAAGTCCCGGAGACTACGGGCTTCAAGCTCGATATCCGTCAACTTATCGTCGATTTTGCGGAACAAGTTGCCCGTATCGGCCTGTCCGTTCCCATATCGGGCGTTTAGACGCTGCTGAAGCCGAAGGGATTCCATCTTGGCCACGTAAAATTGACGCTTGTCATACACGGCCCTGTATTCGTTTCTGAGCGTTTGCAACAACTGCTCGAGATCGACCAGTTCCGCATTGCTTTGCTCGTACAGCGTCCGGTAACGTTCGGCCCGTTCCTCGTGAACCACTTTCTCCTGCAACGCCATCCGAGCGACGTCTTCTTCGCCGGCTTTCAAAGCGGTGAGCGCCTGCTGTTCCCGCTTGTTCGTCCATTGCTCGGCTTCTTTCCATTGCCGAAGCAAATTGTTCGTATGCGCCGCATATTGGCGATGCAACGCTTCGCTTTGAGTAATGTCCTGGTGCGTCGACCATAGAAATTGATCGATGACGCGAACGGGATCTTCCGCTTTCTCCAGCCTGTCGTTTAACGTAGCTGCCGTCATGTCCCGCACCCTTTTCAACACGCTCATGCTCTTCCCTCCTCGTTACGGATATGCCTCTATTAGAAATTCGATTACATTCTCGACGTCCGGTTGTTGCGGTTGATCATCGATACGCCGAACACGATCAATGCGATCGCTGCGATCCAGACGAACAGGAAGCTCAGTTTGCCGAGCAAGATGATACCGCCGATAACCGCCAGCACGCCGCCGAGCAATCGGTTGCCATTATTCCAGGCGACAAGACCCAGCAGTACAACGAGGATCGGAACGATCAGACTGAACAGTCCGCCAAGTCCGAAACTACCCAGTTTACCAAGAATCATCAATCCTCCGAATACGATCAAGCCGATCGCAATTCCGTTTCCGCTTCGCATGTTTGTTTCACCTCGTTTCTGTCATTCGTTTATCTCATGGCTTTATTCTAAGCTTTTCGACACCTTCGCATAATGGACTCGCGCACGTTTTTGTACCTAGACTGTGGTCGAGGGCGACGACGGTCTCGCGTCCTTCCCCCCGTCCGACTTGAGGTTCCTGGCATTGGCAACAATTGAGGGTTCATCCGTTCTCCTTCCTATGTTAACGTTAAGGCATACTTTCTTGGAGGTGCTGATACATGAAAAAACACGTAGCTGGGTTGTGTGCGGCATTAGTGATCGCAGGAGGATTCGGTTCCGTGCATACGGTATCGGCTGCATCCGCCGCCGGAACAGTGCCAACCACCACGAAGAAAACGACGCAAACCGTCGGTACAACTAAAAAAGAATCGTATGCTCCGTCGCAATCGGTGTCGGACACAAACGAATCGGTCAGTGGAACGGTTCAGAATACGAATAATGATAAGTCGACGAATACGACTAATGATGCAGGAAACGGCACGACGGGAGAAGCTACAAATGGGACCAATGCTGGCGGCGATTCGACGTCGCAACCGTCCAGTCAGATCGACAAAGTCATCGATGACGGTATGAAGTACGTCGGTACACCATATGTATTCGGATCCGACAGAAACGACCCTTCGTCGTTCGATTGTTCGGACTTCACTCGTTGGATATTCAAGGAGACGCTCGGAGTTGTTCTTCCTGCCGATTCCAGGCAGCAAGGCGCATATGTCAAGGATCTTGGAAATGAAGTTACGGATATCAAGGACCTAAAGCGCGGGGATCTTGTCTTCTTTATGAGTTACAAAGGGTCTAAAGAGTCAAACTACAATAACGTGGACAAATCAGTTGCTCGAATCACGCACGTGGCAATCTACTTGGGTGACGGCAAGCTGCTTCACACCTACTCTAACGAGAGCGGCGGCGTTCACGTTGGCGATTTCTCCGGCCAATGGCAGTATCGTTTCTTGTTCGGCGGCAGCGTTTTGAAAAAATAACGACAATAACACACAAGCGTCAAAAGGCCGCTCCCGCAAGTTCGCATTCGATGCGTTCTCGCGGGAGCGGCCTTTTTTCATTGCACAATTTATATTCGGAATACGACAACAAGTCTGCTCAGTTCGTCTGCAAGCTTCGCCAACGATTGTGAAGTCGCCGCTGCTTCTTCCGAAGCTGCTGCCATCTCTTGGCTCGTTGCCGCAATGCTTTCGACCGAGAACATGACGTCCGTCGTCTGGGCTGCCTGCTCTTCGCTTGCGGCAGCAATTTCGATTACTTTATGGGAAGACTGGTTCACCATCTGGACGATACGCTCGAACGATCGACCCGTATCGCTCGTCTGTTTCACGCTGTCCCCGACAGCAATGACGCTCGACTCAGCACTTTTCTGCATGCCTTGCACGATGGAAGCGATCTGTTTTGTCGCATCCATACTTCTCTCGGCCAGCTTGCGCACTTCATCTGCGACGACCGCGAATCCCCTGCCTTGATCGCCTGCTCTTGCCGCTTCGATAGCTGCATTTAACGCGAGCAGATTCGTCTGCTGAGCAATCTCGTCGATTACTTCGATAATATCTCCTATACGGCTCGAATCCTTCTCCAAGTGCGACATACTGACGTTCAGATCGTTCATACCGGTCATCGTCATCTGCAGCGCTTCAGCGCCTTCCTTCGCGATAACCGTCGTCTGTTCAGCCAGCTCCGCCGCCCCTTCCGCGCTTTTTGCAACGGAATTCGTCGCATCCGACAATTCCTTAAATAAAGCCGCAATCGTCTGCGATTGTTCTGCCTGGTTGGCACTGCTGCCAGAAATGCCTTGTGTGCCGGCTAGTATTTGTTTCGAAGCGGCAGCCAAACTAAGGGATGCCTCGGTTATTTTCCGAATCATCTGACGCAAGCTTTCCACCATCGCGTTGACGGAGGAGCCAAGCTGCCCGATCTCATCTCTTGAAACGACGTCGATCGGCTTTACTTGCAAGTTGCCGCCGACAATCTGCTCCGTTACCGCTGCAACTTTCTTGATTCCGTTGACGACAAACCGCAATACAAGCCAACCAATGAAGACAACGGCAACGCTAGACAAGACAACGATTGTAATTAAGATCCATGTCGTTCTTGCGTTGTCCGAATTAATGTTCCCAATGTACACTGAAGCGTTTGCAGAAAGCATTTCTTCAAGTTCATTTAACGCCTCCCGTGCAGAGGAGAACTTTGAATCATCCGTATCGTCAGTTGCTTCAAGATTAGCCCTCGAAGTCGAGGCCATCTTCGCTTCGATCAGCGCTCTGGAAGAAGCACTCCACGAAGCGAAATCCGCGTTAAACGATTCGAACGCTTCGAAGAAAGCACGATTCGATTGCTCGTGGCGAATGTCTTCATATTCGGATTTACTCTTCTCAAACATGGCTTGCGCTTCGCCTACGCGATCCGTCACTTGCTGGATGTTCTCCAGGTAGGATTTGTAGTCGTCTTGTGAAACATCGCTGCCTGACTTGGCAGACAAAATCGACCGTTCGTCCACAAGCGCCTGATACATATCCCTGTCCGCATTCAGCATCAGTTCAGCGCCTCTATACGTATCGGTATAAAGCTTTCTAATCAACCCGTCCGCTACATTGTTTAAGCTGAAAATGCCGATTGCATTTGTTACGAGTAATACGGTTATCGCCAAAGCTAAAATCGCGAACATTTTTTTCGTAAGACGCATGTTCTTCATCTGCTGTACCCGTCCTCCTATATTCTTCGCTTCTTTACAGCTAGTGTAAGAGCTAAGTATATAGAATCGTCTCGGGTAACTATTAGTTTTTCGTTAGCTTTATTCACAGGATTAAGCAGAAAAACGACGTCTCGTCCTGGATGCAACGATAACCAGTCTGTCCCATCACTTCACAAACGATAACTTGCCGAAACGGTCCGCGATATGATAATTGACAGCCCCCGTGGGCGACCATGCTTGATATTCGCGAACCCCGTCCCGATCCTCGTCGATTCTGAAAAAATTGATTCTCCATTCCGTCCCTTCCTTCGCAGCCTGAGGAAAGTTCGAGAATGGAATCTTAAACGTATATATACGCTTGTCCCCTTCCGTCACGATCTCTTGAGAAAATCCTTCCACTTCCCAATCAGAATCCACAGTGAAGCTTAGCGGGTCCATTTCGTCTTCGTGGTCGATCATCAGATCGCATAACACACCGCTCGGGCTCACGACAAGTTCGATATATTTCTTGCAATCGCCTACAGCGTCGATGAACATTTCCACGACGTCCTGCTCGTACAGCGGATCTTTACGATTCGTGTAGTTACTAATCCAGTATGTATCTTTGCATTCAAATCTGACGTAAAGGGCCTTATCGTCCCAGCAAGCCCGAACCGTCGTTGGTTCTTTGACTTCGGCACCTGTAACGACTTCGACGAGGCTTACAGATTCGATCTCGCGCCACATCTCTGTGTGATATTGTACGTGGAGACATTGATATTCCTTAACATTAATCGACATGAGAACAACCTCCGAATGTACAAAAAAACTTATTCCTTCGGATTGTTCAATCCTTAGAATAAGCTTCGCTTGTTGTGTTGGTGCCGGTGAAGGGACTTGAACCCCCACTCCCTCTCGAGAAACGGATTTTGAGTCCGTCGCGTCTGCCATTCCGCCACACCGGCATATTCAAATGAAGTAAATCTGGCGCGCCCTAAGAGATTCGAACTCCTGACCTTTTGATTCGTAGTCAAACGCTCTATCCAGCTGAGCTAAGGGCGCATGTTTTAAGCGTATTGGAGGCGCCACCCAGACTCGAACTGGGGGTAGAGCTTTTGCAGAGCTCTGCCTTACCACTTGGCTATGGCGCCAAAGGCTTAAAAATTTTGGAGCGGAAAACGGGATTCGAACCCGCGACCTTCTCGTTGGCAACGAGATGCTCTACCACTGAGCTATTTCCGCATATAAATGGCTGGGGATCTAGGATTCGAACCTAGGAGTGACGGAGTCAAAGTCCGTTGCCTTACCGCTTGGCTAATCCCCAACATCGTACTTGGTGAAAATGGGGCGGACGAGGGGAATTGAACCCCCGAATGTCGGATCCACAAACCGATGCGTTAACCACTTCGCCACGACCGCCGCGATATAATGCCTTATTTAATTGGCAGGGGCAGCAGGAATTGAACCCACACTAACGGTTTTGGAGACCGCTGTTCTACCCTTAAACTATGCCCCTACGAAGAGTAGAAAATGGTGGAGGATGATGGATTCGAACCACCGAACCGTGAGGAAGAGATTTACAGTCTCCCGCGTTTGGCCACTTCGCTAATCCTCCATAGTAAGGAGTAAAGAAATGGTGCCGACTAGAGGACTTGAACCCCCAACCTACTGATTACAAGTCAGTTGCTCTACCAATTGAGCTAAGTCGGCGTATTATGGAATTTAGTAACTGGATGGTGGCTCGAGACGGAATCGAACCGCCGACACGAGGATTTTCAGTCCTCTGCTCTACCAGCTGAGCTATCGAGCCTTAAGGAAAAGATGGCGGAGCCGACGGGATTCGAACCCGCGGTCTCCTGCGTGACAGGCAGGCATGTTAGGCCACTACACCACGGCTCCGCGTTGTGCATACTCGGTAATGAGCCGAGAGTTAATTGGTTGCGGGGGCAGGATTTGAACCTGCGGCCTTCGGGTTATGAGCCCGACGAGCTACCGGGCTGCTCCACCCCGCGTCGTTAATCATTTCGTCAATTTCTTGAGCGACTTTATTATCATACCTCATATCGCTTATGTAATGCAACCCTCAATTTTTGGTAATTTTTACGGCGATTCTGGTGACCCCTAGGGGATTCGAACCCCTGTTACCTCCGTGAAAGGGAGGTGTCTTAACCGCTTGACCAAGGGGCCAACTTGCCGCTGTTTACGAAAAATGATGGCGGAGAGAGAGGGATTCGAACCCTCGAGACGCTTTAGGCGCCTACACGATTTCCAATCGTGCTCCTTCGACCAAACTCGGACACCTCTCCATATGGCTCCCCGAACAGGACTCGAACCTGTGACAACTCGATTAACAGTCGAGTGCTCTACCAACTGAGCTATCAGGGAACGTAAACAAAGCGATCATTCAAAGCTTGCGCCTTGAAAACTGGAAGCGAAACATAGCGTTTTATGAAGAAGTATCCGGCGTTTACTTGTGTGAAACTGTTGTAGGATAAGCCCTCGACCGATTAGTACTCGTCAGCTCCACACATTGCTGCGCT
>NZ_JBHSMI010000020.1:0-62172 GCF_042655525.1 Cohnella soli
GTAATACGAACTGACAATGGGCCACAGTTCGTGAGTCACCTATTCGGAGACATGTGTGAAAGCTGGGAGGTCACTCACGAACGCATTCCACCAAGAACGCGGGATCTGAATGCTTTTATTGAATCATTCCACAGCTCTTTAGAACGAGATGTTTTCAAGAAAGAAGAGTTCGCAACGTTCGAAGAGGCTTACGCAGCTGTAGACCGATACATGGACTTCTACAACAACCGAAGAATGCACACAAGCCTTCGAAAAATGCCACCGGTTAAGTTTTCAGAGTGGGTAATGAGTTTAAGTGACCGGTCAAAATTCTTCTGGCCGAGAAAGAACGCGAAATAAAGATCATAACTACGTCATGAATCGATTTTATACGGAAGACTCCGGAATTAGGGGGTCGCACCGTACAGAGCGCGGCTGGTGTGAATTCAGCGAAATAAGCGGGAAAAACCCGCTTGCAGAGCGCGGCTGAGACGACTCCGGCGAAATAAGCGGGAAAAACCCGCTTTCAGAGCGCGACTGAGGCGAGCGCGTGTTCGTACGTGAGTGCCCGATCCGCGGATTATTCCGGCGATCGTTTCGTTTGACATAGCGTGCCTGCATCGTATACACTGTTTTCATTATCTATATCGTCTCTGTGAAAGAGAAGGACGTCGAACAAACGTACGCGCAGCGAGCCGGGGATCGTGCAAGCCCGGAGGTTACGGATCGACGAATGGCGCTCTGGAGAGACATGGCGAGCAATCGCGACAATCAAGGCGGGTTTCCGGGCTCGTCGGCTGCTGCCGGCGTCGCAAGCGCGAAACCAAGTAGGGTGGAACCGCGGGAAACGATCGACTCCCGTCCCTATGTCTGCTTTCAGCAGGCGTGGGACAGGAGTTTTTTATGTTGTTCGGAAAACACTCGGATTCGTCAACGAAAAAAGGAGCGAGATGGCAATGAACTTCCAGCAAATGACGCTTACGCTTCAGCAGTTCTGGGCGGAGCAAAACTGCATCGTCGTGCAGCCATATGACACGGAGAAAGGCGCAGGCACGATGAATCCGATGACATTCCTTCGGGCAATCGGTCCGGAACCGTGGAACGTCGCGTACGTGGAGCCTTCCAGAAGACCGGCAGACGGCCGGTATGGGGAAAACCCGAACCGACTGTACCAACATCACCAGTTTCAAGTGATTATGAAGCCTTCACCTGACAACATCCAGGAGCTTTATTTGGAAAGCTTGAGGAAACTCGGCATCGAACCGCTTGACCACGATATTCGATTCGTCGAGGACAACTGGGAATCGCCAACGCTGGGCGCATGGGGGCTCGGATGGGAAGTATGGCTCGATGGCATGGAAGTGACGCAGTTTACGTACTTCCAGCAAGTTGGTGGCATTGATTGTCATCCGGTAGCGGTAGAAATCACATATGGGATGGAGCGTCTCGCCTCCTATATTCAAGATAAGGAAAACGTGTTTGATCTGGAGTGGGTTGAAGGCGTCAATTACGGCGATGTGTTCAAACATCCGGAATATGAGCATTCCAAATATACGTTCGAAGTATCGGATGTTGCGATGCTGTTCCAATTATTCTCGACATATGAAGGCGAAGCCAAGCGCGCAATGGAAGCGGACCTCGTGTTCCCAGCTTACGATTACGTTCTCAAATGCTCGCATACGTTTAATTTGCTCGATGCTCGGGGGGCTATCAGCGTAACGGAACGTACAGGCTACATTACACGCGTTCGCAATTTGGCGCGTCAGGTTGGGGCGACGTTCTTGCAAGAGCGCGAACGTCTTGGTTTCCCACTGCTGAAGAAAGGGGCGGCGAACATTGGCTAAAGATTTATTGCTGGAGATCGGTCTGGAGGAAGTTCCGGCCCGCTTCGTGCGGGCGGCGATGGAGCAATTGAAGGAGAAGACGGAGAAGTGGCTGTCGGACAGCCGCATCGCATACGAAGAAGTGAAAGCATACGCAACGCCGCGCAGGTTGGCGGTGCTTGTTTCGCAGATCGCCGACAAACAAGAAGACGTAAGCGAAGAAGTCAAAGGCCCGTCTCGTAAAATCGCGTATGACGAGAACGGCGAGTTGAGCAAGCCGGCGCTCGGTTTTGCGCGCAGTCAAGGGGTAGATCCCGCATCGCTGTTCATCCGCGAAGTCGCGAACGTCGAATATTTGTTTGCGAATAAAAGCAGCATCGGCGTCGAGACGGCCAGCCTGCTTTCCGAAGCTTTGCCAGCGCTAGTCACATCGCTGACGTTCCCCAAAAATATGAGATGGGGCGGTTACGAGCTGCGATATGTTCGGCCGATTCGCTGGCTCGTTGCGCTCCACGGTTCCGAAGTCGTGCCGTTCGAGATCACTGGGGTGAAGAGCGGAGACATCACTCGCGGCCACCGCTTTTTAGGCGGAGAGACGGCGATCGCCGAACCTTCCGAATACGTTGCTAAATTACGCGGGCAGCATGTTATTGCGGACGTGGCGGAACGGGAGCAGGCGATTGTTGCAGGCATAGAACAGATGGCTGGCGAAAGAGGCTGGCATATCGCGGTGAAAGACGATCTCCTTGAGGAAGTGCTTTTCCTCGTAGAGACGCCAACCGTGCTGTCCGGTTCGTTCGACCCGTCGTTCTTGAATATTCCGCAGGAAGTGCTCATTACTTCGATGCGCGAGCATCAACGCTATTTCCCGGTGCTGGATGGCGAAGGCAAGCTGCTGCCGCATTTCGTAACGGTACGCAACGGCGATGCGAGATCTTTGGACGTCGTCTCTCGGGGTAACGAGAAAGTGCTTCGTGCCCGTTTGTCCGACGCGAAGTTTTTCTATGAGGAAGACAAAAAACTCGTCATCGCGGACGCGTTGGCGAAGCTTGAAAATATCGTTTATCACGAAGAACTCGGCTCGGTTGCGGATAAAGTCCGTCGCGTCCGCGCCGTTGCGGAACGCATCGCCCGCCATCTGCGCGTAGACGAACAGACGCTGGCGGACGTTATGCGTACTGCCGACATTTGCAAATTCGACCTTGTGTCGCAGATGGTCTACGAATTCCCCGAACTGCAAGGCATCATGGGCGAAGATTATGCCCGCAAAGCCGGCGAGCGGGAAGCCGTCGCCAAAGCGATCAACGAGCATTATTCACCGCGCAATGCGGGCGACCGTCCAGCGGCCTCTCTCGTTGGCGCGATCGTCGGCATCGCCGACAAGCTTGATACGATCGCGGGCTGCTTCTCGATCGGCATTATTCCGACCGGGTCGCAAGATCCTTATGCGCTTCGTCGCCAAGCGGCGGGTATCGTGAATACACTTCTTTCTCATGAACTGGAGATTACGCTGGACGAATTGTTCGCGATCGGACTCGAGGCCCATGTGGCGCGCGGTTTGAAACGCGAAGCGTTCGACGTCTCGAAAGACATGAACGAATTTTTCTCCCTGCGAATGAAGAACGTGTTGTCCGATCTGTCGATTCGTTACGATGTCATCGATGCAATTCTCGGGGCAGGCGTCAAAGATGTCCGCCGTGCCGTATTGCGCGCTCAGGCGTTACAAGCGGTGCAAGACGGGGAAGGCAAAGCGGAATTCCGCCCTGCGGTCGAAGCGTTTAACCGGGTGTGCAACCTGGCGGCCAAGGCGGATGCCAAACAGGTGGATGCGAACTTGTTCGCCGATCCGGCTGAGATAGCGTTGTACGAAGCCTGGCAGAAAGCGCACGGTGAAATCGTCGGATCCGCGGCGAAGGCGGACATGGCGGGCGCGCTGACTTCCTTGTCTTCGCTTCGGGAATCCGTAACCGCCTTCTTCGAGGCGGTCATGGTGATGGCCGAAGACGAAGCGCTTCGTCGTAACCGGCTGGCGATTCTGGCGCTTGTCGCAGACGACGTCAAGCTGTTCGCGGACTTCTCCAAGTTGACAGGCTGAACGAAGAGGCTGAGAAAGGGGCGAACCGAAATGACCCAATCTAGCGTTACCGTATACGTCGTTTCCGATTCTGCGGGCGATACGGGGGAATTGGCCGTGCGGGCTGCCGCCGCCCAATTCCATCCGCTCACCATTCACATTCGCCGGGCCGCTTTCATGCAGACGAAGGAAGGGATCGATACCGTTCTTTCCGCCGCGAAGGCGGACAGAAGTATCGTCCTGTATACGCTTGTCATTCCTTTCCTGCGGGATTATATGGTTGAGCGGGCGCAAGCGGAAGAGGTAACGGCGATCGACTTGCTCGGATCGTTGATCGATAATTTGGAGAAAACGCTCGGCCATCCTTCCCGGCACGAGCCAGGGCTGAACCACGTGCTGAATGCCGATTATTTTCGCAAAATGGAAGCGGTCGAATTCGCCGTACGTTATGACGACGCAAGGGATGTGACCGGCATCGCGAAGGCGGATATCGTTCTTGTCGGCGTGTCAAGGACATCCAAGACGCCGTTGTCGATGGTGCTCGCCCACAAAACGTTCAAAGTCGCGAACGTGCCGCTCGTTCCGGAGCTGGTGCCGCCGAAAGAGCTGTACCTCGTTCCCCCGGAGAAGGTCGTCGGGCTGACCATCAACCCGGAGTCGCTTAACGCGATCCGCAAAGAGCGGCTGAAAGCCCTCGGATTGCCGGACTCCGCGCCTTACGCGACAAATGAACGGATACTGAAAGAACTGGAGCATGCGAAAGCGGTCATGGACAAAATCGGCTGTATTGTCATAGACGTATCCAACAAGGCGGTCGAAGAAACAGCGAGTATGATCATCGAGCATTTCCAGCGAACGTAAGCGACCGGTCGGAGAAGAGAACCCGCGAGGTTCTCTTCTTGTTTTCCGAATGGCCGGTGTATGGAATAAGGAAGAATGAAATCGTCGAAGCTATGGGCACAGAGAACGAATTGCTCTAAAAAAAATAGGTCGAATGTCCGATAACAACAATAATGAACATCTGTTGCGGCAATATGTGAGCAAATTTTGAACGTTTGTCGAACGCTGGAGATCATTTCTGCTTTTTCGACGTAAATAACATTACGTTTAAAACGCGAAACGCCCGCCATTCAAGGGTTTGGGTAGTCGTCGCGCAGTGTGCATCCGAACAGCTTTCGAATACCGTCCGGCAGAAAATTTGCGAAGCGAATGCAGGATTTCCGCTCCCGTTAGCGTATATAATATTACGGCAAACTTTGGGTGGATCGCGGGTGATGTCGATGGTTGTGCCACGTCTTCGGGTCGTGGTTGATGGCGACGCTTGTCCGGTTAAGGCGGAAATTGCAAGAACGGTGAGAGAATGCGGCGTTACCGCGCTGCTCGTGTCCAGTCACGCCCACTTCCTGCAATCGGAGCCTTCCGTCGACGTCGTGACTGTCGATGCCAGCGATCAGGCCGCGGATTTATACATCGCGAATGTGCTGAAAAGCAGCGATATTCTCGTGACAGGAGACTATGGGCTGGCGGCGCTTGGACTCGCAAGAGGAGCGGCGGTGCTTACGCACAGAGGAAAGGAAATTCGGGAGGGCGATATCGAGGGCTTGCTCGAACAACGTCATTTTTCGGCGCGAATGCGCCGGGGAGGTATGCGTACGAAGGGGCCTCGAGCGTTCACTGCGGAAGATCGCGAGAAGTTTCAACAAAAACTGACAAGATTGCTGAGGGGGATGCAGGAGAATTCCGACCTTTAGCGAAATGTATGAGGTGCGCGTAAACGGACTGTGCTGGCGATGCCGCATAAATCCGTGTGCAAGGAAATCAGGTGAGAAGCATGAATAACGGAATGATCCCACAATCGGTCATCGACGAGGTGCTGAGGCGGCACGATATCGGGGAAACCGTAGGCAAATACGTTCATTTGACGAAACAGGGGAAGTATTTGAAGGGTTTGTGCCCTTTCCATTCCGAGAAGACGCCTTCTTTCACCGTAACCCCGGAAAAGCAAATCTATCATTGCTACGGTTGCGGTAAAGGCGGCAATGTCATCAAGTTCGTCATGGAGATGGAAGGAGAATCGTTTCCCGAGGCAGTCAAGTCGCTGGCCGAGGAAGCGGGCCTCCCCGTCACTTGGTCGGCCGTGCCGGACGAGTCGTCGCCGCGGCAGAAAGAAAAGCATGCGCTTCTCGAGGCGCACACGTACAGCGCGAAGCTGTATCATTACTTGCTTCAGAACATGGAAGTGGCGAAGCCGGCGAAAGCTTACTTAAATTCGCGGGGGTTCACCGATGCTTTGATCGAGGAATTCGGTATCGGATACGCCCCGGCAAGATGGGATACGCTGACCCAGGCGCTCGAACGCAAAGGCTATTCTCTCGCAGAGATGGAAACGGGCGGACTATTGTCCCGTAGGCAGGAAGGCGAAGGTTATGTCGATCGCTTCCGAGACCGAATTATGTTCCCGATCCACGACGCGAACGGACGCGAGATTGCGTTCGGGGGAAGGCTGATGACCGACGGGCAGCCCAAATATTTGAACTCTCCGGAGACGCCGCTTTTTAACAAAAGCCGTACGCTTTACAGACTCGGACAAGCCCGTCCCGCGATTCGGCGAATGAGGCAAGTCGTGCTCCTTGAAGGTTATGTTGACGTCATCAAAGCTTGGTCGGCCGGTGTTCACCAAGGTGTCGCGACGATGGGGACGGCGCTTACGGGCGAACACGCGGCACTGCTGAAACGGTTCGCCGATGAGGCGGTGATCTGCTACGACGGAGACGACGCGGGACAAGCGGCCGCGCACAAGAGCATTCCGATTTTGGAAGAGGCGGGCTTTAGGGTTAGAGTCGGAATTTTGCCGAATCGAATGGACCCGGATGAGTACATTACGTCCTATGGGCCGGAGCCGTTCGTCAGGGAGATTATCGAAGGCGCTGTATCCGCGATCAAATTTCAGCTTATATATTTAAGGAAATCCCATATACTCCTAGAGGAAGATGGAAGGATTAGGTATTTGCGCGAAGCGGTTCGCCTCGTTGCAAGACGCGATTCTCCGACGGAACGGGAGTTGCTGCTGAAAGAGCTCGCTCAAGAGTTCGGCGTTTCGATCGATACGCTAAAGCAAGAGGCAGCGGATATTAGGCAGCAGGAGAAATTGGGAAACTCAGGGGATATTCCGTCTGGAACGTGGAATAATGTATGGAATGAAAAAATATCCGCGCCCAAAAACCCGCCGCTAGTTACGGCCAACGTCAACGCGGAACGACAGTTGCTTTCCTGGATGATGCAGAACAAGGAAACGGCGCTGCTCGTGGAACAGAAGCTCGGAGATCGGTTTCATGTCGAGGATCACGCAGCTTTGGCTGCTTATTTATATGCATTTTACGCCCAGAACCATGATCCTGATGTCGGAAGGTTCGTCGCGACCCTGCAGGACGACCGCCTGGAACGCGCGGCTAGCGCCATCGCATTGATAGATATCCCGTATGGCGAGCGGGAACTGGAAGATTGCATCAGAACGATCGGTCGTGCTTCTCTGGCGAGGGAAGTTGAAAGGCTGACCGAAGAGTTGAATCGTGCTCAAAAAGAAGGCGATTACGCTCGGGCAACGCAAATGGGTTTAGAGATTATCGCCCTGGAAAAGCAGCGCAAACTTTATTAGGCGCCGCGTTCAGGGAGGAGGGAGTCGGTTATGGCTAACGATCAACACACCGGACTTGAAACGGAACTGACGCTTGAACAGGTCAAAGCGCAGCTCATCGAACAAGGTAAGAAAAAATCTTCTTTGACCTATAAAGATATTATGGAGAAGCTGTCGCCCTTCGATCAGGATCCCGAGCAGATTGACGAGTTCTTCGAACAACTGGCGGATATCGGCATCGAAGTGTCCAACGATCACGACGAGTTGGGCAGACACGGCAGCGGGGAAGAGGAAGAGCGCGACGAGTTTAATTTCGACGACGATCTGAGCTTGCCGCCGGGCATCAAGATCAACGATCCCGTACGGATGTACTTGAAGGAAATCGGACGGGTGCCGCTGCTTGGCGCGGATGACGAGGTTGAACTGGCGAAGAAAATCGAGATCGGCGGACCGGACGGCGAAGAAGCGAAAAAAAGGCTGGCGGAAGCCAACCTTCGCCTTGTCGTCAGTATCGCGAAACGTTATGTCGGACGCGGCATGCTGTTCCTGGATTTGATCCAGGAAGGCAATATGGGTCTGCTGAAAGCCGTCGAGAAATTCGATCACGACAAAGGCTTCAAATTCAGTACGTACGCAACATGGTGGATTCGCCAAGCGATTACGCGGGCAATCGCGGACCAAGCGAGAACGATTCGTATTCCCGTCCACATGGTCGAAACGATCAACAAGCTCATTCGCGTATCCCGCCAACTGCTGCAAGAGCTCGGAAGAGAGCCGGCGCCGGAGGAAATCGCGGAACAGATGGAGCTTAGCGTAGATAAAGTCCGCGAGATAATGAAAATCGCTCAAGAGCCGGTTTCGCTCGAAACGCCGATCGGTGAAGAAGACGATTCCCATCTGGGCGACTTCATTGAAGATCAAGAGGCGCTGGCTCCGGCGGACGCCGCAGCTTACGAACTTCTGAAAGAACAGCTCGAAGACGTGTTGGACACGCTGACGGAGCGCGAGGAGAACGTTCTCCGGTTGCGTTTTGGACTCGACGACGGCCGTACGCGCACGCTTGAAGAAGTGGGTAAAGTATTCGGAGTGACACGCGAACGGATTCGTCAGATCGAAGCGAAGGCGCTTCGCAAGCTTCGCCATCCGAGTCGCAGCAAACGCTTGAAAGATTTCTTGGAATAAGCCGAAACCATATGGCGCTATCGAGACCTTTACCGTTACGGTTGAAGGTCTTTTTCTTCAAATGGCGCGAGGAGGCATTGCCGGCATGGCGGAAGCGAACGAACAGAAACGCGAGATGATCGTCAAGGAAATCGAGTCCTGGCGGCGTAACAAGCTGCTGCCGGAGCAATATTGCGACTTCCTGCAAAATATTTATTTGGATGATCTGAACGAACGTCCGCTCGGACCGATCGGGAACGCGGTAAAAAAAATCGGGCAAGCTTCGGGCAAGTTATGGCTTCTTTCTTTTGGAAGTTTTGCCTTGATTTGTGTTGTTGTTCTTCATTTTAGCGCGTTTCACCCGCTATTGCAAATAGGATTGGCAGTCGCGGCGGCAGCGGCTCTAACTGTCATCGGCGCCCGTTCGCGCGAGGTGTCGCCGATGCGTGCCTGGCTGTCGATGGGGGCGGGGATGGTGCTTCTGATCGGCGTTGGCTATGCCATCGTCGGGATTAACGGCTGGCGTTCAGATTCGGGAACCGAGTGGTTGCTCGGGTGTTGCGCGTTCATCTGGCTCGCATGCGGACTTGCGCTTAGATCAACGTTACTGCAGGGCGGCGGCTGGCTTGCGGCAATCGTACTTTACGCTTTGCTTCTAGCGAGACATGTATCCGACCCGGGCATTGCTGAAGTACAACTGTTCTGGCTGCCTGCCGCTCTTCTATTTGCCTGGCTGAGTTGGTTTCTACATGTCAGAGTCAAGTCCGCCGGAGCGGTGCTGTTTGCAACCGCGCTTGTATTATGGTTCATGCCGGAAGTGTATTCGGCTTTGTACGGCATCGGAGAGAATTGGATTCAGGCGGAGATCGTCGTGAAAATACTCGTGGCAGGTCTCTGCATGTTCCGTTTAAGAAAACAATGGATGGAATGGGTTGCTTAACATGAACGAGATGGATACAAATGCAGCGGTGCGCAAGGAACCGCCGAAGTTGTCCCGCAGGCTAGCAGCGCTGGCAGAATGGGTGCCTCAAGGCGCCAGATTCGCCGACATCGGCACGGATCACGCGCTTCTGCCGGTCTACTTAGCAACAAATGGGGATATCGTCTATGCGGTCGCGGGAGACATTCACGACGGCCCTGTCGAAGCGGCGAGAAAACAAGTGGCTGACGCGGGGCTTGACGGTATCGTCGTCGTGCGCAAAGGCGACGGACTTGAAGTGCTTGAACCTGGCGAAGTGGACGCGGTGACAATTGCCGGAATGGGCGGCAGTTTGATGGCTCGGATTCTCGAGCAAGGTAAAAACAAGCTGGGTGCGGCGAAGACGCTTGTGCTGTCTCCACATGTGGCCGAAGAGGCCGTTAGACGCTGGCTGGTCAAGATGAGTTATGTGCTTGACCGGGAACGGTTGCTGGAGGAGGAAGGAGTCATCTATACGCTTCTTCGCGCGACCAAAGTTGAAGATGCGAATGCGGCTGCCTTGGCCAACAAGCGTCTGTACGACGCCGGTAAACAAGCTTCCGGAAACGTCCAATTATCCGATTCTTTGCTCTATGATATGGGACCTCATCTTCTTCAGGAAGCATCCCCGATTTTTCTTAAGAAATGGGAGCAGGAAATCGCCAAACGAGAAAGAGTGATTTTACAGCTGAAGCACGCAACCGCCCCCGAAGCTGCAGAGAAGGCGCGGGAATGGGAAGAGGACGTGCGGGAAATTCAGGAGGTGCTCTCATGTTTGCGCGAGGCGAAACAATCGTCCAATTGATGGAGCGTCTCGCTCCGAAACATTACGCGGTGCCGGACGATAAGATCGGACTGCAGGTTGGCTCCGTATCAAAGGAAGTGCGCAAAGTGCTCGTCACGCTGGACGTGACGCAAGCGGTCGTAGAAGAAGCGAAGGCGCTCGGTGCCGAGTTGATCATCGCGCACCATGCCGTCATTTTCCGACCACTTGCCCATCTGCGAACGGATACGCCATCCGGGGCGCTTACTGCGAATCTGATCAAAAATGATATTGCAGTGTATATCTCCCATACGAACCTGGATTCGGCAGACGGCGGCTTGAACGACTGGATGGCGGAAGCACTCGAGTTGAACGGTCGGGACGTGCTTGAAGAAGTACACACGGATCAATTGTATAAACTAGCCGTATTCGTGCCCGAATCCCATCACGAAGCAGTTAAAAACGCTCTGTTTAATGCTGGGGCGGGCTGGATTGGCAATTACAGTCATTGTAGCTTTAATGTCGAAGGAACCGGTACGTTTCTACCGAGAGAAGGAAGCGATCCATTCATCGGCAAGCAAGGCGCGTTGACCGAGACGAAAGAGATCCGAATCGAGACGATCGTGCCGCTCAGCGTGAGGAAAAAGGCGATTGCCGCGATGTTGAAGGCGCATCCTTATGAAGAGGTTGCATACGACTTGTATGCGATGGACTTGAAGGGACGTTCGTTCGGCTTGGGACGGGTAGGCAAACTGTCCGAACCGGAGACGCTGGACGAATTCGCGGAACGAGTCAAAAAAGCGTTTGATGTGCCGTTCGTCCGCGTGGTCGGAGACGGAGAGAAAAAAATTCGCAAAGTTGCGGTGCTGGGCGGTTCGGGAGCCAAGTATGTGCGTCATGCGATTTTCGCCGGGGCGGACGTGCTCGTGACGGGAGACATCGACTTCCATACGGCCCAAGACGCGCTGGCGGCGGGAATGTCGATCGTCGACCCAGGTCATCACGCCGAAAAAATCATGAGACCGCACGTTGCGAAGTGGCTGGCTGAGCAGTTGGCTCGCCAAAGTTACAAAACGGAAGTTATCGCATCTGCAGTGGATACGGAACCTTTTCGGTTAAAATAACCAGCGTCTCCAACGGGCTCCGTTTGCCAGCGTGACAAAATCGAGTTATACTAGTCGTTGCTAACCGGAAGTTTGACAGACAATCGCTGGCGGCTTCGCGCCGCGAGAGGAAAGTCCGGGCTCCGCAGGGCAGGATGCTGGATAACGTCCAGTCGACGCGAGTCGAAGGATAGGGCCACAGAAATGGACCGCCGATGGCTGCTCCCCGAAAGGGAAGTCAGATCAGGCAAGGGTGGAACCGTGGTGTAAGAGACCACGAGGGGCACTGGCGACTTTGTCCCTGGTAAACCCCATTCGGAGCAAGACCTAGGAGAACGCAGGCAGCGATGCCAGCCCTTGCCCGGGGTGCGTTCGGGTTGGTCGCTTGAGCCCGGCAGCAATGCCGAGCCTAGAAAGATGATTGTCGCTTCCATACGTGGGAGGGTGCAAGCCCGTTATGACCACCGGAAGCACAGAACCCGGCTTACGGCAAACTTCCCGGTTAACAAATAAGTGTTAGCGACAAAACGCTTCCTACCGTCATCGCGCAAGCGACGGACGATGGGAAGCGTTTTTTTCATCGGCTAGATTAAGGTGCCGGCTGATCTACCAGCTTTTGAAGTTCTTTGCGAACTTGCTGCGGAAAGAGCTGAAGCGATACGTTTGTCCCAACGGCGGCTTGAAGCGCCGCGTTAACATCGATCTGGCCGTAGCCGAAGTCGATGTCTTTGCCTTTTTTACCAAGGTCCTTCGCCGTCTCGCGTAACAGGTCGGCAATCTGCACGTTCGTTAAGCTCGGCTTTGCCGATTTAACGAGCGATGCGAGCGCGGCTACGTGCGGGGATGCCATCGAAGTACCAGACAAGGAAGCATATCGGCTTCCGGGGTACGTGCTTGGGATGGACGTACCGGGTGCGGCGACTGAAATATAATCGCCGTAGTTCGAATATTCTGCCCGCGTTTCGTCGGCGTCAGTGGCGGACACGCCGATGACTTCGGGATAAGCGGCCGGGTAGCCAGGGCGGTCGGTATTGTCGTTACCGCTAGCGGCGACGATAACGACGCCTCGTTCATAAGCGTATTTCAGCGCGTCATGCAGGAATTCGGCTCCGGCGTAATTGCCCAGGCTCATATTAATGACGTGGGCGCCATGGTCTGTCGCCCAAATAATTCCTTCCGCTACGGAGTAAGTAGAGCCCGCCCCCGAGCTATCAAGCACTTTGACCGGCATAATTTTCGTATACCACGTCATTCCGGCGACGCCTTCGTTATTGTTGATTTCGGCAGCGATAATGCCAGCGACGTGCGTGCCATGTCCGACATCGTCATCCGGCTGCGCGGAAGGGTCGACGATGTTGACGCCTTTCACGATACGTCCTTTCAAGTCCGGGTGATCCGCCTGCACGCCCGTATCCAGCACGGCGACAACGATGTCTTTGCTGCCCATGGTTACGTTCCAACCGTTAACCGTAGCAATTTCGGGCAAGTTCCACTGGTACTGGGAATAGAACGTATCGTTGGGAACGAAGTTCGTAAAATCGGATTTCCCGGATGCAGGCGCGATATCATTTGTTAAATAGATATAATGGGGCTCGGCAAATTCGGGATTCCATTTTTTCTTGAAATACAATTGAAGAGTTTTCATCTCATGTTTCTTCGAACGAAATACGAACGTTCTGCCCGTACGACGAACGACGGTTAAATCAAGCTCACGACGAAGCTCTAGCAGTTGTTTTTCCGTTGGCGGCTTGCGGAATTTCACGACGATTTCGTCTATGGAATAGTGGCTCGCATTGCCATTGTCTTCGCCCTTGCGTACAGTCGTATCCTTGTTCGTGCCCGGGATGACGGATTCGATCCGATACCTTCCCTCGGCCGGATAAGGCACAATACGAAGATTGCGGCGCTGATGCCGCTCGACCGACTGCACGACTTCGGAAGAGACGAGCGCCACAAGCGAATGCCCGTTGTTCGCTTTACGGGAAATCGTGAAATAACTTTTGCCGTCGTGCATGAACGCCTGCGAAGTATGACCAGAAGTGCCTTTTTCGGTGATGCTTTTCCTCGCGGCGACAAGATGCGGCTCGGCAGCCTTCATCAAACTGTCGGTAACCGTCTTATCGGAAGCCTTCTCCGTTTTGTTGCCGAATTTCCATTCCACATATTCGATTTCAGGATGAAGCGTAAGCAGTGATTCGACGGAACCGATTTTTCCCCCGATACCCAGAAATCTTACAACGTCCCGCTCGATCTGCTTGCGCGACATTCGTGCGGTCGCTTCCATGTCCCGGAGGACGAGTTGCTGTTTGAAGTGAGCTTCGCGTGCTGGATCGTGAGCGGTTTTTCTGTATTCGGGAACGGGGGAGGGGGCGACTTCGTTTGTCGTGCGTCCCGGCATGATTCGCGGAACGAAAGGAATTGCTGACATGAGGACGACGACGGCGATCAGCGTGCCGATTAGTGTTTTGCGGCGCAGGGCGAACCACTCCTTATACCTTCATCGGAAGGCGATTCATTTCTTTTAGCATGAAGGGGGAAAGGGAAAAATATACGGTGCAAATTCCCCCCTGACAGTACCTTTCCGGCTTGTTTTATGGTACGATAATGAAGGTTCTGCGTTCGAACAGCGGGACTATTTCGTTTTACGATTATTTCAACCATTTTCAACCAATGGATAAGCTTCCGCGCTACGGAAAGGGGAACATTCATGCAAGCTAACAATATCAAGGCGCTTGCCGAATCCAGCCGAGATAAACTGAAAACGGCGATCGAACCAATCGAACGATTTCTGAATTACCATGCTATCGAGCAACTTGCGCAAATGGACAATGCCGACAGCGTTAACTTCTATTCGGGGTTACTGTCCGATCTTCGCCACTTGCTCGTCTTCTCCGAAGTCGCTTACGAGAAACTCGGTGCGGTTCTCAGACGCCCGAATCTCGACGTCGAGCTTGCCGAACGCGCTTTGTACGATGTCTATCATAACGGCGTTAATTCGTTTTTCTATCCGAAAAACGAATGTTATTCCGAAGACGGCCGTTACGCGTATACGGGTCAGGACGCGATCCGCTTCCGCACGAAGCCGGTGCGTGCCGCCCGCGACGTCATTCTCGGCATTTCCCGGGTATATGAGGAATTACGCGACGATCTTTCTTATTATGAGAGCGACTACTTGACGCAGCGCCGCATGCAAAGCCAAGCGAAATAACAACGTTGCCTGCAACCTCCACCCCCCCTGCCTGCATACCCTCACCGAAGGGGTGCACACTAGGCCAGGGGGGTGATTTTTATGCCGAATGACGTAGCATGCAGCGTGAGCAGCTGTGCGTTCTGGAATGAAGGCAACAGTTGCGGGGCGAAAGAAATTGCCATCGAGATTGATGCGCACGCGAACCAACGCTGGAACGAAGAATTCGCGTCCGAGTTCGAAGACCATCAGGATGTTGCGAACACATCCTCAGTTACTTGCTGCTTGACTTTTACACCGAAAGACAGCGGTCGCGAAGATTAAGACACGTCCTAGGTCTTTAGCACGAATCGAATGAAATCTGTCGGGACTAGCCGGGTTACTCCGATTGTTGTACAATGGTGGTATCCATTACGACGACCGGGAGTTAATCGACGTGAATGTATCTACAGACCCGCGAATTATGAAACAAATGCTGCTTGCGCAGTGGACGACGGAATTAAATCCGCTGATCTCCAAATCCGCAGACGGTCAGAACAATGATATATCCGGTCTCTTCCAACTGTTATTGAATCAGGTAACGTTTGATTCGTCATCCTCCTTGACGGGAGTGGACGGAACGACTCAAGGATTGTCCACGCTCGGCATGCCGAACGTGTCATGGAGCGGAGTGCTTGGCGCAGACAGCGGTTCATCCTCGGCATATGACAGCCTGATTTCAGCTGCGGGTGCGAAATACGGTGTTGATCCCGCTTTGATTAAAGGCGTCATTCAATCAGAATCTTCTTTCAGAAGCGATGCGGTTTCCTCAGTAGGCGCGAAAGGGCTTATGCAGCTCATGGACGACACGGCCCGCGGGCTCGGTGTATCGGATTCGTTCGATCCTGCGCAGAATATCGACGGGGGAACGAGATTTCTGTCGTATTTGCTTCGCAAATACGAAGGCAACGTCCAGACGGCGCTTGCCGCATACAATGCGGGGCCCGGGCGGGTCGATCGCCTCGGCATTGCGAACGATGCGGACGTCGCGAATCGGATGAACGAATTGCCGGACGAGACGCAGCATTATATTCGTAAGGTGCTGGATGCCGCCAGCCACTGGGGAGCAAGCGTCTGACGGTCATTCGTCGTCGCTCGCCGTTCTTCTGAATGATGGCAACAGGGGATCATAACGGGTGGCTGTGAGCTGCTCGAGTATGATCCTCTTTTTTATATGGAGAAGGGAAGCGGACATGAAAACTTATTATTTCGATCATAGCGCTTCGACGCCGATGTGGCCTAAAGTGATCGACACGATGACAGAATTGATGAAGCTGCATTACTCGAATGCGTCATCGATGCACCGTTCAGGCGTTGAAGCCTCCAAACTTGCAGAACGGGCAAGGGCGAGCGTCGCCGAACGGATGATGGCAAAGCCGCAAGAAGTCGTCTTTACATCGGGTGGTACGGAAAGCAACAATCTTGCGCTTAAAGGCGTCGTCGGCAAATCGACGAGAGCGAACAAACATATTATCGTATCCGCAGTCGAACACGCGTCCGTGCTCGAATGCGCACGCCAACTTGAAGCGCAAGGGGTACAATTGACGATCGTGCCTGTAGACGGGAAAGGACGAGTCGATGTTGCGGATATCATCCGGTCGCTCCGCAAAGATACGGTGCTCGTAAGCGTTATGCATGTGAATAATGAGGTGGGAGCGGTGCAGCCGATAGAAGAAATTGCACATGCGCTGAAGGAGTTCCCTCACGTCAAATTCCATGTCGACGGCGTACAGGCAATCGGGAAAGTGCCTTTCGCTTTCGCTGCATCCGGCGTTCACTTGTACTCGGGCTCGGCACATAAGTTCGGCGGACCTAAGGGTACCGGGTTTCTGCTCGTCAAGGAAGGCGTTGAACTGGCGCCGCTGTTCGGCGGAGGCTCGCACGAGCATGGTTTGCGTGCAGGAACGACGAACGTTCCTGCAGTCGTCGCGATGTCTCAGGCGCTTCGGCTATCGCTGGAAAGCCAGGATGCAAGACGCGTTCGCTTGTTCGAATTACGGCGGAAGCTGCACGACATTGTCGCGCAAATCCCGGAGCTAGTATGGAACGGAGTCGGTGTCGAACCTGATCGGGAGAAAGACACCGCACCGCATGTCGTCAATGTCAGTTATCCAGGCATGCGGCCCGAAGTGCTCGTTCATATGCTGGAAGAGAACGGCGTTCTGCTCTCGACGCAGTCGGCATGCTCTTCCAAGAGTCTAAAGCCGAGTCGCGTGCTGCTGGCGATGGGACACGATACCGATCGGGCGTCCGGCGGCATTCGAATCAGCTTCGGCGATGAGCACCAAGAAAGCGATCTGGACGAGTTGGGAAATAGATTAAAGCAAGCGATCTCGCAGTTGAAGGCGCTGGAAAAAAGGAGTCGGCCGGGATGAATTATGAATTGATCATCGTTCGCTTCGGCGAAATCACGATCAAGGGACGCAACCGCAATCGGTTCGAGACGATGCTGCTCGATCAAATCAAAGTTGCGCTCAGATCGATGCCATCCCTCGAATACGTCAGGACGTACGCGAGAGTTTATATTCATTTGAACGGCGAAAGCTACGAGAATGTGGCGGCAAGACTGAAAGACGTATTCGGCATCGTTTCGTTCAGCCCCGTCGTTCGCTCCGAGCACGGTTTGGAGCAAATTCGCGCACATGCTTTGCAACTTATCCGAGGGCTGGACAAAACGCCTGCGACTTTCAAGGTGAGCGTAAATCGCGGGTGGAAGCAGTACCCTCATGACTCGATCGAGATGAATCATCTCGTAGGTGCTCATATTTTGCGCAATACACCCGGCTTAAAGGTGAACATTCGTCAACCTGAAATCGAATTGAAAGTAGATATACAGCATGAGGCGGCGTATGTATACTGCGAAATCGTGAAAGCCATCGGCGGATTTCCGCTTGGCATGAACGGCAAAGGCATGCTCCTGCTGTCCGGAGGCATCGACAGCCCAGTCGCCGGCTGGATGGCGATGAAGCAAGGGTTACGGATCGATGCGGTTCACTTTCATAGTTATCCGTTCACAAGCGAGCAGGCGAAAGATAAAGTCATTACGCTCGCGCGGAGGCTCGCGTATTACGGAGGCAAGTTTCGCCTTCATCTCGTGCCTTTCACCGAGGTGCAGACGGCGATTGCTCACTCGGGCAACGATAGCTTGACCATTACGCTCATGAGGCGCGCAATGCTGAAAATAACAGAGCGATTGGCGGAGCAAAACGGCGCACTCGCGATTGTGACGGGCGACAGTCTCGGGCAAGTGGCCAGCCAGACGCTTGGAAGTATGAACGCGATCGGACGGGCGACAGCGTTGCCGCTTTTGCGACCGCTTGTCATGATGGACAAGATGGAAATTGTCGGTATGGCGAATCGAATCGGTACATTCGAGACGTCGATATTGCCTTTCGAGGATTGCTGTACGCTATTCCTGCCGAAGTCGCCAGCGACCAATCCGAGTGTAGCTCAGGTGGAGAAAGCCGAAGCTGGATTGGGAGAACGTTTTTTGCAATTGATCGAAGAGGCTATTGAAGGTACGGAAGTGATGGAATTAAAGGACACGGCAGAGAGCGGCGTTGAAAGCCAATCTACCGTGAAGGCCACGCCGGAAGACGATTGGTTCTAAGCTCCCAGAATTGAAAAAGCCGCAAAACGCACGTTAGTGCGTTTCGCGGCTTTTATTGACGACGAGTTGTTTTGACGTCGTCTTTTTCATGTTACCATGGGATGCTCGTTTTGCTTTGAGTGCATTTGTCCAGACGCCGGCGACGATGACGAGCACGACCAAGATAGCAATAAACGTCCACGATATCGCCGCATTGTCTTTAAAGAAACTTTCGAATTCTTCCGCGTGGGTAATCATTTTGGCAGCTGTATAGGCGAGAATGCCGGATCCGAGATAAATAATTATCTGGAATTTCTCGATTAATTTAATAAACAACGTGCTGCCCCATACAACAATCGGTATGCTGATGATTAGTCCAAGCACGACAAGGAAGTAGTCCCCGTGCGCGGCTCCTGCTACGGCAATGACGTTATCGAGACCCATCGCTGCATCGGCGATGACGATCGTCCGGATGGCGGCCCAAAGCGTCGAACCCGATTTCACTTCGCTATGAGCATCGCCTTGTACGAGCAGCTTGTAGGCAATCCATAGCAGTAGCACGCCTCCGACTGCAAGCAGGAATGGGATTTTGAGCAATGTCACGACAAGCATCGTTGCAATGACACGAATAACGACCGCCCCGACCGTGCCCCACATCACCGCTTTATTCTGCATCTCTTTCGGCAGGTTTCTCGCGGCTAACCCGATGACGATTGCGTTGTCGCCGGCGAGCAGCAAATCGATGAACACGATCGTGAGTAAGAGAGACCAAAACTCCAAGCCGAGTATATCCCAACCGAACAGTTCCATAAAGTTTCCCCCATCGAAAGTGACTTTTTCTTTTCTCCCGAGGTAATACGTCCGAATGGACGTTAAGATTCAAAAAAAATGTGCTCTCATATCCTCGTCTGCTTGTACATAAAACTGGTAAGAGGGAGGGTTGCACATGAACGCGATGGATATGCTGCTCGTTTTTATGGAAATCGTTATGATTAATTTGCTTCTCAGCGGAGATAACGCGATCGTTATCGCAATGGCGGGGAGGAGATTGCCTCCGAATCAAAGGAGAAAAGCGGTTTGGTGGGGGGCGGCTGCGGCAATCGCGCTTCGGTGCGTGTTGACCCTCGGGGCGATCGTGCTGCTCAAAATTCCGTTTTTGCAAACCGCAGGCTCACTATTATTATTCGCGATCGCGTTGCAACTGCTGCTCGATAAACCGGGGCATTCCGCTTCAACGAAAGCGGCTTCGACGCTTGCCGGGGCGGTATGGACAATCGTTGTCGCCGATTTCGTCATGAGTCTTGATAATGTGTTAGCCGTCGCCGCCGTCGCTAAAGGAGACGTGATATTAATCATTATCGGTATCGTGATGAGCATCCCGATCATTATATGGGGCAGTTCTTTTATTATCCGGCTGCTTGACCGTTTTCCGGGCGTGCTCTATATCGGCGGCGGGTTGCTCGGCTATACAGCATCCGAGATGATGCTCAGCGACCCGGGGATGCGCCCGTATATCGAACGTCTTTCGCCGGATGTAGAGAAGCTGTTTCCGCTGCTGGCCGTAGCTGCGCTGCTGATTGCGGCTCTGCTGCTACGGAGGAGGAGTAATGCGGGATGAATGGGATGAGCGATTTTGACAGGCAAAATTTTGCTCCTGCAAGCTAGTTTTTTCTGTCCGATTCCATTAAACTAAAGAAAAAGACGTCGGTTTCCGAATAACGAATCATGACGTTCAGAGATGGATGAAGCGGGGGAACTATCGTGAACAGACAATCCGCCGCAGTCGGGATTGGCGTCGCGGCTGTGGGATTGATTATTTTGTTGGGCAAGTTGGGCGTTTTTGCTTTTATCGGTTCGGTATTCTGGCCGCTGTTCATTTTGATACCCGGCGTATTGCTTCACGTCCTTTACTTCGGTCGGATGGTTCCTTCGGTTGCGCTTATTCCGGCGGGCGCATTGACGGGCGTGTCGATTGTGCTGCTCATTGGCAATTGGTTCGGATGGGGCCTGATGAAAGTGCTGTGGCCGCTGTTTCCGCTCGCGCTTGCCGTAGGCCTGTACGAATATTATGTGTTCAGCTATGAACGCTCGCGTCAAATATGGACGGCAGCCATCGGTTTGGCGGCAGTTTCAGCCGCGTTGTTCGTCATTATGCTGCTTTGGACTTGGGGCATCTATTTGATCGCAGCCGCACTGATTGGCGTCGGCGTATGGATCGTTGTTCGGCGTCCGAGAAGCTGGCGATGAAATGGTTGGCTTTTCGACGTAAGTCGCGTATAATAGAAGGGATGAAGACTGTACGGGCTCTAATACTCCCGTAGCGGATTTCGTACCAGGTCTTGTGTATGAACGTCGACCTCGTGTCGGCGTTTTGTTTTGTGGATTTAGCGTACCCTAACGGAACAGGCGATTCTCGCATAGCCGCATGCAGGGACGAGAGATAAATAAGGAGTGGAACCATGTTTCCAAGAGACAAAATTCGCAACATCGCTATCATTGCCCACGTTGACCACGGGAAGACGACACTCGTCGACCAACTGCTTCGTCAGTCCGGCACTTTCCGTGAAAACGAGCAGCTGCAAGAGCGCGCAATGGATTCCAACGATATTGAGCGCGAGCGCGGCATTACGATTCTGGCGAAAAACACGGCTGTTCAATACAAGGATCATTTGATCAACATCGTCGATACGCCTGGACACGCCGACTTCGGCGGAGAAGTGGAACGGATTATGAAAATGGTCGACGGCGTGCTGCTTGTCGTTGACGCATTCGAAGGCTGCATGCCGCAGACGAAGTTCGTTTTGCGCAAAGCGCTGCAACAAGGCTTAACGCCCGTTGTAGTCGTGAACAAAGTCGACCGTCCCGCAGCCCGTCCGGCCGAAGTCGTGGACGAGGTGCTTGAATTGTTCATCGAACTCGAAG
The DNA here is from genome assembly GCF_042655525.1 of Cohnella soli. Classification (NCBI taxonomy): domain Bacteria; kingdom Bacillati; phylum Bacillota; class Bacilli; order Caryophanales; family Paenibacillaceae; genus Cohnella; species Cohnella soli. The sequence continues at coordinate 21,233 of NZ_JBHSMI010000020.1, forward strand.
CGTCCGACGACCAACTGGACTTCCCGGTCGTATACGCATCCGGTTTGAACGGCATCGCAGGCAATACGCCGGAAGACTTGCAACCAACGATGGAACCGCTGTACGAGATGGTTCTCGATAAAGTGCCGCATCCGAAAGAAGACACGGAAGCGCCGCTTCAATTCCTTGTTACTTTGCTTGATTACAACGAATATATGGGTCGTATTGCGATCGGGCGCGTGAACCGCGGCCGCATCGCTCAAGGCCAAGTCGTCGCGGTTATTAATCGCGAAGGCCAAGTGAAACAAGCCCGCATCGAGAAGTTGTTCGGATTCCAAGGATTAAAACGGATCGAAGTTGAAGAAGCGGCTGCAGGCGACATCGTTGCTATCGCGGGCCTGAAAGAAATCAACATCGGGGAGACGATCGCCGATCTTGCCAACCCGGAAGCATTACCTGTACTCGCCATCGACGAGCCGACGCTGCAAATGACGTTCCTCGTCAACAACAGCCCGTTCGTCGGACGCGAAGGCAAGTGGGTAACGTCCCGTAAGCTTCGCGAGCGTCTGTTCAAAGAAATTGAAACGGACGTCAGCTTAAAAGTAGATGAGACGGAAAGCCCGGATATGTTTGTCGTCAGCGGACGCGGCGAGCTTCACCTTGGTATTCTGATCGAGAACATGCGCCGCGAAGGATTCGAGATCCAGGTGTCCAAGCCGGAAGTAATTCTGAAAGTGATTGACGGCGTCAAGAGCGAGCCGATTGAACGCTTGCTGATCGACGTGCCGGAAGAAAACATGGGCGCTGTCATGGAAAGCCTTGGCACACGCAAAGCGGAAATGGTGAACATGATCAACAACGGTACGGGCCAGGTGCGTTTGGAATTCCTCATCCCTGCTCGGGGCTTGATCGGCTACCGCACGAACTTCCTGACGTTGACGCGCGGTTATGGCGTCATGAACCATGCGTTCGACAGCTATGGACCGATGGTCGGCGGACAAGTCGGCGGCCGTCACCAAGGCGTGCTGATCGCGAGCGAGACGGGCAAATCGACAACGTACGGCATGATGAGCGTCGAAGACCGCGGCATTCTGTTTTTGGAGCCGGGGCTTGATGTGTACGAAGGCATGATCGTCGGCGAGCACACGCGCGACACCGATATCATCGTTAACATCTGCAAAGAAAAAGCGGTGAATAACATCCGTACGGCGAACAAAGAGGAAACGGTCAAGTTGAAGTCTCCGCGTCTCATGTCGCTTGAAGAAGCGCTTGAGTATTTGAACGACGACGAGCTGTGCGAAATTACGCCGAAGAGCATTCGTCTGCGTAAAAAAGTGTTGAACAAAAGCGAACGCGACAGATACGAGAAGCAGCGCCGCATGGCGGAATCCGGCGTCTAACCTCGAGGGAGGGACTATTCCATGCAGCAATGGTTTCACGATCACGCCGTGATCTCATATTTGCTTATCGTCGCTTGTACGGAATATATTTTTAACGCGGTTTTCCGCATGGGCAAGCTGCCGCTAGCCAAGGAGATTGCCGTGCATATCGTTCTGGCGATCGGTTGCCTCGTGCTGCTCCTGTTGCAGCTCGACAAGCTGCCGATTATCCAGTGCATGGCTGTCGCAGTGGCGATGATGGCGCTTCTGCGCATGCGTCAAATGTACGACAAACGAAAAAATTATCGGTTAAAAAAAGCCGAGACGTCGCTTAACAAGCCCGTCGATCCGCAATAAGCGGATCGGCGGTTTGTTCTAGCCAACGGGACTTTTCCTTGGGAGAGGGGAAACGGTCATGACATTAATGGATGCGTTGTTTTATTGGCTGCAGATGAAATGGGTCATGGACGCTTTCCCCGACGACGAAGCGGCGAAGGAAACGGCCGGCTTTTTCGCGCAGATTTTGTCGGAAGACCACGAAATCGTGTCGTTCGACATTCGTTCCGTCGATGCGGGCAAAGTTTACGTGACGTATGTCCAAAAGGACGGCACGTCCCGTGAAGTATGGTTCGATCTTGAAGCGGTCAAGCAATTAAACCGCGATATGTTCGGCGTCGGCTTGGAAACCGAAGATGCCGAAGAGGACGACGAGGGGGAAACGGTTTGAGTCACGATACGCCATTGCCTTCCCGGGTGAAGGGGAGTTCTTCCGGAGCGAAGAAGGCGTCCGCGCCCAAGAAACCGGGAAGAAAAATACGTTGGGGCAGATTGATCGTTATCGTCGTCATCGCGATAATTGCAGTGCTGGCCGGATACGCCGTTTATTTGTATTTTGGCTCCTATAAACCGAACTTGCAAAAAATCGCCAAACACGAAGACAACGGAAAAGTGGTTACGTCGATACCGAAAGGGCAGAAAGCATCCGAGAAACCGATCGCCATCGCGCTGCTTGGTCTCGACAACCGTCCGGCAACAGCAAGCCTGAACACGGACGTCATGATGGTCGCCGCCTTTAACCCGGTGTCGAAGACGGCAACGGTCGTATCGATTCCGCGAGATAGCGATTTGAAGCTGGACGGCTACAAGCGTCATAAAGCTAACGCTTACTATGCGCTTTTTTACTCGCAAGCAGGCAAAAACGACGGCTTGAAGGGCGAACCCCAGAAAGCGCAGGCAATGGCCGATACTCGCGAGATGCTTTCTCGGTTCGTGAACGTCCCTATCGATTATACGGCGGTTATTGATTTTCGGGGGTTCGTCGACGTCGTCGATGCGCTGAACGGAGTCAAAGTAACCGTCGACAAAGATATGCGCTATGTCGATAACGCGGATGGCACGAACATCGATTTGAAAAAGGGTGAATGGACGCTGAACGGCGATCAGGCTCTTGGCTTCGTCCGTTACCGGAAATCAAACCGCGGGACGGCCGAGTCCAGCGATTTCGAGCGCAATGAGCGTCAGAACCAAGTGCTTGGAGCGATTGCGGATCGCATGAAATCGCTTGGCACGGTTACGAAAGTCGGTCGTATATTGGACGCTGTAGGCGACAATATGAGAACCGACATTCCGGAAGCGCAAATCGAGAATTTTATGAAGACGTACTTCGGCATCAATCGCTCGGACATTCGTTTCTTGCCTTTAACAGGCAATTGGAAAAGCCCTTACGTCTATTTGGATCAAGATCGACTGGAGGAAGCTCGTCGAGCGCTTTCGGAAGAATTAAGCCCGACTGGACGTTCGAGCGAAGCTTCAGCCGTATCGTCGAGCAGCCCGGCTGCTGCGGAGAAACAATAGAAAACAGGATGCGTTGGAAAGCTCGGATGCATATGTTATAATGAATCTAGCTACACCAAGTTCAAGGGGGGCTGCGGATGAGAGGGACTATTACCATCTGGACCGAAGCTTCGAACGAACAAATTTTCTTATCCATACAGTCTCGCGACGCTTGGATGTCCAAGCATGTCGACATGCGTAAAAGCCCAGTGACTTTCACTGGGCTTTTTTTGTCTTCTCCCGTCGGAAGCTGGAGATTAACGGTTATTGACGGGAGCGGGTAATTCGCTCTGCCGCTTTGCTTTGTGAACATTGCGCGTGCCATAGTTCTCGCCGGCCATCGGCGGAATGACATTTCGCGGAATTTGCGGGACGAGGCGTCCGACGATGTCCGCAAGTTCTTCCGCGAATCCGGCAATCGGCCTACCGGCTTTCGTATCGGCGCGGATTTCCCGCAATCGCTGAGCCATATCGATGTCGGCCGTAACGACTGCGTCGATGCCGTAGGGGTCCTTACGGAATGCTTCGGCCACTGCGTACTTGACCGTTCCGACTCTTGACCGTTCCATTTTCGAATCGACGTCGATACCGACGATGGCGAACTTGCCGAACACGACGCAGTTGGCGCCTTTCACGCCTTGGACGCCTCGTGCCAACGATTCCAGATGAGCGGCTACTTGCTTCGGATTGCGAAGCGTCTGCTTGGTCGCATTTCCAGCTTGCTGCGACTGATAACGAACGCTGGAAGCTTCCGGAGCGGACGATTTGCTATGGTTGCCGCAGCCTGCGGGTCCGAGCGCTAACGCTGAAAGCATAAGCGCGGCGGTCCCGCAAGCGATCAACATAGATTGCTTCATTTGCTGTTTCACCATCCTGGCTTGGAGGGATGCCCGTAATAGCCGACATGGCGTCGGTTAAGCCCGGCGCGTTCGGCTGCCACACAAAAGATTGCGGTATCGTTATTGTTCCCCGTCATCCGCTCGCTATGTAAAACAAATCGCCGAACCGGGAGGGTCCGCCATGCGTAAAATTTATGTACTGGACACGAATGTACTGTTGCATGATCCGCTCTCCTTGTTTGCTTTCGAGGATAACGAAGTCATTATCCCTTCCGTTGTGCTGGAAGAGATCGATTCCAAGAAAAGGCTGGCCGACGAGATCGGGCGCAACGCCCGGAATATTTCACGGGAGCTCGACGGCATGCGGGCGCTTGGCCGCTTGCATGAGGGAGTCGCTTTGCCGAACGGCGGATTGTTGAAAGTGGAAATGAACCATCGCCGATTCGTCAAAGTGCAGGAATCGTTCGGGGAGATGACCAACGATAATCGTATTCTTGCGGTGGCGCTGAATTATCATATGGAAGAACAGGAGAGCGGCGATCCGAGACCTGTCATCATTGTCAGCAAGGACGTGCTCGTGCGGGTGAAAGCGGACGTGCTCGGCATGCCTGCGGAAGATTATTTGTCCGATCAAATCGTTACAGTGTCGGATCAATATACAGGCCAATCGACACTGCATGTGCATCCGTCTGTTATTGACGAATTTTACTCAACTAGGTCAATCGCTATTCATCAGCTTGGCCTGAAAGTACAATTGAACCCGAACGAATTCGTCATTATGCGCGATGAACTCGGAACATCCAAATCCGCCTTGCTGAAAGTAACGTCAGACGGCCGTAAACTTGAGCCTTTGCATATGAGCAATGACCCGGTATGGGGTATTACCGCGAGGAATGCCCAACAGCGAATGGCGTTAGAACTGCTGCTGAACGACGATATTCCTCTCGTGACGCTTACGGGTAGGGCGGGCACCGGAAAGACGCTGATTACTCTCGCTGCAGGCCTTATGAAGGTGGAAGACGAGCACAAGTTCAAGAAACTTCTTATTGCCCGTCCGGTCGTACCCATGGGCAAAGACATCGGATATTTGCCGGGTGAGAAAGAGGAGAAGCTACGCCCTTGGATGCAGCCGATTTACGACAATCTGGAGTTTCTGTTCGATACAAAGAAGTCGGGCGATCTCGATAAAATATTAATGGGCATGGGAAGCATTCAAGTGGAGGCGCTCACTTATATTCGGGGAAGATCGATACCGGGGCAATTCATCATTATCGACGAGGCGCAAAACTTGAGCAAACACGAAGTCAAAACGATCGTATCGCGCGTAGGCGAGAATAGCAAGATCGTGTTGCTTGGCGATCCGGAGCAAATCGACCATCCTTACCTGGATTCCCAAAGCAACGGGCTGACTTATCTCGTGGAACGCTTTAAGCAGGAAGGCATCAGCGGCCACGTCACACTCGAGAAGGGCGAGCGCTCCAAACTCGCCCAGCTGGCTACCGAAAGGCTGTAATAGCCCGCGTTGTTTACTAAGTGAAGAGCCACTTGACCGAACAACCGTAAGCGGAGGCAATGCGGTCTGCAAGTTCGGCCAACTGACGATCGATCGCGTACGCGGACTCATCGATGTGCGGGCCGATTTCTCCGCTGGCTGCTTCAAGATCAACGACAGCGATCAGATGCTCCTGCAATTGCTGGTAAGCCGGGGCGGGTTCCGCTCCCGGCTTTGCCGCGTTTAAGATGAAAAGGGCAGACAGCGCCAGGTCAAGAAACGCGTTGCCGGCAGGTGTGACGATAGCGTAATCAGCATACAGAGGCTCCTCGCGTGTTCGCTCGATGGGAAGGGACAGCAAGTCAACCCGTTCTATAGCCATTCCGCAGCTTTCCAAATAAGTTCTCGCGTTATCGAAGTTTTGTTCCTCTTGGAAGACAAGCAATTCGTTCACCCGATCGGTCAATGGAACTGTTCGTTCAAGCCGATTGACGGCGCCTTCAAAACGTGCGACGTCTGACGGATTCGCAATTATTGCTTCCAGGCCATACAAACGTGTCCATTTCATTGAGGTTCCTCCGAAGAATAAAAGGTTGTAATAAAGCGCTTTCGGAAAAAGGGAGACAGCGCTCTTCTGTCCTGTTATCATAAATAAAGACAGGTTTAATGTAGTATACGAGGAAATCAGGTGAAAGCTTGGCAAGACGCAAATCAGTTCTCGTCTTTCTATTATTCGTGCTGATGGTGCTCGTCCTTTCGCCTTGGGCCAAAGCGCCTTTACCCGAACCGACCGTCGCGACGTTCCAGGACGAAGGCAGTGAAGAAGCGGCCGACACCCCTGTCGTGACTCGCCCCGTGTCCCGGCTGCACGTCGAGGCGGCCATGACGGAATCGGAGTTTCGCGTGCTTCTCGGCGAGAACGAACGGTTCTCTCTCAGCCATCCGGAAATCGCCGTCGAACTAACACGTATCGATCCTAATCAGGCATACGATCACTATAAACAAGCTTCCGATATCAACGAGTCCGCCGACGTCATGTTGTTGAACGGCGAATGGGTTAACGAGTTCGCTTCTTCAGGTTATTTGCTGCCGGCAGATCCTGCATTCGTCGGCAAAGCGCTCGCCGAACAGTTGAATGCGCTCACTTCGCAATTGAAATGGAACGGCTTCATGTGGGGCGTGCCGTTCGACATGAATCCGTATGTACTCCTATGGAACGAAAATCTCATTCACGATGCGCTTGGTGCGGATGTTTCTCTGCCTCTTGCCCTCGAACAGTGGGCTACCTTGGCGGACAAGGGAGCTTCGTCGACGACGCCGTACGCATGGCTGGCGATTGAGAGGGAAGACCCGCTTGCCCTGCTTGGCTGGCTTCAGGCCGCAGGCGGGGAGCGGGGGGACTTCATGTGGGCTCAAGGCAGCAATCCATGGAACTCCTCAGGAGCGGGAGGCGCGATGACATTGCTAACGTCTCGGCTACCGAACGTCCTGTTTCCTGCCAGCGCCGCCGAAGCGATCGATGCAGTGAAGAGAGGAGAGACGGCTGTTGCCGTCGTTCCCTATTCGGACGCCGCGGAAGCGGTTGGAGCTCTTCGCGATTCTACGGAAACGAAACTTGCGATCGACCACCAATCGTGGCGTTTGGCTTGGGTGTGGCCTCGCGGGCGAAGTTTCGTCGTGTCGTCATCCAGCGAATCTGAAGAGGCGGCTTATGTATGGATTTCGGAAATGACCGGGGAGCAAACCCAACTCGCAAACTTGGAGAAGCTGGGCAAACTTCCAGTGTTTCGCACGATATACGATAGCGATCGGACATTGTCCAACTTGCTGCCTGACCGCAATGGCGCGAGTTTTCCGAATCAAGCGACGCTTGCTCTAGGCCCAGGCTTGCCGGACAAACTGGCGGCAATACAAAAAATGTGGATAGGGTTATCGAGCGGCGAACTTACGCTCGATCAATGGAAATCGAGATGGAACGAACTGGTGGCAAGTCGTTCAGCCGCCAACGGCCAGTTGAACGACTAGTTTGCCGTCTTCCATCGATACGCTTTTCGCTTTGACGAACTTGACGAGCTTTTGCGGATAGAAACCGAGGTCGAATTCACGCTCGAGGTCTTTCCTTGTCGTATCCGGCAGCTCCAGTCCGTTAAAAACGAGCTTGTCGACATGGAAGAGAATCGCATTTTCAGGTTCGTCCACGATTTCGTAGCGGCCTTGGATCAACACACTGATGCTGCCGTTGTCGCCTTTCATCGTAAGCAGCCCATCTCCGAACTTGAACGCGAAGTCGTTGAATCGGCTGTCCTGAGAACGGAGAAACTCGTTTAACTGAGCGTCGGTAATCGTCAGCTTCGCCTTGAGGCCGCTCGTTACGAGAATACCCGGCGTCTTCTGCACGAAGTCGGGTAAGTTGTGCATGGCCTCCGCAAGCGCGCGGAAATGTTTTTTGACTTCGTAAATGCCGACATTATTCCAATAAGCGTTCATTTCGTCCATCAGCTTGCGCAGCAGATCGGCATCCCCGCTCGAAGCGAGCGCCTCGTCTACTTCGCGCTGAAGCGCCGTGATGCGTTCGCGCTGCTCGACGAGATCTCGCTCGACGGCAACGAGATCGCTCTTGTCTTGCCGAAGCTGTTCATAGCCTTTTTTTAACTTCTTATATTCAGATTCATAGTCGTTCATCTTGCTTTGGTCCGATTGCATGATCATACCCATCTTATCCCATACGTTCATCAGGTCAGGGAGGGAATTCGCGTTCAGCAGTGCAGCCAGCCAGAAGTCTTTATAACCCATATAATAAGACCGAAGCACTCTGCCGGCTTTCTCTCGTTGTGCGGCAATCGCGATTTCCTGCCTGGCGAGCTTTTGCTCGCTGTCGCCGATTTGTTTTTGCGTCTGCGTCTTTAAGCCGGATATGCGTTCGATTTCCCGGTCCAGTTCGGCGACGGACAAGCTTTTCTCGAGCAGCTTTCTCGTATTTTCGGGCATCGGTTCCGCATGAACGGGGAACAGGGCTCCAGTTCTGGATAGGACTAATAATGATAAGAGCGCCGCGATTGCGGCAAAAGCCATTCGACGCATCGGAGTTCCTCCTCTCGGGCGCGCCGTTTGTGAAGCAACCCCTATTATAATATGATCTCTAGATTCGGGGAAAGGTACGGTCGGCATGGAAAAGACCAGATTTACTACGCCGCTAGAACCGGTATTACGAAAGATGATTGCTGACAGCGACATGACCGGCCGAACGGCAAACGGAGAGACGTTGTCCGCAATATCCTTTCACCAGTATATGACGGTTTGTCTCTATCATCCCGATTTCGGATATTATCGTTCCGGAACGGCGCGTGTCGGAAGGGAGGGCGACTTCTACACGAGCGCTTACGTCGGGGATATTATGGGCGGCCAGCTTGCTTCGGAGTTGGCAAAACGGGCAAAAAGCGAGTTTCCGGCAGCGACCCGAGTTCAAGTGTTCGACTGGGGAGGAGGAACGGGGAGGCTCTCGAAGATGATGCTGGACGCTTGGGCGACGCTGTTTGCGGAGGCGAAAGCGCCCCAGTTCCAATGCACGGTCGTGGACGGGAACCCTTCGCATCGACAGGCTGCGTCAGAGGCGCTGGCAGCCTATATCACCGCCGGAACAGCGAACGTTCTGTCGGATACCGAAGTTGAACGCATCGAAGAGCAATTCTCTTCCGGACCCGTGATCGTTGTCGCAAACGAACTGCTGGACGCGTTCCCGGTACATCGGCTAACCATAAGCGATGGTGACATGAAGGAGCTTGGCGTCGCGTATCGTGAAAGCGAAGGTTTCGTTCATTGCCAGATAGAGCTTACGGATGAACGTCTGCTTACAAGGTTAATCGAAACGCAGGCGAAGCCGTTGGAAGGGCAGTCGTTCGAAGTGAATTTGGCAGCGGAAGATTGGTTCGCGTCGTTGTCGGACAAACTCTCCCGAGCGAGTGCGGAGGCATTAGTCGTCTTCATTGATTATGGCGACGTAACGGAGGAGTTGCTTGCCCCGCACCGGATGGACGGCACTTTGCTCGGTTATAGCGGGCATCGTGCGTTGAATGATCCTTTCGCGAGGCCGGGCGAGCAAGATTTGACGGCGCATGTGGATTTCGGCTCGTTGCGCCGAGTCGCGTTACGGCTCGGGTGGGCTGAACGATGGTACGGCACGCAGAAACAGTTTCTTGTCGAATCGGGCGTGATGGCTCAATTGTCCGACCATGCGATCTCCGATCCGTTCCACCCGACAGTCAGACGCAATCGTGCAATTCGGCAATTGCTTCTGTCGGACGGCATGAGCGAGCTGTTCAAAGTTCAAATATGGTCTAATCGATGAACTAGACTTCGTGATCAAAATCGGATATTCTGAAAAACAATTAAAGAGGCAGCCTCTCGTCCTTGTGGACTTGGGGCTGCCTCTTTCTTCGCTGCAATATGTATCTTGCGGCCGGATATCGCTCGCACTCGCGCGATTAAACCGGAATTCCCATCTCGAACACGGTCCAATAAGTGAACCCGAGGAATGAGAGAACCATGTAACCCCAGAACATGAGCATATACGTACGTTCGGAGAAGTTCAAGTAACCGAGCAAGAAGAAAACGGCCGTTTGCATGAAGAACAACATGGAAAACTCGAACATGTCGCCTGCAAACGCCATTAGGGCAATTACCAGTGTCCAGAAGCCAAGCACCCTAAACATTCGTGCCATCGTATAGTCCCCTCTCATACGCACAAGACGATTTCTAAAGCATATTATAACGGCTGGGCTTTAACGTGTAAACCGACAACTCGTGACGAATCGGCAAACTTTTCAAATCGGTCGTATTGTAGCATGCCCATGGAAAACACAGCTTATGCGAAGGGCTAACGTATAGTGAAACGAAAAATGGATATAAATAGAAGTATCCGATAGATTCTATGAATTCTATTACGGGCATAGGATGGAACAAAGCAGCAAAATATACGCGTATCGTAAGGAGGGAACCCCATGACGGCTGCAAGGCAAGACGCATGGAGTCCGGATGATGACTTGATACTGGCAGAAGTAACGCTGCGTCATATCCGTGATGGCAGCACCCAATTATCTGCATTTGAGGAAGTCGGCCAACGTATCGCCCGCACTTCCGCAGCTTGCGGTTTCAGGTGGAATAGCTGTGTTCGCAAAAAGTACGACGAAGCGATCGTAATCGCGAAGCAGCAGCGCCAGAAACGGAATTATCTCAAGAAGCAAGGAATATCCACGATCTCGGGCGCAGAAAGGCTCGTAACGGAGGAAGTGGAAAGCGGCAAAGCGGATTTGCTGTCCGCCGAATCTTTGTCATTGGAAGCGATTATCCGTTATTTGCGTCAGTGGAAGGGCACCGTGCAAGAGATGAGCAAGCAAATTCGCCATCTGGAAAAAGAATTGAAAGAAAAAGAGGAGCGGCTTAACGAGTACAAGGAAGTCAACGATAAGCTGTCCAAAGAAGTTAACGAAGTGCAGACAGACTATCAAGTCGTTAACGATGACTACAAGGCGCTCATCCGTATTATGGACCGCGCTCGCAGACTCGCCTTCCTGACGGAAGAAGCGGATGAAGACCGCGCGAGATTTAAGATGGACGCGAACGGCAACCTCGAACGAATCGAATAAAGCAATGAAACATGCAACCCGCGGGGCTATCCTCGCGGGTTTTGCTTTGGTATCTTAAGGTAAGCATACGATGCCGCCGATGGGCGGACGGGGAGAGGGAACTGATATGGCAAATGCTGCGATTGTTGGGGCGGGGGCGATGGGGTTGCTTCTGGCTGCGAAAATGAACGCGGTAGGCGTTGATTGCGAGTTGTGGACGCGGACGGTCGAACAGGCGGAGATGCTGGGCAAGGAAGGGATTACATTGCAGCGCTCCACCGGCGAGCAGCAGGAGCCTATCGCCGTCAAGGCGATGGCGCTGGAGGAAGCGGCGACGCCGCCTGAGGGCGGGCCGGGGATCCTATTTCTTGCAGTCAAGCAAACGGCGTTGAAACCGGATTTTCTCGCGAGCCTCGCCCGAGCCGTTCCGTCCGGAGGAACGATCGTCGCCTTGCAGAACGGCTACGGCCATTTGGAAGTACTCGCCAAAGCGCTTCCTAACAGCGTCGTTATACCAGTGGTGACGACCGAAGGAGCACTTCGGATCGACGGTACGACCGTCAAGCATACCGGTCGCGGTGATTTCAAAGTCGGAAAATCGGATGGACCTCGCTATGACGGGTCGAACCAAGTCGAACGAATGTTAAATCAGGCAGGATTTTCCGCCATCGCGTCGAATGACTGGGAAGAAGCTCTAATGCGCAAGCTGCTCGCGAACGCCGTCATTAATCCGCTAACGGCGCTCTGGGGAGTTCGAAACGGACAATTGCTCGAAAGCGAACCGAAGATTGATGTCATGAAAGCCTTGTTCCGCGAGACGTTTGGCATTTTGCAAAGACATAAAGAGATTGGCGAAGAGGACGAGCTGTGGGAATCGATCGAACGCATCTGCGCGGCTTCTGCGGTCAATCGTTCCTCCATGCTTCAGGACGTTCTGGCCGGCCGTGACACCGAGATTGATTTTATTAATGGCGCAGTATGCCGGATGGCTGCGGAACAAGGCGTACCTTCGCCGTGGAACGATTCGTTGGCCGCGCTTGTAAAAGCGATGCGATAAAGCGGTACGATATTGTAGGGGAGAGATGGACGAATGATCTGGCATGCGTTAGTCCAAGCATACGCGTTTATCGCGACGGTTCCGGTCATTCCGTTTCTGATCGTCTATTTCATCAGTTTGGCGAGAGGGTTGGACCGCAAATCGTCCATTCAACTGGCAATGGACGTGACGACGGTTTTTCTGATTGGATTCGTGGCGGGAATGTTGAACACTCGCCTGCATTCAAGTTTCACCCTTTATTTTATTATACTTGTTATGTTGGTTGCAGGCGGGTTGATCGGCAGCGCCCAGAACCGATTGCGCGGCAAGGTGGACGCCGGCAAGCTTGTTCGAGCCGTTTGGCGGCTTACGTTTTTCTGTCTCGTTCCTCTTTATTTGATTCTCATGTTGCTTGAAATTTTCCTGCCATCGAGAAGCGCTTAAGTATGAACCCTATAGCCGAACCGTTAAGCCCGAACGCAACAAGAATGATTGACGTATACTTTTGACGAGTAATCTGCCGTTGTGTACAATCATTTTGATAGCACAACGACAGATCGGGGGGAAAGTTCCCTTTGAATATGATAGCCCATGACCAGTTGGATGTAAGGACGATCGCGGAAAAATTCAGATTAGGAGACGATTCCGTCGTCCGTTTATTCGGTGCGCATCCCGAAGACCGGAATGCGTGGGCGGCGAGAGCCGCCAAGCTAGATGCGGAGAAGTCGTCGCGGGCAAGTTTGGCCGCTGTCGCTGGCGCCATACGAGACTACCATTCGAAACTTCCCGCTTCGGAAGAGATGGAGGTTTCGCTTCGCAAGCTTGAGAAGGGCGATGCGCTTGTTGTTGTCGGCGGTCAACAAGCCGGGTTGTTCGGCGGGGCGCTTCTGATTTATTACAAGGCGTTGACCGTCATTCAGGCAGCTCGCGAAGCGGAACTCGCTCTTGGCAGACCGGTCGTGCCAGTGTTCTGGATCGCCGGAGAAGACCATGATTACGATGAAGCCAACCATGTAAACGTACTCTCCGCGGGGGGCGGCATCCGTCGCGTCCGAGTCGAGCGGCCGGACGGTCCGCGTCTTGCGGTCAGCCGGACTCCCGTTTCTTACGAACAGTGGGAGACGGCGCTTCAGGAATTGGCGGCGCAATTGCCGGACACCGACTTTAAACCCGCGCTGCTGGAGAAGCTTCGCTCTCATTGCGCCGATGCGCCGACGCTTAGTCTTGCATTCGCCCGGCTGCTTGCGGACTGGTTCGGCAGCCAAGGATTGCTGCTGCTCGATGCCGACGACGCCAAGTTGCGCGCGATCGAAGGGCCGATGTTTAAGCGGTTGATCGAACGGAACGGAGAACTGGAAGATGCGTTGAAGACTGGGGAAGGTCTCGTACGCGATCGAGGATTCCCGCTGCAGGCCGAGACGGCGCTAGGCGGGGCCAATTTGTTTCTGCATCATGAGCAGGGACGACTGCTCTTATTTAGGGAAGGTGACGCGTTCGTCGACCGTAAAGGCATCGTGAAATTGTCTGCGGAGGAGATGGCGGCGCAAGCTGCCGGTTGTCCGGAGACGCTGAGCACCAATGCGCTCACAAGGCCGCTTATGCAAGACTATGTGCTACCGGTTCTGGCTGCGGTGCTTGGGCCGTCCGAACTTGCCTATTGGGGCATTCTCGGGCCGGCTTTCGAGACGTTCGGCATGTCGATACCGATCCTTATGCCGCGCCAATCGTTTACGTATTTGGAGCCAGGCGTCATGAAACTGCTGGCTAAGTTCGGATTGTCGGCGACTGAAGCTTTGACCGAATGGGAAGAGCGGAAAGCGGAATGGCTCGCAAGACAGGACGAATGGCAGCTTGAAGAGCGTTTCGCGGAAGTGAAACGGCAGTTCGATGGGTTGTACGCGCCGATCATGGACACGGTATCGTCTATTTTGCCTTCGCTGGCGAAGCTTGCCGAGACGAACCGCGATAAAATCATCGAACAGATTTCTTATCTGGAATCGCGTTCGATCGATTCAGTCGCGAAACGCCATGAAGCTTCGTTAAAGCAATGGGATCGCATTCGGCTGTCATTGTCTCCATTGGACAAACCGCAGGAGAGGGTATATGGAACGATTCATTTCTTGAACCGTTATGGTCCGGAATGGCTAACCATATGGAACCAAGCTGTATTTCAGCCGGCCGGAGGGCATCGCCTAGCAGAAGGCATGCCCGAGATGTAGTTCAAAAAGTCCGACTTTGATCACGAAGTATTTCAAGAAGTTTATTCGACATCGAATCTTGAATGCTGCACGGGACTTCCGGTGCTGAAAGCCGAACTTTTTGAACATATATTTAAATTAAGCATCAACGATACGGAGGAACTCATTCATGAAGACGCAGTTGAAAAGCATTGTACGGGATCAATCCCTCGCACCCGAAGGTAAATTAAAAATCGACTGGGTGCAGGCGCACATGCCAGTACTAAATGAAATTCGCAAGGAGTTTGAGCGTGACCAGCCGTTCAAAGGGTTACGCGTCGCGATTTCTCTTCATCTTGAAGCGAAGACTGCCTACTTGGCCAAAGTCGTGCAAGCCGGGGGCGCGGAAGTCGTCATTACCGGCAGCAACCCGTTGTCCACGCAGGACGATGTGTGCGCAGCGCTTGTCGAAGACGGCATTGCGGTGTATGCGAAATACAATCCGGATCCACAGGAATATAAAGATTTGATGGTCAAGACTCTGGAAACGAAACCCGATCTGATTATCGATGACGGCGGCGATCTGGTGTCGATTTTACATTCGGAGCGTCAAGATTTGTTGGCGCAAGTGCGTGGCGGCGCCGAGGAAACGACGACCGGCATCCTTCGCTTGAAAGCGATGGAGAAGGAAGGTCAGTTGAAATTCCCGATGGTCGCGGTTAACGATGCGTATTGCAAATACTTGTTCGATAACCGATATGGAACGGGCCAATCGGTATGGGATGGCATCAACCGGACGACAAACCTTGTCGTCGCCGGCAAAACCGTTGTCGTGAACGGTTATGGATGGTGCGGCAAAGGTGTTGCGATGCGTGCGAAAGGGCTTGGAGCGAACGTCGTCGTTACGGAAGTCGATGCCATTCGTGCCGTAGAAGCTTACATGGATGGTTTTACCGTTCTGTCGATGGAAGAAGCGGCCAAAGTCGGCGAGTTTTTCGTGACGGTTACCGGCAACAAGGACGTCATTCGCGGAGCGCATATCGCGAACATGAAAGACGGCGCAATTTTGTCCAACGCGGGCCATTTTGATGTAGAAGTTAATCTAGTCGAGCTAGCGGCAATGTCAGTGTCCAAACGCGTCGTTCGCCGTAACATTGAAGAATACGTTCTAAAGGACGGTCGCAAAATCTACGTATTGGCGGAAGGACGTCTCGTCAATCTGGCAGCAGGCGACGGTCATCCAGCGGAAATTATGGATATGACGTTCGCGCTTCAGGCGATGGCGCTTCGTTACGTGAACGACAATTACGAGAAAATCGGCAGCCAAGTCGTGAACATGCCGTATGAACTCGACGAGCTCGTTGCCCGCACGAAGCTGCAATCACTCGGCATTACAATCGATACGCTGTCCGACGACCAGAAAGCTTATTTGGACAGCTGGGCCTCGCATTAATCCATATTAATAATGAAGAGGAGCCCCATGCGGAATCGCAGCGTTTGCTGAGGAGTCCGTAGGGGCTCCTTTTTGGTCTTCGCGAACTAGAAAATTTCTACTGCTTCCCAGGTAACAAATTCCACTCCCGGTGCGTTTAGGATATTAGAAACCAAAAAGGGGGAATTTGGTATGGGGGAGTTGGCGGTTCGAGTGCGGCGTTTGTTGTTTGTTGTAATCGCTTTATTGCTTGTGTCGGGGCTTGTTGCGTGCAGCGGTGCGAGCGACGAGGACGATAGCGCGAAAGAGAGAGCGCCGATGGCGGATTACGAGGGGGCCCAAGCAGAGGGGAACAGCGTGAACGCGCAGTTCTCTGAAGCGTCTCCTGCGGCTAAGATGAGCGTTTCCGATGATAAAGCGATTGCTTCTTCAGCGCCTGTTGCATCTATTTCGGTAACGTCCGCGAAATCCGGCGAAGCGGGCACGGCAGGTATCGGACAAATCGCGGACGCCAATGCGGATTTTGGCCGGAAAGTCATCTACAAGGCGAACCTCGTTATGAAAGTCGAGCAGTTCAGAACGGCGGAAGAGCAATTAACGAACTTAATCCACCTGTCCGGCGCTTACGTGCTGCAGTTTTCGGATAGCCGTAACGTCGACGAAGTCGGCGCGACCTATGTGATCAAAGTGCCGTCCGACGGCTTCTCGTCGTTCCTCGGTCAATTGCAGAAAATAAAAAACCTTGACTTCCAACGCCAAGTGGAAGGCAGCGATGTGACGGAAGAGTATGTCGACCTGGAATCGCGATTGAAAGCGAAACAAGTCGTCGAAGCGAGACTGCTTTCATTTATGGACAAAGCGACGAAAACCGATGATCTTGTTCGCTTCTCCAACGAGCTCGCTCAAGTGCAAGAAGAGATCGAGCAGGTGAAAGGAAGAATGAGATTTCTACAACAGAATGTCGCGTTCTCTACGGTCAGTCTTCGGCTTTACGAGGCGACGGGAGCTGAGAAGAAGCCGGACGTAAAGGAAGATAAAGAAGACAAAGGATTCGGTGACAAGCTATCCGACGCGTTGTCGGGCAGCGCGAACGTGTTGCGCAAGTTCGGCGAAGGCGTTCTGATCGTGCTCGCGGCGCTGCTCCCCGTTCTGATCGTTGTTGCCGTCGTCGGCATTCCCGCCTACTTTGCCGTTCGTCGTCGATCGGCAACCCGGAAGCGGCTCGCGGAAGAGCGGCGCAAACAATGGAACAACGCTGTTCCACCAACTGAAGGGGACGTGAATGGGGAACAAGAAGCCGAAGCCGACAGCCAGGACGATAATCGTTAATCCCATAAATAATTTTTCGAAATCCTGCCCAAGAGGCAGGATTTTTATTTTTGAAGGCGAATAATCATCTAAAGTGGTCCAAAGTGGTGGAAAGTGGGTAAAGATGGGGGAGGTGTGGAGAGCTTATGTTTTTAGGGGAATTTCAGCATAGTATCGACGACAAGGGACGCATTACGATCCCGGCGAAATTCCGCGAAGCTCTCGGCACGGACTTTATCGTTACTCGTGGCCTGGACGGCTGCTTATTCGTTTACCCCCGCTCGGAATGGACCCAGCTGGAACAGAAAATAAAAAGTTTGCCTTCCATGGCCGCTAACGCCAGGGCGTTCTCCAGGCTGCTGTTCGCCGGTGCGTCCGAATGCGAGTGGGACAAACAGGGAAGGGTAAACGTGCCCAGCCATTTGCGCGATTACGCTAAGCTGGACAAGGAATGTACGGTTATCGGCGTATCCAGCCGAGTTGAAATTTGGGACAAGGCGACATGGGAGGAGTATTCCAGGGCGTCTGCCGATTCGTTTAACGAAATCGCCGAGAAGCTCGTCGATTTTGATTTTAACTTCTAGTGCAGGTTCAAAAAGTTCGATGATCAGCACCGAGAAGGTTGGATGAAGCAGCTTACAACATCTTTAACTATACATAAACAAGAAAGACGGGCCCGCATCCGGGTGCCGGGAGGCAATTGCGATGTTTCACCACGTAACCGTACTGAAAGAACAATCCGTAGAGGCGCTTAACGTGAAGCTTGACGGCATATACGTCGACTGCACCCTCGGTGGAGCCGGGCACAGCGAACTGATCGCTTCCAAGCTCGGTCCGCAAGGGCGATTAATCGCGCTTGATCAGGACGAGGCCGCGCTCGCTAACGCTCGCATAAGGCTTGCACCCTACGGCAATATCGTAACGTTGGTGAAAAGCAATTTTCGGCACCTGAAGACGGCGCTAAGGCAAGCGGGCGTCGAAGAGTTAAACGGCGTTCCGCAAGTCGACGGCATCTTGTTTGATCTCGGCGTATCCAGCCCGCAGCTCGACGAAGCCGATCGTGGATTCAGCTACAACCATGACGCAGAACTCGACATGAGAATGGACCGCGACGAGCCGCTCACTGCAAAAGAAATCGTCAACGAATGGGAAGAGCGGGAAATCTCGAATATTTTGAGAGATTACGGCGAAGAGAAGTTTGCGCGGAAGATCGCAGCGAACATCGTTAAAGAACGTGAAAAGTCTCCGATCGAGACGACAGGGCGGCTGGCGGATATCGTTAAAAATTCGATTCCGGCGGCGACGAGACGGACGGGCGGACACCCTGCCAAGCGGTCTTTTCAAGCTTTGCGCATCGCTGTAAATGACGAACTCGGCGCATTCCAGGAAGCGCTCGATCAGACGATCGATTGCCTGAAGCCAGGCGGTCGGGCGGCGGTCATTACGTTCCATTCGCTTGAAGACCGCATATGCAAAACCACCTTCGCGAAGGAAGTCGCCAGTTGCAGTTGCCCGCCGGATTTTCCGGTATGCGTATGCGGCGGAGGCGACGGCAGGCTCAGGCTCACGCCTCGCAAGCCGATCTTACCGACGGAAGAAGAGCTGGAAGCGAACCCTCGGGCGCGTTCTTCCAAGCTGAGAGTAGCAGAGAAGCTCTGAAAACAGGGCTCCCATATATTAAAAATCAAGAGAGGGGTATCGACTAAATGGCTTATTACGGAAATTTGGCACTGCGCCCGGAGCGGGTGGAAGAACGCGAACGCCGCGAACAGCAGCCCGTGCACCGCAACCCTTCCAAGTCGAAAGCCGTTCGCCGGCGCACGATTCCAATCGGCGAGAAGCTGCTGTATTTGGCGGCGGTCGCAGCTGTCGTGTTCGTCGCGGGATTTATTATTTTCCGCTACGCGCAAATCTATCAAATCAACGGCGAAGTGCAAAAGAAGAAACAGGCAATTGAACTTGCGACGGAGCAGACGAAGGAACTTCAAGGGGAAGTCGATCGTTTAAGTGATCCGGCCAGATTCAAGGCATGGGCGGAGAAGAAGAATCTCGTCCCCATTACCGACGACGCGATCAAGGCTGAAGCGATCGGCGACAAGAACGCTGTCGCGATGAAGCGCTAGGTCATCGGGAAAGTCGAGGGAACAAGCATGACAAGAAGAATTAAACTACGGACGTTGCTGACGGGAGGGTTATTTACCCTCCTTTTTCTTGGTCTTGTCGTAAGAATCTATTGGGTACAAGTCGTGAAAGCGGATTTCTGGACGAATCAAGCAATGAGAACGTGGAATGCGAGCGAGACGTTGCCGCCAGAACGGGGCAAGCTGCTTGATCGGGATGGCAGAGTGTTGGCCGCCAACGTGCTTGCCTACACGGTAGCCGTCGGTCCGAAAAGACTGGCGGAGCTGGAGAAGTCTCATCCCGAGTGGAGATTGACAGACCAAATCGTCTCCAAACTTCACGCCGTACTCGGCACAGACGAAGCGAAGCTTCGCGAGATGGTCACTGCGAAGAAGAAAAACGGTGACCTGCTCGATCAACGGGAAATCCAGCCCGACGGTTGGAAAGTCGATAAGACTGTCATGGATCGTTTGGCTGCGTTCCGAACAGAAATGCGCAAGCTGACCGGTGTTACCAATATCGGACTTTATTTCGTGAATGAGCAGAAACGTTCGTATCCGAACGGCCCGCTCGCATCGCACATTCTCGGTTACGAAGACAAACAAGGCATAGCAATCGCAGGACTCGAGAAGAAGCTGGACGATCAACTGAGCGGAACGCCGGGTTTCGTGAAATATCAGAAAGACGGCACGCGTACACAATTGCCGAACGGACAATTAGAGTACAAACAACCGATCGACGGTAAGACAGCGACGCTGACGATCGATATGGACATTCAATTTTATATCGATCAGGCGCTAAGGGCGGCTTTCGACAAGTATAAGCCGATCAGTATTACGGCGATTGCGGCGGATCCTTCCACGATGGAAATTTTGGGTATGGCTAGCTTGCCGGATTATAATCCGAACGTGTACTGGGAGAAGGCGCAAGATTTGTCGGCGTTCAGAGATAACGCCATCCAGTCGCTATACGAGCCGGGTTCCACGTTTAAGATTGTGACGCTAGCCGCGGCGGTTCAGGAAGGACTGTTCAAACCGAACGACACGTATAAATCCGGTTCGATCAGCTTCAAGAACATGAAGCCGATCCGCGACCATAATAACGGTAGGGGATGGGGTCCCATTACTTATTTGGATGGGCTGAAGCACTCCAGTAACGTTGCGTTTGCGAAGCTTGGCTATGAAATGCTGGGGAAAGAAAAGCTTGTACAGTATATCAACAACTTCGGTTTCGGACAGAAAACGGGCATCGAGCTGCCGAATGAAGTGTCCCGACCGATCAACCTGCAATATGCAAGCGACGTGGCACGTGCGACGTTCGGTCAAGGAAGCGTGCTTGTGACGCCGATTCAGCAAGTGGCGGCCGTTGCTGCCGTCGCGAACGGCGGCAAGCTGATGGTGCCGCATATCGTGAAAACGATCAGCGATCCGACCACTGGCGATAAGGAAGTAACGGAACCGCAAGTTGTGAGGCAAGTCATTTCCGAAGAGACTTCGCGCAAAGTCGGCGAATATCTCGAGACGGTCGTCAGCGATAAGGAAATCGGCACGGGTAAAAGCGCATATATCCCCGGTTACCGGATCGCAGGCAAAACAGGGACGGCGCAGAAAGTCGTTTTGAACGAGAAAACGGGTAAACGCGAGTACTCGGCGAACCGTTATGTCGTTTCCTTTATCGGCTACGCGCCGGTCGAGAATCCGAAGGTCGTTCTGTACGTTGTCGTTGACGAGCCACAAGTAGATAATGCGGGCGGCGGTTCGATTGCGGGACCGATTTTCAAAGAAATTATGGGCAAGTCGCTCCAACATCTGGGTATTAAGCCGAGCTTGTCGGAAGACGAGAAGACGGACCCAAAATCCAAGACTTCCGAGACAAAAGGAAATTCGGACGACGTGACAGCCATCGTGCCGGACGTGACGGGTATGACCGTTGCGCAGGCGAAAGACAGGCTTAAGCAAGGCAAATTCCCGGTCGGCGTACACGGGGGCGGCGCGAAGGTGCTGCAGCAGTTGCCGAAAGCAGGCAGCGTTTTGCCTGCGACGCAACGGATTTATTTGCTGACGGACACGAAGCCGGGCAACGTGCCCGATCTAAAAGGGCTTAGCCTGAGAGACGCGATGGAAATGTGCTCGCTGTTGAAGGTGGAGTTCACGGTCGAGGGCCAAGGTTATGTCGTCAGCCAGAAGGCGGTCAAGAATGCCGACAACAAATGGATACTGCAACTCAAGCTCGCGCCGGCGAACGGATCGTCGGTGCCGCCTGCTGATAACGAAGCCGATTAAGCTTCGCCCGGTGGCTGACAGGGGCTTGTTCTAACCCCCAACGTACGGGAATAGTCTGGAACTAGGCGAAAGCACGTCCAGATGTTCCCTCGGAGGGGGTTTTTCTTGTGAAAATTTCTCAGGTCACCGTCCGCAAAAGATTGTATGTCGCGCTTGTGTTCGCGGTGTTCGCGTTCGGAGCGCTTGTTATCCGGCTCGGTTACGTGCAGCTTGTCAAAGGGGAAGAAATCACGAAAAGAGCCGAGGATTCATGGAGGCGCAACATTCCATTTCAGGCGAAGAGGGGAGAAATCGTTGACCGCAACGGCACGAAGCTTGCATACAACGTTAGCGCTCCGACCGTATATGCAATCCCGATTCAAGTCATCGATAAGAGAGAGACGGCGCGCAAGCTGGCGGGACCGCTCGCCATGTCGGAGGATTCGCTGTTTAAGCTGCTGTCCAAAAACGTGTCCAGCGTCGAACTGAAGCCGGGGGGGCGCAAGCTGACCGAAGCGAAGGCGCAACAGATCGCGTCTTTGGAGCTGCCCGGCATCGTCGTGGCCGAAGACAACAAACGATATTATCCGTTCGGCAACTTGGCCTCGCACGTACTCGGTTTTACCGGCAGCTACAATCAAGGACTCACCGGCCTTGAACTGCGTTACGACAGCAGGCTGACCGGGGCGAAAGGGAACATCTCCCAGCTCGTGGACGCGGCCGGCCGCAAAATGCCGAATTCGACGAATAAATACGAGGCGCCGCAAGACGGCTTGACGCTTCAATTAACGATCGACAAGACGATCCAATCGATCGTCGAAAGAGAACTCGATCAAGCGATGCTGCAGTATCAGGCGAACGCAGTTATCGCGATCGCAATGAATCCGAAAACCGGTGAAATAATGGCAATGGGCAGCCGCCCGACGTTCGAACCGGATAAGTATCAGGAAGTGCCGACGGAAGTGTACAACCGCAACCTGCCGATCTGGATGACGTACGAGCCCGGTTCGACGTTTAAGATCATAACGCTAGCGGCCGCGCTTCAAGAGGGCAAAGTCGATCTCGAGCACGAGCATTTCTACGATCCGGGTTCCGTCGAAGTGGCCGGAGCGAAGTTGAGGTGCTGGAAGCCGGGAGGTCATGGCAGCCAGACGTTCCTCGAAGTCGTCGAAAACTCGTGCAACCCGGGGTTCGTACTGCTTGGACAACGTCTTGGCAAAGAGAAACTGTTTTCTTATATTAGCGACTTCGGCTTCGGCAAAAAAACGGGCATCGACTTGCAGGGCGAAGAAAACGGCATCATGTTTAAGCCGAGCCAGGTCGGTCCGGTCGAACTGGCGACGACCGCTTTCGGCCAAGGCGTGTCGGTGACGCCGATCCAACAAATTACCGCGGTGTCGGCGGCGATCAATGGCGGCAAGCTGTTTAAACCGTTCGTCTCGAAAGCGTGGATTCAGCCGAACACCGGTCTTGTGCTCGAAGAGACGAAGCCGGAACTCGTTCGAGAAGTCATTAGCCCCGAGACGTCGAAGAAAGTCCGCGAGGCGCTTGAGAAAGTCGTTGCCGAAGGCACGGGGGGCAAAGCGTTCCTGGACGGATACCGTGTCGGAGGCAAGACGGGGACCGCGCAGAAAGTTGTGAACGGCCGCTATTCGCCGAACGAGCATATTGTATCGTTCATCGGTTTCGCCCCGGCCGACGATCCGCAGCTTGTCGTGTACGTAGCCGTCGATAATCCGCAAGGCATCCAGTTCGGGGGACTCGTCGCTGCCCCGATCGTACGCAATATCATGGCTGACTCGCTCCCGTACATGGGGATTCAGCCGCGTAAAACGCAGGTGGACAAAAAATATAAACCTTCCGACCTTGTCAAGTATGTGACCGTTCCGAATCTTGTCGGCAAAACCGTATCCGACTTGTACGAGGATATGAACCAGAACTTCCAGTTGTCTGCTTCTGGAAGCGGCAGCACTGTACTGCGGCAAGCGCCGGCGCCTGGTGAAAAGGTTGAACAAGGTTCGGTCATTCGAATCTACTTGGGTGCGTCGGAGTAACCTTAGATTAGAACAATCGTGCGGCGAGCAATCGTTAAATGAAAGTTTATTCATCCTCTTGAATGAGAGGGAGTCGTTGGACCATAATGAGGATACGTTGTTTATGAGATTGAGATCGTCTGGAGGCCGGTAGCTATGAAACTGAACGAATTATCGCAACAATTGCTCGTATGCCGGATCGTCGGCGATCCGTCCGTCGAGATCGACTCGCTGCAATCGGATTCCCGCAAAGTCTCGTCCGGTTGCTTGTTTTTCTGTTTGCCCGGGCATACGGTTGACGGTCATGACTACGCGCCTCAAGCGGTTGCGGCAGGCGCTTCGGCGCTTGTCGTGACGAGGGAGTTGCCGCTCGACATTCCGCAGCTCGTCGTATCTGACACCCGGCAAGCGATGGCCCAATTAGCCGATTATTTCTACGGCAGGCCGTCCCACATATTGCGTCCCGTCGGCGTGACGGGAACGAACGGCAAAACGACGACGACGTATTTGATCGAACGCATATGGACGGATGCGGGCATCGAAGCCGGTGTTATAGGCACGATTGAAACCCGTTACGCGGGTAAAAGCGTACCGATGTCCGGCACGACGCCGGACGTGCTCCAATTGCAGCAGTTATTCCATTCCATGGTTGGAGCCGGTACAAAGAGATGCGTTATGGAAGTAAGCTCCCACGCACTTGAGCAGGGGCGCGTGAAAGGAACGAAGTTCCGTACGGCCGTCTTTACGAACTTGACGCAAGACCATCTGGACTACCATTTGACGATGGATGCTTACCGGGATGCGAAAGGGTTGTTTTTTTCCCGTCTCGGCAATTCATTCGCTGATGAACCTTCGGAACGAAGCTTTGCGGTGCTGAACGCCGATGATGAAGCTTCCGGCATATTCGCGAAGATGACGTCGGCTGAAGTGTTGACATATGGTATTGATAACCCGGCCCATCTAAAGGCGACGAACGTGCGGATTACAGCAAGCGGTACCTCGTTTGATCTGGAGACTTTCCGCGGCAACAGGAGCGTGAAGCTGAGGCTCGTCGGCAAGTTTAACGTGTACAACAGCTTGGCGGCGCTTGGGGCGGCCCTCTGCGAAGGGATTGGCTTGGACGAAGCGTTGCGGAGTCTTGAGAGCATACCCGGCGTACCCGGACGGGTAGAGCCGGTCGACGAAGGCCAGCCGTACGCCGTCGTTGTCGATTACGCGCATACGCCGGACGGCCTCGAGAACGTGCTGAATGCGGTGAAGGAACTGGCGACGGGAGAAGTGATTTGCGTATTCGGCTGCGGCGGCGACCGCGATCGAACGAAACGCCCGATGATGGGCCGCATTGCGGGGCGCCTCGCCGACAAAGTAATCGTGACGAGCGACAATCCGCGGTCGGAGAACCCGCAGGCCATCCTAGCGGACATCGAAGAAGGTTTGAAAGCGGACGGCGTACCGCCGGATAGGTATCAGCTAGAGCCCAATAGACGCGCTGCGATCGAAAAAGCGGTTGAAATGGCAAGCCCCGGCGATGTAGTATTGATTGCGGGGAAAGGGCACGAGACCTATCAAATCATCGGCGGTGTGACGCACGACTTCGATGACCGCCTCGTGGCGAAAGAAGCGATAAGGGGTAGAAGCTCGTGATGCAGGCAAACATACGGGACGTCGCGGTATGGGCCGGTGCCGTCGGAACGACAGGTCGTAACGAGGACGGTAATCTTGCGCTTGCCGGCGTGTCGACGGACACGAGGCGCATTCAGCCGGGACAGTTATTCGTTCCGCTTAGGGGCGAGAAATTCGACGGGCACGAATACGTCGTCGCGGCGCGTGACGCGGGAGCGTCGGCCGCATTATGGGACGAGAGCGTGCCGGTGCCGGCGGAGCTGACGGAGAGCGGTTTTCCGCTCATCCTGGTCAACGATACGCTGACGGCGCTTCAGGCGCTCGCTTCCGGTTACGCAAACACGTTGCAAGCGAAGGTTATCGCCGTCACGGGGAGCAACGGCAAGACGACAACGAAAGATTTAATTGCTTCCGTTCTGTCTACCACGCTGCGGGTACATAAGACAGAGGGCAATTACAATAATCATATCGGGTTGCCGCTTACGCTGCTCGGCGCCCCTTCGGACACGGAAGCTCTCGTGCTGGAGATGGGCATGAGCGGCGAAGGAGAGATCGCGTTGCTGTCGGCGATCGGACGGCCGGATATCGCTGTTGTGACAAACGTAGGGGAATCGCATCTGCTGCAGCTTGGTTCCCGGCGCAACATCGCTCGTGCGAAACTCGAGATCGTTGACGGGCTCAAGCCGGGCGGAGCGCTTGTGTATTACGGCGACGAGCATTTGCTCGTTGAGGAATTGGCTGGCAAAAGAAAGCCGGACGGATTAAGCGAGATCACGTTCGGCGTGGGTGCGTCCAACGATTGGAAGGCGCGTTCCGTTGCAGTTTCCGCCGAAGGTACGACATTCGTTGCGGCGGATGCGGACGGAGCGGAGCAGACGTACGAGCTGCCGATCCCGGGCAAGCATAATGCAGTGAACGCGCTAGCGGCGATTGCCGTAGGCAAGCTCGTCGGCCTGTCGGCGGACGATATCCGCGAAGGATTGAAGAACGCGAAGCTGACCGGCATGCGAATCGAGCGGACTGTCGCGAAGAACGGTGCGATTGTGCTTAACGATGCGTACAATGCGAGTCCGACTTCCGTTCGCGCGGCGATCGACCTCGTCGCAGGTTTAACCGGCTATGGCAGGAAGTGGATCGTGCTGGGCGACATGCTCGAACTCGGCCCGGATGAAGCGGCTATGCACGCCAACGTCGGCGCTTATGTGGAAGCGTCCAAAGCCGATGAAGCGCTGTTCTACGGGGTGTTATCCGAGAACGGGTATAAGGCGGCCGTATCCAACTTTCCGCCGGGCGCCGTACAACATTATACAGACAAATATCAATTGGCGGACGATCTGCTCAACCGGTTGCACCCGGACGATCTCGTGCTCGTCAAAGCATCTAGGGGTATGAAAATGGAAGAAATCGTAACGATATTGCAGAAAGGGGACAGAGGATAACGAAATGGACTATGCATCGATCTTCTGGACGCTCGGCGTCTCCTTCGTACTCGCCGTATTGTTCGGGCCTCTGTTCATCCCGCTGCTGCGCAGGCTGAAATTCGGACAACAGGTTCGCACGGACGGACCGGAAACGCATCTCAAAAAGTCGGGGACGCCGACGATGGGCGGTATTATCATCCTTGTTGCCTTAACGTTGGCATTTCTGAAATTCGCCGACCGCGGACTGGAATATTGGGCGCTGATTACGGCGTGTCTCGGCTTCGGTCTTGTCGGATTTCTGGACGATTATATCAAAATCGTGTTCAAGCGCTCGCTCGGCTTAACCGCGAAACAGAAGCTGTTCGGACAATTGTTGTTCTCCGCCGTCTTTTGTTATTTGCTTTTTAGGATGGACCACAGCACCGCCATCGGCGTGCCGGGTACGGACTGGTCGGTCGATCTCGGGTGGGCGTATTATTTGTTAGTCGTCGTCATGTTCCTCGGTTCGACGAACGCCGTCAACTTCACGGACGGTCTTGACGGGCTTCTGTCAGGGACAAGCGCATTGGCGTTCGGGGCTTTCGCGATTATTGCCGTAGAGGCGACACAGCCGCAATCGGCCGTGTTCAGTGCGGCGGTCGTCGGCGCGGTACTTGGCTTCCTCGTCTATAACGCACACCCTGCGAAAATTTTCATGGGAGATACAGGTTCCCTCGGTCTTGGCGGGGGCATCGCGGCTGTTGCGATTTTGACGAAGACGGAATTGCTTCTTGTTGTTATCGGCGGCGTGTTTGTCTTGGAAATGCTTTCGGTCATCATTCAAGTTATTTCTTTCAAAACGCGAGGCAAGCGGGTGTTCAAAATGAGCCCGATCCATCACCATTTCGAGTTGTCGGGATGGTCGGAATGGCGCGTGGTGACGACATTCTGGTTCGTCGGTTTGCTGCTTGCGGCAGCCGGCTTGCTATTGTTTAAGGCAAAGGGGCTATAGCGCAATGGAGCAATTGACATCGTACCGGGGGCGGCGCGTCGTCGTTCTCGGCCTGGCAAGAAGCGGCGTGGCGGCCGCGAAGCTGTTTCGCGGCTTCGGCGCCGACGTCGTGGTGAACGACAAGAAAGATCGAGATCAATGCCCCGAAGCCGACGAGTTGACGGCTTTGGGCATTTCTGTTGTGTGCGGCCATCATCCGGACGATCTGATCGGACCGGAGACGGCGCTGCTTGTGAAGAATCCGGGCATCCCTTACTCGGCGCCTCCGGTTGTCTCAGCGCTGCAACTTGGCGTTGAAGTCGTCACGGAAGTCGAAATGGCGGGCAAGCTTTCCCCCGCGCCGATTGTTGGCATTACAGGCTCGAACGGCAAGACGACAACGACGACGTTGACAGGCGTTCTGCTGGAGGCTGCGCGCTTAAAGCCGCTAGTCGCCGGCAATATCGGGCGTCCGCTCAGCGAGGCATCTCTTGAAGTCGCTGCGGACGGCTGGCTTGTCGCTGAACTGAGCAGCTTTCAGTTGAAAGGGACAACCGATTTCCGTCCACGTATCGCTTGTTTGTTGAACGTGGCGGAAACGCATCTGGATTACCACGGCTCGATGGCGGATTATGTCGCTTCCAAGGCGAAAATATTCGCAAAGCAAACCGCGGACGACATCGCAGTGTACAATGCCGACGACGAGACATGCCGGAAGGTGACGAAAGACGTGAACGCGCAGCACTGGCCTTTCTCGGTAACGCAAAGTTTGCCGAACGGCGTCTGCGTCGAGCCTCCGTACGCATCGACAAAACCGGTCGAAGGCGAGCCTGAGATTGAACGTTGGATCGTGTACAAAGATGTTCACGGCGAGGAAACTCGCATTATTCGCGTTGATGAGCTCGGCTTGCCGGGCCGCCACAATACGGCGAATGCAATCGCCGCGATCGCCATAGCGCTGGCTGCAGGGGCCGATCCGGACGCGCTGAGACAGCCCCTTCGAGACTTCCGCGGAGTTGAGCACAGGCTTGAGTTCGTCGGTTCGTTTGGCGGAGTGAAATTTTACAACGATTCCAAAGCGACGAATCCGATGGCGTCGACGATGTCGATTTTGTCTTTGCCAGCCCCGCTGGTTCTTGTTGCTGGCGGACTCGACAGGGGCTCCGACTACATGGAGCTGCTGCCGATTTTCCGGGACAGGCTGAAAGGATTGACCGCAATCGGAGAAACGCGGGAAAAACTTGGACGAGTCGCAGCGCTTGCCGGTTTAACGAACGTCTCAATCGTCGAACCTGAAGAGGACGCCGAGCGCACGTTGCGACGAGCGGTAGTGGAAGCTGCCGCGATGGCCGAGCCGGGAGACATCGTGCTTCTGTCTCCCGCATGTGCGAGCTGGGACATGTTCCCGTCCTATGAAGTGAGGGGCCGCATTTTTAAGCAATCGGCGCATACGTTGTAAAAGGGGGCTCGTCCCCACTTTTGCATTCCGCGAGGTGTCCGGTTCATGGCCAAAACCCGTTCCATTCCCGATTTATGGATGATCGCCGCCACGATTGGCATTCTGGCCATTGGCATCGTTATGGTGTACAGCGCCAGTGCCGTTGCGGCGTTCCACGATTACGGGGATTCGTATTATTATGTCAAGAGGCAGGTTGTGTTCGGCGTGTTGGGTGTCGTTTCCATGTTCATCACGATGAACGTAGACTACACGAGATGGCGCAAATGGGCGGCTCCCGGTTTGCTCGTCTGCTTCGGGCTGCTCGTCATCGTGCTCGTTCCGGGAGTCGGCGTCGTACGCGGCGGCGCTCGAAGCTGGCTTGGCATCGGTTCGTTCGGCATCCAGCCGTCTGAGTTCATGAAGCTGGCGATGATTTTGTTTCTTGCCAAATTCCTGTCGGAGCGGCAAAATCAGATTACGCTTTTCACGAAAGGGCTTTTGCCGCCTTTGGCGATTTTGGGCACCGCGTTCGGGCTTATCATGCTGCAACCGGATCTCGGCACGGGCATGGTTATGATCGGCGCGTCGCTGCTTGCGATCTACGTGTCCGGGGCGAGACTGGCCCATCTTGGCGGGTTGGCGCTTCTCGGCGTAGCGGGGCTCGGTGCGCTGATTGCGGCGGCGCCGTACAGGCTTCAGCGGATCACCGCTTTTCTCGATCCATGGCAAGATCCGCTCGGCGCGGGTTATCAGTCCATCCAGTCGCTGTACGCGATCGGCCCCGGCGGTCTTGTCGGCCTAGGTCTAGGCATGAGCCGTCAGAAATACAATTACTTGCCGGAGCCGCAAACCGACTTCATCTTTTCCATCCTGGCGGAAGAACTCGGGTTTATTGGCGGCGCCTTGCTCATTTTGTTATTCCTGCTGCTGATTTGGCGGGGAATGCGGACGGCGATTACGATTACCGATCCGTTCGGCAGTTTGCTTGCTACGGGCATCGTCGGCATTTTCGCCGTACAGGTGCTTATTAACGTCGGCGTCGTCATCGGCATGCTCCCAATAACGGGCGTGACGCTGCCTCTCGTCAGTTACGGAGGTTCGTCGCTCACGCTGTTGTTGACGGCGCTTGGTCTTTTACTTAATTTATCCCGTTATTCGAGGTGACGAAAATGCGCGTCGTGTTAACCGGAGGAGGCACCGGAGGGCATATCTACCCTGCGCTGGCCATCGGCCGGGAAATTTCGGCCAGGGAGCCCGGCTCCGCTACGCTCTACATCGGCTCCGGTCGCGGCTTGGAAGGCCGAATCGTGCCCGAACAAGGTATTCCGTTCGAATCGATCGACATTACCGGGTTCCGGCGTTCCCTCTCCCTGGAGAACGTCCGGACCGTCTTGCGTTTTCTGAAAGGTGTCACGCGTTCCAAGGAATTGCTAAGGGCGTTTAAGCCGGACATTGTCGTCGGTACCGGCGGATACGTGTGCGGGCCGGTTGTATATGCCGCGTCCAAGCTCGGGATCCCGACGTTGATCCACGAACAGAACGTCGTGCCGGGACTGACCAACAAATTTTTGAGCCGTTACGTGGACGGCGTCGCCGTCAGCTTCACGGAGTCGGTGCCGCTGTTCAAGAAATGCCCGGATGTCATTCACGCGGGCAATCCTTGCGCGACAAGGGTGCTTGGCGCTGACAAAACCGCGGGTTACGCCTCCCTCGGCCTTAAGCCGGGGACGCCGTTCGTGCTAGTCGTCGGCGGTAGCGGAGGGGCCCGCGCGTTGAACGACGCAGTCGTGCAGATGGCTCCGCAGCTTGGCAAGCTGAGCGGCGTTCACTATGTGTTCGTAACGGGGGAGCGCTTTTTTCGCGACGCGGAGGCGGCCATCAAGCGCCAGGCGTTGTCCGCAGCGGATCGCGTGACGGTGCTTCCTTACGTCGGCAATATGCCCGACGTGCTTGCTGCCGCGTCGCTGTTCGTTGGCCGCGCCGGAGCATCTTTCCTTGCGGAAGTAACGTCGCTCGGGGTGCCATCCATCCTGATTCCGTCGCCTAATGTGACGAACAATCATCAGGAAGCGAACGCTCGCAGCTTGTCTGACGCGGGCGCTGGCGTTTTGATTTTGGAGCGGGATCTCACCGGCAACGTACTTTTTGAACAAATTGCCGGCATTATGAGCGATCCTGCGAAGAAGGAACGGATGTCGAAAGCATCCCGTTCTCTCGGAATGCCCCATTCGGCAGCCGATATTTATGAGCAAATTATCCGCATTCGCGGAAAAAAATACAGCCAATGAAACAAGCCCGGAGGGGAAGCGGAAATAGGCGTTTGTCACCACCGTTGATCGGTCGTCATAAGATACAGCGTGATCGTGACGGCCGACCAATGGCGGCGGCACCGACGGTAACGCGCAGCCCCGAAGGATTTCGTAAGGAGGATAATGCCATGCAGCAATTGGTCGCGGAGCTAGAACAGGCGCGGATCGGTCATGTGCGGATGAACGAACCGCTTGCCGGACATACGACGTGGAAAATCGGAGGCCCTGCGGATTTGTTTATCGTCCCGAAGGACGAGAACGAATTGGCGGAGGCGTTGCGGCTTTTGCGTCGCGAAGGCGTACCGTGGTGCATGCTGGGCAGAGGCTCCAATACGCTCGTGTCCGATAAGGGAATTCGCGGAGCCGTTATTAAGCTGGGCGACGGATTCGACGAAGTGCGTTTTGAAGGCGAAACGGTGGTAGCGGGAGCCTCGTATTCGTTTATCAAACTGTCGGTCATGGCCGGCAAGGAAGGACTAACCGGTCTGGAATTCGCGGGGGGGATTCCCGGATCGGTCGGCGGTGCCGTGTACATGAACGCCGGCGCCCATGGTTCGGACGTATCACGTATCTTAAAGTCGGCCGACGTCGTTTGGGACGATGGAAGTCGCGAGACGCTCGAGTCAGAGGAAATGTCATTTTCGTATCGGCATTCCGTATTGCAGCAACGAAGGGGAATCGTGACCCGGGCGATATTCGGTCTTGCAGCCGGAGACCGCAAGGAGATCGCTGCGGCGATGGCGACCTATAAGGACAGACGCCGTAAAACCCAACCGCTGCAAATGGCTACTGCGGGTAGCGTATTCCGCAATCCGCCGAACGATCATGCCGCAAGGCTGATCGAAGAGGCTGGACTAAAGGGACTGCGCGAAGGCGCGGCCGAAGTGTCGACCGTGCACGCGAACTTCATAGTTAACCATGGCGGAGCGAAGGCCGAGGACGTCCTAACCCTCATCCGACGAGTGCAATCTATCATCGAACAACGCAACGGAATAACGTTAGTGCCAGAGGTACTTTTGTTGGGTGAGCGGTAACCCGGAGGTGAAACCCTTGGACAATTTGGTGATTGAAGGCGGACAGCCGCTTTCGGGCACCATTCGTATCCACGGAGCCAAAAATGCCGCATTGCCGATATTGGCCGCCAGCTTGCTCGCGGAAGGCAAAGTGACGATACGCAACGTGCCTCGTCTTCTCGACATCGAGGTGATGCTGGACATTTTGCGGGATATCGGCTGCAAAGCCCGTCACGACGGGACGGTCGTCACCGTTGATACGTCGCTTGCGACGTCGTCACACATTCCGGAGACGCTGATGAGGAAAATGCGTTCCTCGGTATTTCTCATGGGGCCGCTGCTGGCGCGTTTCGGAGAAGTGCAGATTTACCAGCCGGGCGGGTGCGCTATAGGCGAACGCAAAATCGATTTGCATTTGAGGGGACTCGAAGCGCTAGGAGCGCACATCGAGGAGAAGGGCAGCAGAATTATTTGTTCGGCTCGCAGATTAAAGGGAACCGAGATTAGCCTAGACTTCCCTAGCGTCGGCGCGACGGAGAACATGATGATGGCTGCTGTGCTGGCGAACGGAAGAACGACGATTGTCGGCGCCGCCAGGGAGCCAGAAATTCAAGATTTGCAGCAGTTCCTCAACACGATGGGCGCGAGAGTGAGGGGAGCGGGCACCGATACGATCGTGATTGATGGCGTCGAGTCTCTCGGCGGCTGCGACTTCGAGGTCATACCGGACCGCATCGTCAGCGGAACCGTCATGGTCGCCGCGGCGGCTACGCGCGGAGACGTGACGCTCGAGAACACGCAGCCGGCACACTTGACTTCGCTCGTCCATGTCCTTCGCAGGGCAGGTGTTCAAATCGAGTCTGCCAATGATATAATGAGAGTCGTCTCGTCGAAGAGGCCGATCGCGGTAGACAGAATCGTTACAAGTCCGTATCCCGCGTTCCCGACCGATCTTCAGGCGCAAGTAATGACTTTATTGGCTCTGGCCGACGGAGTAAGCGTCATAAAGGAAACGATTTTCGAAGGTCGATTCAAGCATGTGGACGAATTGTGCCGCATGGGCGCCGACATTCGAGTCGATCTGAACAATGCATTCATACGGGGCGTTCCCGAGCTTTACGGCACGACTGTCGAAGCGACTGATTTGCGCGCGGGAGCCGCGCTTGTTATCGCCGGATTGGCTGCCCAAGGTCGGACCGTCGTCGAGCATGTACACCATATCGATCGGGGCTATGACCGGATCGAAGAGATGTTCCAGCAGCTCGGAGGCAACATTACGCGCGAAGTGCATAAGAGCAAAGTATACAGCTAACGGCAAGTATGAATGTCCCCGCCGCAGATCACTTTCCGCGCGGGGATTTTTGCGAAACGATGTTGGACAAAGGGGGGGGATGGACATGACAGAGAAAATTCCGGCGTTAAAAAAGGAAATTGCCGTTCCGCGTTCGCGCAGAGGGAAGGTACTGCTGGTCATACTGATTGCACTTGTAGCAATCATTCTGGTAGCTCTGTTTTTCCGTTCCTCGATGTCCAAAATTACGGATGTGCAAGTGACGGGCACGAATTTTATCACGGGCGAAGAGGTGAAGAACTCGCTTGGAGCGGGCGCCGGCGATTCTTTCTTCTTTCCGAGCGCCGGGAAGCTGAAGAGTAATGTTCTGAAGCTCAAGCCGATCGAAAGCGTAACGGTAACCAAACATTTTCCCGGTGTTGTGAGTGTCGAAGTAAAAGAATTTGCCCAAGTAGCCGTGCAGCTTGGGGAGAATGGAAAACTTATTGCAGTTCTCGCGAACGGAACGACGATTCCGATTCCGGAAGGCAAAATGGCGGACAAGCCGATCCTCTCAGGCTGGAAGGCCGGCGATCCGAATTTGGATGAGCTGTGCCAAGTGCTGAACGCGCTTCCTGCCTACTTGCTTGCGGATTTGTCCGAGATTCATCCCGATCCTTCCAACGCGTATCCGAAACGAATTAAGTTGTATACCCGTTCTCGGTTCGAAGTCATAACGGCAATCGACAAGTTGCAAGACAAAATTCCTTTTCTCAGCGATATCGTGCAAAATCGGGAGCCTGGAAAAATAACAATGTTGGATGCGGACAGTTATTTGCCGTATTCGGCGGAAAATGTTACAAACAATGGTCCCGAGGCCGATAAAGTTAAGGAAAAGGACTCTACTCAATAGGCGAAAATAATGCTAGAATTTCTTTTATGGGCGAACCGGGAGAGCTTTCCGAGAGCACGATCCGGCAACGGAATCGAACATATAAAAAAATTGTAGAAAAAAGAGGGAAAACCTCGTGCATGTGGAATACGTAGTAGATGCATCCCTTGTACGTAGCCATTTTCACCGATTTACGGGAGGTGCCACCGGTTGAGTAACAACGACCTCATTGTCAGCTTGGATATCGGAACGTCGAAAATCCGGGTGATTATCGGGGAGATCAGCAACGGGGCCATTAACATCATTGGTGTCGGTTCCGCGGATTCTGATGGAATTCGTAAAGGCGCCATTGTAGATATTGACCAAACCGTGCAGTCCATCCGCAACGCAGTCGATCATGCCGAACGCATGGTCGGCATCGGAATTAGCGAGGTTTACGTCGGGATATCCGGTAATCATATTGCCTTGCAAAGCAATCACGGCGTCGTCGCTGTTTCCAACGAAGATCGCGAAATCGGCGAAGAAGATATTGAACGCGTGTTGCAAGCGGCTAAAGTAGTCGCATTACCGCCTGAACGGGAAATCATTGGACTCGTCCCCAAGCAATTTTTAGTAGACGGGCTCGCGGGGATTCAAGATCCACGCGGCATGATTGGCGTAAGGTTGGAAGTCGAATGTACGATTATTACGGGAACGAAGGCCGCCGTACATAATTTAATGAGATGCGTAGAGAAAGCTGGTCTTCGTATTTCAGGCCTTATTTTGATGTCACTCGCGTCCGGCATGATGGCGCTGACGAAAGACGAGAAAATGATGGGAACGGTTCTCGCCGATATCGGCGCGGGTTCGACCACATTAGCGATTTTCGAAAGCGGCAGCCTGGCCGCCGTGTCGACTTTGCCTATTGGCGGCGACTATGTGACCAGCGATATTTGTTACGGACTGAAAACGCAAACGGAACACGCGGAGAAAATAAAGCTGAAGTATGGCTGTGCCCGTACGGACGACTCCGCTGAAGATTTGAAGTTCAAAGTGATGAGAGTCGGCAGCAACGTGGAGAAGGAATTCTCTCAACTCGATCTTGCGAATATCATCGAGCCTCGCATGCAGGAGATTTTCCAGATGATTCGCCAAGAAGTGAAGCGGCTCGGCTATCATGACAAGATTAACGGTTACGTGCTAACGGGCGGTTCGGTGTCCTTACCGAGCGTGCTTCCACTTGCCCAGATCGAGCTTGAGTCCAGCGTCCGCATCGCGGTGCCGGATTACATCGGCGTAAGAGACCCTTCTTTCAGTAGCGGGGTTGGCATGATTCAATACGTAACCAAATATGTACGTACACGCGGCGCGGTGGGAACGAAGCGCGCACCGAAGGCGAAAGCCTCCGGCAATGCGAGCGCGGCTCCCAAGCCTGGTATAGTTGAATGGTTCAAGAACATGTTCAAGGAATTCATTTAAGCCGCCGCAAACAAGGAACCATTCATACGAAGCAAGGAGGAGTAGGCAATTATGTTGGAGTTTGATTTTGAAATGGAGCCTCTCGCGAAGATCAAAGTCATCGGGGTCGGTGGCGGCGGCAGCAACGCCGTTAACCGAATGATAGAGAACGGCGTCAAGGGCGTAGAGTTCATTACCGTGAACACGGACGCGCAAGCGTTGCACTTGACGAAATCCGAGCAGAAGCTGCAAATCGGGGACAAGCTGACCCGTGGCCTTGGCGCGGGGGCGAACCCGGAAGTCGGCAAGAAGGCGGCTGAGGAATCCCGCGAATTTATTACAAATTCGCTGAAGAGCGCGGACATGGTGTTCGTAACGGCGGGCATGGGAGGCGGCACCGGTACGGGCGCAGCGCCTGTTATCGCAGAATTGGCTAAAGAATGCGGCGCGCTGACCGTTGGCGTCGTCACTCGTCCTTTTACTTTCGAAGGCCGCAAGCGGTCTGCGCAGGCGGACCTTGGCATCGAAGCGCTTAAAGAGAAAGTAGACACGCTTATCGTTATTCCGAACGACCGATTGCTGGAGATCGTCGACAAGAAGACGCCGATGATGGAAGCTTTCCGCGAAGCGGATAACGTATTGCGTCAAGCGGTTCAAGGTATTTCCGACCTGATCGCCGTTCCCGGACTGATCAACCTTGACTTCGCCGACGTAAAAACAATCATGACGGAACGCGGTTCCGCGTTGATGGGAATTGGTACGGCTACCGGCGAAAACCGCGCGATGGATGCTGCTCGTAAAGCAATCATGAGCCCGTTGCTCGAAACATCCATTGAAGGCGCTCGCGGCATCATCATGAACATTACCGGCGGTTCCAATTTGAGCCTGTTTGAAGTTAACGAAGCGGCCGAGATCGTTATTGCTGCATCTGATCCCGAAGTGAACATGATCTTCGGCGCAAGCATCGACGATAACATGAAAGAAGAGATCAAAGTTACCGTAATCGCGACCGGCTTCGAACACCGGAACTCGACAAGACGTCCGACTGCTGCAGCGCCTCACCAACAGCCTCAGCAACAACAAGTTTCCGATCTGCCGCACTCGAGCGACAATCGCCAATCCAGCGGTTCGATTCGCCCATTCGGCAACCAGAATTTGTCCGGCGATCAATTGGATATTCCAGCATTTTTGCGCAACAAGCCGAGAGATCGTTAATTCGGATAACGCGAATACTATGCATGCAAGCCCCGAACCTATGTAAATAGGTTCGGGGCTTTTTTGTCGGCATCATGGGACGCCGTAACGTTTTTACTTGCGATCGACAAAAAAAGGCTTGGAAGACCAGCGAGATTAGACAGACTCTGAATTTGAAAGCGATTATACTGGTCTCATCCGTGACATGACGGATGGGGGCCTGTCAATGACCGTCTATATCGATCTCGTATTTCTTAACAACTTGGCCGTAGATGCTTCCGTATTGATGCTGACAGCCAAAATGCGCCATCTGAGGCCAGTCAGGCTCCGACTGTTTTCATCAGCTCTCGTTGGTGCAACGTATGCGGCGGCAATGTTCGTGACCCGTCTTCCGTATTTCTATTCTTTCGGTGCGAAAGTGATCGTTTCGCTACTGATGGTGCTTATCGCTTTCGGTTATGGCGGACCGCTGCGCTACGTTCGCAACATCGGTGCTTTTTATGCGGTTAGTTTCGGGACGCTGGGCGGGGTTATCGGCATTTCTTTCCTGCTCCGATCTGCGAGATCGCCGTGGGAAGGGATGACGGTTACTTCTGGAGGCGGAATCGTGCTGGCGTGGCAATTGCAGCTTGGGCTTTATGTCGTCGCGCTGATATTATCGATCTGGATTTTCCGAAGCGCGTCCGAGACGAAGAAAAAAAGTCTCGATCTGCAGCAGTTGTTCTGGGATGTCGAAATCCGAATTGATGACGGGGTATGGGGTATCAAAGCTTTGCTCGATACAGGCAACCGATTGTACGATCCTTTAACCCGTACTCCGGTATTGATTATGGAGTCGGGGGTTTGGAAGGATCAACTTCCGGCAGGTTGGTACGAACGGCTTAAGAACGAGTCGCCCGATCGGCTGCTGACGGATGCGACATCTGGAGGTATGGCAGTCGATCAATGGAAATGGGCTCACCGTATTCGACTCATTCCTTTCCGCGCGGTGAGCGGATCTTCAAAGCTGATGCTGGCAATCAAGCCGGATTACGTCCTGCTATCGCGAGACGGACATCCCCCTGTTCAAGTGAATCGTGTGCTTGTTGGGTTAGATGGAGGCACGATGTCATCCGAAGGCACTTATCGCGCCATCGTCCATCCGGACATGGCTCAAGCTGGCGCTGACGCGTCAGCTCCATCTCAACCTGCGTGACAGGAGGTTAGCTGAAATGCTCGTAAACCTGAAGTTAAAATCCCAATTGTCGTTGTATCGCCTGTTATTCTGGTTAGGCTGGAAAAGTGAAGAAGTGTATTACATCGGAGGCAGCGAAGCTTTGCCGCCGCCGCTTACTCGCGAAGAAGAAGAGTATTTGCTTGAGCGTCTATCTACGGGGGACGCGGCGATTCGTGCCATGCTCATCGAAAGAAATTTGCGTCTTGTCGTCTACATCGCCCGCAAATTCGAGAACACAGGCATTCACATCGAAGATCTCGTCTCCATTGGTGCAATCGGACTTATCAAAGCGGTGAATACGTTCGACCCGGACAAAAAAATCAAGCTTGCGACATATGCGTCTCGTTGTATCGAAAATGAAATTTTAATGTACTTGCGTCGTAACAGTAAAACTCGGACAGAAGTATCCTTCGATGAACCGCTCAACATCGATTGGGATGGGAACGAGTTGTTGTTATCCGACGTGCTCGGAACCGAGAACGATACGATCTATCGTAATATCGAAGAGCAAGTTGATCGAAAACTGCTTCATAAAGCACTTGAGAAACTGAGCGAAAGAGAGCGAACAATCATGGAACTCCGCTTCGGTTTGGCAGACGGCGAAGAGAAAACACAGAAAGACGTGGCGGATTTGCTTGGTATTTCGCAATCGTATATTTCACGTCTGGAAAAACGTATTATCAAGAGACTACGCAAAGAGTTCAACAAGATGGTATGAGAGTTGTAAGAAAATTCGATCAGTTTTTTCGTGAGAATAAAAACCCCCTCCCCGGAGATACTTTACATTAATGCTGCTCCCTGGGAGGAATTGCCTTGACCCGCAACAAAGTGGAGATTTGTGGAGTGGACACCTCAAAGCTACCCGTTCTGACTAACGCCGAAATGAGGGAACTATTTCTCGCTCTGCAAACCCGAGGAGAAATCTCGGCCAGGGAAAAACTGGTGAACGGAAACTTGCGTCTTGTGTTAAGCGTCATTCAACGGTTCAACAATCGAGGTGAATATGTAGACGATTTGTTTCAGGTCGGATGCATCGGCTTGATGAAAGCGATCGACAACTTCGATCTTAGCCAGAACGTGCGTTTCTCGACATACGCTGTTCCGATGATTATCGGAGAAATTCGGCGGTACTTAAGGGACAATAACCCTATTCGCGTATCCAGAAGCTTGCGCGATATCGCCTACAAAGCGCTGCAAGTTCGCGATCAGTTAACGAACCAACATTCGCGCGAACCGACTATTTTCGAAATATCGCAAGTTCTTAATGTACCAAAGGAAGATATCGTCTTCGCCCTGGATGCGATTCAAGATCCTGTTTCCTTGTTCGAGCCGATTTACCACGATGGCGGCGATCCGATTTTCGTCATGGATCAGATTAGCGACGAGCGGAACAAAGACATTCAGTGGATCGAGGAAATTGCTTTGCGTGAGGCAATGAGAAAATTAAATGATCGCGAAAAAATGATCTTGTCCATGCGCTTCTTCGAAGGCAAAACCCAAATGGAAGTCGCCGACGAAATCGGTATATCTCAAGCTCAAGTGTCTCGCCTCGAAAAGTCGGCTATTCAACAAATGCAAAAGCACGTCAAAACATAGTTGTGGCAGTAGGAGCCGGACGAGTTGTCGTTCGGCTCTTTTTGTTGCTCTAGCCATTATCCCCCTCACTCAGGGCGGGGGGCTGTTAACAGCTTCTCCAGATTCACTATGGCCATTATCCCCTTAGCTCAGGGACGATTCGGAACTCAATGGTAGGAGGGGAAGGATCAAGTATTTCAAAAGCTCAAGGACTCAAGGCTCAAGGATTCAAAGCTCAAGGACTCAAGGCTCAAGGATTCAAAGCTCAAGGACTCAAGGCTCAAGGATTCAAAGATCAAGGATTCAAAAGCTCAAGAACTCAAAAGCTCAAGAACTCAAAAGCTCAAGAACTCAAAGGTTCAAAGGAGCAATGAAAAAGTGGTGAGCAAACGAAGCAACTAAAAGAAACCATTACCCGGCTTCCCGGAGTAATCGTTCGTATGCGAGCTTGTTTTTGATTGAATAATCGGCACGTTGAATTAAAAGCGGGTAAGTGATCGTCTTTGTTATAGCGCAGGTCGTTAGCAGCTTCACAAAAGCGGAAGCTCCAGCTTGTTTGCAGTTATAACCAAAGCAATATTGATCCAGGTAAGCTTGCAAATGCTTGGGTCCAATGCCGTTAAACGTACGATTGATCCAAGCCGCCGCTTGATTCGCGAGCCGAATCAGCGTACGGTTGCGATGAATGCTGAACTTCTGAACGACGATCGTAAGATCGGTGACAGAGGGGGCGACATAAAGTTGCTTAAACCAATAACCTGCGTGCGGAACAATACGATCATAGTGCAAATATTGCTCAGGTACTTGCTTTATTTTTAAGTGAGCGAACTGTTCATTTTCTTGAAGGCTGCCGCCCACAAGAAGCGGTTGTTCTTGCGGATGGCGAAAGACAGTCGGGTTATGCGGATGGCCGTACACGCCCCAATTGATTCGCACGTTGCCAGTGAGCAGCTCTTTGGCATCCGACGCCATCATGGCATGCCGAATTTTGTGACAGATGAGCCATGCGGTTTTATAGGTCGTTCCGATAATGGAAGCAAGACGAATGGCGCTCAAGCCTTCGGGAGTGGC
>NZ_JBHSMI010000020.1:62182-196036 GCF_042655525.1 Cohnella soli
ACGCGTGCGTTCGAGGATCGTGCCGGCAGTCAGGGAAGTTTGGGTGTTGCAATCGGCGCACTCGAAAAGCGGAATATGGCGGGAACGAATCGAGTAGTAACGACCGCAGCCGCAACGGGGGCAGACGAATCCTCCAGGCCAACGCGAATGAAACAACGTCTGCTGACAAACGGCATCGCTATGATAAATTTCGCAAAACTGTTCGAAAGAGATCACATGGAACACCACCATATAGGAACATATGTTCTATTTCATTGTACAAGACAATTTCTCCAAAAGCAATCATTTGGAAAGAATATTTTGAGAATGGTGCTGATTTCAACATGATCGACCCCCTGTTCGAAGGGGATAGTGGAGCCAGCA
Organism: Cohnella soli; assembly: GCF_042655525.1. Classification (NCBI taxonomy): domain Bacteria; kingdom Bacillati; phylum Bacillota; class Bacilli; order Caryophanales; family Paenibacillaceae; genus Cohnella; species Cohnella soli. The sequence continues at coordinate 62,546 of NZ_JBHSMI010000020.1, forward strand.
AACGGAGAAGAGCAATCGCAGCGCCCGCCCCTGAGCGAAAGGGATAGTGGAGATACGCCCATGAGAGAGAACGTTCAATTTTTTCAACTAGGCTCATATATTAAGTAGAAGGGTACGAACGACCGGCAGACGGGAGGCGAGAAGCTTGAAAATATCGGATTTCCAGACAAAGGACGTCATCAATATCGTGGACGGTAAAAAGCTTGGTCAGGTGAGCGATTTGGAGCTCGATTTGAGGCAGGGTAGGATTGATGCCATTGTGGTGCCTACGACAACCAGGCTGTTTGGCATGTTTGGAGGGGGGAACGAAGTGATCATTCCGTGGCGTAACATCGTGAAAATCGGCACGGACGTCGTGCTTGTTCGTCTCGACGATGCGAAAGTGTACCGGCTGGAAGACGGGGAACAGCATACCTCCGGAAGATGACAGGGTGGCCGACATGAAAAGGTCATTTCTTTCGAACGGCTTGAGGCTGTGGTACACTTGTTGAGGAGGTGTGGGATATGGAGCCATTTCACATACAGGGGCGCCAAACGGACGGCTCGCTCCTCGTGTTGCAGCAATGGGGGGAGTGCTACGGACTGACAGCGGGGTTTACAACCCGGCATGCAGGCAACGTCGCACTTCACGTCGGAGATGTCCCGGAAGAGGTCGTAAGCCGTAGAGGGGCGGTTGTGGAAAGCCTAGGATGGGCTTTCGAAACGTTCACTTGTGCGGAGCAAGTTCACGGCACGGAAGTTCGCGTCGTGGAACGGAGCCGAGCTGGCAGCGGTCGTCAGGACAGAGAAAGTGCCTGGCAGCACACGGACGCGCTCGTTACGAACGAAGAGGATATTTTTCTCGCGATGTTTTATGCGGACTGCGTTCCGTTATATTTGTATGATCCGGTTACCGGGGGCATGGGGCTCGCTCATGCGGGATGGAAAGGAACGGTCCGGGATATTGTCGGTGAGACGGTGTCGCGGATGCACGAAGCTTTCGGAGCGAAGCCCGGCAATATGGTTGCGGCGATCGGACCTTCAATTGGACCATGCTGTTATGAAGTGGACGGAGCGGTGCTTTCCAAGGTAATACCACTTGTCTCGGACGACCCGGATACGGCAGCGATTGTCATTCGTCCGACTGAGCAGGACGGCAAGGCAATGCTTGACTTGAAACATTTAAACCGACATCTTATGATAAAAGCAGGAATTTTGCCGAGTGGTATCGAAGTTTCATCGTGGTGTACAAGCTGCCGCACTGATCTGTTGTTTTCCCATCGCAAGGAGAATGGCGCTACGGGGCGGATGATGAGCTGGATCGGCAGGAAATCGAGGTGATCGTTTCGTGACATTGCAACATCGTCTACGGGACGTGGAAGAGCGGCTGAGACAAGCCTGCTTGAGAAGCGACAGACAACGAGAGAGTGTACAAATTATAGCGGTAACGAAGTATGTATCGGTGGCCACGGCGGAAGAAGCTGTCAGAGCCGGCGTTACGCACGTCGGTGAGAACCGCTGGCCGGATGCACGGCCCAAATGGGAAGCCTTGAAAGAGCACGCTGTATTTCATTACATAGGTTCGCTTCAGACGAACAAGGTAAAGGACGTTATCGGCAAATTCGACTACGTTCATTCGCTGGATCGCGAATCTCTTGCCGAAGCGATCAACGCTCGCGCGGAGAAGTTGGGGATTGTCGTTCCATGTCTCATTCAGGTGAACGTGTCGGGAGAACAGTCGAAGCACGGATTAACCCCGGAACAAACATTGCCTTTTCTGCAAGGGCTCGATAAATACGATCGGATTCGTCCTATCGGATTAATGACGATGGCGCCTTACGAAAGCATGGCGGAAGAAACGAGACCGGTGTTTCGGGCGCTGAAGCAGCTTAAGGATGAACTTAACGACAAAGCGGTAACGAAAGCGCCGCTGACCGAATTGTCCATGGGCATGTCCAATGATTTCGAAGTGGCTGTCGAAGAAGGCGCGACGATGGTACGTTTGGGAACGGTACTCGTAGGGAATGAAAAGATAGGAGTGGATTAAAATGGGCGTCATGAATAAGTTTTTGAACTATTTGGGCTTGCAGGAAGAGCAAGAACAAGAGCATGACCAAGATCGCGATAGATTCGTCGGCCTGGAGGAGCAAGAAATTGAAACGCCTGCCTACGAAATGCGTAAACCTATAGCGAAGAATAATGTCGTTAGCATTCATTCCCAGAAAAACGCACGGGTTGTGCTGAACGAACCCCGCTCATATGAAGAGGCGCAGGAAATCGCGGATCAATTGAAATCCCGCCGTGCCGTCGTCGTTAATTTGCAACGTGTCAGACGGGACCAAGCGATTCGTATCGTCGATTTTTTGAGCGGTACCGTATATGCGCTTGGCGGTCAAATTTCCAAAATCGGTACCGATATTTTTCTTTGCACGCCGGATTCGGTCGAAGTATCGGGTACGATCACGGAGATTTTGTCCGATGAATCGGCCGACTATCCCAAAATGAGGTGACAGCAGGTTGGATCGAGTCGAAAGTTATGTTTGGTTGTTATATAACATCTATCGCACGTTGTTGATTATTTACGTATTGATGTCGTGGCTTCCATCCGTAAGGGAAAGCTACATTGGAGAACTGCTTGGCAAATTGGTGGAGCCTTACTTGAAACCGTTCCGTAGAATCATTCCGCCCATCGGCGGCGTGCTCGACATTTCCCCAATTATCGCTTTCTTTGCATTGTGGTTCGTTGCTCAGGGCTTGATCGCCGTGATTGGAATGTTCGCATAGAAACAAATAGAGGTATAAGATGTCGCATAACGAAATTTACGAGCATTTTCACCCGGATGAGAAGTCATTCGTGGATCGCGCCTGGGAGTGGGTTGAGCGAGCCGCCGAGCGTCATGAGACGAAGCGGACGGATTTTCTCGACCCGCGCCAGGCGCATATTTTATTTACGCTTGCGAATAGAAACCCTGACGTACAAGTGTACTTGAACGGCGGGGGCACTCATGCGGAGCGTCAACGGGCGATCGTCGCCCCGGACTACAAAGTGTTGGATGATGAGGATATGGGAATCGTTGTGCTTGAGATCGCGTCGGAAGACCGAAAGATCGCCGATCTGGAACACGGGGATTATTTGGGCGCTCTTCTTGGACTTGGCATCAAGAGGGAGAAGATCGGAGATCTGCATGTGACCGAAGAAGGTTGCCATGCGCTTATCGCGGAGGAGATCGCCGGATTTCTTACAGGTCATATGAAACAAGCGCACAGGGTTGACGTTCGGACAACCATTCTTCCGTTAACTGCGCTGCGGGAAACGAAGCAAGAACTGGAGGAGCAGGTACTCTCGGTCGCTTCAATGCGACTGGATGGTATCGCCAGCGATGTTTTCCGATTAAGTCGGACGAAAATATTGGCCCCGATCAAGGCGGGGCGTTGTCGTGTGAGCTGGAAGCCGGTCGAAGATCCGTCTTATTCACTGAGAGCGGGCGACGTAGTCTCCATGAAAGGGTTCGGCCGTTTTAAGGTGCTGGACGTGGAAGGGATGTCGAAAAGCGGAAGGCTTCGCGTTCGAATCGGCAAATTTGTATAACTTCCGAGAAGGATTTTCTCAGATTCCGTCGAATTCAGTCTGTGAACGAGCTACTTGGTACTCATGAAAGCAGGAGGTGCGCCAATGCCATTGACGCCATTGGATATCCATAACAAAGAATTTGCCCGCCGAATTCGCGGATATGACGAAGATCAGGTAAATGAGTTTCTCGACCAGATTATTAAAGACTACGAAGCGATGATTCGCGAAAACAAAGAACTGCAAAATATGGTTGCGGCTTCGCAGGACAAGCTCGGCCATTTCTCGAATATCGAGGAGACGCTTAGCAAGACGATTATCGTCGCGCAAGAAGCTGCGGATGAGCTAAGAGGCAATGCAAAAAAAGAGGCACAGCTTATCGTTAAAGAAGCGGAGAAAAACGCGGATCGCATCATTAACGACGCGTTGGCGAAGTCCCGCAAAGTTGCGCTCGAAGTCGAAGAGTTGAAAAAGCAGGCTGCGATTTATCGCGCTCGCTTCCGCGCTCTGATCGAAACGCAGATGGAGCTGTTGACGCAAGATGGCTGGGAGTCGCTGGAAGGCCGCGAGGCAAAAGGGATTGAAGCGTAGTCCCAGTTTGACAAATGGGTCCGAAAGACATATAAATGAAGTACGATTGTTGTTTACCTATCGCTTATCGTCGTTGATGGGAACAGTAAGCGCGCGGAAGGTCTCAGAGAGTTGGCGGAAGGTGCGAGCCAACGGCCGAGACGCGCCGAAGATCATCCCTGAGACGCTTTTTCGAACGGCGCGCTTGACGCACCGCTAGAGGAAGCCGGACGCTCGCCGTTACACGAGCTGGCCGAACCGTTCGGCCGCCAAGCGCCGTTCTGCCAGGGTCAAACCGGACAGGAACGGAACAAGGGTGGTACCGCGAGCATGACTCGTCCCTTTCAGGGATGGGTCTTTTTTGTTTTTTAACGAAGAAAGGATGATTCAAATGCAACGTGTAGATGTCAAAGAAAAAGCGAGAAGCCGCGAACAGCGTATCCTTGAGCAGTGGAGAGCGGAAGATACGTTCCGGCAATCGATCGAGAACAGAAAAGACAGGCCGAACTTCGTGTTCTACGAAGGGCCTCCGACAGCGAACGGCAAGCCGCATATCGGGCACGTGCTCGGACGCGTTATTAAAGACTTCATCCCCCGCTACAAGACGATGGCCGGGTATCGCGTCGTCCGAAAAGCCGGCTGGGATACGCACGGGCTGCCGGTAGAACTCGGCGTGGAGAAGCAGCTCGGTATTTCCGGGAAGCAGGAGATCGAGAATTACGGCGTCGAGCCGTTCATCAAGAAGTGCAAAGAGAGTGTGTTCGAGTACGAACGCCAATGGCGCGAACTGACGGAAGCGATCGCCTATTGGACCGATCTCGACGATCCGTACATCACGCTCGATAACAATTACATTCAAAGCGTATGGCACATACTTGCGACGATCCACGAAAAAGGGTTGCTGTATCGCGGGCACCGCGTCAGCCCGTACTGCCCATGTTGCCAGACGACGCTCAGTTCGCACGAGGTGGCACAAGGCTACGAAGACGTGAAAGACTTGACGGCGACGGCCAAGTTCAAGTTGAAGCAAAGCGGTGAATACGTTCTTGCTTGGACGACGACGCCATGGACGTTGCCGGCTAACGTTGCCCTTGCCGTCCACCCAGAGCTGGAATACGTCCGTGCCCGTCAGAACGGCGAAACGTATATCGTAGCCGCCGCGCTTGCAGAGAAAGTGCTAAAAGGCGAGTATGAGACGATCAGCACGGTTAAAGGCCGCGAACTCGTCGGCTTGGAATACGACCCCATTTTCCCGTATGTCAAAGTGGATAACGCTTATCGGATCATTGACGCCGAATACGTCACCGATGCCAGCGGTACCGGCATTGTACACATTTCCCCGGCGCACGGTGAAGACGACTATCGCGTAGCTCGCCAGCATGGCATTCCGATGCTGATGGTCGTCAACAATGCGGGCAAATACATCGACGAAGTAACGGATTTGGCCGGCCGGTTCGTGAAAGATTGCGACATCGACATCGTCAAAATGCTTTCGGAAAAAGGCTTGCTTTTCCATAAGGAAAGAGTGGAGCACAGCTACCCGTTCTGCTGGCGTTGCAAATCGCCGCTGCTCTATTACGCGACGGAAAGCTGGTTCATCAAAACGACAGCGGTCAAAGACCAACTGATCGAAAACAACAAATCGATCCAATGGTATCCGGAGCATCTGCGGGACGGCCGCTTCGGCAAGTTCCTAGAGGATCTGGTCGATTGGAACATCAGCCGCAACCGTTACTGGGGAACGCCGCTGAACGTATGGACTTGCGAGAAGTGCGGCAAAGAGAAGGCGCCGCATAGCATTGCCGAGCTTCGTTCCCTTGCGGTGGAGAACGTGCCTGAGACGATCGAACTGCATAAGCCGTACGTGGACGACATTCATCTTCGCTGCGATTGCGGCGGCACGATGAACCGCGCATCGGAGGTCATCGACGTGTGGTTTGACAGCGGCTCGATGCCGTTCGCGCAATATTTCCACCCGTTCGGCGACGAGGAAAAGTTCAACGAGCAGTATCCGGCGGATATGATTTGCGAAGGCATCGACCAGACGCGCGGTTGGTTCTTCAGCTTGCTGGCCGTATCGACGCTGTATAATGGCAAAGCGCCATATAAAGCTGTTATTTCGACCGGACACGTGCTGGACGAGAACGGACAGAAAATGAGCAAGTCCAAGGGCAACGTCATCGATCCGTGGGAAATTATCGACGAATTCGGCACGGACGCTTTCCGGTGGTCGCTGCTGGCGGATAGCGCACCGTGGAATAGCAAAAGGTTCTCCAAGGGGATTGTAGGCGAGGCGAAATCGAAAGTGATCGATACGCTCGTCAACACGCACGCTTTCTTCGCCCTCTACGCGGACATCGACGGCTACGTCCCGTCCGAACATGCCAAGGTGAAGACGGACAACAGGTTGGATCGTTGGATCGTATCGCGCTTAAACTCGCTTATCTCGGAAGTGACAAAAGGGCTCGAAGCGAACGATTTCCTGAACCCGGCGAAAGGCATCGAAACGTTCATCGACGAGTTGTCGAATTGGTACGTTCGCCGTTCGCGCGATCGCTTCTGGGGAAGCGGCCTGACGGCCGACAAGCTTGCGGCTTACCAGACGCTGGGCGACGTTCTGTTGACGCTGTCCAAGCTGATTGCGCCGTACGCACCGTTCATTGCGGAAGATATTTACCGCAATCTCGGCGGAGCAGGCAGCGTGCATTTGGCGGATTATCCGCAAGCTGACTCATCGGCGATTGATGCGGGCCTGGAGCGGGAAATGAGCGCCGTTCGCAACATCGTCGAGCTGGCACGCAACATTCGCAACGAGACCGGCCTCAAGACGCGTCAGCCGTTGTCTGAGCTGCTTGTATCTATGAGCGACAGTTTTGATCTTGGCGCCTACGAGGAAATCGTCAAAGACGAAATTAACGTAAAGCACATCACGATCGTGGGCGATGACGGCGGGTTCGTTAATTTTAACTTGAAGCTGAACCTGAAAGTAGCGGGCAAGAAGTTCGGCAAAAACGTCGGTCCGATCCAAAACGCGTTTAAGGCGATGTCCGGCGACGAGACGAGAGCGATTGTGCAGTCGGGCAACTATGCGTTCATCAGCCCTGAAGGCGAGACGCTGACGATCGGGCTCGAGGAGATTCTCGTCGAGAAAGAAGCGAAAACCGGTTTCGCTTCGGCGTCTGCTGGCGGTTTGACCGTGGCGCTCAATACGGAAATTACTCGCGAGCTTGAACAGGAAGGCTGGGTACGCGAAGTGATCCGGGCCGTTCAGGATACGCGGAAGAAGCTCGACTTGCCGATCGAGAAAAGAATCGATCTGCTTATCGACGCGGACACCGAGCTGGAAGAAGCACTTCGTGCGTTTGATTCCGTCCTGCGAGACAACGTACTCGTGAACAATGTGTCGTTTGGCAAAACGGATGGCATGGAAACTGCGCAGGCTGGAGATAAGACGTTCGGCATCGCCATCGTATAACCGATAGGACGACGGTTAAATCTAATACAGATAACGAGAAAACGAGCTCTTGCTCCGGTTCGCGGCATGCGCGGCACGGGGGAGCTCGTTTTGTCACCCGAGGGGAGAATGGGCGTGGGAGGATCGACGAACAAAAGAAATTCGAAACGTCGGGCAAAGTGGGCAAACGGCAAATCTGCGGACACAGCAACGACCGCGGCGAACAATCGGTTGGCGGACGAAGCACACGGCTTGAAAAAACAGCTCGTTCATGTATCCGAAAGACTGGAACGGTTGTCCATAGATATGGAGAGGTCGCAGTTACGGGATTACGTCAACTTGATGCAACGGCCATGGCAATTAATTTGGCGCAACCTGATTGCGGGTATATCCCGGGGAATCGGCATTACGATCGGTTTTACTTTCTTCGCGGCGACAATTGTTTATGTGCTGCAATTCCTCGGTGCGCTAAACTTGCCGATCGTCGGTGACTACATCGCTAACATTGTTCGAATCGTGCAGCGGCAATTGGAGATCAATCCGCACTAATCGTCTAAAGCTCGTTCAAATGTTCATCCGGTTCGAGCAAATGATCGCCTTCATCATTTGCCATATAACTGCGGTAAGCGCGATTGCGGACGATCGAAACATGCTGTCCCGTAATATCAGTCGCAACGAAGCTTTCGAACGCTTCGACGAATCCTTCATTTTCGTCGGCTTCGATAAAAAGCGCATCGTAATCGACGGCTCGGTTGCTCTGGGTCATGTCGGGACCGTTGGAAGTGCCCCATGATTCGACGATCTGCCATGCATCTTCGCCGTCGAAACCGTTCTGATCATCCCGCTCGTCAAGACTCGTGCGGCCGAAAGGAGGCGTAAGGAATATCTCCTCCTCAGGCCTTTCATTCGAAACTTCCTGACGAGGCTCGTGCTCGATGCAGTATATGGCGGTCGGCAACGCCTCGAGCCTCTCGGCAGGAATAAATTTGCCGCAGGCTGCGCAGATGCCGTATTCGCCAGTGTTCATACGCTCAAGAGCGGCTTCGACGCGCTCAAGACGAAAAGCTTCTTTCTCGAGAAGGGCGATGTCCTTGCCCCGCTCGAACATTTCCGAACCTAAGTCCGCTGGATGATTATCGATGCCGGACAGCTCGCCGGTGGAATCGCGCAAAGACGCTGCCAGACCAAAGTGTCCGTTCTCGTTAACGCGGTGCCGTAAGGCGTCTCTTTCCAGCAGTAGCGTTTCCTTCAGCTCGTCGATTTTGTGTTGATCGATCGGAATCGTCAAGATACCCACTCCCTTTTTCCGTTCCATAGCTGTAGTTTTCTCTGGGGCGACCGGTTTTACGACCGTGTCTCGGCGGGCAAGTATGGAGGATTTGTCGATATTTGCTTCCCTTGCGTGGACGATGCTCGAAACGATATGATAGAATCAAAATCGCAAGAGAAACGCATGAAGGGCGGAACAATCGCATGCAACGTCGGATTTGGCCGGTTTGGTCCTATTATGTAGTAGCAATCGTCGTATTTCTGATCGATTTTGTCAGTAAGAAAATCGTGAGCCACAATATCGAACAGGATAACGAAAGAATATCCATACTAGGGAATTTCTTTATTCTGTCGCATATTCGGAACCGTGGCGCTGCGTTTGGCATGCTGCAGGAGCAGCGCTTGTTTTTCCTCGTCGTCACAATTGCAGTCGTTGTCGGCATTTTATGGTACTTGCACCGCTCTTATCGGACGGGCAGTATGCTGCTGATGTTTGCGCTGGCTATGATTTTGGGTGGAGCGGTCGGCAACTTCCTTGACCGCGCTCTTTTCGGCGAGGTCGTAGATTTCTTGCAATTTAATTTCGGTTCGTATACGTTTCCGATTTTCAACCTTGCCGATTCCGCTATTTGTGTTGGAGTTGCCTTGGTGATTTTGGATTCGCTGCTTGCCATGAAACGGGAGAACAAACAAAATGGAAACGGAGAACATCCGCCAGAACAACAATCCGTCTGAGACCGAGGACATTGACAATCGTTTAGAATGGGCTGTTGATGAAGAACAGAAGGGCGAACGTGTGGACAAGCATATCGCCGAAACGATGGCAGTGCAATCCGTATCACGTTCCCAAGTGCAGGAATGGATTCGTACGGGCGCTGTCACAGTCAACGGCCACTCGACCAAGTCGAACGCCAAACTTGCAATTGGAGATCGTATCGAGATCGTCATGCCTGAGCCTGAGCCTCTGGAAGCTTTTCCGGAAAATATCCCGCTCGATGTCGTTTTCGAGGATCGAGACGTCATTGTCATTAATAAGCCGAGAGGCATGGTCGTGCATCCGGCTGCAGGACATCCGAACGGTACCGTCGTGAACGCTTTGCTCTATCATTGCAAAGACTTGTCGGGCATTAATGGCGTCATGCGTCCGGGCATCGTTCACAGGATTGATAAAGACACGTCGGGTTTGCTCATGATCGCCAAAAACGATCTCGCCCATTCCTCGTTGGCGGAGCAACTTAAGGAGCATAGTGTAACCCGTAAGTATACGGCGCTTGTCTTCGGTGTCATGCAGCATGACAAGGGGACAGTGGATGCTCCGATTGGTCGCGCGAATTACGATCGCAAACTGTATGTTGTCACGGAAAAGAACAGCAAACATGCGGTGACGCATTTTGCCGTCATGGAACGGTTTGACGAATACACATTGCTCGAGTTGAAATTGGAAACGGGCCGGACGCATCAAATTCGCGTGCATATGAAGTATATTGGGTTTCCGCTGGTCGGAGATCCGGCATACGGAGGCAAAAGCGGCAGAACGCTCGGCATGAGCGGGCAGGCGCTTCACGCGGGCGTGCTAGGTTTCGTGCATCCACGCTCTGGAGAGTATATGGAGTTCGCCGCGCCGATTCCGGAAGATATGGAGCATGCACTGGGCATTCTTCGCACAAGATAAAATATACAACAAAAGCCAATCCCCGCCTCGCATTCGAGCGCGGGGATTTCTGCAAATGATGTGCGAGAAAATCCATGGCGGTCGCTTACGAATTCCCTCATAGTTTGTAACATGGATTATTCATTTTCAGTTACACGAGGAGTTGTCGTAAATGAGCGTAGAAAAATACCAATCCACGTTTATCCAAGAGCAGTTTGCAAGCCGCATTGGCGGTTCCAACTATGGCAAAGACACGAATATTTATAAATTCGAGAAAATCAAACGGGCGAAAGCGGCCGCGCGTAAAGCTTTCCCCGACGTGGAACTGATCGACATGGGCGTCGGCGAGCCGGATGAGATGGCGGATGCGGGCATCGTGGCCAAATTGGCTGAAGAAGCGGCCAAGCCCGAAAACCGCGGCTACGCAGACAACGGCATTGCGGAATTCAAATCGGCTGCGGCTAAATACTTAAAAGAAGTGTTTTCCGTAGAGGTAATCGACGCCGAGACGGAAGTGCTTCATTCGATCGGCTCCAAGCCGGCGCTCGCGATGTTGCCGTCCGTGTTTATTAATCCGGGAGACGTTACGATTATGACGGTTCCAGGGTATCCGGTCTTGGGTACGCACACGAAATATCTCGGCGGAGAAGTGTACAACATCAAGCTGACGAAAGAAAACAATTTCCTTCCGGATCTGGATGCCATTCCGGAACATATCGCTGAGCGCGCAAAGCTGTTGTATTTGAACTATCCGAACAACCCGACGGGGGCAGCGGCTACAGTGGAATTTTTCACGAAAGCTGTCGCATGGGCGAAGAAGTACAACGTTGTCGTCGTTCACGATGCGCCGTATGCCGCTTTGACCTATGACGGAGTGAAGCCGCTCAGCTTCCTTTCGGTTCCTGGCGCGAAGGACGTAGGGATCGAGCTTCACTCGTTGTCCAAATCGTACAACATGACCGGTTGGCGGATTGGCTTCGTTGCAGGTAATCCGCTTATCGTCAAGGCTTTCGGAGATGTGAAAGACAACAACGACTCCGGCCAGTTTATCGCCATTCAGAAAGCTGCGGCTTATGGACTTGCGAACCCTCAAATTACGGAGGCGATATCCGAAAAGTACTCCCGTCGCCATAATTTGCTCGTCGCGGCATTAAACGAGATCGGCTTTAAAGCGGAGAAGCCGAAAGGTTCTTTCTTCCTGTATGTGGAAGCTCCGAAAGGCATCGTAGGCGGCCAACGCTTCGAGACGGCCGAAGACTTCTCGCAATATCTCATTCGCGAGAAATTGATTTCGACGGTGCCGTGGACCGATGCCGGTCACTTCGTACGCTTCTCGGTAACATTCATCGCTCAAGGCGAGGCGGAAGAAGCTCGTGTCATCGGTGAAATCAAACGGCGATTGACCGATGTCCAATTCGAATTTTAAGCGCAAATTTGTTGACACACCATGTCGAAAGTGGGATAATGAGAGCTAATGAACGGGTACCTTTAAATCAGTCCAGAGAGACTGGCAAGGTGGCGCAGCGTTGACTCATATTCCGGTTCGACCTACGACATGCCGCGCGGATTTTTATCCGATGATCGGACATGTCTCAGAGGTCGCGTCTTTCCGAGAATATCCTCATCTGACTGAATGCTCCTTGCGGTTGCTGCAAGGAGCTTTTTTATTGCGAACATTCGCGATTATGTCCGGAAGGAGGGTTCGAGTTGTCAGATTCCCGTGTCATCATGGACGAGTCCGCCATCAGGCGAGCGTTAACCCGTATCGCCCACGAGATGGTCGAGAAAAACAAAGGCATCCACGGCTGCGTGCTGATCGGCATCCGGACGAGAGGGATTTATCTGGCGAGACGCCTTGCGGAGCGAATCCTCGATATCGAAGGTCAACCGATTGCCGTCGGCGAATTGGACATCACGCGATACCGCGACGATCGTCCTTACACTGCGGAAGCTGCCGCGCCGGATGAAGAATTGACGCGTCTTGTGAAGGACAAAAGAATTATCCTCATCGATGACGTTCTTTATACCGGTCGGACGATACGCGCTGCGCTGGATGCACTCATGGACTGCGGCAGACCGCAGTCGATTCAACTGGCCGTTCTCGTCGATCGAGGTCATCGCGAGCTGCCGATTCGGCCGGATTACGTCGGCAAGAACGTCCCGACGTCGCGGCACGAGAAGATCGAAGTGTCGCTCGAAGAAATCGATGATAACGATTTCGTTACGATCTTGCACCCAAGCGAAGCTGAAGTCGGACAATAACAGAGGAGGCGCTTAGGAAGATGTCATCATGGATACTTAACGCTATGAAATGGAACCTGGATTCGGGCACGACCGAACGGAAGCACGTACGGGTTGAAGACGGCATCATCGCCGAATGGCGCGATGGCGCGGATACGCCGAACACGGACGGCGCACAAGTTATCGATGCGAAGGGCAAGCTAATTTCGCCTGGATTGATCGATATGCATGTGCATTTGCGCGAACCGGGATTCGAATACAAGGAAGACATCACCAGCGGAACAGCTTCCGCGGCGAAGGGCGGTTACACAACGATTGCGCCCATGCCGAACACGCGGCCAGTCATGGATACGCCAGATACGATCAAGTATGTGCTGGATAAAGCGGCGACGGAAGGCGTTGTGCGTGTTCTCCCTTATGCGGCGATCACGAAAAACGAGCTGGGACGCGAGCTGACGGATTTCGCCGCATTGAAAGAAGCGGGCGCGATCGGTTTTACGGACGATGGCGTCGGCGTGCAGAATGCGCAAATGATGAAAAATGCGATGGCGCTCGCGCACTCGCTCGGTATGCCGGTCATCGCTCACTGTGAAGACGACTCGCTCGTCGAAGGCGCGGCAGTAACCGAAGGCGCGTTTTCCCGCAAGCACGGGTTAAAGGGTATCCCGAACGAATCGGAAGCGATTCACGTTGGACGCGATATTTTGCTATCGGAGGCGACTGGCGTACACTATCACGTCTGCCACGTTAGCACGGAGCAGTCGATTCGGCTGATTCGGCTCGGCAAGCAGATCGGCGTGAATGTAACAGCGGAAGTATGCCCCCATCACTTGCTACTGTCGGACGAAGATATACCGGACAACATGGATACGAACTGGAAAATGAATCCTCCGCTTCGCACGCCGAAAGACGTCGAAGCTTGCATACAAGCGCTTGAGGAAGGCACGATCGATATTATCGTCACGGACCACGCACCGCACAGCGAGGAAGAGAAAGCCCGCGGCATGGCACGCGCCCCTTTCGGCATCGTCGGATTCGAGACGGCGTTCCCGCTGCTCTACACGAAATTCGTGCGCACAGGACGTTGGACGCTCGACTTCCTGATCGGCAAAATGACGAGCAAGCCCGCAGAAGTGTTTAAGCTTCCGTACGGCACGCTGAACGTCGGCGCTCCCGCCGACTTGACGTTGATCGACTTGGAAAGCGAACGCGCAGTCGATCCAGCGACGTTTCTGTCCAAAGGACGCAACACACCGTTCACAGATTGGAAGTTATTTGGCTGGCCGGTGCTGACAATGGTAGGCGGCAACGTGGTGTGGACCGAAGAGAACGGCATTAACCGCTAAGGAGTGATTGGGATGCAAGCAAGATTACTGTTGGAAGACGGCACGTTGTTTACGGGCCAAAGTTTCGGCGCCGAAGGCGGGTCCGTCGGGGAAGTTGTATTCAATACCGGGATTACCGGCTATCAAGAGGTGCTCTCCGACCCGTCCTACTGCGGACAAATCGTCACGATGACGTACCCGCTGATCGGCAACTACGGCATTAACCGCGACGATTTCGAAAGCATCCGTCCATACATCCATGGCTTCGTCGTTCGCCGCCATGAGGCTGTACCGAGCAACTGGCGCGCACAATACACGATCGATCAGTTGCTGAAAGAGTACGGCATCGTTGGCATCAGCGACATCGATACCCGGATGCTGACTCGTATCCTTCGCCAGCATGGCACGATGAAGGGGCTGTTGACGACGGGAAGCGAGCGCATCGAAGAACTGAAAGAGCGTCTTGATGCTTCTTCTCTTCTTCGCGACCAAGTTGCACGCACGTCGACGAAATCCTTGTTCTCGAGCCCCGGCGAAAAAGAACGGATCGTTCTGATCGACTACGGTGCGAAGAGCGGTATTTTGCGCGAATTGACGAAACGCGGCTGCGACGTAGTCGTCGTTCCGCAAGACGCAACTGCGGAAGAAATTCGCAAGCTTTCACCGGACGGTATCCAACTGTCCAACGGCCCTGGGGATCCGAAGGATGTCCCTCATGCGGTTAATACGATTCGCGAACTGATTGGCGAGTTTCCGATCTTCGGTATTTGCCTCGGTCACCAATTATTTGCTCTCGCCTGCGGAGCAGACACAGGCAAGTTGAAGTTCGGCCATCGCGGCGGCAACCACCCGGTTAAGGAACTGGAATCCGGCCGTTGCTTCATCACATCCCAGAACCACGGCTACACGGTCGTTGAAGAGTCGATCGCGGGTACAGAGCTCGAAGTCACGCATATTAACAACAACGATAAAACGATCGAAGGTTTGAAACATAAGAAACATCCGGCCTTCACCGTGCAATACCACCCGGAAGCGGCTCCAGGACCGTACGACAACAGCTATCTTTTCGACCGGTTCCTGCAAATGATTAGAGACAACAAGATCGCCAATCCGGAACGTCCGCGGCAAGCCCAATTGTCGGAGACGCTGAGAGGAGAACTGCAGTATGCCCAAAAATAATAAACTCAAAAAAATTCTCGTTATCGGCTCCGGTCCAATCGTCATCGGACAAGCGGCTGAGTTCGACTATGCGGGCACGCAAGCTTGCCAAGCGCTGAAAGAAGAAGGCATTGAAGTCGTGCTGATCAACAGCAACCCGGCGACGATTATGACCGATACGAATATTGCAGACAAAGTCTATATCGAGCCGATCAACCTCGAGTTCGTTTCCCAAATTATCCGCCAAGAGCGTCCAGACGGCTTGTTGCCGACGCTGGGCGGCCAGACAGGGTTGAACATGGCTGTCGAGCTTGCTCGGGCAGGCGTCCTGCAACAAGAGAATGTGAAGCTGCTCGGCACGCAGCTCGACGCGATTGAACGCGCCGAAGACCGCGACCTGTTCCGGGAATTGATGAGAGAGCTGGAGCAACCGGTACCGGAAAGCGACATCGTTACGACGGTCGAAGCTGCGGTGGATTTCGCTAACGGCATCGGCTATCCGCTCATCGTTCGTCCGGCATATACGCTGGGCGGCACAGGCGGCGGCATTGTGGCCAATGAAGAAGAACTTCGCGAGACAGTCGCGAACGGTATTCGTTACAGCCCGATAGGACAATGTTTGGTCGAGAAATCGATCGCTGGCATGAAAGAAGTCGAGTATGAAGTTATGCGCGACGCGAACGATAACTGTATCGTAGTTTGTAACATGGAGAACTTCGATCCGGTCGGCGTTCATACCGGCGACAGCATCGTTGTAGCGCCGAGCCAAACGTTGTCCGACCGCGAATACCAAATGCTTCGTTCCGCGTCGCTCAAAATTATTCGCGCGCTGAATATCGAAGGCGGCTGTAACGTACAGTTCGCGCTCGATCCGCAAAGCTACCAATACTATGTTATCGAAGTTAACCCGCGCGTCAGCCGCTCTTCGGCGCTCGCTTCCAAAGCGACCGGTTACCCGATCGCGAAAATGGCTGCGAAAATCGCATGCGGCTACACCCTCGACGAGATTATGAACCCGGTTACGGGACAAACCTACGCGTGCTTCGAACCGACTTTGGACTACATCGTATCGAAAATTCCACGTTGGCCGTTTGACAAGTTTACTTCGGCCAACCGCAAGCTCGGCACGCAAATGAAAGCGACTGGCGAAGTAATGGCGATCGGACGCACGTTCGAAGAGTCCATTCACAAAGCGGTTCGTTCCCTCGAAATCGGCGTACACCGGATCTTCTTGAAAGGCGCAAACGAGCTTTCAGACGAAGTGCTCACGAATCGCCTTGTGAAACCGGACGACGAGCGTATGTTCCTCATCACCGAAGCGTTCCGCCGCGGCTGGACGCTGCAGCAAATTCAAGATTTGACGAATGTCGACTGGTGGTTCCTTGACAAGCTCGAGCGCATCGTTCAATTCGAGGACGTTATCCGTCGCGAATCTGATCTGTCGCCTGAGACGTTGTATCAAGCGAAACGTATGGGCTTTACTGATCGCGCAATCGCAGAGCTTCGCGCAGAAGGCCATCCGGCTGCTGCATTAACGACAGAAGCGGACGTTCGCACACACCGCCTGGCTCAAGGTTTGGCGCCGGTATACAAAATGGTCGATACATGCGCTGCCGAATTCGAAGCGACGACGCCATACTACTACTCGACGTACGAGACGGAAAACGAAGTTCTTCCGAGCAGCAAAGAGAAAATCATCGTGCTTGGCTCCGGTCCGATTCGGATCGGTCAAGGCATCGAGTTCGACTATTCGACCGTTCACGCCGTATGGGCGATTCGCAACGCTGGTTATGAAGCGGTCATCATCAACAATAATCCAGAGACGGTTTCGACCGACTTCTCGACGTCCGACCGTCTGTACTTCGAACCGCTGTTCTTCGAGGACGTCATGAACGTCATCGAACAGGAGAAACCGATTGGCGTCATCGTGCAATTCGGCGGCCAAACGGCAATCAATCTCGCAGCGCCACTTGCGAAGGCTGGCGTACGCATTCTAGGAACGTCTCTCGACAGCATTGACGAGGCAGAAGATCGTAAGAAGTTCGAAGCACTGCTCAGCAAGCTGAACGTACCGCAGCCGAAAGGCACGACGGTTACTTCGGTCGGCGAAGCGGTTGGCGCAGCTCAGGAACTCGGTTACCCGGTTCTCGTTCGCCCTTCGTACGTGCTCGGCGGACGCGCTATGGAAATCGTCTACTCCGACGAAGAGCTTCTCTCGTACATGGAAATCGCGGTAACTATCAATCCGGAGCATCCGGTTTTGATCGACCGTTACATGCTCGGCAAAGAAATCGAAATCGATGCGATCTGTGACGGTGAAACCGTGCTTATCCCGGGCATTATGGAACATGTCGAAAGAGCGGGCGTCCACTCCGGCGACTCGATCGCTGTATATCCGCCGCAGTCTCTGTCTGAGGATGTAAAAAATCAGGCGATCGACATCACCATCAAAATTGCCAAAGAGCTCAAAACAATCGGTCTCGTCAACATCCAGTTCGTCGTCTGGCAGGAGCAAGTGTACGTCATCGAGGTTAACCCTCGCTCGTCGCGTACGGTTCCTTTCCTTAGCAAAGTGACGAAAATCCCGATGGCGAACTTGGCGACCCAAGCGATTCTCGGCAAGAAGCTGACGGATCTTGGCTACCAAGAAGGACTGTGGCCGGAAGACGAGTTTGTCTCCGTCAAAGTTCCGGTATTCTCCTTCGCGAAACTGCGCCGCGTCGATCCGACATTGACTCCGGAAATGAAGTCGACAGGCGAAGTTATGGGACGCGATCGTTACTACGCGAAAGCTTTGTACAAAGGTCTCATCGGTTCCGGTATGAAAATCCCGAATTCGGGGGCGATCATCGCAACGGTTGCGGACAAAGACAAAGAAGAAGCGATCGAAATTTTGAAAGGTTTCTATAACCTCGGCTATAAGCTGATGGCTACGGGCGGAACGGCTGATGCGCTCGAAGCTGCTGGTTTGAGAGTGCGCCGTGTAAATAAGCTATCGGATGGTTCGCCGAACATTCTTGATCTGATCCGTACCGGCCAAGCGCAATTCGTCGTCAATACGCTGACAAAAGGCAAAACGCCGGAGCGCGATGGCTTCCGCATCCGCCGCGAAGCGGTCGAGAATGGTGTTGTATGCTTGACGTCGCTCGACACAGTTAGCGCGCTGCTGAACATGCTGCAAGCTCTTCGTTTCTCCAGCGAGCCTATGCCGGCTTTCCAATCTTAATAGGTGCAGGTCGCCCGATCCCCGAGCTACAGGGGGATCGGGCTTCTATATAAACAGAATCCAAGGAGGCGTATCGATGTCGATGACTGTATTGACGCGTGAACAAGCGGCAAGCAAAATTATGGTGGCGCTGGACAAGCCCGATGCCGAAGCGGCGTTGGCGCTCGCCGCCAGCCTTCAAGGGACGGGCTGTTGGATGAAGGTGGGCATGGAGTTGTACTACGCCGCTGGCCCCTCCGTTGTCCGGGAACTAAAAGCAAGGGGATTCCGCGTATTCCTCGACGTGAAGATGCACGATATTCCGAACACCGTTCGGGGCGGTGCACGCAGCATTGCCAAGCTTGGCGTGGACTTGTTCAACGTTCATGGTGCAGGCGGCATAACGATGATGCGCGCTGCTGTTGAGGGTGTGAAGGAAGCGGTTGAGTCTGGAGACGCGGCGAACTCGCCGATCGTTATTGCGGTAACGCAGTTAACGAGCACGAGCCAGTCTGTGTTGAACGATCAGATCGGCATTGCCGGTACGATCGAAGATGCTGTCGTACGGTACGCAAGGCACGCACGGGAAGCAGGCTTGCAAGGCGTCGTCGCTTCACCGCTTGAAGTGGCCGCGATTAAAGCCGCCTGTGGGGGCGACTTCCTGACAGTTACTCCGGGCATTCGTCCCGCAGGGGCGGAGACAGGCGATCAGTCGCGCATTACGACGCCAAGGGACGCCGTTGCCGGAGGCACGGATTACCTCGTCATCGGGCGCCCGATCACAGGTGCAAGCAACCCGGCCGAAGCGCTGGACAACATTTTGAAGGAGATGACTGAATCATGAGCAACATAACTTTGGAACAACTTCCGTCTCACATTGCAGGCAGCTTGCTGGAAATCGGCGCCGTAGCGTTGCGTCCGAACGAGCCGTTTACGTGGACTTCCGGCATCATCTCCCCGATCTATTGCGACAATCGCTTGACGATGAGCTATCCGGCTATTCGCGAAGCGATCGCTGACGGCTTCGCAACACTGATCCGTGAGCACTATCCGGATACAGAAGTGATCGCCGGCACAGCGACTGCTGGTATTCCACATGCCGCTTGGGTGGCGCAGAAATTGAATTTGCCGATGGCGTATATTCGCGATAAAGCGAAAGGGCACGGCAAGCAAAATCAAATCGAAGGCATCATTAAAGAAGGTCAAAAGGTTGTCGTTATCGAGGATTTGATCTCTACGGGCGGCAGCTCTTTGAAAGCAGCGCTCGCGGTTCTCGAAGCCGGAGCGGAAGTGCAAAGCGTTCTGGCGATCTTCACCTACCAGTTCGCGAAAGCGGAAGAAGCATTCCGCGAAGAAGGCATAGAGCTGAGAACGCTCTCCAACTACGGTGCGTTAGTGGACGAGGCGTTGCGTCGGGGTACCATTAGTGCGAACGATGTTAACTTACTGCAATCGTGGCGGGAAAGCCCGGAAACTTTCGGCAAATAATGTAGTGAAATTGTTTTAGACCTATGCTAGTATTGGTTCAAGAGAACCAATAAAGGGGTCTTCATATGCCGAACGAACTACTTGTGGCACATTGTCCCGACTGCGGCAACGTTTTCCAGAAGAACCTACGCAATCTGTGTTTCGACTGCTCTTCGCGAATGGACGAGCAGACTCGAGAGATGGAACGTTATCTGATGCGCAATCGAATGGCGACCAATGAACAATTGGCCGAAGCGGCTTCAATATCTCTTCGTAAGCTTCGCTCATGGATTCGGACCGGTAGGCTTAACATTTTCCACTATCCGAATTTGGCGGATGAATGCGATCTTTGTTCCTCACCGATTCGCAAAGGGCATCTCTGCCTGTCCTGTTCGAGCAAAATTAACGACGACATCGAGCGGGTATTCGACAGAGAACGCGTACAGAAAGAACGTTTGCGATCAGCGAATAGCTATATTTTCAGAAATTAGAAATCCGCCCGTCAGCGGCGGATCAACGAAAGCCCATTCGACGGCGTTGGCCGTATGAATGGGTTTTTGTGCGTGCTGCGGCTATTTATGGCCATTATCCCTTTCCATTAGGGAAAAGACGAAGTAATCAAGCTTCAATTTAGCTATGGCCACTATCCCCTTCGTTCAGGAGAGGCTCGATGAATGATCCCTATTTCCTCTACGACCATTATCCCCTTCAATCAGGCTTAGTCGACAATAGAGTGGGGAGGGAGTATCTTATCTACAAAACTGATCGAAGGGGGTAATGGAGAGAGGACAGGAGCCCTTCCTTAAGCCTAAATCTTTGACCTGTGCTAAGGGGATAGTGGCGACAGAGAATTGAGCGTGGCCCCAGCTTTCCAACCTGAGCGACAGGGATAATGGCTGTAGCAGGTGATGCGGTGAACCCTCGAACCATTGTCCTGAGCGAAGGGGATAGTGGCCCGAGAGAATCAGGAGACTTACTTGCCGCCAGAGCCGTTAACTGCTTTTAACCATGACCGAATCGCTGAGTTCGGTATGTCGGATGCCTTCGGAATGGCGAAGGGGGCATCGCTTAGGTGATACTTCGTTTTCAGAGAAACAATACGCTTGACGCTTTCATTGATTCTTTTCTCGCTAATACGCCCGGAACGTACGGCTTGCAGTAACTTGTCGTAGACGGATTTAGCCGTATCGTAGCCGTGGGCAACGAGTAGGATGTCGCTGCCGGCTTCGACGGATTTAACCGCCGCTTCGGCGATTCCGTAGTGGTCAGCAATAGCCCCCATCGTTAGATCATCGGTAATGACGACGCCATCAAAGCCGAGCGTGCCGCGCAATTGCTTGCCGATGATGACTTTGGAAAAAGAAGCGGGAGCATCGGGATCAATCTTGGGAAACAAAATGTGCGCGACCATGACGGCGTCAGCCTGCTCTGCAATTGCAGCTTTAAATGGCATCCATTCAAGAGCTTCGAGCTGTTGCGTCGTCTTGTTGACGACGGGTAAATCCAAGTGCGAGTCGACCGAGGTGTCGCCATGTCCGGGAAAATGTTTGACGACGCCGATGGTCCCCCCTTCCCGTAAGCCTTGCATAACGGAGATGCCCATACGCGTCACAATATCGGCTTTGGAACCAAAAGCCCGATTACCGATGACAGGATTGTTCGGGTTGCTGTTGATATCGAGAACAGGAGCGAAGTCGACGTTAAAACCGAGTAATGCCAATTCCTCGGACAACAGTTTACCCATCTGCTTGGCAAGCTCTGGCTTACCCGTTCGGCCGACTTTGGCTGCATCCGGCATGGCGACGAAATCGGCAGGTAGACGGCTCACGCGGCCTCCTTCTTGATCGACGCTTACGAATAGGGGAATAGGGTTGCTAGTATTCGCCTTTTTAAGGTCATTCACGAATCGGGTGGACCCAGTCAGTCCGGAAAAATTGTTTTTGAACAAAATGATGCCGCCCACATGTTGTTCGGCGATCATAGCCTTAGCGGAGGCATCGAGCTTCGTGCCCGTTACGCCGGCGAGAATCATTTGTCCGACTTTTTGCTCCAATGTCATCCGGTCGATTAGAGCATTGACGCCATCGTCCGAGTCGACGGTTCCGGAAGAAGACGTCGGCGAAGGAGACGGCGTTTTGGAAGGTGACGCGGCTGGTGTCTCAGAAGGCGTCTCGGAAGGCGAGGCGGATGGCGCTGATGTTGTAGCCGATGGAGAAGCGACAGGTGTGTTCGAGGCGGAGGGGGAGTTCTCCGGAGATCCTTTGGAACAGGCAGATGTTCCGAGCAGCGTCCAACAAAGAGCGAATGCGACGAGCGGTTTCAAGTGCATATTGGCCATAAGCGAATCCGTCCTCCTTATGAAAAGACTCCCGCGTTCCTTAACGGAATACGCGGGAGTTACTGTTTGGTTTAGACTTCGAAAGAGCTTTTCAGTGAGACGATGCGGTTAAACACGAGGTGTTCCGACGTCGAATCCTTGGGATCAACGTTAAAGTAGCCATGGCGGAAAAATTGGAATTTTTCCCCGCCTTCGGACGATTGTAATCCTTGCTCGACGAACCCTTCCAACGTCTCGAGAGAGTTCGGATTCAGACGATCGAGGAACGATTGCCCTTCTTCTTCCACGTCGTCCGTAATGAGCGGCTCATATAGGCGGAATGAGGCGGGAACAGCGCTAGACGCTTCAACCCAGTGAATCGTTCCTTTGACTTTGCGACCGGTAAAGCCGGAACCGCTTTTTGTCTCGGGGTCGTACGTGCAGCGCAATTCGATTGCGTTTCCGTCGGCATCGCGGATAACTTCCTCGCACTTAATGAAATACGCGTGTTTCAGGCGCACTTCATTGCCAGGGAACAATCGGAAATACTTCGGCGGCGGGTTATCCATGTAATCGTCGCGTTCAATATAAATTTCACGCGAGAACGGAATTTGGCGATGTCCCATGTCCGGGTTCTCCGAATTGTTTTCCGCCTCGAGCCATTCCACTTGGTTTTCAGGGTAATTCGTGATAACGACTTTGAGCGGCTGCAAAACGGCCATTGTGCGAAGAGCTTTGAGCTTCAAATCCTCGCGGATAAAATGTTCCAACATCCGTTCGTCAACGACGCCGTAACTCTTGGCGACGCCGATCTCGCGGCAGAACGCGCGGATGGCTTCCGGCGTATAGCCTTTCCGACGAAGCCCGGAAATCGTCGGCATGCGCGGATCGTCCCAACCGTCGACCGCTTTCTCGTCTACAAGCTGCTTCAGCTTTCTTTTGCTCATGACGGTGTTCGTTAGATTCAGTCGCGCGAACTCGTATTGGCGAGGCGTCCACTGCATTTCGCATTCGCGGACAACCCAATCGTAGAACGGGCGCTGATCTTCGAATTCAAGCGTACAGATCGAGTGCGTCACGCCTTCGATCGCGTCTTCGAGCGGGTGTGCAAATGCGTACATGGGGTAGATGCACCATTCGTCGCCCGTGTTGTGATGGTGGGCGTGTACGACGCGATAAATGATCGGGTCCCTCATATTGATATTCGGGGATCCCATATCGATTTTCGCGCGCAGTACTTTCGTTCCGTCGGCGAATTCGCCTGCTTTCATGCGGTGGAACAGATCGAGGTTCTCCTCGATAGAACGGTTGCGGAACGGGCTTTCTTGGCCAGGAGCAGTCAGCGTCCCCCGAGTCTCGCGGATCTGGTCGGCCGTCTGGTCGTCGACATAGGCAAGGCCTTTGCCAATAAGCAGCTCGGCGCGAGCGTACATTTCCCCGAAATAATTCGAGGCGAAGAACAAGCCATCCCACTCGAAACCGAGCCACGCCACGTCATTCTTGATCGATTCGACGTATTCGACGTCTTCCTTAACCGGGTTCGTATCGTCGAAGCGCAAATTCGTTCTTCCGTTAAACTCGTCGGCAAGCTCGAAGTTTAAGCAGATCGACTTAGCATGCCCAATATGCAAGTATCCGTTGGGCTCGGGCGGGAAGCGGGTGACCACTTCCTTTGTTCTCCCAGAGGCCAAATCCTCGGCCACGATGTTTTTAATGAAATTAGATGACGACGTCTTAGTTTCCAAGCGGACCAACCTTCCTCACAGATCAATGTATATCTTCTAATAATACACAAAATCGACCGTCCTTATAAAGGGTTGGAGAAAAAAATGACGAAATGACGAATGGTGGACATAAAAAAATGATAAAGCGTTCATTTTGCCGTAACTTTTCTCATCAAAGGCTCGTTATAATCAAAGAAGAGTTTGGTAAGGGAGGAAAAGGCATGCTGTCATGGTTGAGCCGCGGCTCGGCGGCGGAGAAAGAGAGCGTTCAAGCCGAGGAGCCGGCGCAGGATACGGAGACGGCCGGTCTTGCCGCTCTAGGGGAGCCGTTGTTGACCGTCGGAAACGTAGAACGATCGTTCGACGTCGGCAGCCAGCAAATCCGCGTCCTGAAAGGAATTAATCTGAAATTGTATCCCAAGCAGCTTATTATGCTGAGGGGAAGATCCGGCTCGGGCAAGACAACGCTCATGAACTTAATGGGGGGACTTGATACGCCCACGAAAGGCGAAATTTTTTTCAAAGATAAGCCGTTCCACAAATGGGATGACGACAAGCGTACGGAAGTACGCAGGAAGGATATCGGATTTATTTTCCAAGCCTATGCGCTCATGCCGCTATTGTCCGCTTACGAAAATGTCGAGTTATCGCTACGGATGGCGAATACGCCGCGCGCGGAGTGGAAGCCGAGAATCACCGCGTGCCTCGATCTTGTCGGTTTATCGAAGCGGATGCACCATCGGCCGTTCGAATTATCGGGGGGCGAGCAGCAGCGGGTTGCCATCGCGAAAGCGATCGCACATAAGCCTAGTCTGTTGCTGGCGGATGAGCCGACGGCGGAATTGGACAGCCAGATGGCAGCGCAAGTGATGCAAGTATTTAAGGAAGTCGTCGCGGCGGAGAACATGACGATCTGTATGACGACGCACGACCCCACGATTATGGAGGTAGCAGACCATGTCTACGAAATGGTGGACGGCGTATTCGTCGGCCAATAACACTAATCGCGCCAAAAAAAGAACCCGCAAAACGACGACTTTGCTCGCCGCGCTGGCGCTGTCCGTCGCACTGACAGGTTGCAGCCTGCTGCCGAGCGAGCCGGAAGAAGAAGATTTTTCGGCCATCCAGCTTCCGAAAATATCGGAGAAGCCGAAGTACGACGTTGAATCGAAGACACTCGAGACGACCGTGCAAGCCTCTGGCAAAATCATGTCCACGCAGGAGAAGTCGCTTTATTTTACGCTTGAAGGCAAACGTCTCAAGAAGTTATACATACAGCCGGGAGCCGACGTTCAGGAAGGTCAAACCATTGCTGAGCTTGACGTCGACGACATGAAGAAGCAATTGCGCACACAGACGCTGGCGTTCAAGAAGACGGAACTGACGATGAAGCAGACGTTGCGGAACAAGGATGAGATGGACCCGATCGAATTCGAGCAGGCGATGATCAGCTTCGAGGAATCGAAGCAGGCGCTTGTCGACATGCAAACGGATATCGATAAGGCGGTGCTGGTCGCGCCGTTTTCCGGCAAAGTCGTTTCCCTTCCGGTACAGGAAGGAGCTCAAATCAAGGCGTACGACACGATCTGTATTGTCGCGAATCCGAGCAGCCTCGTCGTTGCAGCAAGCTTGTCTAAGGACGATCTGGCTAAAGTCGCGCTTGGCATGGAAGTGCGCGTCGACATCAATAATGCCGGTCAAGTAAAGGGTAAAGTGAAGCAGCTTCCGATTCCATCCACGGACGGTCAGAACGGCAACAACGGCAATGGCGGTCAAGGCAACAAGCCGGAAAGCATTAACGATTACACGCTGATCGAAGTAGCCAACCTGCCGAAGACAGTCACACGCGGAACTCCGTTATCCGTGTCGGTTATCGTCAATCGGAAGGAAAACGCGACAACGATTCCGCTCGCTGCTCTCCGGACAATTGGCGCACGCACCTATGTGCAAGTGGCTGAAGCGGACGGAAGCAAACGCGAAGTCGACGTGGAAGTCGGCCAACAGACATCAACGGACGTGGAAATTATTAGCGGGTTGACGCCGGGACAGAAAGTCGTAGGTCGTTAAGCGATGAACGCACTTATTCGTTTTCTTTTTCGCAAAATGTGGAACACCCGATGGATGACGCTGAGTACGCTCGCAGGTTTGCTCGTGGCGGTCGCCTTTACGACAAGCATTCCGATCTACGCGGACGGCGCTTTGAAACGGGTCGTATCCCAATCGCTGCAGGATAACAGCGAAGGCCTTCCGGCAGGCTCGCTGCTTATACGTTATCAATCGACGGACGGTCAAACCGATCTGGAAGATTTCAAGGCCGTCGACAAGTATATTCGTCAAGACGTACCGGCCGACATCGGTTTTCCGATGCAAGTCAGCCAGCGAAGCTTAACGCTTCGCAGCGCTGAAGTGTCGCCGGAAGACCCGAAAAAAGTGGACGCGAGCCGAACTCGCAAGCTGACGCTCGCCGCGTTCAGCGGCTTAAAGGAGCAGACGGAAGTCGCCGGCGGCAAATGGTTCACGGACCGCGCCGAAGCGGACGGTACGTTGCAGGCGGTCATGATGGAGGAGGCGATGTTCCGCAACGACCTTCACGTCGGCGACGTGTTGCTGTACCCGGTGTCCGGGGGCGGGGACCGGAACTTGCGAATACAGATCGTCGGCTCCTTCAAGGTGCTCGACGAGAACAGCCCTTATTGGTATCAAGGGCTTGAAGCGACGCTGAATAACGTGTACATCGCGGACGATGCGTTTCTCGAAGACGTGTCGGCGAAGCTGAAACTCCCGATTCAAATGGCTGGCTGGTATTCGGCTTATGATCTTCGAGAGATCAAAACAAGTCAGTTGTCTCCATTAACAGGCAAGCTGAATCGCATCGATATCGAAGCTTACAAGTTATTGAAAGAAACGCATGTTGAGCTGTCTTTCGCAGACATGCTCGGCGACTTCCGTCGCAGCAGCATTCAGCTCCAGACGCTGTTGTTCACGCTGGCAGCGCCGATGATCGCGATGGTGTTCTATTTCATTACGATGAACGCGCAGCAAGCGCTGGAGAAGCAGCGTTCCGATATTGCCGTGCTTCGCAGCCGCGGGGCAAGCACTAGACAGGTGTTCGTGCTGTTCCTGCTGGAGGGGGCGCTGCTCGGTATAGTCGCCTTGCTTGCCGGGCCGTTCATTGGCTGGTTCATGGCCAAGAGCATCGGTTCGGCGAGCGGGTTTCTCGAGTTCGTCGACCGCAAGGCGATTCCCGTCGGATTCTCGACGGATGGTGTTCTTGCCGGCTTGGTTGCCGTACTCGTAGCGATTGGCGCAGCGCTTATTCCGGCGCTTGTGTTTACGCGAACGTCGATCGTCGACTACAAGCGGCAGATTGCCCGAGGCGACCGCAAGCCGTTCTGGCAAAAATGGTTCCTTGACGTCGTTCTGCTCGGCGTGGCCGGCTACGGTTGGTATTTGTTTAACGAACGGCAGATGGTCAGCTTCAAAACCGGCGTGACGACGGACCAACTGAACGTGCAGCCGTTCCTGTTCTTCGTTCCGGCTTTGAGTATTTTCGCGGCTGGGCTCGTGTTCCTCAGGTTATTCCCGCTTATTCTGAGGCTGCTCAACGCCATCTGGAAACGGATCCTTCCGGTTCCGTTTTACTTGACGCTGACGCAATTGTCCCGCTCTTCCAAATCGTATTACCCGCTCATGATTTTGCTGATCTTGACGCTCGGGCTTGGGGTCTATAACTCTTCCGCTGCCCGTACGATCGGTTTGAACTCCGAGGAACGGATCATGTACAAATACGGATCCGATGTCGTTGTGAAAACGGTGTGGGAAGGTCAAGCGGAGTATAAGCAGCCGAAGCAAGGCAACAACGGCGGAAACGGCGGCAACAACGGCGGCGGAAACGGAGGAGGAGGTAACGGCGGCAATGGAGGCAATGGCGGTAATGGCGGCAAGGGCTCACGGCCGACACCGACCCGGATCAACTATAACGAACCGCCGTTCGAAGTTTTCCGTACATTGCCGGGCGTCGAACATGCGGCTCGGGTTTTGCAGACGAAAAGCAGCCTGATCGTGTCTGGCAAGACGGCGGGGCAGACAACGATCATGGGCATTGATAACGTCGACTTCGCCCGTGTCGGATGGCTTCGCAAGGATATGTACAAAATCAATCCTTACAAGTATTTGTCATGGCTCGGCCAAGTGCCTGAAGGGGCGATCATCTCTTCCAACGTGGCAAAGAAATTCGATTTGAAGCGCGGCGACACCGTATCGGCGATTATTCAAGAGCAAACGATCGATTTTATTATTCTCGATATCGTCTCGTACTGGCCGAGTTTGTATCCGGACCAGGCGCCGTTCCTGATCGCCAATCTCGGTTACATTTACGATCAAGTGCCGCTCACTCCTTACGACGTCTGGCTGAAAATGGAGCCGAACGCGAAGACGGCGCCGATCATTCCGGCACTTCTGGCGAAAGGCATCGAAATCGCGTCCATTGACGACATGAGAAGCGAACTTGTTACTCAGAGCAAGCACCCCGCAAGGGGCGGCGTGTTCGGCATTCTGAGCCTTGGGTTCCTCGTAACCGTCATCGTATCGTTATCCGGCTATGTGCTGTTCTGGTTTTTCAATCTGTCGCGCAGGGTCGTGCAGATCGGCATTCTGAGGGCGATGGGGCTTTCCCGTAAGCAACTGACGGGGATGCTTCTGCTCGAACAGGTGTTCACCGCCGGCCTGTCGATCGGGCTCGGTATCGGTATTGGCAAAGTGACGAGTATATTGTTCCTGCCGTTCTTGCAGACGACGGACAATTCGACGAACCAGGTGCCGCCGTTCCGGGTCGTGTTCGAAGCGACGGATACGATGAGGCTGTATGTTGTCGTCGCGGTCATGATGAGCATCGGCGTCGCGCTCCTGATCACCCACATCCGGCGTCTGAAAGTGCATCAAGCCGTCAAGCTGGGAGAGGAGAGGTAACCGATGATTCAATGCGAAGGGCTCGTAAAAATTTACAAAGCCGACGATTTGGAAGTCGTCGCCCTGCAAGGGCTGAACCTCTCCGTCAAACCCGGAGAGATGATGGCGATCATCGGCAACAGCGGCAGCGGTAAGTCGACGCTGCTGAACATTCTCGGCGGGCTTGACCGACCGTCCGCCGGGCAAGTAAGAGTCGGGCCGTGGAATTTGCTCAAGGTGGACGACGAAGCGCTTGTGAAATACAAGCGGGACACGGTCGGATTCATCTGGCAAAATAACGCCCGTAACCTGCTCCCTTTCCTGACCGCGCTCGAGAACGTCGAGATGCCGATGATGTTCTCCGGCAAGCTCGATCGGGCCTATGCGAAACAACTGCTCGAGTGGGTTGGATTAAAGGAAAGGATGCACAACAAGCTGCAGCAGCTCTCGGGCGGCGAACAGCAGCGCGTCGCGATCGCCATTTCCTTGGCGAATCGGCCGCAATTGCTGCTCGCCGATGAACCGACGGGTTCCGTCGATTCCAGAACGTCGGACATTATTATGGATATTTTCCGCAAATTCAACAAGGAACTCGGTGTCACGATCGTTATTGTTACGCACGACTTGTCTCTCGCGGGCAAGGTTGACCGGGTCGTCGCTATTCGCGACGGACTGACGAGTACGGAATTTATCAAACGCAACCCGAATCTGGATTCGGCGGTGTCCTTGTCCGCCGGGCAGGAGACGGACGAAGGACACGAAGCATTCGTTGTCGTCGATCGGGTCGGGCGCTTGCAAATTCCGAAAGAGTATTTAAGTGCTTTATCGATTGGAGACAAGGCGAGTATGGAGTTCGATGGCGACAAGATCGTCATCACGAAACCGAAATCATTGGAGGGGGACCCACCCGCATGAACAAGAAAAAAATGACCCGCAAGTGGATGTTATCCGGCATGGCGCTGAGCCTGCTCGTACCTACCCTGGCGGCGTGCAGCACCGACAAAGGCAAAGATTCAGACGTTCGCAGAACGCTTCGCATCGGCACAATGTCCGGAAGCAAGCAGGATGAAATATGGTTCCGTCAGCAATTCACAGACATGTTCGAGCTGACGCATGACGGCATCGACATCGAGATCGTACCTGCGATCGACTACACGGAAAACCAATTCGAAGACCAGTCGAAGCAGCAAGAGCAGCCTGATCCGCTCGAGAAGGTCAAAGCGATCATGACGGGGAACAACCCGGTCGACGTTATGATTTTCGATATGAGCATGCTTTCGCCTCTCGTAAACGAGAACCTGCTTAAGCAGCTCGATCCGTTGATGAAGGAAAACTCCATTGATCCGAACGATTTCGTACCGGCAGTGATTGATTCGATCAAGGAGCAAGGCAACAACTTCGTTTATGCTCTTACCCCGACGTTTACACCTTCGGCCTTATACTATAATAAGAAACTGTTCCAGAAAGTTAGCGCTGAAATGCCGAAAGACGGCATGAGCTGGGACGATGTGTTTAATCTCGCGCGCAGAATGAAATCGGGCACTGGTAAAGACGCGGTATACGGCTTTAGCTTTAACCAGTGGGGCGGCAGCGAAAACTTCTGGGATTTGCAAAATTTTGCGGCTCCGCTGCAACTGAAAATGTACGACGACAAAGCGGAGACGATGACCGTCAATACGCCGCAGTGGGAAGCGGTATGGAAAACATTCTCGGACTTGTACAAAGACCACGTTACGCCTCGTCAGGAAGACATGAACGCGATGTACAGCGAACCGAAGACTGATGGCAGAAACAATCCATTCCAAGGCCAATTGTTCCTGAACGGTAAAGTCGCGATGACGATCGGCGGTTACGATTTGATCAACCAAATCGAACAATATAACGACAATGCCGACAAGCTCAAGCTGGAGAGGCTCGATTGGGACGTCGTCAGCGTTCCGTTCCACGCGGGACACGAAGGCGTCGGCGGCAGCATTTATCTGAACAACCTGTCCGGCATTAACTCTAAGGCGGCGAACCCGGACGATGCTTGGGAGTTCGTGAAGTTC
This sequence comes from Cohnella soli, assembly GCF_042655525.1. Taxonomy (NCBI): domain Bacteria; kingdom Bacillati; phylum Bacillota; class Bacilli; order Caryophanales; family Paenibacillaceae; genus Cohnella; species Cohnella soli. Next base: position 93,469 of record NZ_JBHSMI010000020.1, read on the forward strand.
ATGAACGGCAAAGAATGGTCGAAGCTGAAGGCGCGCAGCACGTACGAAATGCCGGCTCGCAAAGAATTCGTGAAAGTGCGCGAAGGCTTGAGCTACAATGTCGATGCATTTACGAAAGTGAAGCCTGCTCCAATGCTGCAATCTTCTCTGAAAGAACAGAAGTTGCTACGTGAAAAACCGAACCTGTATATGGTGACGGAGCTCGGCAACCGTTTCTACATGGAAGTTATGCAAGGCAAGAAATCGGTAAAAGAAGGTCTGGCAGGCTGGGAGACAAAAGGCAACGATTTGCTGCAAAAAATCAAAACGAATCCGAAAGGCCAAATCGACGGCGTATTCGACGACGTATACGGCGGTGGCGGTGGTGGCGGCATCATGTATGACAAAGTCGAGGCTGCTGCAAGCGCAGGCTAAGAAGAAGCAGCAAGTTCAAATGAGTGTCATAAGAAACGAACCGTTACTCCCGACCGGGAGCAGCGGTTCGTTTTTTTCGCGGGAAACGCGGGCATCCTATGATCATCCACGGTTTACACGAAAAGGAGATCGAGGAACGATGATGAAATGGGTGTATTGGTCGAAGCTGTACGACAGCAAATTCCAAGCAGGCTGCCTGGTTCAGCGAATGGAGCATGATGGTTGGGTATTCGGACTCGATGTGCCTCGAGAAATCGAAGTATTCCGTTCCAAAAAAGGCAAATACGGCGTGCGATACATGCCATAAAGGATTCGAATTTTTGCCCGCTCCGGTGTTGGCTGGAAGCTTTTCCTGTGCTAAGCTGAGACAGAGAGCAACGCAATGGAGGGGAACGCACATGGACATGCGCAAAATGCCGATATCCGCCGACACGGCTGTTAAGCTGGCTGCTTATATGAAGGTGCCGCTCGAGCATCTGATGCATATGCCGCAGCATATGTTGCTGCAGAAGCTGGCAGAGATGGCGAAATCGCAAGTGGACGGAGCAGAGAAAGATTCGCACAATTCGGGCGAAAAATCATAATAAAGGTTGACGATTGTATGTCCAATATAGTATATTATTCCTTGTCGCTAATTATTGTCGACGTGTTCAGATGACGCGGGGTGGAGCAGCCCGGTAGCTCGTCGGGCTCATAACCCGAAGGCCGCAGGTTCAAATCCTGCCCCCGCAACCAACCTTTTCTCTGACCGAGACGAGGGCCTTTAGCTCAGTTGGTTAGAGCGGTCGGCTCATAACCGATTGGTCGGGGGTTCGAGTCCCTCAAGGCCCACCATTATGATCATCTTGCCGGGATGGCGGAATTGGCAGACGCACAGGACTTAAAATCCTGCGGTAGGTGACTACCGTACCGGTTCGACCCCGGTTCTCGGCACCACAGAATAAGCTCGAAATCCCTTGATACGAAGGGATTTTTTTTATTTTCTTTTCATTAGCCTATCCGCGACACTACCTCATCTGTAACCTGTTATTCACCGTCCGTTCATATTCGCTTCCTATACTTTAGTCATACCGAAGGAGGGAAGCACAATGTATTTAGCCATTCGAGAAATGAGGTTTGCAAAGGCGCGGTATACGTTAATCGCTACAATTATGGTGCTTGTTGCATTTCTTGTTCTGTTTGTCACCGGACTTGCGCAGGGGCTGGCGTATGACAACGCCGCTTCCGTTAAGAATATGGCTGCAACGCATTTTGTGTTGGAACAGGACTCCAATCACCGTTTCACCCGATCTCAGATCGATCAGAATCAGGTTGATAAGGCCGGTTCCATAGTAGGGAAAGAGAATGCACAATCGCTTGGCGTGAAAATGACAACGGTTATTCCATCGGGGGAAACGACGAAGATTGACGTGACGCTGCTCGCGGTTAATCTCGATGGATGGCTGGCGCCGACAATAACGGAAGGATCGCCCATCTCGGATCAGACCAAAGATCATGTTCTTGTCGATCAAAAGCTGTCTGATTCCGGAGTTAAAATCGGCTCGATTATTGTAGATCAAGCTTCGGGACAAAAATGGACCGTAAGCGGCTTTGTAAAAAACGAGTCGTTCAGTCATACTCCGGCTGTCTTTCTAAATAATCAGGATTGGATCAATCTTCAAGAACAAACACATATACGTCAAGGAAACGGCTCGGCGTCGGGCAGTAAAATTTACAATGCGATCGCCATTAAAGCCTCGAGTGACAAAGTGAAGGAACTTCAGTCCCTGCTGCCCAATACGGAAGTGATAAAGAAGTCCGAAGCAGTATCCGCGATTCCGGGCTACAAAGAAGAGCAAGGCTCGCTTATGATGATGATCGCATTTTTATTTGTCATCTCTGCCTTTGTGCTGGCTGTATTCTTTTATGTCATCACGATTCAGAAAACCAGTCAATTCGGGATATTGAAAGCCATCGGTACGCGTACAGCCTATCTGGCTAGAAGCGTGACGCTGCAAGTGTTGGTCTTATCGGTCGGCAGTTTGGTCCTTAGCGTCCTGTTGGTTCAATTGTTCGAGGCCGTATTGCCAAGTTCCATGCCATTTCAATTAGGCTTCGCAACCTTGGCGCTTACATGCCTGTCCTTTGTCATAATGTCTTTGGCCGGTTCGCTGATTTCGGTGTGGAAAGTCGCCAAAATTGACGCTTTGGATGCGATTGGGAGGACAGCGGCATGAAAAAGAGACTTGTATTGCAGGAGATTACGCGGACGTTTGAGGATGGCGGTATCGAAAGAACGATTTTGGATAAGCTTAACCTTGAGGTGGCCGAAGGTGAGCTTGTTGCGGTAATGGGCCCTTCAGGCTCGGGCAAAAGTACGTTCTTGTCCATAGCGGGAGCACTACTTGAACCGACGAGCGGGCATGTCCTTCTCGATGGAGAATCCATTATCGGTAAAGACAAGCAACAACTTTCCGAACTACGGCTTCAAAAGATCGGATTTATTTTTCAAAGCGCCAACTTGATTCCGTACTTGAAAGTCGAAGAACAACTGGTGTTGGTAGCTAAGCTTTCCGGGATGAGAAAGGCAAAGGCAACCGAACGAGCAAAAGAATTACTCGATAAGATGGGGTTGTCGCATCGACGAACCGCATATCCTGAGAAGCTCTCAGGGGGGGAGCGTCAACGGGTAGCGATCGCAAGAGCCTTAATGAATGACCCGGCTGTCCTGTTCGCGGATGAACCAACGGCAAGTTTAGATGCTTCGCGAGGGCTCGATATCGTGAGTATGATTGCGAAGCAAGTAAAGGATCAGCGTAAGAGCGCGGTTATGGTTACGCATGATGACCGGGTACTGCCGCTTTGCGATCGCGTGCTTTTTCTTGAGAATGGAAAACTAATCGAAAAAAAAGAATCCGCATTTCATGTGGTTTGACGGGTATATCATCTATCATGTCGGAAGCTGGGCTGGACTAAGAAAATCGATGAGATTCAATAAATGTATGACTACTTCGATAACGGATTCAAAAAAGCCGGGGACATTAGGATGAGTACAAATATCTAGAATTTCAAGGGATTTCAGCTCACAAGGCTGGGATCCTTTTTTTGCTCTGCGCGCCAAGTCAGGCATAGTGGCGATAGCCGTTGAAACGAGCCCAACCGCTAATCTTACGAGCTTGACTCACCTGACAATTTTCTGAATGTTCTAGGAGACATCCCCGTATGTTCCTTGAACACGCGCGAAAAGGTTCGGAAAGATTCGAACCCCGAGTCGACAGAGATATCCAGAATAGACATTTCCGTCGTCAGCAACAGTGAAGATGCGCGTCTGACTCTCAATATATGGATATAATCCAGGAAATGCGTATTCAAAACCTTTTGGAACAAGCGGCTGATATAAGCGGGGCTAGCATCGAATTTCTTACATAATCCGTCCTGCGTGAGTTCATTTAAATAATTCGTGTGCACAAATTGAATAATATCCCAATCTGACTTTTTCATATTCGCGTTTTGATTATTAAAATGGGTTAGAATCGTGGTGGAATGAGAACGCGCATAGAGAACCAGGGCCTCGATCACTTTGGAGCGGATCACGCTGTATTTGCCTATTTTTGAGCTATGATACTCGTTAGCTATCGCGTTGCAAATAAGGTTCATCTCTCGGGTTTCGTTCTCGTTCAAATCGTTGAAAGAAGGTAATTGATTGCCAGCTTGAAGCAATATTCGACCGAGCCCGGCATCGGTCGTGGATTCGAAAATGAGGCTAATATCGAACATACAACAAAAAAGATGGAGCGGATCCTGCAGATTCGTATGAATTTCATGGATATGGTGGGGGAGCAGGAAACTGATTGATCCGGGCTTTAGTTGATGGGTAATTCCGTTGAGCGTTTCTGTTCCGCTGCCGTTCATAACGAAAGATAATTCGAGGAAGTCGTGATGATGAAGCGGGATGTCGTCCTTGAGCAGATTGGACAAGCAGTAGAAAGGAAGTTGCCCTTTCTCGAGGCTCGGATAGTTTACTGAATCTGTGTATTCAACATATGCTGTCATCGGCTTTTCCTCTCCTCGTGAACCCGCACTTGAGGCAAGCTTACCTTATAACCCGTGAAACTTGCAATTATATTTTTCCTAGGTGTTTGCTTTGGCCTATTCAAGAAAAAAATGACCGAAACATAGCCCGCGTTATCTGTAAAATGAAGTTGTACGACGATTGCACAATTTCTGAACACGAGGAGAGATGAATGATGTTCTGTTTACGGCAAGTGCGCCTAACCGCTTTCATTGTTTTCCTGTTCTCTTTGCTTGTTGTCGTGTGTTGGCTCGATACGCGCTCCGCGTCGGCTGCATCCGGACCGTCGGTGCCTTCGATTTCCGGCGTAAAGGCTAGTTATGCTTCCCCTATTCTTGAAAGCGCTCCCCGCGCCGATGGGAAGATTCACATTAATACACCGGCAACGATCGCCAGGCTGCAGCAATTGCACGTGACGACGTATGCGTTTCTGATCTGGACCCAGGGGCATTACTGGGACGATTTGCGTCTGGAGTTTATGCCTGCCGCTCAGACGGCTGGTATTAAGGTATGGGTGTATTTAACGCCTCCAACGGAAGGGGTACCCCAGCCATTCGGCGGAAATTACACGGAATGGGCCAAACAAATTGCCACGCTGGCCAATACCTATTCTAACCTTGAGGCGTGGGTAATTGATGATTTCACAGCGAATCTTGGTACATTTCCCCCTGCAAGCATGACCTCTCTGCAAAACTCTGCGCATGCGATAAACCCGCAGCTTGCCGTGTTCGTCATTGCATATTATGAACAGGCGACGAGCACTTTTGCCAATGATTATAAGAATTGCATCGACGGCATTATTTATCCGCATGCGGAGAGAACAGCGCTGAATACGGATGCTTATATCGACACGTTGTACAGCCGTTTTCACCCCTATAATTTACCGATCTATTATATGCCATACGGCACGTTTGCCAACTATACGACGATGAAATCGGCGGAGACAATACAGACAGAGATGCAGAAGGCGTTGGCCAAACAAGCTTTGGGCAAACTGCAGGGCATTGTTGTATACGCCACACCGTTGGTAACAACAGATGAACTGGGGTTGAATCCGGGAGATCCGTATCCTTATGCCACGAATGGGGATTGGTATTATGAATTTACAAATGATGAGTTAACGATTCCATGGGGAACGCACAATACGGCGAAAGGCGCCAATTCTACTGTGAAGCAGACGGCTGCCGTAACGGCGCCTGCCGATTCAAGCGTCTCGTTCGATGCCTATTCGTATGCCCCTAACGGGTACAACTTCGGAAGCGACGGGAATATTGCCCGTATTTCTTATCCGGGGAATACGCCCGGAGCAGCAGGCATATGGGCCGAGCTGTCGCAAACGGTTACGGTCACCGATGGAGCGAGCACCTCCGTCACGTTCAAGGTCAAAGATGATTATACCGGCGGCACATCGGGGTATATCTTCAAGCAACTCCTCGTGGACGGCATTGTGGCCTGGCAGGAGGACGTTGCCGGCCAGAACGGAAACTGGGAAACGGTCACTGTTAATTTAAGCCCCTATATGACGGGCAAAACGACGGCAAACATTCAACTGCGTCTGAAAAATGTACAAGCTGTTACGTGGTTTAATGTCGTGTCCTCATGGGACGATGTCGCGGCTAAAGGCTTCAAAGTCGTCAATCCGTATTTCGATGGCGATTACGGCTGGACGAAGACGCAGTCGACGGCGTCAACCGCCAATACATTCAGCATCAACTGGCCGTGGGGGAAACCTTCCTATGCCGGGACTGCGGGTTCCAAGGTCAAGACCGCGACCATATCTCCTGCCGCCCAATATAATCTGACTATGAAAGTCAGAGACGACTTTATATCCGCTGTTCCTGGCTATCACTTTATGCAGCTGTTGGTCGACGGCGTTGTCGTATGGGAGCGCGATGTTTCGGATGGCAGCGCGGACTGGCAGAACGTCAACCTGAACTTGACGAGCCAACTGACCGGCAAATCGACGGCTACCTTTAACTTCCGCGTCTACGACAAGGCAGGCGTCAACAATTTCGGGGTGAACACGGAGTGGGCGATTACTTCGACAACGGGCTTTACGCTCGATGAAGGGAGCTTTACAAGCCTGCTGAGCACATCGGACATCTGGGTTTATTCGAAAGGCTCTGCCTATTCCATCTCCTACCCGTCAGGCGTGGCAAGTTCAAACGGCAGCCAGGGCGGCGTCAATATGGTCGCGGCCGTCACGCCGGGCCTGGGCAGCAAGACGCTTGACTTTCAGGTGAGAGACGACTACACATCCACTACTCCTGCAGGTTATCACTTCGCGCAGGTTGTCGTGGACGGCGTTGTCGTCTGGGAAAGGGATGTGGCCGGGGGGACTACGGCATGGCAGTCCGTGCATCTGGATTTGACCAGCGCGTTAGCAGAAAAGCTTACAGCCAATATCGTGTTCAGGGTATACGACAAACAGGGCGTAACCTGGTTTCCGGTGAAGGTAGACTACACCAATATTGTGGCGAACGGATTCACCTTGACCAATCCGACCTTCCAATCGACCGGCGGTTGGATCTATGCCGACAATAATGCGGCTTATCTGGGACCTTATACGACAGAAATCGTGACGCAAGGCCCGGGCATGGCACTGCTGCAGATGCTCATCGATGGGCAAGTGGTGTGGAGTCAGGATGCTTCCAGACTGAGCGCAAGTCCGTGGGCGAGGTACAAGGTGGATACTTCCCCTTATACGGCAGGGAAGAGCTCGGTAGAGGTCCAGTTCCGCATGATCTTCACGCAACCTGTCAGCGGCCTGGCCGAGATTATCCGCATCGATAATCTTGCGGTTACGGGAATGACGATGCAGAACTTGAGCTTTGAGAATACGACAGGCTGGACTTCGACGTTTACCGATCAGAATGTGGCTACCGGTTATGGCGGACCCAAACGCGGCATACGGGTGTTCAATAACGTTCAAGCTATGTTTCAATGAGAGGAATGTGGTCGCTAGCGGATCCGAAGAATTCATGAAAGTAACGGCTTCACCCGACGAAAGCGGTACTCCCAGGACGGGGTTCCGCTTTCTTTTTTTGCGTGTTTGACGGGTTAAGGAATGCATCGTGCGTTTCTGAAATCTCTCGGGGTCAAAAGAGTGGCTTGTTTAAATAACCGGGAAAAGGTTCTGAAGGAATCGAAGCCCGATTCGACCGAGATTTCATAGATATGCATATCCGTGCTTAACAACAAGGATTTGGCTCTCCGTATTCTTAAGGCATGCAGGTAATCGACAAAATAAGTGTTCAATTGGCGTTTGAATAGCTTGCTGATATAGGACGAGCTTACCCCGAATCGCTCAGACAAGTCTTTAATCGTAAGAGGCTGAAAGAAATGCTTATTCACAAAGTGGATAATATTCCACTCGATATGGTTTGAAGTTTCTGTATGCAACGATTGTTCCGTCAGATCTTGATTCGCAAAAGATCGGACATATACCAACAAGATTTCGAGCAAAGCGGCACGAATAGCGCTGTTTCTCCCCACATAAGAGGCCGTGCATTCTCTTTTAATTTTTTTGCATAATCGATGCATTTCTTCATAAGAGCTTCCATCAAGCTTGGTGTAATAAGGCAATGTATCTCCAGCTTGTAAAATGGATTTGGCCAATTGATCGTCGAACGGAGATTCCAGCAGCAAATAAAAGTCAAACATGCAGCAATACAAATGAAGCGGGTTCTGGGGATCGACCTCAATGGCATGGATTTGATTGGGGGGCAAAATACGTGCCGTCCCGGGCGTCATCTCGTATGTTTTCCCATCGATATTTTCGAGTGCTTTACCCTGAAGCACAAATGAAAATTCAACGAAATCATGATGATGCAAGTCTGTACTCTCGGTTATGGTTTGTTCAAGGATATAAAAGGGAACTTGATTTTTTTTGAGTTTGAAATAAGCGAACACATCGTCATGAACGGGGTAAGTATGCATGGTCATCACTCCGCAGCTTTAATATAAGCTTTTAACTGTGATTATAATGCCTTTAAATGATCGAATGAAAGCGTTTAATTATTTTGTGGGATATCATTGCCAAGATCAAGTTTTGACTTGTTGGAGAAAAAAATGGCCGATTGTGCATGTCTCGATATAGTATGATTACCCCGATGACGCGATCTAAGGGGGAGACTTGCAAGAAATGACATCAGTGACGCGACGTTTTTCACAAAATGAACAGGGAGGATTAGCATGAGAAACAGAGCGTTGAGCGCAATCGTAGTATCGATGTTCGTATTCGCGTTAGTCATGGCGGGGTGCAGCAAAGGGAACGAGAAAGGAAATGCAAGCGATTCAGGTTCCGTCCAACCCTCGTCTCCTTCCTCGTCCGCGAGCAGCTCAAGCGGGAATCCAGATTCGACAGCGGATCAGAAACTCGACCTGACCATGGTCATGACCGATTCCGGATTGACGTATCCGGAAGGCGTTGATCCGAGCAACAATGAATTTATTAATATTGTCAAAGATTACGCGAACGTAAACTTGAAATTGACGGTTAACAAGAATAGCGAAACCTCGACCAAGCAGCAATTGTTGCTGGCCTCTAACAAACTGCCGGATATTTTGCACACCAGTGTCGTCGATCCCGTCAACGAGGCGGCGTCCAAGGGCGCGTTTATCGATTTGAAGAAGTTCTACGATAATTCGCCCGAAATTCAGAAGTGGATCACGCCGGAGATGATGGATATGGCGAGTTACAATGGCCATTACTATCGGCTTCCGATGGCCGCTGGCAAGGATCTGCCGCAAGGCGGAGGCAACTACGTGCGGATGGATCTCCTCGACAAGTTTAATGGCGGCAAGTTTCCGGACACGGTCGAAGGTTATGTGGAGGTGCTGAGGAAAATCAAAGCAGCTAATCCGGATGCCATTCCGTTGTCAGCTTGGGCCGATCCGCAGAGCGGTAAAATATTTCAATATGGTCAAGGCTTCTTCCAGTGGTATGGCGCGAGACCGAACGAGTTCAGGGTGCAGGATGGACAGGTGCTCAGCACGTTTGTTCTTCCGGAATATCGCGCGGCGGTCGAGTTGTACAGACAGCTTTACAAGGAAGGCATTCTGGACAAGGATTTTGCAACGAACGATTGGACCGCCTGGTTCTCGCATCTGGACAAAGACACGCTGCTCGTTAACGATACGGCAGATCAATTGCTGCCGCTTGCCGCGTATCACAAGGCAAGCAAAGGGACGGCCACGGATACGTCCTTCCGCTCCCGGATCGCGTTCGCGCCTCCGCTTGCCAGCTACCCGTCCGTTGTGAAGGATCCCAAATATACGTATTTTCCGAAGCAATCTCCGATCATCTGGCACGGTATGTTTATTTCCAGCAGCAGCAAGCACCCGGAACGTGCATGGAAAGTTCTCGAAGGATTCGCATCCGATCAACTGAATGAAGCGCTATTCTGGGGCAAGGAGGGCTCGGAATACGTCGTCAAGGACGGAAAAAGAATTCCGGATGCCAAGAAGTTGCAGGATCCGAACCGATATTGGTCGGTTCAACTGTCGATCGTGCGCGGTTTTCTCGCCGGACAGGAGTCCAAGGAAGCGCAGCAGGTACAGGTCCTCGGCCAGGAAGACTTCGATTTGTCCAAAGGCAGTCTGAAGTACGCTGCCGATATGGCGGAAGAAGCCGGCGTGAATTTGTTTGCGGTCTTCCCTTATACGACGCTTGACGAAGTCAAGTTGAAGCTGACCGAATCTGACATCTTCCTGAGCGGGGCTACGGTCGAAGCGATTACCGGCAAAATCTCCATGGACCAGTTTGATAAGAAAGTAGAAGAGTACAAGAAAAAATATGGCTTTATCGCGGAAGCCTACACGAAATATATGAACGAGCATAAGGCGCAGCTCGAGAAGTGGGGCGTCAAGTCAGTTAACTGGTAAGGATACAATCGGCAGCTACGGGCAGCGCGTTTCAACGCGCTCCTGTGGCTTCCTCGAGATGATGGAGGGAAGGAGGCGTTCCTTGGAGATGACCACAAATGCCTCGGGAAAGAAAAAGAAGATGACGAAGCGAGTATGGGGGTTGTATGCGCTTGCGCTTCCGTCGGTTATTCTCTTGGTGCTGTTCAACTACATTCCCATGTACGGCATCATCATTTCCTTTCAAGACTATTCTCTGTATGCAGGGGTCAAAGGCAGTGAATGGGTAGGGCTTAAGCATTTCATCTATTTCCTGAATGACGAGACATTCCATACAGTGTTGAAGAACACGCTTAAAATCAGCATTTACGATATTTTGTTCGGATTCACTGCGCCAATCCTCTTTGCGATATTGGCCAATGAATTAATGAGCAAGCGCTTCAAGCTGACCATGCAGACGATCTCCTATTTGCCGCACTTTCTCTCTTGGGTTGTCGTCGCCGGTCTTATGCAGCTGCTGCTCGAGAAGGACTCGAGCGGTGTAGTGAACGGCATGCTGAATTCTCTATTCGGCATCGACCCGATTGATTTCTGGGGCGAGAAGCAGTTGTTCGTGCCATTGGCTGTAGTAATCGATATTTGGAAGAGTGTCGGGTTTAGCGCGATTCTCTATTTCGCCACCATTTCTGGCATTCCCAGTGATCTTTACGAGGCGGCTTCAATTGACGGCGCTTCCAGATTTCAAAAAGTGATTCATGTTACTCTGCCAGGTATGCTGCCGATCATTGTACTCATGTTTTTGCTGAAAATTTCCACCATTTTTTTCGTCGGCTTCGATCGCATATTCAATTTGCAGAACACGTTTGTTTACGACACTTCCGAAGTTATCAGCACTTATGTATACCATGTCGGCTTGCAGCAATCGCAGTTCAGCCTGACGACCGCCATCGGGTTCGTACAGAGCGTGCTTGGCTTCACCTTGCTGATTGTTTCGAACCGATTGTCCAAAAAGATCGTCGGGTTAGGGTTGTACTAGGAACGGAGGGGATAGGAATGCATTACAGATCGAAATCGCGTCTCCTTTTTGAGGTGTTTAATTACGCAGCTTTCGGGGCATTCACACTCCTCATATTGTTCCCTTTCGCCAATGCGATCGCCATATCGTTCAGCGATTTCCAATCCGTAAGCAATGGAGAAGTGCGGTTTTGGCCTAAAGGGTTCAATACGGCGAGCTATGAATTGATCCTGACCAACAAATACTTTCTGGCCACTCTCGGCAATACGATCTTCTTGACACTGGTCAATACCTTGCTCACTATTGTGCTGGCACTGGCAGCCGGGTATGCCTTGGCGAGCAAGCATATGGTTGGCGGTAAAGTATTGATGAACTTCTACCTCATTCCAATGTACTTTACAGGAGGTCTGATTCCTTTTTACTTGATGGTTCAAAATTTGCAACTGGGCGAAACGTATTGGGCGCTTATTCTTCCGGTTGTAGTGAATGTGTTTTATATCATTATTTTCAGAAACTCGATTGCGAATGTGCCGGCAGAACTTGGAGAATCGGCGGAGATGGATGGCGCAAGCGATCTTGTGATATTGTTCCGCATCATCTTTCCCGTTATTAGTCCGATGGTAGCCGCATTCGTCATCTTCAGCGCGGTAACGTTCTGGAACGAGTGGTTTAATGTGCTGCTGTTTATATCAGATATGAAGAAATCAACGCTGCAATTCTGGTTGAGGGGCGTTCTGACCCGTACTTTCGATCCATTTCAATTGTTCGGAAGGGATACCTTGGTGAATTATCGAGCAAATGAAATGGCCGCGGCCATCGTCACTATTTTGCCGGTTGTTCTTATCTATCCATTTCTGCAGAGATTTTTCATTCACGGCATTATCGTAGGCGCGGTCAAGGGCTAGAACCTGACTTGGATGAGGCTGAATCCATCGGAAATTCATCAATCTGACCGAGCTCGGGAAGAGCTTATGGACAATAGAAAGGAATTGATCATATGAGCTTGGCAATCAATGGAGGCACGCCTGTACGGACGAAACCTTTCGCGAAGTGGCCGATTTTCGACGAATTGGAGCAGCAAACGCTGCTTAACGTGTTAAATTCCGGCAAATGGGGAGGCGTAGGGGGAACATTTAACGGAGAGGAACCGTATATCCCTCGGTTTGAACGGGAGTTCGCGAAGTATCAAGACGCCAATTACGGCGTCAGCTGCGTGAACGGCACGGTGGCGATCACGGTTGCGCTTCAGGCGGCAGGCGTAAAGCCCGGCGACGAGGTGATCGTTCCTCCTTATACGTTCATCGCGACCGCTACTGCTGCGCTTGCTTTCGGAGCGATTCCCGTATTTGCCGATATTGAAGAAGATACGCTGCTAATCGATCCGGACAAGGTGGAAGCGGCGATTACGTCGAAAACTAAAGCGATTATAGCCGTACATGTGGCCGGGGCGCCGGCCAACATGACGCGTCTGCTGGAAATTGCGCGCAAGCATAATCTCGCGTTGATCGAGGATGCCGCACAGGCTGTAGGCGCGCAGTGGGAAGGCAAAGGCGTTGGCGCAATAGGCGATTTGGGGACGTTCAGCTTTCAATCCAGCAAAAACCTGAACGCCGGCGAAGGCGGCATTGTATTAATGAATGAGAAATCGTTGTGGAGCGCCGCGTGGTCGATCTGCAACGTCGGACGTATTCCGGACGGAGGCTGGTACCAACACGAGGTGTTAGGCCAAAATTATCGGATGACCGACATTCAGGCCGCGTTATTGCTCGCACAGATGACACGGCTCGAAGAGCAAATGCAACGCCGCGAAGCTAACGTCGCCCTGCTGAATCGGTTGCTGAGCGGGGTTGAAGGGATTTCCCTGCTCAAGCAAGACCCTCGCATCACGAGGCATGCGAACCATGTGTATTTATTTAAGTTATCGCCTGATTTCGCTGCGAAGGCGAACAAGGAAGAGTTTATCCGTAGGGTGAATGCGGAAGGCGTCCCGGTGTTTTACGGTTATGTGCCATTGAACCGCACGAATGCTGTGCTTAGCGCGACGAAAGACTGGCTCGGGGAAGAGCGGGTTTACGATTGCCCCGTCTGCGAAAGATTGTGCGCGGCCGAAGCGTTGATGCTTAGCCAGAACGTACTGCTTTCCGAGGAACAAGCCATGTACGATATCGCCGAAGCTTTGGAGAAGGTTATCCGTTCGTATGTCGAATGAACGAAGCTTGAGGGTTGCTGTCGCAGGCTGCGGGACGATGGGAAAGTTGTATGCGTCGGTTTTGACCCGATTGGACGATGTCAAGCTCGCCGGTTTTTATGCGCGTCGATCGGAAAATGCGATCGACGCGGCCGCCGGCTTCGGAACCCGACTGTTCGCGTCGTATGAAGAGTTGCTGGAGGAAGCGGATATCGATGTCGTGTGCATTACGCTTCCTACTTATTTGCATCGACAATATGCGGTTCAAGCGGCCGAAAGAGGCAAACACGTTATTTGCGAAAAGCCGATGGCGCTAACATTGGAAGATACGGAAGCGATGATACGGGCAAGCGAGCGATATGGAACGCGATTGTTGGTTGGGCACGTGCTTCGTTTTTCCCCCGAGTACCGGAACTTGCGTAATCACATCCGGAACGGGAAGATCGGGAAGATCGGAGTCGGCCATGCGAGAAGAGCTAGCTTGCATCCGCCTTCAGAAAGTTGGTTCAAAAATGAAGAAATGAGCGGCGGAGTCTTGTTCGACTTGATGATTCACGACATTGATTTCATGCGGTGGACGCTGGGAGAAGTAAGAAGCGTTTACGCGTCATTAACGACCGCCCCTGGCATCGAATACGCGAATGCGACTTTGCGATTCGATAGCGGCGCCATCGTGAATCTGGATGCGCATTGGGGATACCCGGGACCGTTCCTTGCCGAAGCGGAGCTGGCCGGACAATCGGGCGTTATACGTTGCAGCAACCAACACGGGCAGCCTCTGATTGTTCGGCAAACCGAATCTCAAAGAACAGCGGAAGAAGGCGTGCATATTCCGAGTTTTCTGCTGCGCAAGGATCCGTATGAAGCAGAAATCGAGCATTTTATCGCATGTATCCGAGCAGGCATCGAACCGGTCGTATCGGCCGAGGATGCCAGCCGCGCCGTCGAAATCGCTCTGGCGGCCGGGCGTTCGGCGAGAACAGGACTTCCGCAAAAGCTATAGCTGTTCTAGGATCGGGATCGTTCGAAGGGAGGTTCGTTCATTGGATATCGTAAACATCGGAATCATCGGTTTCGCCCATCCCCATGTTCACAGTTATTTGAGTGTGCTGCTTGAGCGGAGCGATGTCCGCGTCTTGGGAGGATGGGACGAGGACTCGCACCGCGCGGCGACCGTACTTGGGCCGCCCGGATTGACCGTCTATGATACGCTTGACGCGCTGCTGTCATCGGACATCAACGCGGTTATTATCTGCTCGGAGAACGTTCGACACGCGGAATGGACGATCGCCGCGGCACAATGGGGAAAACATGTATTATGCGAGAAGCCCTTAGGCACAACAATGAAGGATATGAACGACATGGTTCGAGCTTGCCGGGAGGCGGGAGTCCAGTTAATGACGGCGTTTCCTTGCCGCTATTTTCCGGCGGTTCGCGAAGCGAAATTGACTGTGGAGCGCGGCGAAATTGGCACCGTCCTTGCAATCAAAGGGACCAACCGTGGGACGATGCCCGGGAGTTGGTTTGTTGATCCTTCCCTATCGGGGGGAGGTGCCGTTCTTGATCATACCGTGCATGTAATGGATTTGATGCGCTGGATTCTTGAAGACGAACCTGACGTTGTTTACGCGGAGATGGGACGGTTGTTTTACGACGAGCTGACTGTTGAAGACGCGGGGCTTGTACACGTTACGTTCCGAGGCGGGCAGAAGACTGTTCTGGACACCAGTTGGTCGAGAGGTAAATCCTTCCCCATGCAAGGTGACGTAGCTATGGAAATTATCGGAACGAACGGCATGCTCAGCATCGATGTCTATGCGCAGAAAAATGAATTATATTGCGACGAAAACGCGCGAGCCGAATGGAGCTATTGGGGGGATAACCCGGACAAAGATTTGATCGAGGATTTTGTCCAATCGATCAGGTTGGGCACTCCGGCCACGATAACTGGTGAAGACGGCTTGGCTGCCGCGGCTGTGGCGCTCGCAGCGTACGAATCGGCGCGGCTTGGCGTACCTGTGTCCATGGAGAGGAGTTAAGAAGATGCTGTTGATGGGAACAGCCAAAGTAAACATAACGCCTAACCAGCCTATTCCCCTTGGAGGGTTTGCTTCCAGACTGGGCTTGGGCGGTTTTCAAGGGATTTCGCATCCGTTGTACGCGAGAATTTTTTGTTTAGAGCACAGTGATGCGAGCGGGAAGTCGACATCGGCCGTGCTGGTCAGCGCTGATCTGCTCTGGTGGGGAAACCAGATGGTCGACGGGTTGAAGCAACGCATACGTGAGCTCTGCCACGTCGAAACCGTTATTCTTCATGGCACGCATACGCATTCGGGTCCGCAAATTTGGGACGGTTTCTCTGAATACGGCGGCAGCATAGACCTCTCCTACATTGCGGAACTCGAGACAACGGTGCTGCAAGGTGTTAAAGCTGCGATGTCCGACATGGAGCCGGTCACGGTAGAGGTCGGGCGCGGCGTTTGCGACATTGCAGTCAATCGAAGGAGCGCGGCCGACGACGGAGTACAAATCGCCTCCAATTCGAATGGTCCGGTAGACCATGAGCTGACTGTGCTTCGCTATAAATCGGCGCTCGACAAACGGACCAAGGCGGTGCTCGTTCATTATACGTGCCATCCGGTCGTGACGGCGGACAACCTGATTTCCTCGGAGTTCACCGGAGTTGCGATGGAGGAACTGGAGCAATCGATAGGGAATGGCGCGATCTGCGCCTACTTGCAGGGGGCCTGCGGGGATATCAACCCTCATGACGGAGATATGGGCGGGGACGAGCAGGTTGTCATGCTTGGACATCGGTTGGCCAACGACGTGAACAAGGTGCTGGTAGAAGCCATGAGCCCCGTAGGCTCCGTTAATCTCCGAGCTATGCGGATGAGAGTCGCATTGCCGCTGCAAGGGTTGCCGGAACGCGAATATTTGGAATCTCTGGTGGACGAACCGGGCGTAATGGGCGAGTGGAGCCGCAAACTGCTTTCCAGGCAGGAAGGACTCCCCGCGAGCATGCCTCTCGAGATGACGGGACTAGCTCTGGCCGAAGGCTTCTCTGTGCTGGCTATGAACGCGGAAGTCGTCGTCGCATACGGCTTGCATCTCAAATCGGCATCCAATAAAGCGGTCGTTCCGCTAGCATACAGCGACGGAATGATTGGATATATCCCGACGGCCAGGCAGTTGGAGGAGGGCGGATACGAGCCGATCGACTCTACCTATTATTTCGGCTTGCCGGCTCCATTCGCTCCTGAGGCCGAAGGCGTATTGCGGGAGGTACTGGACGTTGTCGCGCGCGAGTTCTGCGACGCCACGTGATCGCGAGGGAGGGTGCGTAATGAAAAAAGTTTTGCTGCTGGGAGACTCAATTCGTATCGCCTACATGCCCCTGGTTCAGACAAAATTGTCGGGAATCGCCGAAGTTGTCGGCCCGGAGGATAACGGAAGGTTCGCGAAATATACGTTATGGTATGCGGACGTCTGGATCGAGACCCATGGCAAGCCTGATGTCATTCATTGGAATAATGGCATCTGGGATGTCTATCATCACTCTACGGAACACGGCGTCTTCACCTCTCTTGAGGAATACGTCAGGACGATTAGGCAAATTCTCGATCGTCTGAAACGATCGGGCGCATCCATCATTTGGGCGACGACGACACCCGTTAGCCCGAACAACGTCAACTGCGACAATCCGGAGATCGACAAATACAACGAAACGATCCTGGCCCTGATGCGGTCGGAGAATGTCGCGATCAACGATCTGAACGCGATCATCAAGCAAGACCTGGGCGCCTATATCGGCGAAGATCATCTACATTTAACGCCGCAAGGAAGCGAAGCTTGCGCCGAAGCCGTCGCGAAGGCGGTGCTGCCTTATTTATAAGGACGGGATCGACAGAAATGCGGACGATTCGATAACCGTTATTCATAACGGTAAAATCTTAACGGAACGCGAAGGAATCATCGAGTCCGGAACGATCGCCTGGCGGGGCGAACATATCGCATACGTCGGCAAGGACGCGAATTTTCCTGATGAGCAATTTCAGGACGGACATTCGCTTGTCAGGATCGACGCGAATGGCGGATGGGTTGTGCCCGGTTTTATCGATGTGCATGTTCACGGCGGAGACGGCCGCGATTTCATGGAGGCGAACGACGAATCGTTCGACGCGATTACCCGATTTCACCGTAGACACGGTACAACGGGTTTGTTGGCCACGACGGTAACGGCTTCGCCTGAAGCTATAAAGCGAGTAGTCCGCTTCGCAAAATCGTATCAAAACAAAGATACGCACAATGCCGAACTGCTCGGTGTGCATCTCGAAGGCCCGTTCATTAGTCCGGCTCAGTCCGGCGCTCAGGATCCGAGATATATCGTATTGCCTCGGCGCGATTGGCTCGAAGGTTGGACGAGGGAGCACCCTAATACGATCCGGATGCTCACACTCGCTCCGGAACTTGACGGCGCACATTCGTTGATCGGCTGGCTTAACGAGCACGGCATCGTTGCTGCTTGTGGTCACACGAATGCTTCATACGACCAAATCATCGAAGCGACCGAGCAAGGTTTGTGCCATGCGGTGCATACTTTCAATGCGATGAAAGGGATTCATCACCGCGAGCCGGGTACCGTCGGCGCCATTCTCGATGATGCGCGCATCAGTGCTGAAATTATCGCAGACGGACATCACGTTCACCCTGCCTGTATCCGATTACTGGCTAAGCTTAAAGGGCCAGATCGGTTTATACTTGTGACCGATGCAATCGCGGCAACCGGGATGGCAGACGGGGAATACCATTTGGCGGGGCATGATGTTGTAGTGAAGGACGCGGTTTCCCGCTTGAAACACGGAGGCAATTTGGCAGGGAGCACGCTGACGATGATCGATGCATGTCGATACATGATTGAGACCGTCGGGCTGGACATCGGTCAAGTGAGCCGCTATGCGAGCGGCAACCCCGCTCGACTTCTAGGTCTCGAACGATGGATGGGAAGTCTCGAGGAAGGCAAATTAGCCAACGTGCTGCTTCTATCGCCGCAATTAGAGCTTCAAACGGTGTGGGTTCGCGGGAAGAATATTTGAACTCAACTATAAGATTAGATTAGCGCCTCTACTTCACCATAGGAGAGGGGCTTTTTTTTCTATGCCACGTTTTACAGCTAATTGCTTTCGGCTTGCCTAAGCTAGTCATGAGGCGACTCGAATGCTAAAATATTACATTGTAGTAGTATATATGCACATTGCATCGGGCCGGTTTGCTTCTCGCTGGCTTGATGAAGTGGGAGAGGCTCAAAATATGATAGAGGAGTACGTGTGGGCGATCTTCGTGTCAGAAGGTGACGGGGGCTTTCCCAACTTCTTTCCAATAGGACTCTTTAGTTCGTACGAAAGAGCCTTAGAAGAACTGGATACATTGCCGCAAGATATGAATTATCAACTTCTAAGGTTACCCGTCAATCGGATGTTTCCCTATTATCACAAGAAGAGCGGCAAGCTGATCGGTATGGATGGAATTCATCACGAACACTTTCATTTCAGGGATGATTCTGGAGGAGATTTATGAACATCAGGAAGGCTACTGAGGGAGATATAACCTCGCTGATCCTTATGCGATGGGAATTCACTCTTGAGCACCATCCAGACGTGCAAGATGATTACGATCTATTCGAAACGGAATGCCGAGCTTTCCTTGAACAGGCAATACGCGGTGAACGTTGGCACATTTGGGTTGCAGAGGTTGACGGAATCATTGCATCTCATATCTACATCCAATTGATTGATAAAGTGCCACGGCCAGGCAGAATCACATATCCATTTGCCTATATGACCAATGTTTATACCGATCCTGATTATCGGTCAAGAGGTATCGGTAGCCAACTGCTCAAAACAATTCAAGAGTGGTCGACGGCAAATAAATTTGAGTTCATCATCGTATGGCCGAGCGAGGAGAGTAGAGAGTTTTACGAGCGGAACGGATACTCTCTTTGCAATGATCCGATGGAACTTCAACTGTAAGGGTATACTAGCGTGATGACTATCCGGAAGGTGCAGATTGCAGATTCACGGTTAGAGGGAAATCTAACAATCGAACAGTATGTCGGCTATGACGGACACGTGTGTCCGCTCGAATAGAGAATGAATTCGAGCGAACAAACGCCGCGTTGTTTATTTTTTCGTTACTTCCAGCTTCATGACGTTCGACTGCATAATGATATTATTTTTGTTATCGATTACCCGAAGATCGACGTTATGTGATCCGTCATTGGCGAACAGGCTTGCGGGCAGATCGGCAGACAATTCCGTTTCGCTGACGTACGTTGTCGGGAACGCTTTGTCGTCGATGTAGACAACGCTACCGTGGGAAAAATTTTGTCCGGTTACGGTCAGTTTTATGTTGGCTTCTCCAACGTACGCAGAGGCAGGCGAAAGGCTAGTGACGGACATGGGACCGCTGCCGAGCGAATAGTTGGGATTGATGATTTTATCCTCGATCTCTTTGTAGCCGTGGCGATCGCCGAACATAATATCGTATTGCAAATACTCGTATTGTTTCAGATCCTCTTCCTTGATGTTCATGGCGGCGTACATGTTCTTCGGCGGAATGACAGGAATTTTCTTGTACAGCTCGCCAACATAATCCGTGTAATACGAGCCTTTCAACTTGGCCAAGTTTAACAGATACGGACCGATAAAAGATGGGCTCATGTACAGTTCGTCTTTGTGTTCAGGCAAGTAATTGTTCCAGACGACGAACGGTGTCGTGTACATTTTCTCCAGGAAGTTCGGATCGTCTTTGTCGCTAATATATTTTGTTTCGCGGTATACTTTGTAATTGTCGCCCAGCGCGGCTTTGTGATCACCGAAAAAAAGGATGATGGTCGGCTCTTTCGTACGGTTGAAATGCTCGACGAGCGTTTGCAACATTTTATCGGCGTCGGAAAGTCCGTGGGCATACGTTTCGAGCAAACCGATCGATTGACGGGATACGTTCGCTTGGATGTGTATCGTGTTGGTCTTGAATTTTCCGGGATAATAATGAAAGTGATTTTCCATTGTGTTGGCAAAAATGAAGTGAGGGCGTGCGTCTTTCTCGCTTTCGCTGATGATCATATTCGCGACTTCGCTGTCGGCAATATAAGGCCCCTCATATACCGGATTAAAAAACTCAATACTCTGGAAATTCCCAAAACCCAGATTTCTATAGACATTGCGCGAGTTGAAAAACCAGTTGTAGAATGGGCTGATCGCTGTCGACCTGTAGCCTTGGCGAGCTGTAATGCTGGCAAGCGAATCGACCGGATGGTTGATGTATTGGTTATACGGAATCGAGCCTTGCTCCATGAAACGCATCGAATTGCCTGTCAGCACCTCGAATTCCACGTTGGCAGTCCCGCCCCCGAACTGGGGGGAGAGAAATGTACCGTGGGTATATTTCTTTTGCAGCTCGTGAAAAAACGGCAGCGGGTCGCGGCTGAAGGTGAGGCCCGGAAGTGTCGTCTCATCGAAGAACGACTCACTCAGCACGACGATGATGTTCGGCTTGATGCCGCCGCCGTCAGTGGGGACGTTCGTCGTTATGTCCGTTTGGGAAAGGATGTTGTCTATTGTTTTTCCGTTGTATCCGTTTAATTGTTTGACAGATAAATGCTTCAAGTTCAAGATGGCAGACAAGGCAAAGCCGTTCGTTCGGACGTTCTCGGTTTGGTTCCAAGATATATTGTCGATGCCTGCGACTTGCTTGAGAGAGAAAGGCTGATCGGAACAGACGAAGAAAAAAAGAAGTGCCGCGGTAACCGCCATTGCGGAGCGTTCGCGCCATGTAGCTTGTGGATTCTGATGCGGCAGTTTATGCAACAGGCAATAGCCGCCGGCAATGAAGACAACGATGCCACAGATGTCGGAAACTGTGAAAATATGTTTGATATACTGCGTCATTTCCGATGTTTCGCTTGTCAGAAAAAAATCCATCGGAAGTAGCGGGACGCCTAGGATACGTTGCTTGATGCCGCTAACGAGACTGAGTAACAGAAGGGGAGCGGAAATGAGCCAGAACGCCCAGCGGGTTCTGCCGGTAAGTGCCGTAAAGACAAGCAGAAGAATAAAGACGATAACAGTGTTAAAAAACAATTGCTCGAATCTATGAACCCCCCAGGACCACGTTTCGGATAACGAATCCCTAGTCAAAAACTCCATCAACAACACGAGCCAGACGGATACCAGCGGCAAGGAATATCTTGTTGCGCAATAGCGCGCGGCCGTATGCCATTCAATTCTCATTAGGTGTCTCCCATATGCAGAATTAAAAAAACCGCTCACAAAATATGGGTGTAAGCGTTTTGTTAGGCGGTTTATTATCGTAGTGTAAAACCCACTTTATTATTATATCATGGTGAGTTGTTCGTCAGAAGCAGCATTCTGCTGGGTAAAGATGCTCACTTGAAATAGCCGTAGATCATTGGACGATAATAAATTCGTATATATAGATGAAGATAAGTCTAAAGAACTACTCGTAATTATCCGATAGAGATTGTATGGAACGGAATTATTTCCCTATCGAGGTATCGTGATGAATATAAGAACGAATATATTAGGTATTAATGCAAGTAATAACCTGCGAACAAACAATGATAAGAAAGCAAAGTCTATGGAAAAGCTTTCGTCTGGACTAGGAATAAATCGTGCTGCCGATGATGCGGCTGGTTTGGCGATATCAGAAAAGATGCGGGGACAAATAAGAGGGCTAAATCAGGCAAGCAGAAATATTCAAGATGGAATTTCAGTAGTTCAAACTGCCGAAGGTGGCTACCAAGGGATTACCGATATTATCCAACGGCAAAGAGAACTTATCATTCAGGGCATGAACGGTACCTATTCGGATTCCGATAAACAAATGATAGATTTGGAGATTAAGCAGCTTAATGGCGCTATTTCTTCGATTGCGGAGGGGACGAGCTTTAATACCATCAATCTGCTTAATCGCAATGATTATCAAGTATTCGCAGATCGTTCTAGCACGTCAACAACACTTACGACAAGCGACCCTGTGACTGCGTCTGGGTATACACAAATTGAGTTGCACCCAATCGGTACAGCAGATATACCAAGACATTTGATTAAAACTGAAGATACAACGGTTACGACGAATTCGAGTTCCAATTCGGGAAGTATTACTGAAATTATGCTTCCGACTGGAGAAACAGGATACAACGATTACAATGTAAATGTGGATACGACAACCGTAACAGACACGCATACTGAAACTTATGAGTCCCTTTCTGTTTCGTATGACCCTGAGTATTTGAAGCCTGCCGCATGGTATACAGTTAACGCCAATTATACACCATTAGCTCCTAAATACTTTCCCAATCTATACGGGCAGTTGATCGAGAACTTGGATGTCAATGGTTCTACGCGAGCGTTAGAGTATACGTCTAGGACAGGGACAGATGCTAACCCAGCTGTTGAATTTTTTACCTTTCCAGGAACTAATCTTAGCATAACAAGATCAAGAACGGTTATGCCTGACAACTCATTAGAAATTAAATATGAAATTACAAATCTTGATGCGGTAGATGCCAATGTGAAATTGAGTAGTTTACTCGACCCTCCATCGAATGCAGTGGTCTCAGATGCTTTAGGAAATCAATTGAATGTAGGGAATAACATAATTAACCCTCCGTCCGGAAACCAGTTCCAAATTGCTGGAGACATTGCGAATGCGACAATTGAGTTCGATGATGCGCTAGGAATACTCGCACCTACAGACCTTTCAATTTCTGTTCCCGCTTCGGGGCAGCCGCAAATTAACTTTGATTGGGATCTTACGTTAAATGCAGGGCAGAGCTTGACTATTGGATTCAAGTACGGGTCTTTCTCATTGAATATGGATGTTTATGAACGTACAACCGATTGGGATAAAGCACAGCATATCGAAACGACAACGGTCACGAACATTCGCGACATTGATTTCGAACCGCCCAAAATTAGGATTCAAACAGGAGATACAGGAAATGATTTCATCAAGATTCCTCTGTTTGATGCTAGTGCCGAAGGCTTAGGGATTACGAACATAGGTGTAAACCCTCCGGCTGATCCTAAACAATCATTAATGAAGCTGGATACTGCATTAACTACAGTGACAGGGCATAGGGGACTCTACGGAGCATATCAAAATCGCTTTGCGCATACATTGAACAACGTTATGAACCGCTCAGAAAACCTTTCCGCAGCAGAATCAAGGATAAGAGATACAGACATGACGAAGCAAATGATAGAATTTACACGTAGTCAAATTATAGGGGAAGCGGGACAAGCGATGTTAGCCGCGGCTAATACAATACCACAAAGTGTTTTGAAGTTGCTTGGATGATAAGATTAAATACATAGGTGACTCTACCGTATCGGTTCGACCCCGGTTCTCGGCACCACTTGATTTTATGAATTCAGGAATCCTCTTTTGCAGCGCTTGGGAACATCTCAGGCGAAGGTAATGGAGGATTTTTAGTTATGACAGGACGCTACTTAGAGCACCTTCTTCATTTCGGGAGGGGTGCCCTTGTCGCATTCGTCCGATATAGGGTTCACCAGAAAGTGGCGTTCACTGTCCAACGGGTTCTACGATATCAAGTGATATTAACGTTCGCATTGATTTTTGCTTGTTTCATTATTTCTGTTTGGAGATTAAAGTCTAATCCGAAATGGTCGTGGTAATCAATATGCATTTCAAACTCATCAGAGATGCAGGAAAATAGTTCCGCGTAGTCGAATCTGTTCGAATGGAACACACTCAGATTAAAACCGAATTAATTCAGCTAAGATCGTTGCTTGATCAAAATGATGAGACAAAAGCGCAAATCGAAATCCTTGAATTAGTAAATAGGAGAACTTGAAATGGGCGTACAAGTAATCAATGGAGACCTTCTCTACGCGTCAGAGGATATCCTTGGACATCAGGTGAACTGCAAAGGTGTAATGGGTTCGGGCATAGCGAAAGCAATTAAAGCTGCCTTCCCAGAGGCATATCAGCTGTACATCGATAAATGCAATCATGCAGTTAACAAAAGTGAATTACTCGGTTACTGTCAGTTGATTGAATGCAGTAATGGAAAGACCGTTGCCAATTTATTCGGTCAACTTCATTTTGGACGTGGCAATCAGATTTATACGAACTATGACGCACTAAGGAAAGCGCTAACGACGTTGAAAACAAAGGCTCAGTTAACGCCCTCAAGTATCGCTTTACCATATAACATTGGATGCGGATTGGCCAACGGAGATTGGAATGTTGTAGAAGCCATGATCCAAGATGTGTTTTCTGATTATGAAGTAACTTTGTATAGGATATGACGAGAGGATAATTGCTTGAGGAGTGTTAGATGAAATGAATTTTATTATCTTTGACTTAGAAGCTACTTGTTGGGAAAACGATCGTACCAAGCCTAATGAAATCATTGAAATTGGCGCCGTAAAAATAAATGATAAGCTAGAAATGATTGACGAATTTCAGTCTTTTATTAAACCTGAGCTTAATCCTATTTTGTCTGACTTCTGCAAAAAACTTACTTCGATAAATCAAGCGGATGTAGATCAAGCCGAAAGTTTTCCTCAGGTGGCGCACAATTTTAAAAGTTGGATCGGTGACGATAACTACTGGCTTTGCTCATGGGGGTTTTATGACAAGAGCCAATTAAAGAAAGACTGCGAACTTCATAATATCAAGACGGATTGGCTTAGAAAGCATATTAGTATTAAACATCAACACGGAAAATCGATTGGGGTAGATAAAGGCGTAGGTATGGAACGCGTTTTGCAAATGTTAAATATTCCGCTTATCGGAACCCATCATAGGGGTATTGATGATGCAAGAAATATTGCAAAGATTTTTGTGGAGATATTCGACATATTGGAGTTCAGTTGAGGTATTGAAAGGAACTTTAAGAATGAATAGTGAACCAGTCAAGATTCAATCATTGAAATACGGCAATCATCGCCATTATGAATGGGATACCACACTACTTGAGAGATCCGATGATTATATCTTCGTTCTTGGCCACCGTGGAAGAAAACTGAAGCATTACACCAAAGGGCAGGTATTTACCGTAGATCATTGGACGATAGAGTTTTTTCCCTTCAATGATTGGTTTACAGTGAGCGCAGATATTGTTGACGGAAAGATTGCGCAGTATTATTGCAATATTTGCGAACCATCTCGAATGGCCGGCAATGTAGTATCATTTATTGACTTGGATATCGATCTGATCTATAAGAACGGGACATGGGAAGTTGTTGACGAGGATGAGTTTGAGATTCACGCAGTTAAATTTGCTTATCCGTCTGAATTAATGGTTAGGGTCAGACATGAACTTATGAGCTTACAAAATCGGATTGAGCAGAATCTATTCCCTTTTGACGGGGCCATTGAGAAGCTCATACCTGCTGTAATTCGGGAAGAACGGGGTGATTGCAGTAGCTCCCGACACGGACCAATAGCCATACCCAAAAAAGAACAAAAGCTATCCAAGAAGCACACCCGATGCTTCGAACCGTAACAAAGGTTAACGTCACAACGCATGCGCCAAAGATGAGCCAGCTTTTATAGGTGTCTACGGCAAGATAAGCGCCGTAAATACACAATCCAGCGATAACGAGAGAAATGAGATCAAGAAAAATGTCTGTCCCCGTCCGCTGCGGCTTCTCCTCTTTGATGCCAACGGCCTCCAGCCCTTTTTTAATG
The DNA here is from genome assembly GCF_042655525.1 of Cohnella soli. Lineage (NCBI taxonomy): Bacteria > Bacillati > Bacillota > Bacilli > Caryophanales > Paenibacillaceae > Cohnella > Cohnella soli. Next base: position 119,749 of record NZ_JBHSMI010000020.1, read on the forward strand.
CCGTGTTTGACAGCTTCGCCAAGCAGTAACTCCACCAACTTGTTCAATTTACACGCTTCTATGGTAATGCAATGGACCTGAGCTTTACGAGCCAGGACGACAAAGGGCTACTCCAATGGAGTAGCCCTTTGTCGTGACTATGCCGGTTATTCTTTAACCCCGCCGATAGAAATTCCTTTGACAAAATAGCGCTGAAGGAACGGATAGACGATCAGGATCGGTAAAGCGCCGATAAAAATTTGCGAAGCGCGGATCGTCCGCTGCGACATGTTGGCGACCATCGCCGGGTCGAACTTCGTCATGTCGGCTTGCACGATGATCGTCTGCATGAAGCTGGCCAGCGGAAGATTTTCCGACTCTTTAATGTAGATCAGACCGTCGAAATAAGCGTTCCAGTGGCCGACCATCGTGAACAAGGAGATCGTCGCGATCGCGGGCAGCGAGATCGGCAAGTAAATCGCGACGAACGAGCGTAGGTAACCTGCGCCGTCGATGAAGGCGGCCTCCTCAAGGTCCTTCGGCACGTTGCGGAAGAAATTGAGAAGCAAAATGACGTTGTACACGGTGACAAGACCAGGCAGGATAAGCGCGAGCAACGTATTCATCAAACCAAGCTTCAAGATCAACACGTAACCGGGGACGAGGCCGCCGGTAAACAGCATCGTGAACACGAAATACCACATATACACGGTGCGCCCGCGGAAGATACGCGCGTCTTTGGACAATGCGTAAGCGGCGGCGGTGTTAACGAGCAGGGCGAGTCCCGTGCCGAATACGGTCCGTTTGACGGATACCCATAGCGACGAAAGGAAGTTCGCGTTGCCGAACGTTTTGGAATATGCCTCTAACGTGAAGCCTTTGGGCCAGAATGTAACGAGCCCGGCGTTGGCTGGCGCGGTCGAACTGAGCGATACCATGAGCAGATGGAACATCGGCAGCAGGCAGCCGATCGCGATGAGGCCGAGCAGTGCGTTATTGAAAACGGTGAATAGTCGATAAGGCAATGTTTTATGATACATGCGAGGACTCCCTTTCTAGAAGATGCGGTAGCCGCCGAAGCGACCTGCGAGCCGATAGGAAGTGATAATCAGCAGGAGGCTGATCATCGACTTGAACAAGCCGACCGCCGTCGCGAAGCTGAACTGGCCGCTTAGAAGGCCTTCGCGGTAGACGAACGTATCGATGATGTCGCCTTGACGGTAAATCATCGGACTGTACAGGTTAAACACTTGGTCGAAGTTGGCATTCAGCACGTTGCCGAGCGCCAGCGTCACGACGACCATTGCGATGGGCACGAGCGAAGGAATGGTAATATATAACGTTTGCTTCCAACGGCTTGCTCCGTCGACTTCCGCGGCTTCGTACAGGCTCGGATTAATGCCGGCCAGCGCCGCCAGGAAAATGATCGTGTTGAAGCCGAATTCCTTCCACACATCGCTGAATACGATCGTGAGCCGGAACCAAGTGCCGTCCCCTAGGAAGAAGATCGGCTTGATGCCGAATACATGCGACAAAAATTGATTAACAAGACCCGTTTGCGCAAGCACGTCGATCAGGATGCCCGACAGCGTCACCCAGCTCAGGAAGTGCGGCAAGTACACGAGCGTCTGAATCGCTCTTTTGTAGCCCATTTTCCTGACTTCGTTCAACATGAGCGCGAAGACGAACGGAATGATCAGATTCAGCACGATTTTCGAGCCTGCGAAGAGCAATGTATTCCAAATGATATGGACGAAATAATCGTTCTCGAACATGTAGCGGAAATGCTTGAGCCCGACCCAATGGGAGCCGGTAAAGCCAAGCGCCGGCTTATAATCCTGGAATGCCATGACGATGCCTGCCATCGGGACGTAACTGAAGATGAACACAGCCAGCGCGGCGGGCAGCACCATGAGATGAAGCATCCACGATTGCTTGTTGCCGAATTTTCTTTTCGCGCGCGGCGGAGCCTTGATTGTCGGTTGTACTGCGGTATTTGCGTCCATCGCTCTCTCCCGTTCCTAAAAAATCTCATTTGTATAACGCGTCGATCCCTGCTATTAATAGTAAAACAAGGGCTCAAACCGAACTATATGACTTTGTTAGGATCGATAGGGTTTTGTTAGGGATGACATTCGGAGGGAAAAACGATGAAGCTGGGGAGAAGCATCGACTACGTCAAAAATAAATACAAAGCTGGTTTCAGTTTTTTTACGAAAATGAATGCACTCATTCTCGTCCTGTTCGTTCCGGTTCTCTTTCTGTTCACATATGCCAACAACGTTGCGTTCGACGTCATCGGTAAGGAACTGAAAGTATCGAATATGAAGCAGCTTTCGTTCTTGTCGAGTCAGATCGATTCGAGAATTACGCAGGCGATGGATTTCGTCATGACGTTCTCGAAGGACCCGAACGTGCAGAAGTTCAACGGCCTTAACATCTGGGAAGACCGCTACGACAAAATGCAGACGAGGTATGTCATCGAAGAAAAAATGCGGCTGCAGTCGGGTTTGACAAACATATGGCCGGTCCGATACGCGGTGTTCTCGCAGCAGAACAAAGAAGCGCTGTCGAATTTCGAGACGGCGGTTGAATACGACAATGAGTATTTGAAAAAGAACATGACGGGCAAGTGGACGTATGGCGACGGGAAGGCTGTGGCTCCTGGAACTGCGAAAGCATTTTATCGGTTCTACGCCGATTCGTATGGTCAGCAAGGGGTGCTCACAGGCAGCAATCTGGTCGTTGTCGCGAAATTCGGTCACGAGAATATCCAGAACATGCTCGATGCGTACAAGGCAGGGGGACAAGGCGATCCGCTGTTTTATCACAAAGGGGATTCGCCGATATTGAACAGCACGGCTTCCAAGCCGCTGACCTATGAGTTGGTCGCGTTTCTCGATCGGGAAACGATTGGCGATTCGATGCAGAAGGTGGTCAAACTTGACGGCAAAAGTTATTTGGCGAGCGCGGTCCGCTCTCCGCAGCTTGATTGGTACTTGGTCGATTACGTGCCGCTCGGGCATTTGCTTGGTCCGATGTCGTTCAGCCGCAACTTGTTCTATTCGTCGGCGATTTTGCTGCTTGTCATCGGTTTCTCCGCTTCGGTGCTGCTGTACAGGAACGTGCAACGTCCGATTCGCAAACTGATCAAAGGATTGCAGAGCGTGCAACGAGGTGATTTCGCCGTCCGTATCCAGGCGAATACGAATAATGAATTCTCGTTTCTGTTCCACCGTTTCAACGATATGTCGCGGCAAATCCAGGAGCTGATCGAGAACGTGCTGAACGAGAAGCTGCGTGCACGGGAGGCGAATTTAAAGCAATTGCAGGCGCAGATCAACCCGCACTTCTTGTATAATTGCCTCGGTTATATTATTAACATGGCGCAGATGAAAGACGAAGAAGCGGTTGTCACCATGGCGTACAATTTGAGCGCCTATTACCGTTATACGACGCGAATGGAGCGGGAGACGGCAACGCTGGACGAGGAAATCAAGCTCATCGTTAACTATTTGGATATTCAGAAGCTGCGCAACGGCAGAATTCATTACGAGATCGACATACCGAAAGAGATGCTGTCGGAGCATGTGCCGCGGTTGCTGCTGCAGCCGCTTGTCGAGAACGCGGTCATGCATGGCGTCGGCAAAACGTATTCGTCCGGCCGTATTACGATCAAAGGCACAATGGAGGGCGGAAGCCGTATCGTGACGATCGACGACGATGGACCAGGTTTGCCGGAAACTGAGCTTGAGAAGCTGAATCGGACGATGCTCGAGCCGCTTCGGGATGAGATGGGCTGCGGGTTATGGAATACGAACCAGAGGGTCGTTAACCTGTTCGGGGAAAGTTCGCATTTAAGATTCGCGTCGTCCCCGTTCGGCGGCTTCCGCGCGGAAATCATATGGCAGAGCGAGACTGGCGAATCGCGTCAGGACAATACAAAGTTGGGGGACAATCGGCATGCAGATGATAATCGTTGACGACGAGGCGCATTGGGTGGACAACTTGTCCATGACGAAACCTTGGCATAAGTTCGGCATTGAGCAAGTGCACAAAGCGTATTCCGCTAGGGAGGCGCTTCAAATCATCGAGACGAATCCGATCGATATCGTCATTTCGGACATTTTGATGCCGGAGATGTCGGGTCTGGAATTGATCGAGCGCATCCGGGAAAAGGATAAACGGATCAAGTGTATCATTTTGTCGGGGCACTCCGATTTCGAATATGCGAAGCAGGCGTTGAAACATCATGCGGCCGATTACTTGCTCAAGCCTCCGACCGATCCGGAGCTATTCGGCGCCGTGCAGGCAGCGGTCGACGAGCTGAATAAAGAATGGGAAAGCGTGGGGTCGCTGGAGCGAACGTTGTACACGCTTCGGGAGAATTTGCCCGTGCTGCGCAGTCAGCTGCTTCTTGATGGCTTGCGGGGGCAGCGGTTGTCTTCTGCTGAGTGGGAACGTAAGCTAGAGAGCTATGATTTGCCGTTCCGCGAAGGAGAATGCGCGATGCTGCTCGTTCGGATGGAGGAAGAGTTCGGACAGTACAAGAATAACGGTCAGCAGCTCATGGAATATGCGGTTATGAACATGGCCGAAGAGATTTTTGGGGAATATGCGAGCGTGTGGGGAGTGAAGGAGGATCACGGCTACTTGGCGTTCCTTCTCCAACCGAACGGCGAGAAGAAACGCGAAGGTGGAACGGACGCGCTGCTGGAGAAGCTCGCCATGCAATTGGAGGCGAAGGCAAAGCAATTTCTGAAAGGCTCGTTGTCCGTCGTCATCGCCGATCGTTTCCGTTTCCCGGACGAGCTGCCTGTTCGTTACCGCGAAGCGGTCGACTACTTCAGGCAAATCGTCGGCGATGAGAAAGAGTTCGTCATGCGGGCGAGCGTTGCTCGCGGCCAAGCGCAGCAGCGACCGCTCGACGCGCTGTATATGCCGCCAACGCTTATCGGTTTGCTAGATGCCGGGCGCTGGGATGCTGCCGAGCAGAAGATTGCCGCCGTATGCGCGGAGCTCGACGAGATCTGGTCCGAATCTTGGGAGCACTGCATGGAGGCCGGGTATGCGATCGCTTCGGCATTCGCGTACGCTGCGCATCGAGGCGGCAAGACGCTCGTTTCGCTTATCGGCGAAGATCTGGAGGCGATGAGAAGCGGGGAAGCGTTCGAGTCGATCGGCAAGCTGCGGAAATGGGCGCTTAGCGTTCTGGAGAAGCTGAAAGCGGGAACATCCAGCGAAGTGAAAGATATTCGCTCGTCGTATGTGAGCAAAATCCAGGCGTATGCGGAAGCGAACCTCCATCTCGATGTATCGCTGAGGGCGTTGGCGGACCATGTGAACCTTCATCCGACGCATTTGTCCAAAATTTACAAGATCGAAACAGGCGAAGGGATTAGCGACTACATCGCCGCCCTTCGCATGGAACGTGCCTGCAGACTGCTACGGACGACGGATAAGAAGGTGTATGAGATCAGCGCGGAAGTCGGTTATCTGGACCCGGCGTATTTCATCAAAGTGTTCAAGAAGCAGTATAACGTTACGCCGCAGGAGTTCCGGGACGGACAGTAAACGCATGACAGACTCCTATCGAAACTAACAAAGTCATATAGATGCCTCCCACGCCTAGTTGGTACAGTTACACATGTAGCAAACAAACACCGTAGGGGGATAACGAACATGAGAAATGCCAGAAAACCTTGGCTCATGCTGTCGCTTGCGGCAACCGTCGCACTTACCGCTTGCAGTTCGAACGACAAAGACAACGCTTCGCCGGCAGCTTCCGGCAGCGAGCCGGCGGCAAGCAGCACAGCTCCAGCCGATCCGAATTCGGCAGATGCCGTATTCGCACGAGGCAAGTACGATCCGCCGATCGAGATCAGCACGATTATCATGCCGAAGAAATATACAAACGGCGATACGAAAGAGAACAACGTCCACGACCGTTGGATGCTTGAACAATTGGGCTTGAAATACAAAGACACGTGGTACCCGGCAGGCGGCGACCAGTACAAGCAGAAGTTGCAACTGGCGATCTCTTCCGGCGAGAAACTTCCGGATTTCGTCATGGTGCCGACCGATCCCGTATTGACGAACCAATTGATCGAGTCCGGTCAATTCATTCCGATCGACGAGCTGTTCGACAAGTACGCGAACAAGACTTGGAAAGATCACGCCGCGCAACACCCTGAGCTGTGGTATCCGTTCACGAAGGACGGCAAGAAATGGAACCTTCCGATCATGGAATACACGGACAACGATGATACATTGCTCTGGCTTCGCGAAGATTGGATGGAGAAGCTGAACCTTCAAGCCCCGAAGACGATCGCCGATCTTGAGAACGTTATGGATCAGTTCAAAAACCATAACCCGGACGGATTAAAGCCGAAAGATGTATATCCGCTCGCGATTTCCTTGAAAAACAACACGAACACGTGGATGGGCGGTCTTGACTGGTTGTTCGGCGCTTACGGTTCTGTCGAAGAACAGTGGAACAAGGACGCGAACGGCAACCTGGAATACGGTTCCGTCAATCCGGGCGTGAAACAAGCGCTCGCCAAGCTGCAGGAATGGATGAACAAAGGTTACATTCATCCGGACTCCGCGCTGTGGGATGAGGGCAAGTCCGCCGAGCTTTGGACGAAGGGCAACGCGGGCGTGCTTCCTGGCGCGAACTGGGTGCCGGACTGGCCGGCTCCGGACTTGCTCAAGAACGTCGCAGGCTCGAAATTCAAGGCGTATCCGGTACCTGCCGGACCTGACGGCAAGATGGGCACGAAGTGGCAGAACTCCGGCGTTAACAGCAGCTTTATGATCAACAAAGACGCCAAACATCCGGAAGCGATCATTTTGTATTACAACTATTTGCTGGATAATTTGGCGAACCCGGCCGTCGGCAGCAAATACGAATACGGCTTCGCTCAAGGCTACGACTGGGATATGATCGACGGCAAGCCGACAAGCGACAAAGGCAAAATCAAAGATTTTAACAACGACTTCCCGTTCATTACCGGCCCGGCTCGCATTCCGGATCTGTACATGAAAACGCTCGTGAAGCTGGCTGACGGTGCGAAGCCAGAGACGCCTTACGAGAAGCAGCTTGCGGAATTCCGTAAGCCGGAAAACTGGTATGCAGCGAAGGTGGTTATGTCGCAGATCGACATCCGCAAACAAAACTACCTTACGGGCGCGGCGACGCCGACGATGGTTTCCAAATGGAACTTGCTTCGCCAATCCGAGCAAGAGACGTTTAACAAAATCATCTACGGCAAACTGCCGGTTGATGCGTTCGACCAATTCGTAGCAAGCTGGAAAGCCAATGGCGGCGACCAGGTGACGAAAGAAGTGAACGATTGGTTCAAGTCTGTAACGAGCGCGAAGTAAGAGACAGCAACAAAACAAAAGAAGTTCCCCAATTGCCGGGGAGCTTCTTTTGTTATAATAAATGCCTAAGGAAGGGCGGGATCGATAATGGTGAGGGATACGCTTCGGCAATGGTTGGTGCGAACATGAGCGGTACAGGCCGGTGGCTGACACCGACAGGCGGATATCTTCAAGGCTATTCGCATTCGTTGAATCCGTACGTCGGCTGTACGTTTGGCTGTTCTTATTGTTATGTGCGGCGAATGCCGATCGGGCTGTTCCGCGGTGAACCGTGGGGCACGTGGGTTGATCGAAAAAAGGCCGATCCGGGTAAGCTTCGCGCGGAACTGAAGCGGGAGAAGGGAAAGGGGCCGGTTACCGTGTTTTTCTCGACGGCGACCGATCCATATCAGCCTCTTGAAGCGGACGCCGGCGTGACTCGCGCTTTGCTGGAAGAGATGGTGGCTGAGCCGCCGACATTCGTGTTGCTCCAGACGAGAAGCCCTCTTGTCTCGCGGGACATTGACGTGCTGAGCCGTTTGGGCGATCGCGTCCGCGTCAGCATGACGGTGGAGACGGACAGAGAGGATGTCCGGCGGATTATCGCGCCTTCTTCGCCGCCGCTTGCGGCGAGATGGCGAGTTTTGCGCCAGCTTCGCGAAGCCGGCATCGACACGCAAGTCGCGGTATCTCCGATATTGCCGCATACACCTGCGTTCGCAGAGAAACTGGCGGATGTTGCGCCGCGAATCGTCGTTGACGATTATTTCCGCGGGGACGGCAGCGGGGGCAAGCGAAGCGCGGCACTTGGCATGAAGGAGCTGCATAACAAAAACGGATGGATCGAGTGGTACGATCCATCCGTTGCGGATAAGTTGTTGAATGCGTTGGTCAAGCTAATCGGCAGAGAGGCGGTGGGCGCCGGTGCAGACGGCTTCGCGCCTCCGGTGCGCTAACAGCTAGCAGAAACGAATTACGACGCAATCGGGAAGCCGGTAGAACCGCCCGGAGCTGGATCAACGATGAGCTGCGGCTCCGGCGCGACTTTGTAATTCGAAGCGACGTAGGTAACAGCTTTCAGCTCGGTAATGACTTGAGCGTACATTTTGTCCGGATCGGGTGGAAGAGCTTTGTATTGGATATAGGCGGTGTCGCCGTCGAACTTGATACCAGTAATGATGAGGCCGTAACCAGCGTGAGGCGCCTTGACGGTTAACGTTACTTTTGAGACGGCGTCCGTTTCTTTCTCCGTCGTTACTTGCGGGTCGAACAGGACTGGCGTCTCCGGTTGCGGAATCGGCTTCGTATTTTTAATAAATGTCGCTGTTCTGGCAACCATCGTCTTCGCTTGCGCGACGGTTACTTTGTTTTTCGGGTAGAAGTAACCTTTGCTGTCGAGCGTGACAACTTTAGCGATAAGCAGTCTTTGGATCGCTTCCATCGACGTTTTGGAGATGTTCTTCGCATCTTTGATGTTGGCGAAAATCTCAACCCAAGCGTAGTCCCCTTTATGGCTAAGCGCGCCGTACAGCCAGACAGAGAATTGTTCTCTCGTCACTTTGGCGGCAGGGTTGATGTCTTTCGGCAGGCCAAGTCCGTTGTACTGAGCGATGATGAAGTCGTTCGCGTACGACGCGTTGTCTTTGACTTTCGTAAAGTAGTCGCTCGCTTTCGGCTCCTTGATAAAACGAAGGTTGTCGATGTTCAGACCCAAGCCTTTCACGATGAGCGTAACGGAGGTCGCTACGTCGATCGCTGCGTTATCGGCATTGTTCCCGTGTTTGGAAGAGTTGTTGTTCGCGAAAGCGGAGCCGCTTAACGTCAGGCAGAAGGCGACGACAAGCGCCAATAGGGCAATCGGTAATTTTCTTTTTGTTTTCATTACATGATTTCCTCCTCGTATTTGTTTTCCCAGGCAATCTTCAGACGCGGCTTGGTTGGAAAATGTTGCGCAGATTTTGATTATGTATTGCAAGAATGACAAGCTCGGGCGGTAAAAAAATCGCCAAACCCTTTGGGGCCTGGCGAGAAGTGCGCTATGGATTAGTAACCTGCTCTCAAGATGATGACAGTAGAACGAACAGAACGAGCGCGATGGTTGCTCCTGTCCAAGCGCCAGCTACAGGGTAGCTCATTTGATCACCGCCGATTAGCGTCCGGAGTGTCCACCGGAACGACCGCCAGGGCGGCCGCCGGAAGGGCCGCCGGAGCGCCCGCCGGAAGCGCCGCTAGGGCGCCCGCCGGAAGGGCCGCCGGAGCGCCCGCCGGAAGCGCCGCTAGGGCGCCCGCCGGAAGGGCCGCCAGGGCGCCCGCCGGAAGGGCCGCCAGGGCGCCCGCCGGAAGGGCCGCTAGGGCGCCCGCCGGAAGGGCCGCCAGGGCGCCCGCCGGAAGGGCCGCTAGGGCGCCCGCCGGAAGGGCCGCCAGGGCGCCCGCCGGAAGGGCCGCCAAGTCGTCCACCGGAAGGGCCGCCAGAGCGCCCGCCGGTAGGACCGCCAGGTCGTCCACCGGAAGCGCCGCCAGGTCGTCCGCCGGAAGGGCCGCCAGGTCGTCCACCGGAAGCGCCACCAGGTCGTCCGCCGGAAGGGCCGCCAGGGCGTCCGCCGGAAGGGCCGCCAGTACGTCCGCCGGAAGGGCCGCCAGGTCGTCCGCCGGAAGGGCCGCCAGAGCGCCCGCCGGTAGGGCCGCCAGAGCGCCCGCCGGAAGGGCCGCCAGAGCGCCCGCCGGAAGCGCCGCCAGAGCGCCCGCCGGAAGCGCCGCCAGGTCGTCCGCCGGAAGCGCCGCCAGGTCGTCCACCGGTAGGACCGCCAGGTCGTCCGCCAGACAGGCCGCCAAGGCGCCCGCCGGAAGCGCCGCCAGGTCGTCCACCGGAAGGACCGCCAGTACGTCCACCGGAACGACCGCCGGAACGACCGCCAGTACGTCCGCCGGAACGACCGGCGGAGCCTCCCGAGCGTCCGCCGGATCCCGGGCCGAGTACGGTAGCTTCAATGTTGTCTTCCATTATCCAATTTTCAGTGGGAACGAGTTGTTGATAATCCATTCTCAAACTACACCTCCCGAATTATAGGGTCGGCATAGTTTATGCTGTGCGGACTGGCCCTGTCAGGGACAAGCGCGTGACGTCAGCTAAAATTGGCATCTGCGTCGCATATGGATGACTGCGGTACAGAAGCCTACTCGAACAATTCGTCCATAAGTCGATCGATTTCTTTGCGGCGTTCCGCAGTGCCGCCTTTATCGATGCGAATGACACCGTTGTCGAGAACGATAGCGTCGCCGGGCCTCGCTTCGGAGGGGAGTTCGCTCCTTGCGAAGTCGCGCGTTACACCCGAAAATTCGATCACCGCGATATCCTCTTCGAAACGGTCGATTACGCCATGCTCCATTTATCTCACCTTCCTGAGCTGTAGTTTTTTTCCGTCGCTGACGATTGTCACAGTGCCGTCTGTATCTGTTCGGAACACGGATACCCCCTGGTTTTCAAGTCGGTTCAACACTGTTTCCGCCGGATGGCCGTACGAATTGCGGCCGACGCTGATAACTGCATAAGTCGGAGCAACGGCCTGGAGGAATGCTTCGCTCGTCGACGACACGGAGCCGTGGTGCCCGACTTTCAGCACATCAGCTTTCAGCTTTGCCCCAGTTTCAATCATGTCTTTTTCCGATTTTTTTTCGGCATCGCCGGTGAACAGGAAAGACGTTGTTCCGTAAGAGAGGTGAACGACCGCGCTCCAATCATTAAGATCGTCGCCGTAGCTTTTGGCCGGACCGACGAAAACAGCTTCCGTGCCTTGAAGGGGGAGCTGGACGCCGGCTTTTGCTTCCTTAATCGTGCGTCCCGCTTGCTTGACGGCGAGCAAGAAATCTTTGAATGAATCGGTCGTATGCGACACTTTCGGCGCGTAGACGGCTTTGACATTGAAGGATTTAATGACGGTGTCTAGTCCGCCGATATGGTCCGAATCCGGGTGCGTTGCAATGACGATTTCCAGATCGTCCACGCCGAGCTGTTTCAAGTATTCCACGACACGAGCGCCAGCGTCGTTCTTGCCGCCGTCGATCAGGATGTCGTCGCCTGCAGCTGTCTTGATGTAGGTAGAGTCGCCTTGCCCAATATCAAGGAAATAAACGGACAGCTTGCCCTTGGCTGGGGGCTGCAGCACTCCCGTTTGCGGTGTTTCGGCTTGCGCGTTGTCATTAGTGGCGCCCGGTGCACCGGCGGTAGGCAAATTGCCGCAAGCTGTCAGCATGGCGAGCGAGAAGATGGCCGGAACGGCACGACGCATCGATCCGCTTATGATAGACTTCAACATGTTGTTAATGCTCCTCTTGTTGCGGAATATTGCCATTTTACATCGGGAACGGTTGGAAGTCTAACGGGTATCTTTGTTGTTCGGGTTAAGTATCTCTGCAGTCATCCGGTGGACACAAAAACGATTTACAGATGAATTTCTAATCGGCCTGAATGCCACGGAGGTGTATAAGACTCGATCTACAATTTCGGGCTGCATCACGGGTCTGGCAAGCCTACTTTGTAGCGATCGGGACGCGATATTCGATTTCATGAAGGGAAATCCTTCCTTATGTCGAAATTATTCGATTCAGGAGGGATTATCATGAGTTATTCAAAAGAACTCGCCCTAGTAGAGAGCGCGTTAAAACGATTTGAGGGTAAATCTTTAGATGAGTTAAAGAAACTAGAGATGTATTTCTCGGCAGATGAGGGCTCCAGGCCAGTGCTGAATTCATTTGTTGGGATTATAGTCGGGATTATCATCGGTTCCTTCACTTTTAATATCAATAAGGTGAGTACAAAATTCTCTGATACTACAAGCATTGTATTTGCAGGTATCTTGAATATGGTGCTTGTTGCTGTAATTGGATTTATGCACGTCCGACTAATCAAAAATGCACGGAAGGCCAATTTAAACTTAATTGCGATCAAAAAACTTATTGAAAGGAAGACTCATGAAAGTGAATAGATCACTTTCGAAGGCACTTATAAATCAAATATCCTTCGATACCACCAACCGAAAGTTGTCTTGGGACTAATCGACGATCCGAACGCTAACGCCAGTATTCGTCTGGGTGATAGACAAGTTTGGAGTTGGACACCTTTTTGATTGCCGTGTGTCGCCGATGCAGATCGTCTATAGATCGACCGGGCAACGAATTATATCTCGTGGCGCGGGTAACCCGATAAGTCTTTGCGACTCCGCAAGGGCTTTTTTTTGTTTCCTTGGGATAAATTGATCATTGTATAGAACGTGCGTTCGTGTTATATAATAAGAACACGCGTTCTTATTTGACCACGGAGGCGATCATCTTGAGCGGACACATCGAAGAATATGTAACAATATCGCACAATTTTAGTCAGCCAGTGAGTATCATGATCGGTGGTAAGGTTTTGTCTGGAAAGATCGAGGAGATCGGTGAAGAAGATTGTTTTTTGCTGGCCGGAAAGTGGCATGGGTTAACGGAGATCGAAGCGATCGTAACGTGAGCCAAGAGAGAACCATTTATCTAATCGATTGCCAGTCATTTTACGCATCTTGCGAAAAGGCAGCGCGCCCGGAACTCAAGCACAAACCGGTAGCGGTAGGTGACCCTGATCGGCCGTCCGGAATTATCTTAGCTGCCTGCCCTATTGCAAAATCTTTCGGCGTCACAACGGCGGAGCGCGCTAAGACAGCTCTCGCGAAGTGCCCTGAACTCGTCATCGTACGTCCTCGGATGCAGAGGTACATCGAAATTTCACTTATGATCACGCGGATATTTGAGAGCTATACAGACTTGGTTGAGCCGTACTCAATCGATGAGCAATTTTTGGACATAACAGGCGTGCTTCACAAGTACGAGTCCGCCGAAGCGCTCGCTAAGAAGATACAGCATGAGGTGTTGCTATCTACAGGTGTGTGGTGTCGAACCGGAATTGGCCCAACAAAGATTCTTGCCAAAATGGCAACGGACAACTTTGCTAAAAAGCATCCTGATGGCATATTCCGTCTCGGGTACGACAACCTAGAGACCGATCTTTGGCCACTGCCGGTGAATCAGATGTTCATGGTGGCCAGCAAGATGACTGCACATTTTTGGATTATGGGTTGTCAAACGATCGGGGATATCGCCCGTATGACGTTACCAGACTTTAAGCGCAGACTTAGGCAACGCATGGGGCGTCAGTCAGACATTCAGGCTGAATATTATTGGCAGACAGCCAGAGGGTTAGACCCGTCGCCAGTTGTCCCCTCAATCCGCAATGAGCTGCAGTCAGTGAGCCATGGCAAGACGCTTCGAGCCAGCCTATACACAAAGCGAGAAGATATCGAAATTGTACTGAGTGAGCTTGTGACTGAGGTATGCCGGCGCGCACGGAAAATCGGCAAGCAGGGGCGCGTTGTCGCCGTCGGGTTAGGGGAGTCAGATGGCACGGGAGCCGCGCGTTTTGGCAGGCAAGTGACGTTACCACATGCCACATCTCTAACGCACGAGGTCGGAGCCGCCTCATTAAGACTGTTCCGCGCGAATTGGCAAGGCATGCCCGTCTCACACATTTACGTGTCGCTGACACAGCTATCGGACGACGACGTGACCCAACTGACGTTATTTGATGATCGTGCTCGCGCTTACGACCTCGAGCGGGCCGTCGATTCGATTAAGGACCGCTTTGGAAGTGCAGCAATACTTAAGGCCTCCTCACATCTGGAGGCGGGAGTGGCAAGAGAACGCGCCGGACAGATAGGAGGCCATTTTAAATGACCAAGCTGGACGCTAACAATCGATGGGGGCCAAAGTTTTTGCTGGATGCGCACCAGGTAAAATATGAGCAACGTGACAAAGAAAAACAGATTGCCGGAGCTACATCAGAGGAGATGCAGCTTATAAGGGAGTCGATATTACTGCCAGAACTTCAAAAAATGTTGCAGCAATCGATCGAGGAAGTGGGTAACTCTAATATCACCTTGCACAAAACAATGGCAGTGCTCATGCAACTACTACTGGACAGCGTGAGTCGCACTAAGTATGGGGTGAATCGTGAAATGAAGCGAAAGAACATTAAGGTTACCAAACAGGAGCTTATCGACAATATTACCACCAGTCAATATTTGTGTCGCGGACTCACGGGAAGTTTCGGCATGACTCGGGAAGTGATGAGAGAGCAAATCGGACTGCATTTAAAACGGGCAATCAATGATGTGCTTCGCCCGCCAAATATGGAAACCAAAAGCCCCGGACGTTGATCCGGGGTTGCGTTGTATATTACCAAAGAGGTGCGAACGAAATGGGACTAACGCAATCGGTCAGCAATACTCTATAACCATTCAAAGCAATGACTGATGATTGCGCTATTCTCGATAACGCGCGGGGGCCGTTAGACCCCAATTGGCCCCCAAAGCGTTTATTCTGGATCGACAACACCTTAACGCAAAAAAAGAACCCTTGATTCCTCAAGGATTCTGGTCGCTTATGAATGGTGATCTGAACAGGGATCGAACCTGTGACCCCTACCCTGTCAAAGTAGTCCAGGGCATTTCCACCCGTATCCGCGAATGCTCGGAAGCCTACTGCTGTAGGGCTTTCGAGCACTTCCTCTCTCCTGGAGTAATCCGTAATATTCGGCTGTTGTTTGAAGTTTGCTACCACGATGCTACCACGGAACTTCCTCGTCATCAAGGTGTAAATTCCAATGCGCGTTGTGAACATAATTAGAGAGCGGGGGTGGTAACTTGAACAGAATCAGGCGAGATATCTTGTTTCTTGAATGATTACGAGAATAACATGTTAAGTGCATTTTTCTGTGTAGGTTTAATGTCGATAACGGAGCGTATCGTTTTGGCGGTTGCTTCAGCCTCATCTAAGTCTTTAACAATTCCAAGAGCAAGAAGCGTGCCCGCAGCGACTGTTCCAGTTCGACCTTTCCCACCGCCGCAATGGAAAGCAACTTTCTGGCCGGCATTGTAGGCGTTAACAACTTCATCAATCGCTTGTTTGAAGAGAAGATGCTCACTTTCAGTTGAATTGTCGCCTAGCGGCACTCTAACCCATTTTGCTTTGGAATCGGGATAGGCACAGCCGGTCGACTCTTCCCGTAGATCCACGATGACATCTATACCTTCATTCTTTTCCATTGCTTCGACATCTTTGGCTCCACCCATGAAGATACGGTTTTCATGAAGGGAATGATAGTGCTTTTCCACTTGCCGAACACCCCCTATTTTCTACTTGCTTTTACGAAAGTTCGTGAACTCAACAGCCGCCGGTGCGGAAGGCGGGGCGCAACATAAAGATAAATCCCGCGCATCACCCGCAGATTCAAATTCCGAATCCTCTTTCGTATAGAAAATCTCCCAAGCGTTACCGTCTGGATCGTATACCCATACTTTATCCTGAACTGCGTAGCAGCAGGTCGTGTTCATCTCATCGATCAACACGAGGTTATCATGACGCAAACGTTCACCCATCGCAAGAACATCCTCAGTGTCATTAACCTGAAAACCGAGGTGATTCAGAACGCCGTTTTTTTCAAACGGACGAACGTTTAACGAAAAATGCAACGCTGGATTGTCCAATTCAAACTTCGCATAATTGTCTTTCACCTTTGTCGGCTGAGCCCCGAAGAAGCTACGATAGAAGTTGAGCGATTTCTCGAGATCAGAGCAATTTACGGCAACATGCATTCTTTTAATCGTTGCCATTCTTAATTGCCATCCTGAACGAATTTATCGATTCTTGCTTTAATGGCATCTCGGACGACGCGGAACTGATCCAAGATTTCTTCTTCGGTGCCTGTTGCTTTCGCTGGATCGTCGAATCCCCAGTGCCACTTGATCACGTTCGGATTGGGAATGACCGGGCAATGCTCGTCCGCATGGCCACAAAGGGTAATGACATAAGTTGCTCGGTTCAAGGTTTCGGCATCGATCGTCTTCGAAGCGTTGTTTGAGATGTCTACGCCAGCTTCCGCCATAACCTTCACGGCACGAGGATTCAGTCCGTGGGCTTCCAACCCGGCGCTTTGCACTTCGTACAGATGGCCGCCAATCGCGTTCAAGAATCCGTCCGCCATTTGGCTCCGGCAAGAGTTGCCCGTACAGAGGAAATACACGAGTTTTTTATCCATTTTGAATTTCTCCTTTGATTTCATTGATTAGTGAATGATCTTCAACCAGAGATACAGGCTCGTTAACGTGATAAACAGCACCGGAACGGTTAGAACAATGCCAACCTTGAAATAATACCCCCAACCGATCTTAACACCCTTAGAAGAAAGGACATGCAGCCACAGCAAGGTAGCCAAGGAACCGATCGGCGTGATCTTCGGCCCTAAGTCGGAACCGATGACATTCGCATAGACAAATGCTTCATGAACGATACCGGAAGACTCCGTGCCCTGGATCGCCAACGCATCGATCATGACCGTCGGCATGTTATTCATGATCGAGGACAGGATGGCGGCAATGAATCCAGAACCTACTGTGCCCACGAAAAGTCCTTGCTCGGATACCCACTTAAATACAGTTCCGAGTTCATCCGTTAAACCGACGTTACGCAGGCCGTAAACGACAACGTACATCCCGATCGAGAAAACGACAACGGCCCAAGGGGCGCCTTTGACGAGGTTCCACGTGTGAATGCCTTCGCTTTGTCTTGCAAGAAGAAGGAAGACGATTGCCGCGACGCCAGCGATGATCGAGACTGGTACATCGATGAGTTCACTCGTCATGTACGCAATCAACAAAACCGCGAGAATGACCCAAGAAATCCTGAACAATCTCATGTCCTTGATAGCTTCACGAGGCTTCTTCAGTTGCGAAAGATCATAATTTTTAGGGATGCTTTTGCGGAACATCAGGTAGAGAACAAGCAAGCTCGATGTGATGGCAAAGAACGTCGGTACAATCATACGACTTGCGTATTCCACAAAACCGATACCGAAGAAGTCCGAGGACACAATGTTGACCAAGTTACTGACGACAAGTGGTAAAGAAGCTGTATCGGAGATAAAGCCACTCGCCATAATGAAGGGTAAGATCATGCGGGTATCGAATTTCAAAGCGCGAACCATCGCCAGGACGATCGGAGTCAATATAAGGGCAGCTCCATCATTCGCGAAAAATGCCGCAACGGCAGCACCAAGCAAAATGACGTAGACAAACATCAGATTGCCATTTCCTTTCGCAAACCTGGCCATATGGAGCGCTGCCCATTCGAAGAATCCGATCTCATCAAGGATTAACGAAATCAAGATGACCGCAACGAAGGCTAGTGTCGCATTCCAAACGATCTGCGTGACGTCCCAGACGTCGTTGAAGTTAACGACACCGCACAAGAGGGCAATGATTGCGCCGCCGCAGGCTGACCAGCCAATATTCAATCCTTTAGGTTGCCAGATGACAAAAATGAGTGTCACTAAAAAGATGATTGAAGCGATCGTTAGCATAAATCCTCCGAAATCAGTCGCAGCTTTGTGCGCTGTACGTGTGTATTCGTTCTTTCATGGAAGGCAGTTGGGCAAGAATCTCTTTCAAATAGGGCTTGTCGTCTAAATTCAAAGAATAATAAACCCATTGCCTGCGTTTTGTCTCGTTAATCAGACCGCCTGTTTTCAGTTTCTTCAAATGCTGACTTACGTTCGATTGTGTCGTTTCCATGAGTGCAACGATGTCGCATACGCACATTTCCTTCTCTTTCAGCAGTGAAAGTATCGTGAGTCTGCTTTTATCCGAGAGGAGTTTCATGGACTCCAACATTTCATCGACAGATGTCATTCTGATTCGCTCCTTTCTTACTGTGCTTTCTCATTTTGTATTATAAACAGCCCGCCGCATATTAGTAAACAATAATATTAGTGAATGCTAATTTAATATAAATCAGCATTTCAGTTAACATTACGAAAACAAATCCTTGAAGCAAACGATAAATAAAGCCAAGAGCAGTGAGTGCTCTTGGCCAGAAGCACCTCTTCCTGAAGGATCTTGGCGAGAGCGTCAGCGGACTCATAATTGTGGAGGACAGCGGTCACGTCCAAAAACTGCTCGTCAATCGAATACGGCTCCACCAGATCCGTATACGACTCAAATATCCGCGTGATTAGCAGCGATATCTCGATATAGCGCTGCATGCGGGGGCGGACGACGACAAGCTCCGGGCACTTCGCCCGGGCGGTCGATGCACGCTCCGCCGTCGTTACCCCTTGAGATTTGGCGATCGGGCAAGCCGCTAAGATAATCCCTGACGGCCGATCAGGGTCGCCCACCGCTACCGGTTTGTGCTTGAGTTCCGGGTGGGCAGACTTTTCGCAAGAGGCGTAAAATGACTGGCAATCGATTAGATAAATGGTCCGCTCTGTCGTCATGAAACAATCGCATCGATCTCCTGTAGTACGTAACGCTGGCCAGATATTACGATGTTGTCGTCATCGTTGATCTGCTCTACAAAGCCATTTACGTGTGTGCTTCCGACCATGAGTTCCACTGGCAACTTAAAGTTATACGCGATTGTTATATATTCCTCGATCATGTTGCTCGCCTCCGAATAGGAACGTTTGTTCGTCATTATAACCAGAACATACATTCCTATTCAAGTGAAAATAATATACAAATTAAAGGAAAACAAGGGGGATTCGTCGAATCGTGGATTTCGTGCAGCGGCGAGAGGGGGATTTGGGTAAAGGGGAGGGCGAGTAGGGTCCTTAACGCAAAAAAAGAACCCTTGATTCCTCAAGGATTCCGGTCGCTTATGAATGGTGATCTGAACAGGGATCGAACGATCGTGAAAAGAGGGAGAGGGAACGAAGTCTCTTCCCCCTAACCAGTTACCTATAACGAGTCGGATTTTCGTATGTTTGGCCATTAATACCTTGCCAATTTTGATTATAATTCGTACCGTCAATTCTTTGTCCCTGCCAACCGCTACCTTGCCAACCGGGCGAGTGATGGTGCATATGATGATGAAAGTGGTGTACGTGAATTACATGATGTGGTTCATGATGAAAGTGGTGATGTGGCATATGTTGGGGGTCATTTGCCAAAGGTTGACTCCTCCTTAAATTTGATGATACCAACCTATTCACTCCTATCAAATCATGATGCTTGCCCTAAAAAAGTTGGGCCTAGGCTTCTGTGCTGGATCAGGAATCACAGAGGAGAGATAGGACATAACAAATAAAGGAGCGATTCACAGGGTTTACCGCTTCCTATAGACAGAGCAGGTGATTATCGGCATTTATACGGAGAGCGAGCGGCAAATTGCAATTATTAGTGATTCAATAAACCAAAGTGAAATGAAGACAAAAAAAGAGAGGCCTTATGGTGCAAGGCCTCTCGGTCGCTTATGAATGGTGATCTGAACAGGGATCGAACCTGTGACCCCTACCCTGTCAAGATAGTGCTCTCCCAGCTGAGCTATCAGATCATGTGTTGTTTGCTTAGTTTATTTCAGCGGCGACAAGAGATATCATACCAAGTTGGGAGGGCGAAGTCAACACTTTCATCAGGAAAAAATTTAATCTTTTTGAATCGATTGATTTCGCGCGAAAAGGGTTGCCGCAAAGGGATGATTCCGCTCAAGCGAACGTACATATGGTAATAGCGGTAACCTTGCGGGAGGAACAACTCATGATGAGAGAAGCGGCCTTGCTGGTCATATGGCTAATCGGTCTGTTCGGATTGATCGGAGGCGTCCTTACGGCGGTTGCCAGATTCGTGAAGCGGGATTCCATGAATTACGACAAGCGGTTCACATGGGCGGCGTTCCCTTTATGGGGGCAAGG
Source organism: Cohnella soli (assembly GCF_042655525.1). Classification (NCBI taxonomy): domain Bacteria; kingdom Bacillati; phylum Bacillota; class Bacilli; order Caryophanales; family Paenibacillaceae; genus Cohnella; species Cohnella soli. The sequence goes on from NZ_JBHSMI010000020.1 coordinate 139,865, forward strand.
TCGAGGGGAGGGCGCTTCGGACGTCGCGGAAAGGGAAGAAGCGCGCTGAATGTACGGAACGACGACGTATTCCGAAGGAAAATAAAAGGGAGACTTGCGAGCGCCGAAGCCGCAAGTCTCCCTTTTTATTTATTCTTCTTCGTCCCATTTGCGGGAGTAGGCTTTCTTGGTTGCCCACAATACAATCCATATAAGCAGGATGGCAATGACGCCCCCGATAATAAACGTGGTTAACATGCGGTGTCTTCCTTTCAGGAGAGAATGCGTTAATGCTATAGGCCCGTTACTTCGCTGTGAGCTCGTCCAGTTCATATGTCGTGTGTGGCTCGACGAATTTCATCAGTCCCGTACGGCCGACGAAATCAGGTTGGTCGTCCCCGTAGTGCATCAAATAGGTTAGACGCTGAATATGGGCGGGCAAAGTCAACAATTGCGGCAGGCACGCATGAACGACTCCAGGTGGATGCAACTGGCAATCGTGAAAAATGACATTGATGCCCCGTTCGTTCACGAGCGATTCCAGCAATTCCAAATCGAAAACCATGTCACCGGAATAGAAAAACGTATCATTCAAGAGCAGTGAATAGCTGGCCTTGTTCGGAATGTGGCGCGTAAGCAGCAGTTCGGCGCGCAGACCAGGCAACAATTCGTGCGTGACGCCTTCCGAAAGGGGCTTTACATCAAAGTAGTCGGCCAACGTATCGCCCGGATTTTGCTGCAGGCCGCCTTTCAGAGAATGCTCCCACAGCGGTTCAATGAGCGTGTCGGCGATATATAATATCGGCTTGCGGCCGTATACGAATTTCATTTGGAAAGCGAACTCTTCGACGCCTCCGATATGATCGGCGTGAATATGCGTCAACAGCAACGCGTCGATATCGCCAAAAGTGTAGCCAAGTTGAAATAACGTCTTGGGAGCGGTAATGCCGCAATCGATCATGAGCCTGCGTTCGCCTACCGTTAGCAAAGCGTTATTGTTGTCAAATGATTTTGCGAAGGCGCTTCCCGTTCCCAGCATTTGAATTTTCACTAAGCTTCCCCCTACGCATTGTACGGAACATGCATGTCGACGCTTAAACCAATGTACCATAATCTGCTGTGTTAAGTAAGGAGGCAACTGGAAAAATGCAATCGCATTGCAGTAGCGGCATGGGCATGTGCCGCATAAGCTGTGGGGGAGTGACTCCCGCGTACAGCGCGAAGCGAAAGGAAGATTCCGATGGCAGCAGCGAAGGCGAGCAAAAAGAAGAAAAAGGCGCATTCCGAAACCGCGAGGCCGCAAATGAAAATCGTCACCTCCGAGACGTGCGCCGTATGCAAGACGCCCTGCAAGAGAGGCCTCGATTATTTGGCCAGGATGAGGGAGCCCGGAGCCGTCGGAAACGGTGTTCCCTGCGTGCTGACGTTACCTCAAATGACGGCGCGGAAATAACCGCTCCCCCATTTCCCGGGCAAGCGCAAGCTTCGCCAGAAAGCGACAAGGAAATTTTCTCCGAACCTGCGCAACTTTTCGCTCCATGGGTGGTATAACCGATTATAAACATGGAATGCGAGACGGTGAAGACGGAGGATGCTCATGATGAAAGTCCGTAAACTCGTTCTACTAACACTAGCCTTAAGTTTGATCTGGGGAAGCGTCGCTTATGCGGACGGTGCGACTCAGAAACTGCGGCTATGGATAAACAAGAAGTCAGAATCGTCCGGTGTTATCGTCATAGACAATAAGACATACGTGTCGACCGACGTGATTGCCGATCGGCTTCAAGGAATCGTCGTGAAGGACGACAACAAATTCGATTTTTACAAGCCCAACGTTCATATGCTGACGAGCTACAGGGACGGTACGATTTTCGGCGACGTGCCGAAAGACAAGAAGCTGAAATTCAATACGTTTATTCAGGTCGACTCGTTAAAAGTGGATATCAACGCGTTGAAGCTGACGATTTCCGACCCTTACGATAGCGAGACGCTCATCGAGTCCCGCAAGCTCGGCGACAGCGACTTTCCGGACAAGGAAGCGTTCTGGATTACGATGAAGGACATTTCCTACAGCTTCGATTCGGCAGGACCGTACAAGGTCCGGTTCTGGGTGAGGCCGGTAGGGGAAACGTCCTATCAAGTCGTCTCCGAGAAAGTGATTAATTCCAAATAACTCTGCGCAATGAAAACCGCTACAACGCACAGGCGTCTAGCGGTTTTTGTTATACTCGCACAAAGACGTCTCGATTGACCCTCGTTACCGGAAGTGATACGATACGTGAGTAGACCAACAATTCCAACGATTGAACGGAGGTTCGCCATGAGCGATCATATCCATGACGAGAACTGCGACCATGACCACGACGAAGCCGTGTTCATCGTAACGGACGAGGACGGCAACGAACACGAGATGGTGCTCGTGTATACATTCGAATCGAACGATCGTGCCTACGCTGTACTTCTGGATCGCAACGATCCGGAAGACGACGGCGTTATTTTCCGTGTCGAGCAAGAAGGAGAAGACGAAGTACTCGTCAATATCGAAGACGACCAGGAATGGGAAACGGTTATGCGTGTATATGAAGAGCTTGCCGCGTTGGAGAACGACAACGGCTAAGCGACTGTTACGAAATGACCGTTCGTCTATCCCTTGTCTTTTGCCGGATTACTGCGTCAGCTTCAACCTTGCGTAGCTCTGCTACGCGGCGGTTTCGCTTCCTTGTACTCCGACAAAATCCTACGGGATATCCTTCACGTTATTTCGCAACTGTCCCTAAGCGAGTTTCGTTTCGTAAACCGGGCTCACGCCCCCCAAAAAAAAGCAGCAGCCGCGTTTCCTTTGGGAAAGCGGCTGCTGCTTTTTGGGTCGTATGGGAAAACGAATTTATTTGCGTGGATTGAAGTAGATGGTGCGTCCGTTAAACATTTTCACTTCAGCTTGCAACTGCTTGCCGATCCATTTGCACAGTTCGTTCGCTTTCGCTTTATCTCCGTGCGTGGAGCCTTCCGGTAGAACGAGCTGGATGTACGGCACGGAAACGCCGTCTTCATCGCGCGATCCGGTACCGATGACGATATAGCGATATTGCGGCACTTGGCCTTTCAAGATGAACCATTGGTCGTTCGCTTCGGGCTTGCTTTCGATTCGGTACGGGAAAGCCGCTTCGGCGTAGTCCCAGCCGAGCTGTTGACCGGTAAGGGTCATTTGCTCGCGGTAACGCGATAACTGTTCCTTCACCCCGTTTACATCTACCTCGGCGACGGCCGAGCCTTGCACCAGCTTGATGAAAGCGCTTTGACTCATCGGTTCCACCCCCACGCCCATGATAGCATTTTCCCGTAATGCTGACAATTAAGAGATGGCGGTTTCTTCCATAATCACTTTGACATTCGTGACCGAGCGGTCTTCAGGACCCTTCACCGGCAAGCCGACTTCGAGGTGATCGACGATATAGTCGATGTTTTCTTGCGAGACGACTTCCCCAGGTAGCAAAATCGGAATGCCCGGCGGGTAGACGTAGATGAATTCCGCGATAATTCGGCCGGCCGATTCCTTGAACGGAACAAGCTCCGTTTCCCCATAGAACGCATCCCTTGGCGTAAGAGCGAGATGGGGAATTTCCGGGATTTTGACGACGATTTCTTGAATTTCATTCGTTTCCGAGTGATAGGCGTCGGACATGGCGTTTAACGCTTCGATCAGGATGTTGATCGATTCCTCGTCGTCCCCAGGAGTGATCAGACACAAAATGTTGTACATGTCGCTAAGCTCGACTTCGAGCCGGTAATGTTCGCGCAGCCAATTCTCCGCGTCGTACCCGGTAATGCCGAGGTGACGCACGTGAATCGCCAGCTTTGTCGGATCGTAATCGTAGGTCGCTTCATCCCCAAGCAGCTCCTCGCCGAAGCTATACAAGCCAGGAATGCGGTTCACTTGCTCCCGGGCGCTCTTCGCCAAAGCAACTGTCCGTTCGGCGATTTCCTTGCCGCGAATCGCAAGCTGTCGGCGTGCGGTATCAAGCGAAGCGAGCAGCGGATAGGACGTCGAAGTCGTCGTCAGCAAGCTGAGAATCGTCTGCACGCGCTGCGTATTGACGAGGCCTTTGCGCACGTTAAGAATGGAGCTTTGCGTCATTGAACCGCCAAGTTTGTGAACGCTCGTTGCGGCCATGTCTGCGCCTGCTTGCATCGCGGACAGCGGTAATTCGTCGGAGAAATGAATCAGAGCGCCGTGAGCTTCGTCGACGAGAACCGGAATATCGTATTCATGGACGAGATCGACGATTTCCTTTAAGTTCGTGCATACGCCGTAATAAGTCGGGTTGATGACGAGCACGGCGGCGGCGTCGGGATGGCGTTCGAGCGCGCGGCGCACCGAACGCGTCGTGACGCCATGGTCGATGCCGAGGTTCGTATCCCTTACAGGGGACAGGAACACGGGGCGAGCGCCTGTGAAGATGATCGCGGACAAAATCGATTTATGCACGTTGCGCGGAATGATGATTTTGTCTCCATGCCCGCAGACGGACATGATCATCGCCATGATCGCGGTGCTTGTTCCTTGCACGGAGAAATAAGTCGCATCTGCGCCGAACGCGTCCGCGGCGAGCTGCTGCGCTTCTAGAATAACGCCGACAGGCTGATGAAGGTCATCTAGCGGCGCAATGTTAATCAAGTCGATGTCGAGGATATTTTGGCCGATATATTCGCGGTATTCAGGATCCATGCCCGCGCCTTTCTTGTGGCCGGGGATGTGGAATTGTACGGGATTCTGCTTCGCGTGGGAACGCAGCGCGTCGAACAGCGGTGTGCGATTATGATCCAAAGTAAAGTTCCCTGCCTTTCCGATGAAAATCATTCGATAAACAAGCATGAGTATAACAAAAACGGGGAGGAAATCAACCTGTCACATAAACGCCACCGATAGGATTTGGAACGAAGCCTGCGTTATGCTACCATTTATTATTATGATGTTGTTTGCCAGGCGAAGTTTCCAACAGCTATCAGAGGAGAGGACATGAACGTGAAAAGCAAATTAGCAGTTGTTGGCCTTATGCTCTTTACGGTTTTTATCGGGTTCGGCATCATCATTCCGGTATTGCCGCAGCTCGTATCCGAAGCGAGCAAAGAATCGGCGAATTGGCACACCGGAGCGATGCTCGCCATTTATTCCTTGATGAGTTTCCTGCTCAGCCCGGTCTGGGGCGGAGTATCGGAAAAAATAGGCCGTCGTCCAGTTATTATGATTGGCGTGCTTGGATTCAGTGTCAGCTTCCTGTTATTCGGAATGTCGGGCGACAACTTGGCGATCATGTACGCCTCCCGTATTCTCGGCGGTTTGTTTTCCGGGGCTGTCGTGTCCTGTATCGTCGCGTATGTCGCGGATATTACGACCGAGAAGGAACGAACGAAAGGAATGGCGGTCGTCGGTATGAGCATCGGGCTCGGCTTTACGTTCGGGCCTGGCTTCGGCGGACTGCTTAGCGAGATTCAAATCCATACGCCGTTCTATGCGGCCGCCGCACTTTCCTTTATTGTATTTGTCGCGGCATGGCTGAAACTTCCCGAGTCGCTGCCGCCTGAGGCGCGCGCGGCGAATAGCAGCAAAGTGAAGACGTCGCGCTGGGCAGCGTTCCAGGGCGCGCTGAAGTCGCTATATGTGCTCGCGTTTTTCGTGACGTTCTCTCTGGCGATACTCGAAGCGACGCTTCAACTGTACGGAATGGATAAGTTTGGGGTAACCCCGCTGCAGATCGGAATGATGTTTTTCTTTTGCGGCTTGGCAGGAGCGCTCGTCCAAGGCGGCTTCGTTCGCCGTAAAATCAAAAATGGCGAGGAGAGCCGTTACATTGCGATCGGTCTCGTCATTTCCGCAATTGGTTTCTTCCTGTTGTTGACTGCGAACAGTTGGGGTATCGCTACCGTCTACTTGTGCGTGTTCGGCATCGGCAACTCGCTGATCAAACCTTGCGTTACATCGTTGATTACGCAGAAAACAACTGTCGGCCAAGGCATTGCATCGGGCCTGAGCTCTTCGATGGACAGTCTCGGCCGTATCGTCGGCCCTGTTCTTGGGGCAGCGCTGCTCGGCGCTGCCAACTGGCTGCCATTCGTCGCGTCCGGTGTATTGTCGCTGGCGGCGCTCGGCCTGCTCGCCCAATTCCGCAGCCAGGACCGCGTGAAAGCGAGCGCGGCTTGATCTCGAATCGAGACATTTTATACAAAATTCCGAAACGACTGAGGGGGAAACCTTTCGGTCGTTTTTTTTATCAAATTGACGAACGAAGTAACATATGTTACTTTTAACCTATGTTATTGATAATGGGGTGAAATCGTGTCTATTCAATCAGCCATACTTGGCATATTGAGTTGGAAGTCCTCAACGGGATATGAACTTAAAAAGATTTTTGAGGATTCCTCTTTCATGTATTGGTCCGGTAATAATAATCAAATTTACAAAGCGCTAATGAATATGGAAGAGGAAAGTTTGGTAACGAGCGAAGTGGTTCACCAGACCAACTCTCCTTCAAAAAAGATATATTCCATAACAGAAGAAGGACTTCTAGAACTAAAAAAATGGCTGATGTCATCACCGGAAGCTCCCGAGATCAAAAAAACATTTTTGGTGCAGCTTGCATGGTCGGATCTGTTAAGCAATCAACAATTAAGCGAGATGCTCTCTAATTATGAAAATGAGATCAAACTGCAGTTGATGATGCAGAACGAGAAAAACAGACGTGCCCTTCATTCGCCTAATAGAAGCGCGAGGGAAAGCTTAATATGGGATATGATTTCAGCAAATATAATATCAACCTATAATAATGAGCTTATATGGATCCGCGAAACACGTCAGAAGTTGCTTGAGAACGAAGTAGGGGAGGAAACAGACAATGAACGTCCAAATTAGAGAATTGGAGAGCAAAAAGTATATTGAGATCATTTCTACAACTGAACCATTAAGTACAGAACACGATGCACTTGATCTGATCTCATTGTGCTGGGAGCATGGGATAAACGCGCTTATGATACACGATGCAGTCTTATCGGAAGACTTTTTCAAGCTTAAAACCAAATTAGCCGGTAATATGATTCAAAAATTTATTAACTATGGGATTAAAGTTGCTGCAATCATTCCTCAGGAGACAATGGATAAAGGTAAATTCAAAGAAATGGCTGCGGAAACGAACGCAGGCAACCATTTCAGATTGTATGAAAGCAAAGAAGAAGCTGAAAAATGGCTGCTGAATTAGTCGAAGTTCATACTCCGTTCATATTCGCCCTTTATTCTTGGAAAAGAAAGGGCGTCTTCGGCAGGAGGTGAGATCAGACTTTAGTCTAGGTTCAAGTCCGGTCTGGAGTCGTTTTTCACAAAATTAAGAAAACGTTATGCTAGATGACAGCAAACTATGGATTGGAAGGGGAATCATACAAGTGAAGAGCTTGATCAACGGAGCATTCCGCAATAAGGCGGCCATGATTGTCATTGTCATTATGGTGCTCGCGATGGGAATTATGAGTTATACGAATCTGCCAAGGGAGTTTCTGCCGGAGGCGGACAACCCGCAAGTAACCGTTTCGGTCATCGGGCCGGGCTATGACGCTTCTTCGATGGATCGAGAAGTAACGGGGCCTCTGGAGCAAGCGCTCACTTCGATCAAAGGGAAAACGAACATTTTCTCCACATCGGGAGACAGCTTCAGCCAAGTGAACTTGAACTTCGATTCCAACACGAACATGAAAGAGGCGAAGCAGGAAGTAGAGAAGGCGGTAGCTGCCGTCAAGCTTCCGGCCAACGTATCGCCTCCATATGTCGTGCAGTTCAACACGGCGATGATTCCGATCTCGTTCCTCACGGCAACGTTCGCAGACGGGGTAACGGACGCGCAGAAGGAAAAGCTGGAGCAGCAATTGCTCGATGAATTGAAATCGATTGACGGCGTCGGCAGCGTACAAATGTCGGGCAAGTCGGAACCGAAAATTACGGTTGTGCCCGACATCGCCAAGCTGACGGCGAAGAACGTGCCGGTACAATCGCTGTACGGCGTACTGCAAGGGCGCAGCGCGTCTGCATCCGTCGGCGAAAGCACGTTGGACGGCCAGATCGTCAACCTGAACGTCTCCGCGACGCTGAGCGATGTCGAGACGTTAAAGCAGCTGCCGATCGCCAAAGGTGTAAAGCTTGGAGACGTCGCAACGGTCACTTACGACGATTCCAAGGAAAGCTTGTTCCGCATGAAAGGCAAAGATGCGCTTAACTTCATCATCTCCAAGGGCGCAAATTCCAACGCGGTTAAAGTCGGCAGCGAAGTCGACAAAATCGTTAAGAAGTACAACGACGATTCGAAGTCGCAAATGAATTTGATCGTTTACATCAGCACATCCGAGCAAGTCGTACACTCCGTTAACAGCATGATTCGCGAAGTGCTTATCGGCGCGTTGCTTGCGACCATCGTTATATTGATATTCATGCGCAACGTCCGCGCGACGCTCGTTACAATCGTTTCGATTCCTCTGTCGCTTGCTATGACGCTTTATTTGCTCGATCTGTCCGGCATTACGCTGAATATTTTGACGCTCGGCGGCGTTGCGGTTGCGGTTGGACGGCTCGTCGACGATAGTATCGTCGTTATCGAGAACATTTTCCGCAGACTTCAGAAAGAGAAGTTTTCCATCGATGTCGTCATCGACGCGACCAAAGAAGTATCTCGCGCCATTACGTCGTCGACTCTGGCCACAATCTGCGTTTTCTTGCCGATCAGCTTGCTGAGAGGCGGACTGCAGTCGTTCTTGCTTCCATTCGCGCTGACGATGACGTATGCGATGCTCTCTTCGCTGATCGTCGCTTTGACCGTCATCCCGCTTATGAGCTCCAGAATATTGAGAAACTCGACGATCAAGGAACATCAGCCGTCACGTCGCTTCACGAAGTTCCTCGAATGGAACTTGAGATTCAAGTGGATTCCGATCGTTATCGTTATCGTGCTGTTAATCGGTTCGCTGGGCACGTACATGGCGATGCCGAAAGGCGCGATCGATTCATCAAGCGCGGAGAACGTCAGCGTATCGCTCCAATACAAACCGGATACGCCGGTTGCTCAGGTGCTGGAGAACGGTACGAAGCTTGAGCAATATTTGATGAAGCGCGAAGACGTCGAGTGGGTGACGATGTCGAACGGCAATAGCGCCGACGCTGCCAAATACGGCTCGGTATCTTCTCCGACGCTCGTCTCGTATATGTTGAAAATGAAAGACGGCGCCGACGCTGAGAAGACGATGGAAGACATCAAAGCGCAGGCGTCCAACTACCCTGGCGGCGAGATTACGTCGGGAACGGGAACGTTCTTGTCCGGCGGCAGCTCGACGCAAGTCATTGTCGATATTACAGGCGATGATCTGAATGCAATCGGTAAGACGGCCGAAGAAGTAATGGCCAAAATCAAACCGGTGAAAGACGTTCTGAAAGTGGAAAGCAACCAGCAAGAGAAGAAAACGGTGTACACCTTGAAAGTCGATCCTGCGACAGCGAAAGCCGGAGATATCGCTCAACAGTTGCAAGGCATGCTGAACGCAGTGCCGATCGGCTCCGTCACGATCGATAACCAGTCGGTTCCGGTTATGTTGCAGCCGATCATGAAGCCTGATTCCGAAAGCGCGTTGAACGGTTTGACCGTCATGACCGATGCCGGTCCGGCTCCCGTGTCTTCGGTCGCCCAATGGGTGAAGGAAGAGAAGGCGACGTCGTACTTCCACAAGGACGGCAAAAGCTATATCCGCGTATCGGCGTCTGTTGAACCGTCTCAGTTGTCTAAAGTCGGCGCGGAAATCAACAAGCAAGTGAAGGAAGTCAAGGCGCAGGAAGGCGTGACGATCGACGTCGGCGGCGCGTCTGCGGACCAATCGGCAGACATGTCCAGCCTGTTCTCGATGCTTATTGTCTCGATCGGCATCGTCTACCTGATCATGGTGTTCACGTTTAAGCTGATCAAGGCGCCTCTGGCCATCATTTTCTCGATCTTCTTCATCCCGATCGGCGCCGTTCTCGGTCTGATCGTTACCGGTATTACGCCGGACTTCACGGCGATCTTCGGCGTCGTCATGCTCGTCGGCATCGTGGTCACGAACGCGATCGTGTTGATCGACCGGGTGCGCCACAACGAAGTCGACAAAAACATGACGATTCGCGAAGCGCTGATCGAAGCGGCCGGCATTCGGATGCGTCCGATTCTGATGACGGCAACCGCGACTGTAGGCGCGATGCTGCCGCTCGTGTTCAGCTCGGCGGAGAGCGGAAGCATCGTCTCCAAGAGCCTCGCGATCGTTGTCATCGGCGGCTTGGTCGTCTCGACGCTGCTGACGCTCGTCATCGTGCCGTGTATCTACGAACTGTTCTACTTCCGGAAGTCCGCACGTCAGCGCAAATCCCGCGCGGCGGCCATCCGCGAAGCAGCGGCGCAATAAAGCGCAAAGCACTCAAACAAAAGGACCTCAGTCTCCAACCACTGCAAAGTGGGGACTGAGGTCCTTTTTCAACGATTCAGAAAGTATAAGTTTCACGTTTATGCTTTCCTGAATCGTCTACGCAAAGCTACTCCGGCGCCGAGAGGACGCCGAAGGCGTGTTTGCTTGATTCGTTAAGCCATGCGATAGAGCGGAAGCAACGTACGGAACGTATGCTCTGCGAGGTGCAGAAGTGCATCTCCGTCGGCGAGAATCGGGTCACCCCGAAGGATATGAATACCGCAGGTCAGCTCGGACGCTTTGACAGTTTTCAGTCGGTGCAGCAGGTCGGCCAGCTCTTCGTCGGACAGATCACCGTGGCGCAACCCGGTTGGCACCATATGGTCCTTCGACCAGACGAAGTCGTCCGGAATCGCCCGGCGAAGCGAACTAAGCTCTGCAAGCGCCCTCTCCGCGAAATTTTCTTTGCCCGGACATTCGTAGATGATCGCGAACTGGATGAAGACGTGCGTGGACCACAGTCCAATCTGGAAGTGAGGATGGGCTTTGTAGCCGCGCTTGTTGTTGGCGAACGCAACCCAGGAATCGTTCGGCGGGTTAACCGTGCGGCGGGCGTGTTTAGCGACGTGAACGAACATTTCTTCGCCGGTCAAAGTTGAGAGCGAGGCGGCTATCGTCTCGCCCAGAGCATGGAACTTCGGGCGTACTAGATCGATCAATGCTTCCATTCTTGCTTCGAGACCTTCAATCTCGAATACTTCAAAGTCGCTGTCGCGAAAACCGGTAAAGCGATCCGTCGGGGATAGGGCGATGGTCATGACGGGTTTCTCCTCATCTTGTGCGTCTTTTTCGAAAAGTGTACCATCCGGGAACTTGCCGGGCAAGCTCAAGCGGCTTGCTCGCCGACGAACTCCCGATAAGACTGCATTTCTTCGTCGGAATAATTTCAAAATAAATGTATTGCAAAATAATTGAGTATTACATATACTGTTTACATAATCATCTGTTTATTATATACACAGTTAATTGTCAACTGAAGGGAGAAAACCAATGAACCATTTAGCGATCGAAGTAAAAGGTTTACGCAAGCAGTTCGGTAAGCAAGTTGTACTCAACGGTGTCGATCTATCCGTTCCTTCCGGCACCATCTTTGCGCTTCTCGGCCCCAACGGCGCGGGAAAAACAACGTTGATCCACATTTTGACTACGCTTGTCTCTCCGGACGAAGGAACAGCAAAAATCGCGGGATACGATGTTGTTACGAAGAAAGCCGACGTCAAGCGATCGATCAGTCTCACGGGTCAGTTCGCAGCCGTTGACAACGAGCTGACGGGGGAGGAGAACTTGAGGATGATCGGCAGATTATCCGGCCTATCGGCGGCTATGGCGCGCACCCGCGCCGGCGAGCTATTGCAACAATTCGATCTCGAAGCTTCAGCCGGCAAACGGGTAAAAACCTACTCGGGAGGCATGCGACGCAGGCTTGATCTGGCCATTAGTCTCGTCGTCGATCGACCGGTCATATTCCTGGACGAACCGACAACAGGGTTGGATGCGATGAGCAGGCGGGTGTTATGGGAAAAAGTATTGATCTTGAAGCAAAAGGGGATCACCGTGTTCCTGACTACGCAGTATTTGGAGGAAGCCGATCAGTTAGCCGACCAAATTGCGGTCATTAACGGCGGGCGTATTGTCGCACAAGGCACGGCCGAGGAACTAAAGTCACGAATAGGAGGAGAAATGATTGAGTTGCACAATGAAAATAAAGAGATCATACGTACGATTCCTACGAATGGAAATTTGGCTGACATCCAGCAAAAACTGAATGAACTGACAACCACATTCCCTCAGAGCACGTATGTAAGTATCCGCAAACCGAGCATGGATGACGTGTTTCTTGCCTTTACGTCCAATACCAATCAGGAGGAATCCGTATCATGACAACCCGGCAAACGGCGATTAAACCTGTATCGTTATTAACGACTAACACGATCCTTCTCGGGCGAAGCATCCGCCTCAGCATTCGGAATATTGAAGCTCTAATGACTTCGATCATGCTGCCGATCATGCTCATGCTGCTGTTCACCTATGTGTTCGGCGGGGCGCTGGATCCAACCGGCAACTATGTAGACTATGTCGTGCCGGGCATTATTTTGCTGTGTGCCGGATTTGGCTCGTCCTCAACCGCAGTAAGCGTGGCCGATGATATGTCCAATGGCATTATCGATCGGTTCCGTACGATGCCGCTTCGCAGTCTGAGCGTCATTACCGGGCATGTCGTGGCCAACGTCATCCGGAACTTGTGCACGACGGGCATTGTCATTGGAGTCGCTCTTCTTGTTGGATTCCGGCCTTCCGGGAGTTTCCTGGAATGGCTTGGCGCTATCGGCATTATTACCTTATTTATTGTAAGCTTTACGTGGCTGTTTGCGGCAATCGGATCGGCGACGAGAAACCCGGCGGCTGCGAGCGGATATGGCTTTATTCTGCTGTTCCTTCCATACCTTTCGAGCGCCTTCGTGCCGACGCACACGATGCCGGCTTGGCTGAGAGGAGTCGCCGATAACCAGCCGATAACCCCTGTCATTGAAACGATTAGAGGGCTCCTTACCGGAACCCCGATCCATAATAGCGCCTGGTTATCTATAGCCTGGTGCGCTGTAATTGCTCTGGCTTCGATCGTTTGGTGTATGTATTCCTTTAATCGTAAAGCTGGGCGCAGGTAAAAAGGAGATTAAATACAAATGGCGACGTCAGGAGAACATTCCTGCGTCGCCATTTTCATGGTGAATCATGAAGGATTTTTAGTCTTAGACGATAAATAATGCTCGATCCCGTCAAGAATCCGTTCCAATCCGAAATCGAAATCATTGTTAACCGGTGTGTCGAAGTTGTTTTCTTCCGTGTATACGCCTGATTGGACGATCGGGCTTAAATCTGGAAATCGTTCCGGGGTAACCAACGTTTTAAGCGCGTCGGTATAGACGTTCCCGCTGAAAGCTTCAGGAGCCGAACCCTGCTGAACGGCGCGGTCCATGTCCCGCATAATCAGGCCTGAAGATCTAGCATAGCTGCTTAATAATAACACCATCGACAATTTCTCGTAATCGTTCAACGGCAATTCCCTCATAGAACGAAGCGCCCAATCCACAATATGGAGGTTGTTCGGCGTGAGCGGCACGCCGGATACGGGGAGATCTCCAAACCAAGGGTGCTTGAGAAAAACGCCGACCGTTGCGCGGACATATTCACGCATCATTTCACGCCAATCTTTGTTTGGCTCGTCCGGCGGAATCGAAATTTCGCATATCGTGTCTTGCATCAGCGTCAGCAAATCTTCTTTGCTGTCGATATAGCGGTAGAGCGACATCGTCGAGAACCCCAATGACTGGGCAATCCGACTCATGGAGACAGCGGAAATCCCGTCCTTATCGGCAATGGCGATCGCCGCTTCAACGATTTGTTTGACGCTTAATTCGCCCTTCGGACCCCGCCTTTGCTGTTTGACGAATCCCCAACTGAGCAATACTCCGTTCGGCAAGTTTTGCAGCTCTGCGTTGTCCATACCGTCTCCGTTGCGCATCTTCGTGTTCCTCCGTAAAATCACTTGCGAAATTGTTTATTGTGTACACAGTATAACACATCCGGCAATTCAAATATACATGCGGATGTCTTTGGACTATAGCCTAATCCGAGTCGTTATGGGATAACCTTTTCAGTTTTTCCATCGTATCGGTACCTGGAACAGGCATCATCGATTTCAGAATAAGCTTGTTGTCTTGGGAACTCCCTGGATGCTGGCTCTGGAGATAAGATGAGTTTGTCTCGCAAATTCTATTGAAAGGAAGAAAATTCAGTATGTCAACACTTCTTTGCATCCAGGCCCATCCGCTTGATGAATCGTCTTCCGCCAGTTTGGCGGCTGCGCAAGCATTTATCGATTCTTATCGTAAGGGACATCCGAATGATACGGTAATTGTGCTGGATCTATATCAAGCGGACATTCCCATGTTGGATAAAGATGTATTCAGCGGATGGAGCAAATTGGGGGCGGGGACCGGATCGGATCTTTTAACCCCCGAGGAAAAACATAAAGTCGAAAGGCTTCAACAACTGGTAGATCAATTTGTAGAAGCGGATAAATACGTATTCGTGACGCCGATGTGGAATTTTTCGTACCCTCCGTTAATGAAAGCGTATATCGATGCCGTTGCAGTTGCAGGCAAGACGTTCAAATATACGGACCAAGGGCCAGTTGGGTTGTTGGGAGGCAAGCAAGCACTGCATATTCAAGCGAGAGGAGGAATTTATTCCGGCGGCCCGAATGCAGCAGTGGAGGCGGGGCATTTCCATCTCGATGTCGTGATGAGGTTTTTTGGCATATCAACCTTGGAAGGACTGTTTGTTGAAGGTCATAACCAAATGCCGGAGAGGGCACAAGCGATCAAGGTAGAAGCCATGAACAAAGCGCGCGAGCTGGCGCTTGCATTCTAGTGGCGAGCTTAATCGTTCGGATTCCAGGGGTACAGACTGTCGAGGAAATCTCGACAGTCTGTATTTTTATTCTCCGAACCATGCGAAACTTTCCTAATTCCAGCTGAATAATTCGATAGTTGGTTTAACGTGGCCTTTACTGCCGTCGATAGCATGATAGCCGATCGTTCTTGTTTCTCCCGGCAACAGATCGAAATAATTGTCAGTGAATACGAGTTCGCCGTGCAGATGAACGGCTTTTGCGAATTTTTCCGAGCTGACAACTAATGAATTGTCGTCTTGCGTGACAATTTGTACGCCTGATGGCGTTAAAGACATTTCAGAAGGCAACCCGTTGAACCATACGCTACGGTCGGCTCCGAAGTCACCCTCGATTTCCATGACAAGAATATGCCGGTTATCCAGTAAAGGCAACAGCGTTTCATCGGCAATCGTATCCAACTGCCTCGATGTACCTGCAGGTACAATGAAAGCCGCTTCTTTGGACCATTTCTCCGCATGATGATCGACTCCGTCTAGCGAGAGTACACGCAACCGTCCTCGGCCCCGAATGTCCTCCGGCTTGTCGCTGCACACCCAAAACTGAAATGCGCCGTTCGCTTTGTCATGCGCAATAGAGGAAATGACAGGTTTGGCCGCAGCTTTCAGGCCGTAATAGCCGGCTTTCGGGTAACCGTAATAATCGACGAGACTCCATCCGCTTGCCGGCCAACAATCATTATACATCCAAAACAATATACCGCTGGCGTAATGGCGCTGTCTTCTGTAGGCTTCGACAACCAGACGCGTCAGTTCGTGCTGCACGAAAGACATCTTCTCGATTTGTTCCATCACGGTGGAAAATGGCGGCATCAATTTGTCGGCAAGCATGAGAAGAACTTTGAACAGCGAGAAATCGGTTAATCCCGGATGGTTTTTAGTATGATACTCCAGCATTTCATAGGCAGGGTCCTTAAGATCCTCTAAAGTCATAAATTTGAGCAACGTATGTTTTTCAGGCGTACCGAACATCGGGAATTCCGAACAAAACCGGCTAACAAACGAAGCAAAATATTCCCGATAATCTCGTAAATCATGGGCGCGTAAATAATCGAACATTTCCAGCATGATTCCGGTATGATGGCTCGTTCCAATCGTAAACGAAAGGTTGGGGGAGCCCCCGAAAGGACTCGTTGGCGTAAACGGCCGCGAAGGATCCAATTCGGCACAAAGACGCCCCGTGATCGTCTCTGCGATCTTTCTGCCAGGATAGGCAGCATTGTCTTCATCGTCGAAAAGCCCGTTTTCGTTGTCGCCATTCCACCACACTAAGCTTGGATGCTGTCTCAACGTGCGGATGGCCGATTCGAATTCCAAGCGCAAGGAACTAGTCCATTCGGTATCGCCGTCGGGATAAGAGCCGCAAGCCATCATAAAGTCTTGGCACACAAGTATGCCGAGTTTGTCGCATGACTTCCAAAAGGCTTCGGATTCGTAAATGCCGCCGCCCCAACATCTCAAAAGGGTGATATGTCCGTCGTGAGCGAGCTGGAGAAGGTGCTCATAATGCCGTTCGCTAATGCGGGACGGAAAGGGATCCGCAGGTACCCAGTTCGCACCTTTGCAGAAGATCGGACGGCCGTTAACGATCAAAGTAAAGCTGCTGCCGGCTGTATTTCCATTTCGATCCCATTGAGGGTGAGCTTGCCTCAAACCGCTCGTCATTTCTTCTTCCGGGCTGCCTGGTTGATCTTTCAATTGCTCGATTCTGACGGTGCGAATGCCGAATGAATCGCTTCGCGTTTCGATTTCGTTTCCCGAAGCGGAGTAAAGGGTCGTCTCGACTATATACAAAGGTTGACCCCCATATCCGGACGGCCACCAAAGCTGCGGTTCGCGCAAGGAAACGTCCAACTCCAGTTTGTCGCCGTAAACTGGCTTTTCTGTTTGCCATACAGCATGGAGATCGGGGGTGTGAATGTTTATCCGTGCCTTGACAGGCTCGGATGTGCGACGCCGAACTTCAAGCGTATAACGGAGGGATGCCCCGCTCGCATCCAATGCACGCGTGTATACGAAAGTATCCCGAATTGAAACAGAAGGTTCGAACAGGAGACGGACGGGTTTCCAAATGCCGTAGCTAACCAAACGATGAACCCAGTCCCATCCGAACGTGCACTGCATACGCCTGACATACACACGCTCGTTAGAGAAGGCGGCGGGATAGTCGGCATACGGCTTCCCGGATAGCGAGCTCTCAATGGTCTTAAATTTAACTTGAATTTCATTAGTGCCCAATCTCAGCACTCCGGCCACTTCAAATCGGTAGCTGCAAAACATGTTATCGGTTGTACCGAGCCAAATGCCGTTCAAATAAATGTCCGAGAACGTGTCCAGCCCTTCGAATGCGAGAACAGGGGCGCCTTCGCTCAGCTCGGCAAGCTCGAACGTTTTCGTATACGTCCATTGCATGTGCTCGACCCATTGACATAAATCGGCGTTTTTTCGAATACGAGGATCCGGGATCAGACCTGCTTGTTCCAAATCCTGATGTACATGGCCGGGCACTTGTGCCTCGATGGCAATGGGCGCTTTGCGGGCTGACTCGTCGATCCCGTTTAAGAGCCAAGCACCGTTAAGGTCGATTGTTTTTATCATGTTCGTCCTCCTGATCGGAAACGGAGATAGTATATAGTTTCATCATATTAAATTAATATTAAGTAAATCAAAGGTTAATTTATATTAATTTATGTTAGATTAACATAAGATGAATATACGTATTGATGACGGGAGTTGTCGTTAGGGTGAAAAAAAGAAAAGAAATTACGCTTCTCGACATTGCGCAGAAACTGGGGTTGTCGACAGCCGCCGTATCCAAAGCATTAAGCGGTAATCCGGGTATTGGGGAGCAAACACGCCGTAAAGTCAATGAAGCAGCGGCCGAGCTTGGTTACGACAAAAGAAGAAAACCGCTCAATGGAACAGTTCTCGAGGAGGGGACGAGTAATCCTATAAACGTTTTATTAGTCGTGGACAGGAGCAATCTAGCCGATCCCCACTTTGCTCCCATCTATATGTCGCTCGATCGCGAACTTAAGGCCGGCGGATGCACTTTGGACTTGTGGCCGATCGATGCGGAACTGAAGCAAATGCCCAAATTACCGATTATTAAACCGCATGTTTACTTGCTGTTCGGACTCATTCCGGAAGCGTTCGCGCTAAAACTGTTTCGTAAAGGTGTTCCAGCTATTGCCATCGACAATGAATATGATGTCGTTCCGCACATTGATTCAATCGGGGCTAACGACTATGCAGGCGCCTTTCTCGCTGTCAAACATCTGATCGACAATGGGCATCGACAAATCGGGTTTATCGGCGATAACAGCTTGGCGCCGAGCTTCAGGCAACGCGGTCATGGATTCATGGATGCTATGCAGCATTATGGACTTCAACTTGAAGAAAGATTTATCTATGATCTTCGTCTGCGAGCAGCTGACAGTAAAGTTGATTATTATGGGGCGATTCATAATCAACTAGATCTCGAAAATTTACCGACGGCATTTTTCTGCGCGAACGACCCGCTCGCTTTTTGCGTGGGCAGTTTATTAACTTCCCGCGGGATCAGTGTGCCTGGCAAAGTTTCTTTGATCGGGTTTGATAATCTGGAGGCGGCGCAATGGTACGAACCGCCATTAACGACCATCCATTTTCCTCGCGAGAACGTTGGCACAGTTGTTTTGGAGACGCTTCGCCGTCGTCTTTCCGATCCGAATGGCAACACGCTGCGAGTTTTACTCAATCCGAGGCTTGTTGCAAGAAGTTCGGTGACGTCCATCGCAACATTTACCAGCCGTTCCGCCAGAAAATAGTCAGAAACCAAGTTGCCATAACATAAGATGGAGTATAAGATAGAAGTAAGCCACAATAGTCAGACAATTCGGTCAATATCTCAAACCATGCGAATTGCAGGAGGAGGGATGGCCGTGAACCGCAGCCATGAAGTGGAATATTGCAATCTGGAGCTTCGTTTCGATCGTCGCCAAATTCAGAATTTGATCCGGGAACTCATCCAGGAAGGTTACTCGCTTTACTGGAACGAGAACGATCATCACTTCATCGTTTCCGTCCGCACGGGCCGTAAGCTGCTGAAGCTTCGTTTTCTCCGGGTACTCGGGCGTTACAAGCTCGTCGGGGATTATGTGGTCAAGGATGAGAGGCTGGCGCAATGGATCGAGAAGCTCATTAACAGCTCCCGCGGTCACGCCGTCGTCAAGAGAATTCACGATCATCAAGTGCTCAGAATTGAGAACATTATGTTCGGCGAAATTATCCGTCTCGTGGAGGTGTCCGGCATGGAACATCGGATTATTTTTCAGAAGCGTCCTCAGGTGACGATCGAAGACATGGTTCAGGCGTTCAAGTCCAAAAGAGCCGAGCAACGAGCGGGCGTTCTTCGCCTTGAAATCGACTACGAGCTTGCCGTCCTTCATGAGGCTCTTGTACAAGGAAATACGGAAGAAGCGGAAGCAAGCAAGGAGAAGCTGAGGGGCATGCGCACCGAGATGTTAGTATTGGAATTATGACCCCAAAATAGTGACGATAGATAAGGAATCGGGGAGCGACAGCTCTCCGGTTTTTTTGTGTGGCCCGACGGCACAATTCACAAACAAGCGAAAGCCCCGTGGGAGAGAATAGCGTTACGGGATCACCCTATCGACAGCTCCGGTGCCTGTTGAAGAACAAATAAGGCTACGGCGTAACGTTATTCCATACAAGAACCCCCTAATATACTTCTGTGGAATACCAATAACGTTATGCCACCGTCTTATTCGCACCGCCGAAGCCATTTCGGGACGAATAAAACTGTGCCATAGCGCTATTCCGCTGCATATCGACTTTTTTTAGTCGATTGTGCCATCGTAGTTTTTGTTTAACGTGACGAAGATGACTTTAAAAATGCGACATCTTTCCCCGAGCTCAAAAAGACGATGAACATTGCGAAGTTCACCGTACAGGGGATTTCTGACAACGGAAATTGTTTTCGGACTATGCAAATCTGTCGCATTCTCAGACAAGACGTTGTAGGCGGGGATTTGTATAATGAAAAATAAGGGTGTTATTACACGCTTGGCAGACCCTGCCCGCTTGCTAGCACTCCCTCATGAAAGCGTTATTATTTCTTGCGAAAGGAAGGTGAAACAAGGGAAATCGATTTTGCAATATCGATTGTTTATTTACCAGTAGGCCAAGGAGGAGATCGACGAAAATGAAACGCTTCAGATGGATTAGCATTGTTGTGGTGCTCAGTTTATGTTTAAGTAGTTTGGGCTTGCCAATCGGCAACGGCTTATCCCGCGCATCTGCGGAAGTGGGAAGCCTTACTCCCACCCCTGTCGGGGAATGGAAATTCGAGACGATGAAAGACAACATGTCGCCGGACACCTATTCGCGGAATAATTTGATTGCCAGCAATGCAGCACTGGGTAGCGGCAAATTCGGCAATGCGATGCTGTTCAACGGATACAACAGCTATGCGACCGTGCCGAACGATCATTTGATCGACACGGGGAGCAATTTTTCGATCAGCCTGCTTGTCTATTTTAATTCAACCTTTACGAACCGGGAAGTCGTGTTGCTTCAGCAACAAGGCGAGAAATCCGGGTTGACGCTGCTGTCTCGGAGAGCGGACGGTAGATTGCAATCTTCATTAGGGAATACGACGACGATCGGTTCAACGCCGATCGAGCCGAAGAAATGGTATCATGTCGGGCTCGTTCGCGATGTTGATCAAATAAAGCTTTTTGTTAACGGCAATGTGGAAACGATATCATACAATACTGAGATGAATTCTAATCAAAATCATATCATAATCGGTGCAGACCAGTTCCCGGAAACGTATAACGCATGGCCGGGATACGTGGATGAGCTGCAAATGTACGATGTTGCGTTAACAGAAGATCAGATGCGTGAAGCACCAGGCTTTGTCTGGCCTTCCATCCGTTTGAACGGTGAATCTGACATGACGCTGGCGCTAAACGAAACTTATACGGAAAAGGGCGCGACGGCTTCGGATGTCAACGGAGACGACTTGACCGTGAGCATCCAAACTTCAGGTCAGGTCGATACGAGCAAGGGCGGAATCTATCGGGTCCGTTATACCGTGACGAACACCAAGGGGGAATCCGTGGCGAAAGTTCGGACGGTAACGGTGCTGCCTCCGAAGACGCTGTCTCGCGCCAGCCGGGTACTCATCGATAAAGGACTGCAGATGCAAACTTGGATGCCGACCGAAGACACCGGCCGTAAATATGCATCGCAGAAGGAGTGGGAGAACAGCCATTTTACGACGGCGACCTTTTACGAATCGCCTTGGTTTAATGAGACTCTCTTCAATAGCGTGGATGGCATGCAATGGTCGTTCGTGATGGGGGAGTTTGGAGGAGGGGGTCTCAACTCGGGGCCGCCGGTCGAAGTCAAGAATAACGGCTATCTAACCGCGCAACAATTAGAACATGTCGATGATTTGGTCACAGTCTCGATCGGAGACGAACAAAACTATAGCCCGGACATAGTGAAGGCGTTCGCGGAGTGGTTCCAAGTTAGCCACGACAAGTATCCGGATGTGCTCGTCCATAGCAATCAGCAGTCCCATCAGTGGCAGCGCGACAATTACGAGGAATATATGCGTACAGCTGAACCTGATTTGCTCACGTACGACGATTACATGTTCACGATCCCGGGAACCGATAACAATCTGTTCAAGTCGATCGTCGACAATATTAACGATCAACGGACGTTTGCGCTGCGAGGCTACGACAGTACGGGGCGGAGCCCGATCGCGTTCGGTCAATACCTGCTCGGGTTCCAAACCGGGTCAACCGGGGGCGCCACGGGAACCTATCGAATTACGGAATCTCAGATCAACGGCATGCCCTTTGCTACTTTGACGCTGGGGGGCAAGTGGCTTAGCCTGTTCCGTTGGGAATACGACAATCCGGACGTATTCATCTTGTTCGATAAGGATCGCAAACCGACGGCGCAATACGATCAATATGCCGAGATGGCACGGCAAATCCGCAATTTAGGCCCTCACCTCGTTCGTTTGAACAGTACGGACGTCAATATCGTACCGGGACAGCATATGGAGAATGGCAAGCCAGCGAGCAACAAACTTCCGAGGGAGACGTCCGTCTTCGATGCGAACGACCGGTCGAAGCACTCTTACTTGAGGAACGTTTCCGTTCAAAACCTTGGTTCGGAGAACGATAGACTGAACGGCGACGCGCTAATCGGTTATTTCGAACCATTGCCGGGAATGGACTCGTTCTTCGGCAGCTCAGATATGGAATATTTCATGGTTATGAACGGGCTGACGTCGGGGAACGGAAAATTACCTGCGGATCAACACGGGTCCGGAGATGAAACGAAACAAAAGATCGTTCTTGAATTGAACTTGGCAGCCTATGCTCCGGAAGCGCTGGAGAAGGTGAGTCGAGATACGGGCAAGGTGGAGCCGGTCGCTCTAAAGTCCCTCGGCGGAAACCGCTACGAGCTGGACGTGGAGTTAAAGGGCGGCGTCGCCGATTTGTTCCGGCTGGATAAGACGAAAGTTCGAAGCGGATACGTCGCGGCAAGTTCCGTTAGTGTCCCTGAGGTTGTGAATTTGAAAGCGGGAGAGACGCAAACGCTGCAAGCGAATGTATCGCCAGCGTCAGCTACCGAAAAAGGCGTACGCTGGGTAACGTCCAACCGAAGCATCGCCACGGTCGATGCGAACGGTAAAGTCACGGCTGTTGCCGGCGGAACGGCATATGTTACGGCGATAACGGTTGACGGGAACTTCAAATCGTTCGCTAAAATTCAAGTCGAGCAGACGATTGTCCCCGTAACGGGTATTCATGTCAGCCCGCCTGCGGCATCGCTTTATGCGGGAGATGTAATGCGGTTGACAGCAGAAGTCGAACCGCCGCTCGCTTCGAATCGAATAGTATCGTGGTCGAGCAGCAACGCCGCCGTAGCAAAAGTTGACCAAACAGGCAAAGTGGAGGCAATCGCTCCGGGTATAGCTACGATTACAGTCACTTCGTCCGATGGTTCTTATAAGGCAACAAGTGCAATTACAGTAATCAATGAGAATAGTGAAGCTGCGTTGTCGGAGTTATCCGTTACCGGCGGTCGGTCGAATATCGAATTCGATAGCAACAAGTACGATTACGAGGTAAAGCTTAATTCCGAAGTTGATACGATCAAGCTGCAGCCGCGGATGAAAAGCGGAAAAGGTAACATTCTCGTAAATGATAAAGTTGTATCGAGTGGGCAACTGATAACGGCTACGGTACCGATGGGCAACAGCCTTATTACGTTCGTCACCAAGTCATACGACGGTACTGCCTCCAAAACCTATCGCTTAAAAGTCAAGCGCAACGAGAACATCGCGAGAAAGGCGAGCGCCGTCAATTCTACGTATTCCGGAGTCGAAGTGTATTGGGACAGCGTAGAATATGATCCGGCGGGCGAACATTCGCCGAAGAAGATCATTGACGGCGACGTTCGGACGTATTTTCAAAGCGTGAGCGTGCCGGAGGACAAAATAAATGCCAAGGACGAGTTCGAACCGGCGCATCGTATTTTCTTGAAGTGGGATGAACCACAGGATATGAACCAAATGGTACTCATCGTCAACAACGCGCAGCAGCAGGGCTTGAAGGTGATGGACATATCTACGACGGTGGACGGCCAGAATTGGGATGAGATGCCTTCCGGTCCTAAGCTGACATGGTTAACGAATAATCCTGCCGTGTATGAGGAGCAGACGATTCTATTACCGAGATTTGAAGGTACGAGCTTTGAGGGGATAAAAGGTCTATATATTCTCTTGTGGGCCGCCAATATGACAAGCGACAACCGTTATGCGTTGTCTGAACTCGAGCTGTATAACGAGAAGGATGCGGTCGAGCCGGTGCAAATGACGGTCTCTGATATTCCCGCAACGGGTGTGCAAGTTGTTCCCGCGTCTGCGGAGCTTAACGTCAGCGAGACGATCAGGCTGACTGCTGCATTCACGCCGGGGAACGCGAGCAATCAGCTGACGGAATGGAAGAGCAGCAACACCAGTGTTGCTACCGTTAATGCCAACGGTATCGTTTACGCCGTAGGCGCAGGGACGGCAGTCATTACGGCAACGACGGAAGAGGGACATTTCACGGCGACGAGCACTGTTCATGTGACGAATCCAAATAGCGACGCTTCATTGGCCTCATTAGTCGTTAAGGGAGCGGCTGGGGACATCGAGTTCGACAGTGCCCGGACCGACTATACCGTGAAGATCGATTCATCGCAGGATACGATCCAGCTCTTGCCGACGATGAAGAGAGCGGACAGCTCGATGAAGGTGAACGGAGTTGCTGTCGGAGCGGGATATACGGTTACTGCAAAGGTGCCGATGGGCAATAGCGTGATTTCCATCGTTGTTACCGCGGCCGACGGAGCCACAACGCAAACCTATCGAATAAAAGTCAAGCGCAACGAGAACCTCGCGAGAAAGGCGAGCGCGGTCAATTCCACGTATTCCGGGGTCGAATTAGATTGGAATAGCGTAGAGTACGATCCGCAAGGCGAGCATTCGCCGAAGAAGATCATTGACGGCGACGTACGAACGTATTTTCAAAGCGTGAGCGTTCCGGAGGACAAAATAAATGCCAAGGACGAGTTCAGTCCGCCGCATCGTATTTTCTTGAAGTGGAATGAACCGCAGGATATGAACCAAATGGTACTCATCGTCAACAACGCGCAGCAGCAGGGCTTGAAGGTGATGGACATATCTACGACGGTGGACGGCCAGAATTGGGATGAGATGCCTTCCGGTCCAAAGCTGACATGGCTAACGAATAGCCCTGACGTGTATGAGGAGCAGACGATTGCATTGCCGAGCTTTGAGGGGACCAGCTTTGAAGGAATAAAAGGTCTATATATCCTCTTGTGGGCCGCCAATATGACAAGCGACAACCGTTATGCGTTGTCCGAGCTCGAGCTGTATAACGAGAAGGATGCGGTCGAGCCGGTGCAAATTACGGTCACGGCGCCGTACGAGCCACCAGTGACCGCTGCGCCGGGAGCTACCGTAGGCAACGGTGTAATTAAAGCCATTACGCCTAATGTCGACGCAGCTACCGGAGTTGCATCCGTCTCGGTGAAGGAAAGCGACTGGAAAGAGGCTTTGAGCTCGGCGCTTCCTGACGCGAAAGGCGTCCGCACGGTTAGGATCGAAGTGCCAGCTGCGACTGGAGCCGGTTCTTATGTCGTGAACTTGCCTCAGCAATCACTGAATGCGAATGATCCGAAAGTAAAAGTCCGGATCGAAACCGAATGGGGAACGATCGAGTCGACGTCGAATATGCTTTCCGGAATGAAGCTGACGGAAGGACAAACCGTAGCCCTCATCTTGAAAACCGTAGACGTGACGACACTCGATGCGGCATTGCAGAAGAAGGTAGGGCGGCATCCGGTCATCGAAGTCTCATTGCTGGTCGATGGCAAGCAAGTCGAGTGGCGTAATCCGAAATCGCCGGTAGTGCTGACGATTCCTTATGTGCCGACAGCGGAAGAGGCTGCGCATGCGGAACATCTCGTCGTCTGGTACATCGAGCGTTCAGGGAAGATCGTCCCTGTGCCGAACGGCAAATATGATCCGGCTACGCGAACGGTTCGTTTCTCGACGACCCATTTCAGCGAATACGCCGTTGCCTTTGTGCAGACAACGTTCAAGGACATTGGCAACACCTCTTGGGCGCGCAAAGCAATTGAAGTGATGGCGTCTAAGGGCATTGTAAACGGACTCTCGGAATCGGAGTTCCGGCCGACGGCTCGAATGACGAGA
This sequence comes from Cohnella soli, assembly GCF_042655525.1. Taxonomy (NCBI): domain Bacteria; kingdom Bacillati; phylum Bacillota; class Bacilli; order Caryophanales; family Paenibacillaceae; genus Cohnella; species Cohnella soli. Next base: position 165,651 of record NZ_JBHSMI010000020.1, read on the forward strand.
GCGGATTATGTCACGCTTCTCGTGCGTGCATTTGAACTGAAGTCAGATGCCGAAGGAGCGAATTTCATCGATATCGACGCCGCAGCCTATTATGCCGATTCGGCCCGAATCGCCAAGACGCTCGGTATCGTCAATGGAACAGGCGAAGGCAGATTCAATCCGTTAAAGCCGATCGCAAGACAAGAAGCTCTTGTCATGCTCAATCGGGCGATGAAAGCGGCCGGCAAAGACAACGAGGCCGGAGGCGCGTCCGAGTTGGAACGCTTCGCCGATCGGGCGGCTGTCTCCTCTTATGCCGCAGAAAGCGTTTCGGCTCTTGTCCGCGCAGGGATCGTTCAAGGAGACGGACGCAATCTTCATCCGCTCGATACGTTATCCAGAGCGGAAGCGGCGGTATTACTCTATCATGCGTGGAGCTTGAATTAATACCTAGTTAAACAAACTGCCCCCGATCATGCTTAGGCACGATTAGGGGCAGTTTGTTTAAATTGTGTTATGTGTCTCTTAGTTCGCTTGAGCGAATTCGAGTTCAATATGCACTTTGATCGCGTCGCCAACGAGCAGGCCGCCCGTTTCAAGCGCAGCGTTCCAAGTAAGGCCAAATTCGGAGCGGTTGATGACGCCGTCTGCGGCTACACCGAGTTTCACGTTGCCCCACGGGTCTTTGGCCGGGCCGGAAATTTCCGCGTTCAGCGTAACCGATTTCGTAACGCCTGCGATTGTCAGGTCGCCCGTCAGCGCGTAGTCGTCTCCGCCTTTAGCCGTCAGCGCGGTTTTCTTGAATGTAATGTTCGGGAATTGCTCTGCGTTAAAGAAGTCCGGGGATTTCAAGTGACCGTCGCGGCCTTCGTCCTTCGTATTAATGCTGTTCACATCGATCGTCAGCGTTGCGTCGAGCGAAGACAAATCTGCCGGATCGGCGGATACCGTCGCATCGAAATCGTTGAAGCTGCCTCGAACGTTCGTGATCATCATGTGACGAACGCTGAAAGAAATTCCGCTATGAGATTTATCTAATGTCCAGTTGCTTGCCGCCATGTTTAACATCTCCTTAATAATTTATATTTACTATTAAACAGTAAGTAACGAAAAAACGCAAGTAGATTTTTCCGGTTTTGCCCATAACAAATGATGGTTTTCATCTCGGGTCAAAAAGAGTACAATAATCGTATTGTGAAAATTTTGTGTTAAAAGGATGAAGAAAAACATGTCGAAAGCGAACATCGGCGTCGTCGGCCTTGCGGTCATGGGACGCAACCTCGCGCTTAATATCGAAAGCCGCGGTTTTAACGTTGCGGTATACAACCGCTCGCGCGAGAAAACGGACGATCTGCTGAGCACTGAAGGCAAAGGCAAAAACCTCGTCGGCGCGTTCTCTGTCGAAGAGTTCGTCGCTTCCCTCGAGAAACCTCGCAAAATTCTGATCATGGTGCAAGCGGGCGCCGGCACGGATGCGACGATTGAGTCGCTCGTACCGCACCTCGATCAAGGCGATATTATTATCGATGGCGGTAACGCGTACTTCCCGGATACGCAGCGCCGCAGCAAAGATTTGACGGCCAGAGGATTCCATTTCATCGGAACAGGCGTATCAGGCGGCGAAGAAGGCGCGTTGAAAGGCCCTTCCATTATGCCGGGCGGACCGGAGGAAGCCTATCGTCTCGTCGAGCCGATTCTGACGGGCATCTCCGCTAAAGTAAACGGAGATCCTTGCTGTACGTACATCGGGCCTGATGGCGCGGGACATTATGTCAAAATGGTGCATAACGGCATCGAGTACGGCGACATGCAGCTGATTTGCGAAGCTTACCAATTGCTGAAGGACGTCGTCGGCGTATCGACGGAAGAGCTTCATAACATTTTTGGCGAGTGGAATAAAGGCGAACTCGACAGCTATTTGATCGAGATTACGACGGATATTTTCGCACATAAAGATGAAGAAACCGGCAAACCGATGGTTGACGTCATTCTCGACTCCGCGGGCCAGAAAGGCACCGGGAAATGGACAAGCCAAAGCGCGCTCGACTTGGGCGTTCCGTTATCGATCATTACCGAATCCGTCTTCGCGCGTTTCCTGTCCGCGATGAAGGAAGAGCGCGTTGCCGCGAGCAAAGTGCTGAAAGGTCCGCAAACGAAGCCGTTCCACGGCGACAAAGCCGAGTTCATCGAGAAAGTGCGCAAAGCGCTGTTCGCGAGCAAAATTTGCTCGTACGCCCAAGGCTTCGCGCAAATGCGCGCAGCTTCCGAGGAGTACGGCTGGAACTTGCGTTACGGCGACATCGCGAAGATTTTCCGCGGAGGTTGCATCATCCGCGCGCGTTTCTTGCAGAACATCATGGACGCGTACGACCGCGAGCCCGGTCTTCGCAATTTGCTTCTCGACGAGTACTTCAAAAACGTCGTCGAATCGTATCAGGACGCATGGCGCGAAGTTGTCACCACGGCGATCGCTTACGGCATTCCGGTTCCGTCGTTCGCGAGCGCGATCGCGTATTACGACAGCTACCGTTCCGAGCGCCTTCCGGCGAACTTGCTCCAAGCGCAGCGCGATTACTTCGGCGCGCATACGTTTAAGCGGCTCGATAAAGAAGGAACTTTCCACCACAACTGGATCAACGGTTAATTAGCTCTGCTGCGACAGTTCGCTTAACATTTTACGGAAGCAGGCGGTTTCCTGATTGCCCGGGCTTCGCCGGTGCAGGAGCAACAAGGCCATATCCGCGAAGCAGGCGAAATGGGCAAGCAGTTGTGGCCGATCGAGCCCCGACCATTCGGGCGCTCTATCGGCCACTTTTTTCTTCACGAAGCCAAGCGCCCATAACACGTCCTCCCGACATAACGGGTAAGACGGATCAAGCAATCGCTTAAGCGGTAGTTCGTGCTGGGGAACGGAATGTTTAATGTCCAGAGCGCAACATCACCTTCGGCTATGTATCGGAATGTTCCGTACACTATCAAAGTTACGGAATTTTCGCTCGTTTTATACCTCGCAATTGATATGCTATGATAGATACTGCGTAAAACACGAAATGGGGAACTTGCGTTGAAAAAATTCGGCACAAGCCGTAACGTGATTATTGTCGGGTTCATGGGTACGGGCAAATCGACGGTCAGCCGTTTGCTTGCGGAGAAACTCGGCTGGGAAAGCAAAGATACGGACGAAGAGATCGAGAAAGCGGCAGGCAAAAGCATCAAAGCCATTTTCGCCGAAGACGGGGAGCAAGCTTTCAGAGATTTAGAAAGCAACGTACTGCAGGTCATGCTACGTCGTTCGAATCAAGTGGTGGCGACTGGCGGAGGTGCCGTGCTGCGGGAAAAAAACCGGGAAACGATGCTGAAAGGCGGCTGGGTCGTCGCGTTGACGGCAGATCGGGAGACGTTGCTCGCCAGAGTAACGAGCGCGGCAGCGGCAGGGACTCGCCCTCTGCTTGAAGGCGACGCAGGTGAACGTATCGACGCGTTGCTCGAAGCGAGGCGGCACGCCTACGACTTCGCACAAGAGACGGTCGACACGTCCGCGCGCACACCGCAAGAGCTGGCGGATTTTCTGTTTGACCGGATGCCGATGCGTTAAAGCTGGTTCCAGGCGAGCATGCCTCCGAGCATGTTGGTTACTTTGTAGCCTTGAGCGGCCAAATATTGGCAAGCTTGATCGCTCCGGTAACCGCTGCGGCAGATGAAGACGACTTCCTCATCTTTCGGAATGCTGGCGAGCTGCTGTGGAATTTGTCCGAGCGGCAAGTGAACGGCTCCGGGAATGATGCCTTGGGCGACTTCTTCATCCTCGCGCACATCGATGAGGCGAATGTGCTCTCCGGCGTCCAGACGATCTTTCAATTGTTCGACGGTAATCGTTGCGTAATCGCTCATGAAAGCCAACCTCTCTTTTCTATAATCTTATTTATCATAAGAAACTGCGCATGGCGCTGTCAATTCGGAGGCGACGGGCATGAAAATCGTGATCGGCATCGCGGCAGCGGGTTTCCTCGGCGCGATTGCCCGCTACGGCATCGGGGCGATCCCGCTCGGCGAAGGTGCGGAACCGTTTCCGTGGGCTACGTTGTTCATTAACATGTCCGGTTCATTCCTCCTCGGCTGGCTGACAGGCGCGCTTACTCGAGGCAAAGTATCGCCCGCGATCGCGGAAGTTGCAGGCACAGGTTTCCTCGGTGCGTATACGACGTTCAGCGCCTTTAACGGTCAGCTTTGGCAGCTGCTTGAGCAGGATGCTTACGGTTTGGCGGCTGTGTACGTGTTGCTAAGCGGCGTCGGAGGCTGGTGGCTCGCTTCGATCGGGTTGTCGAAGGGAAGGGGCGTGCAGCGGGGATGAGCCAGTTCGGAATCGCCTGCCTTGTCGGAGTTGGAGGGGCAATCGGTGCGTTGGCGCGTTACGGCGCGAGCCGGGTTGTCGCAACCAAGAAGAAACCGGGATTTTACGCGACGTTAACCGTAAACCTTATCGGGTCTTTCTTGATGGGGCTTCTTATCGGATGGCATGTCGAAAGTGATCATGCTGCTGTATACGCGTTCGTCGGCACCGGCGTTCTCGGCGGGCTCACGACTTATTCGACATTAAATGTGCAGAAGGCGTCTATGCTGCGCAGCGGGGTCAGGAGAATGCTGTTCCGTTATATCGCAGCAACTTATGTTCTCGGTTTCGGATTGACTGCACTCGGGGTCGCGATCGGCGACATGATGCGTACATAGGCATTTTATTAAAATGTCGGACTTTTTGAATAACTACTTTTGGGAGCGTGTTTCTGAATGGATATGATCGTTACCCCGACAAAGAAGCTAAGCGGAGAAATTCAGGCTTTGTCCTCCAAAAACTATACGACCCGTTACTTGCTCGTGTCTGCGCTTGCAGAAGGTACGAGCACGATACTGTATCCGGCTCACAGCGAAGACGGAGAGGCAATGCGCCGTTGCATTCGCGACTTGGGCGCAATCGTCGAAGAGGACGAGTCCAAGATTGTCATTACTGGCTTCGGCCGCCATCCGAAACCGACGAAGGAACTGAATGTCGGCAATGCGGGCGCGGTGCTTCGCTTCGTCATGTCGGTTGCGGCGTTGTTGCCGGAAGTACATTTCGTGAACACGTATCCGGAATCGCTCGGGAAACGTCCCCACGACGATCTGATCGTAGCGCTTGAAAGCATGGGGGTAACGATCGAGCATAATAGCGGCAAGCTGCCGATGACGATCAAAGGCGGCCATCCGCGCGGCGGCAAAATCCAAGTATCGGGCAACGTCAGCTCGCAGTTTCTCAGCTCGTTGCTGTTCGTGACACCTTTGCTCGACGAAGATAGCGAGATCGAAGTGCTGCACGACTTGAAATCGAAAGTCGTCATCGGCCAGACGCTCGAAGTGTTGCAGCAGGCAGGTATCGTCATTGAAGCTTCCGATGATCTGATGCATTACCGCATTCATGGCAAACAGAAATATAAAGCACAGACGTACACGGTGCAGGGCGATTATCCGGGTTCGGCAGCTATTCTTGCGGCGGCGGCGGTAACCGAGTCCGACGTAATCGTCCACCGTTTGATGGAAAACAGCAAACAAGGGGAGCGCGCTGTAGTTGAAGTACTGAAAGCGATGAACGTGCCGCTGACGCACGAGAACGATATCGTCCACGTGCGTGGCAACGGCAAGTTGACGGCAGGCGAGTTCGACGGCGACGAGTTCACCGACGGCGTGCTCGCGATGGTAGCTGCGGCCGTATTCGCCGAGGGCACTTCGCGGTTCTATAACGTAGAAAATTTGCGTTACAAGGAATGCGACCGCATTACCGATTACTTGGCGGAACTTCGCAAAGCGGGGGCGAACGTCGAGGAGAAACGAGACGAGATTATCGTCCACGGGCGCCCAGAAGGAGTTGAAGGCGGCGTCGAGATCGATGCGCACTACGACCACCGCGTTATCATGGCGCTGACGATTGTCGGCCTTCGTTCAGCAGCGCCGATCCGGATCAAGGACGCGCACCATGTCGCCAAGTCGTATCCGATTTACTTCGACCACTTAAAAGCGCTTGGCGCACAAGTGGAATGGACAGAATAAACCCGCTGCCAATGTTTACGCTCAAGTCATTCCCAATGCCAAGGAGGCGCTGAAAATGTCTTATACGCACCCGTCCCGGGACGAGATCAAAGCGATTTTGCAACAATCGAACACAATTGCCGTCGTCGGTTTGTCCGACGATCCCGACAAGACGTCGCATATGGTATCTGCGGCGATGCAGAAGAAAGGATATCGGATCATCCCGGTTAATCCGAACGCATCGACCATTCTCGGCGAGACGAGTTACCCTTCGCTGAAGGACGTACCTGTGCCGATCGACATCGTGAACGTGTTCCGCCGACCGGAGCATACGCCCCCGATCGCTCAAGAAGCGGTTGAGATCGGCGCGAAGACGCTGTGGCTGCAACTTGGCATCCTGAACGAAGAAGCGGGTTCGATCGCCCAAGCAGGCGGCCTGAACATCATTATGGACCGCTGCATCAAAGTGGAGGATTCCATTCTCCTGCCACACGGGAAAGAATAAAGTATTTTTCCCGTCCGTTTGGTTGAACTGACGTTATAAAGATTGAGATGATCGGCATAAGAGCACAGATGTATCTCCCGTAAGAGTTTACGTCCGCCTCTTGGAGCCCATTGCCCCCTTTGTGATATCGTTAAGGCAATGGGCGGAGAGGAAGCGGCTGGAGGGAGATACATCGGCGCTCTACTTATGATCATCTTCTTTTCATTCTTATTGTCGTTTGCAGGAGAAGGGAGGGAAAAACGTGTACGGAATCGGCTACTTGCAGCGGCTCGGCCGGGCGATGATGCTGCCGATGACAGTGCTGCCGGCGGCTGCCATCTTCTTGATGCTGGCACGTCTCCCTTGGGACGCTCTCAGCTGGAATCAAGTGCCGGAGCTGCTGAACGCAGCCGGTTTGGCGATCTTTCAATACATTCCTTATGTGTTCGCGATCGGTATCTCTCTTGGCTTATCGAACCAGACGGCGACGGCGGGCATGGCTGCGCTGACGGGCATGTTTATCTTCACGATCGTAACGACGACGTATGACCCGAACGGCGTACAGCCTTCAATGTTCGCCGGGGCGGTAATCGGCGTTCTGTCGGGATGGGCTCACGACCGCTTCAAGTCGTTCCAATTGCCTGAGTTTTTGCAATTTCTAGGCGGTTCGCGGTTTGTCCCTCTCTTCATGAGTGTCGTGTCGCTCGGTTTCGCCTGGCTTATGATCGGCGTTGGGGAAGGACTTAGAGGCTGGGCGGACTCCGCAGGCACGCTCGTCTACTCCGCTGGTGGCTTCGGCATCTTCCTCTACGGCTTCTTGCACCGCATCCTTGTTGCATTTGGGCTGCATCATCTGCTCAACCATGTATTCTGGTTCCAGGTCGGGCAATACGACACATCGGACGGAGCCGTCTACTTCGGTGATATGCCGCGTTTCTTCGCGGGTGATCCAACCGCGGGTTATTTCATGGCCGGCTTGTATCCGACGATGATGTTCGCGTTGCCCGCTATCGCTTTCGCGATTATTCACGAGGCCCGCGAAGACTTAAAACCGAAGACGAGAAAGCAATTCCGCATCGCCGCGCTCAGTTCGTTCCTGACAGGGGTGACCGAACCGGTCGAATTTGCGTTCCTCTTCGTCGCGCCATACTTGTTTATCGTCCACGCGCTGTTGTCAGGCGGTATTATGTGGCTCGCATATGAGCTTCATATTAGGCATGGCTTCACATTCTCTGCCGGGGCACTCGAATATCTCATTAATATGCCGCTGGCACAGCGCGGATGGTGGTTGCTGCCGATCGGGCTCGCCGTCGGCGCGCTTTATTACGTCATGTTTCGCTGGAGCATCCGGCGGTTCCAACTCGCGACGCCAGGGCGCGAAGACGCTACGAGACTGGACGATTGGGCAGGGGACATCCCCTACCGCGCTCCGCTTATTTTGCAGGCGCTCGGGGGCAAAGAAAACGTCGTTCGGCTGGAAGCGTGCATTACGAGGCTGAGGCTGACGCTCGAAGACGACAGACGGGTCGACACCCAGGCGCTTCGCCACTTGGGGGCGGCGGGAGTCATTCGGCTCGGAGCGGGTCATGTACAAGTCGTGTTCGGCACGTTCTCGGAATTGATTCGCGAAGAAATCCATAAGCATATCCAGACTGATGTTCGCCAGATTCAGTTTCATTCGCCGGTTCAAGGCCGGATGATTCGCCTTGAGGATGTCGATGACCCGATATTCGCACAACGGCTCGTCGGCCGGGGCGTCGCCTTCATTCCGGACAAAGGCGAACTGGTCGCCCCGCTCCAGGGGAAAATCGTGCACATACACCCTTCGTTGCACGCGATCGGGCTGGAGACGAAAGAAGGGCTGGAAGTGTTGCTGCACGTCGGCATTAATACTTCCCAATTGGAAGGCAAAGGATTTAGCTGCCTCGTCAAGATGGGAGACGAAGTAACGCCGGGACAGCCGCTCCTGAAATTTCATCTCCCAACGCTGAAACAGCATGCCAAGTCGCTCGAGACGCCGATGGTGATCACAAATAGCGACATTGTGAAGAGTTGGAGATTCGCGCCGTATAAAGTCGTCAAAAAAGGCCAGGCGGCGGTCATGTCGGTCGTGTTGAAAGAGAGAGAGATCAAGGGGGCGGAGAAATGATTCAAGCTCTGGGGGCATCTCAAGGGATTGCAATCGGCAAAGCGTTCGTTCTCCCTCATTGGGAATGGGAGCTGCCGGATCAAAGAATCGATGTGGCCGACTTGGCCAAGGAGTTCGAACGGCTGTACGAAGGCATTCGTCGGTCGAAAACCGAAATCAACCGGATGAAAACAGAGCTGGACGAGGCGGTAGGTTCCGAGGAAGCGAGCATTTTCGACGCCCACCTCGCCATTCTCGAAGATCCGGTGTTCATGAACGAAATTCAAGGCATTATTCAGCGGCAATACAAAGTAGCCGAAGTCGCCGTCAAAGAAGCAATCGATCATTTCGTGACCATGTTCGATTTGCTGGACGACGAATATATGAAAGAACGCGCGCTAGACATCAAGGATGTCGGCAACCGCTTGCTCAAACATTTGCTCGGAGCGCCGGAAATCGCGCTTCCTGAAGATACGCAGCCTTTCGTGCTTGTCGTGCGGGAGCTCTCCCCGTCGCAGCTTGTCCACTTGAAGCCCGAACTCGTGCTCGGCATCGTGACGATGGTCGGCAGCCCGACATCGCACGCAGCGATAATGGCGCGGGCATTCGGCATTCCGATGTTAATGGGCGTTGAAGGGAAGCTGGAACAGCAAATTGTAACGGGAGATTTGCTTATCGTAGACGGGGAAACCGGGTTGCTCCAGATAGACCCTTCTTCGGAGACCGTCAGCCGTTACAATGAAATACGGAAACGCCAGAAAGTAATGAAGGAACAATTGCTTGAGTTGGTCGAAGTACCTTCGACAACGTCGGACGGCGTGCAATTGACGCTGGCCGCCAATATCAGCTCTTTGAAGGAACTCGACGCGGCTTTGCACAATGGCGCGGATGGCGTCGGCCTTTTCCGGACGGAGTTTCTGTACATGGACAGAGGCCGTTTTCCGACCGAAGATGAGCAATTCGAGACGTATCGCGCCGTGGCCCAGAAGCTGAAAGGACGGCCGCTCGTCATTCGAACGCTCGATATCGGGGGCGACAAGCAACTCGACTATTATGAGCTTCCCGAAGAGGACAATCCGTTTCTTGGTTTCCGTGCGATTCGATTCTGCCTGGAGCGCAAAGATTTGTTCAAGACGCAGCTACGCGCCATTTTGCGGGCGACGGCTTTCGGCGACGTCAGAATTATGTACCCGCTTATTACATCGGTGGACGAAGTGAGGGAAGCGAACGGTGTGCTTGCCGAGGCGAAAAAAGAGCTGGAAAACGAGGGCATCGAGTTCCGGAGCGACATCAAAGTCGGCATCATGATCGAGGTGCCCGCAGCTGTCGCTATCGCGGACTTACTTGCGGAGGAAGCGTCGTTCTTCAGCATAGGGACGAACGACCTCATCCAGTTCACGTTGGCCGTCGACCGTATGAATGAGCAGATCAGCCATCTGTACGAGCCGTTCCATCCCGCTATCCTTCGCATGATTCGCACTGTTGCGCACGCTGCGCAGACCAAGGGTATCCCTGTAAGCATATGCGGTGAAGTTGCGGGTGACGTTAACGCGTTGCCGATCTGGCTCGGTCTCGGCATAGAAGTGCTGAGCTTGTCTGCTCAAGCGATTTTGCCTGTGAAGGAGAGTTTGCTGCGCACGAAAGCGATTGATAGCCGCAATCTGCTGGAAGGTTTGTTTCGCTGCAAATCCGCGTCCGAGGTACGGGCGATGGCGGGTCAATTCAATATGGAAGCGGCACTTGCCCCGGGTAACGTTCGCCCAATCGTATAGCCGTCTGTACGCAGCAAGCAGCCTCCCTGGCGATGGCCAAGGAGGCTGCTCGGCGCATGAAGCTATCTTCGGCGGTTTAGCGTCTTCCGAACAGCAAATCGCTGAACGCCTTCGCGTACGGCGGCAGATCGGGCGGTCTGCGGGCGGAGACGATGTTGCCGTCGACGACGACCGCATCGTCCAGCCATGTGGCGCCGGCGTTCTCCATATCGTCGCGAATGCCAGGCGTCGAAGTGACCGTTCGTCCTTGCAAAATTTTTGCGGAGACGAGTACCCACCCAGCATGGCAAATTTGACCGATAGGTTTGCCGGCTTCGTTCATACGGCGGGTAAAATCGAGCACGCGGGCATCGCGGCGAATTTTGTCCGGCGCCCAGCCGCCCGGCACGAGCAGGCCGTCGAACCGGTCCGCATCGAGATCGTCGTAAGAAAGGTCGGCCACGGCGGGTACGCCGTATTTGCCGAGATGCTTGCGCCCTTTTTCAGGACCGGCATACAGCACTTCCGCACCGTCCTCGCGCAGTCGGTAGACCGGGTACCATAGTTCCAAATCTTCGAATTCGTCGTCTAGCAGGCAGACGACTCTTTTGATCGCTGTCATCGTTCGTCCTCCGTTTCACTGTCATTATTCCATGTTTAAATTCCTATTTAATTGTATCAAATGAGAGACTTCGCCGAAACTAGCGATGCCGGGAGGTAGCGAGAAGATGAAAACCATAATCCGATGGAGGTACGTGCCCGCGCTCGTGTGCATGATGACGATCTTCTTTACGTCTTCGCGCAGCGGGGACCAACTAGACACCGTTCTGCCATGGGTGCAGAAGTGGCTTCCAGGCTTGTCCGACTTCAATCCGATGCATTACGTCGCCTATTTCGCCCTTGGGTTGGGGTTCGCATTCGCTTTAGGGGCCAAGCGTTCGTCGACATGGATGGGGGTGCTGCTAACTGTCGTACTGTGCACGTTATACGGCGTCACAGACGAGTGGCATCAGTCTTTCGTGCCGATGCGCACGCCGGATGCCGCCGACTTGCTGCATGATGCGATCGGCGCCGCGGCGGCAGCCGTTCTAGTACTTGTCACACTGCGCATTCTTCGTGCAAGGGGCGGCGGTTCCAGAAATTACACGGGGCAATCCGGAAGGATTTCATAGACCGCTGAGCGAATACGGATAGGGTAAGCTCTTGCTTAAGGAGAGAATCCCCGGTGTCCAAACACTGTTCTTGCGGAAGCGTGATGAAGCTCATGCTCCGGACCGTTATTTTCGCGAAAAAAGTAAATATCAACAATGTGCCCGTATACAATTGTGAGGGTTGCGGCAGGAACGACGTGTTTCCCGGCGTGAAGGAAGACGTCGGCAAACTCGTCGGCCAGCTTGGAGCTGCACCTATCGCAAAAAGCATTTCGTTCGACGAAATGCACGAATGGGCCTCTGTGCTGTCGCAGGCGAAGCTGCGCTCCGAATCGCTTCAGGAGACGATGATTGCCAGCGCCACGGAAGAGAGAATCAACGAGCTGCTCGATTTATTGCTGCTTGCAACGTCGATCGGCGACGATGTCTGGAAGATGGAAATCGAAAGCCGGTTGTCCCAGCTTAGCGCCCAATACATACTTTAGCGATCGTTATCGATTCTGATGCTCTATCCGGATGTTGGACGTTCGCTTTTGTTTTTTTTGCTCTCCCGTATTCATTCTGTTACGATATAAGAATGAGATGATGCTTAATGCAGGGAGGAACAGTCATCATGGAGAAAATCAATCAATTGACGACGCTGGAGCAATGGGAAGGCGCTTTGCAAGCTTCTTCCGGCAAACCGCTTCTTGTTTTCAAACACAGCACAAGCTGTCCGATCAGCGCGGGCGCACGCGAAGAGCTCGCCCACTTTATCGAAGATGCGAAAACGGAGAATGTCGACTATGCGATCGTACACGTCATTGAAGACCGCCCGGTCAGCAACGCGATTGCGGATCGTCTCGGCGTCAAGCACGCATCCCCGCAAGCCATTCTCGTCAAAGACGGAGAGCCTGTCTGGAACGAGTCGCATTGGCGCATCACGTACGATTTCTTGACGGAGAAGCTCGGCGCGAACGCATAACCATCTAAATCTCGACTCGCCTACCGAATATCTCCCACATGTTTGATTGCTAAACATGCGGATTTGTCGTATGATTACCTTAATCATCCATTATCGGACGACATTTTGCCGCCTAATCACACGAACATTGGAGCGAATCATTGTGACGGTAACCATTTATGATGTTGCTCGCGAGGCAGGCGTATCGATGGCGACGGTATCTCGCGTCGTCAACAACAATCCGAACGTCAAGCCGCAAACGCGGAAAAAAGTATACGAAGCGATTGAACGTCTCGGCTATCGTCCGAACGCAGTCGCTCGCGGTCTCGCCAGCAAGAAGACGACGACCGTCGGAGTTGTCATTCCCGATATCGCGAATGCGATTTTTGCGGAAGTGGCGCGCGGCATCGAAGATATTGCCAACATGTATCACTATAATATCATTCTCTGCAACGCGGACAAGCGCAAGGACAAGGAAATCCGAGTCATCAACACGCTGCTTGAGAAGCAGGTCGACGGCTTACTGTTCATGGGCGGCGCGGTGACGGACGAGCACGTTCAAGCTTTCAGAACGTCCAACGTGCCGATCGTGCTTTGTGCGACGAAGGACGAGAAGGGCGACATGCCTTCGGTGGACATTGACCACGAAGCGGCTGCTTTCGACGCAGTCAGCCGACTCGTGTCCGAAGGCCACAAGCGGATCGCAATGATCAGCGGTACGCTGCAAGACCCGGCGAACGGCTATGCCCGTTATCAAGGTTATAAGCGCGCGCTCGAACATGCGGGAATTCCTTATCGCGAAGATTATGTGCGGATCGGCAACTACAAGTACGAATCCGGCATAGAAGCAACCCAATATTTCCTTGACTTGTCCGATCGTCCGACGGCAATTTTCTCTGCGACCGATGAGATGGCGATCGGCGCGATTCACTGCATTCAGGACGCGGGCTTGTCCGTTCCTGAAGATGTGTCCGTCATCAGCGTGGACAACAGCCGAATTTCTTCGATGGTTCGTCCGCTTCTCACAAGTGTCGCACAACCGATGTACGATATCGGCGCCGTCTCGATGAGGCTTCTCACGAAGCTGATGAAGAAGGAAACGGTTGAGAACGCGATCGTAACGTTGCCTCACGAGTTGATTGTGCGCAAGTCGGTCAGCTCGCCTAACGACCGATAAAACGTCTTTTCGGAGCCCTGCTTCGGCGCCTTGACGCCGGGGCGGGGCCTCTTTGCGAATGCGAACATGTACACCCTACCATTTTTGAAAGGATCGATGGAGATGACCTACGGAACAATCGGCATTATCGGTGCGATGCAAGAGGAGATCGAGCTGCTACTCGCAGGCTTGGAAAATAAAGAGAGTGAACGCCACGCCGGCATCGAATATTTTCGCGGCGTATTTCGCGGCCAGAAAGTCGTTCTGACCCGTTCGGGCATCGGCAAAGTGAATTCCGCCGTGTGCACGCAAATATTGATTGACCGTTTCAGCGCCGATGCCATTTTGTTTACGGGTGTGGCGGGAGCGGTGGATCCGGCGTTAAATATCGGCGATATTGTCATATCCTCCAGTTGCTTGCAGCACGATGTGGACGTCACTGCTCTCGGATTTGCGCGAGGCATCATACCGTATCAGGAAGTGTCGGAGTACCCTGCGGAAGCGGGATTAATTACACTTGCTGAACGCGCGGGAGAGAAAGTGTACCCCGGTCGCTGCACGACAGGCAAAGTGCTTTCCGGAGATCAGTTCGTCGCAGATCGCGACGTTGTCAGGAAACTGCATGAAGAGTTCGGCGGCGCCTGCACGGAGATGGAAGGGGCGTCGGTGGCGCAAGTATGCCACATGAACGGTGTGCCGTATGTGGTCATCCGCTCGATGTCGGACAAGGCCGACGGCTCGGCTCACGTGAATTTCGCCGAATTTACCGTAGAAGCGGCTAATCGCTCGTTTGCGATCGTCGAAGAGATCGTTAAAGGCTTGTAGAAGCCTTTAGAACAAGAAAAAGGGACGTGATCCGATCCTCTTGATCATCTAAAGCGATTAAGAGGGTCAGATCATGTCCTAGTTACCCGATATGCTGAAGCGCAAGCTCCAGCATTTTTTTGTTTTTCTCGGTAATTTCCGCTCTGCGGGGCATCGGCTCCCAAGAGGCGACATCGTCGAGCCACGTAGTCGGCAGCGGGCCGTCGGGACTCATCGTTGTTTTGATATCCGGCCAGCCTGCGGGAAGCGGACCGCCGTCCGGTGCAGCGTCGATCGATGCGAGCAACGGGTGGCGCACCATTTCGAGCCAGAGCAAGCTCCACGCCCGCGGCACGACTCTCCAATGGTCGTATCCGCCGCCGCCGAGCGCCACCCATTTGCCGCCCGTATGGCGTTCGGCGAGAGCTTGGAGCAGGCGCGGCATTTCGCGGTAAATGCTCATGCTGCAATGAATATGCGCGAGCGGATCAAACGCATGGGCATCGCAGCCGTGCTGGCTAACGATGATGTCCGGCTTGAATGCAAGCGCTGCGCGCTCTATCGCTTCGGAGAAACAGGTAAGCCAGGAGTCATCCTCGGTGTAAGGTTCCATCGCCAGGTTCAAGCAAGCGCCGTATCCGGAGGAATCGCCCCTTTCGTGAGTGAAACCGCTCCCCGGAAACAAAAACTTTCCTGTTTCATGGATCGATAACGTAAACACGTTCGGATCGGTGTAGAAAAACCATTGCACGCCGTCCCCGTGATGAACGTCGGTATCGATATAGAGCACGCGAGCCTGATAACGCTCCCGAAGCACCGAGATCGCTGCTGCTGCGTCGTTATAAACGCAGAAACCGGATGCGCGATCCGGGAACGCATGGTGAAGCCCGCCAGCCAGGTGAAGCGCCCGATCTGCTTTGCCGGACATGACGGCTTCTGCCGCGGCGATCGATCCTGCTGCTACGGCGACGGCCGCTTCGTGCATGCCGGGAAAATAAGGAGTATCGCCGTCGGCTTCAAGGCCGAATCGCCCGGCGTCCGCAATCGCGGCTAACTTGGGCGATTCCACGCTAAGCGAGCGCACCGCCTTAACGTAATCCGCGCGATGAATGTGTTCGATGATCGCTTCGGTTTCTTCAAAGGAGGCTGGACGCTCTCCAGCGGCAGGGTCAAGCGCGCCGCAATGTTTCAATAAATTCTCGGTTAAGGCGAGCCGTACCGGATGGAACGGATGCTCGTCGGAAAATAAATAACGACCGGATTGCTCCGTCTGGATCCATAGCGTTCTGGAGTCCACGGTGGATGTCGCCTGCCTTTCGTCGTACCCTTTAACGGTATCCGATTGCGCCGGAGCGCTAGGACGTGTCTGCAACCCCACTCAGGGGCATGCAGACACGTCCTAGTACATAAAGCGTTGTCTAAATCTGACTCGGTCGAACTGCTCGACAGAGGAGAGTGGAACATCTTTACCGATTCTGACCATCAAGCAATTGGCCGGGTGGGCGCAAATTTCGGGATCGTCCGTTGCGAACCATTCCATATCGACGCTTTTCATCAGTTTCTCCATCATCGAGCGGTATTCCCAGACGTTCAGCCCGCTAGATTCCAGGTCCCAATGCCAGTAATATTCCGTTGTGAAAACGATAACGTCGTCCAGTTGATTTTCCTCGAAAGCGGTCATGATGAGCGCTTTGCCGAGTCCGAGACCCCGATAGTCATCGGCCACTTCAATCGCGCCGAGCTCGACCAGGTCATCCATGCCGCCCTCGGACCAACGCTCCATCTCGTCAGGATAATGGAAGGTGACGTAGCCGACGACAACATCGTTTTCTATCGCAGCGATAATGCGGCCTTCGGGAAGACCGGCGATTTCGACAAGCGCCTCGTGTTGGTCTTTCGGCCTGCGGAAGGCGTCCAGACTTGAATGGAGTGTTAGCCGGCCTAATTTTTCCGGGGGAATGGGACCTTCTACGGTTATTCGCCGTCCGCTGCGTTCTATGTTGTGCGAGATGAAAATTTTACGATGTTGCATGCCGGAATTCCCCCTTTCTATAGATCGGTTCTATATAAACATACGAATTTATTATAGCATAATTATGCTCCTGTTAAAGGGACCCAACTACTGAGACAGAATTTCTCCTTTAGATGGAGAAAATTGTCCTTTACTACTATGCGTAACCTGTATTTGCTATGTTATAATGGCTATTGGCAGGGGAGTCGGTCTCCTCGGGATCATGTAAGCGTATTCGATTCCAGATTCATTTTAGGCGTCGAATGCCCGCATTTCAATGGGAAGGTGATGGAGCGTGACATTTCAATCGGACGAGAAATTAGCCGTAACGGCTACAGTGTCCAACATGGCTTCGTACGAAGAAGCGGTAAAAAGCTTTAACTGGGCAGATGTCGAAAGCCAATTTTCCTGGGCTTCGACTGGCAAGGTCAACATGGCATACGAGGCGATTGATCGCCACGTAGAGAACGGGCGCGGAGACAAAATCGCGCTGCACTACAGCGACACCCAGAGAGAACAGAGCTACACCTTCGCGGAAATGTCCAAGCAATCCAACCGATTCGCTAATGTACTGCGCGGGCTGGGTATCGGCAAGGGCGATCGCGTATTCATTTTCATGCCTCGGACGCCAGAGCTTTACTTTGGCTTGTTCGGTGCCCTGAAAGTCGGGGCCGTCGTCGGACCGTTGTTCGAAGCGTTCATGGAAACGGCAGTTAGAGACCGTTTGCAAGATAGCGGAGCGGTGGCGATCATTACGACTCCTGCGCTTCTGTCGCGTGTACCTCGCGCGGAGTTGCCTGATTTGAAACATGTCATCGTCTTCGGCGATAATGTCGAGGCAGGGGAAGGCATCGTCGATTTCCGTGCTGCGATTGAATCTGCTTCCGACGAAACGGAAATTCAATATTTGGAGCGCGAAGACGGTCTCATCCTTCATTATACATCCGGCTCTACAGGCAAACCGAAAGGCGTTTTCCATGTTCAGAACGCGATGCTGCAGCATTATCATACCGGCCGCGTCGTTCTCGATCTGAGAGAAGACGATGTCTACTGGTGTACGGCCGATCCGGGCTGGGTAACGGGTACGTCTTATGGCATATTCGCACCTTGGCTGAACGGCGTGACGAACGTCGTTCGCGGAGGACGCTTCAGCCCGCAAGATTGGTATTCTACGCTGCAAAAATATAAAGTCACCGTATGGTACAGCGCTCCGACCGCATTTCGCATGCTGATGGGCGCCGGAGACGATGTCGTGAAATCGTTCGACTTGTCCAACTTGCGCCACGTGCTCAGCGTTGGCGAACCGCTCAACCCGGAAGTCGTCAGATGGGGACTGAAAGTATACGGACAACGCATCCACGATACATGGTGGATGACGGAGACGGGCGGCCAGCTTATTTGTAACTACCCGAGCATGCCGATCAAACCGGGCTCGATGGGTAAGCCGGTTCCGGGCGTCGAAGCTGCGATTATCGACGACCAGGGCAATGAGCTCCCGCCATTCCGGATGGGCAACCTCGCGGTTAAGACGCCTTGGCCGTCCATGATGCGCAAAATTTGGAACAACCCTTCGAAGTATGAAGAGTACTTCCACATTCCGGGCTGGTACGTGTCCGGCGATTCCGCATACCGGGACGACGAAGGTTACTTCTGGTTCCAAGGACGCATCGACGACGTCATCAATACATCCGGCGAGCGCGTCGGTCCGTTTGAAGTCGAGAGCAAACTGGTCGAACACCCGGCTGTTGCTGAAGCGGGCGTTATCGGCAAGCCTGATCCGCTTCGCGGAGAGATCATCAAGGCGTTTATTTCCTTGCGCGAAGGTTTCGAACCTTCCGATGAACTGAAAGCCGACATCTCCAAGTTTGTTAAAGAAGGACTGTCCGCGCACGCTTCCCCGCGCGAGATCGAGTTCAAAGACAAGCTTCCGAAAACGCGCAGCGGCAAAATTATGAGACGGGTACTGAAAGCATGGGAATTGAACTTGCCGACAGGAGACTTGTCCACGATCGAAGATTAAACGAACGACTTCCTTTATACTTGAAAAGCCCTCATCCCGCGCTTTGCGGTGATGAGGGCTTTTCTCTGTTTAGCCGCCGGACTTCGCTTCCACAGGCGTGGAAGGGGAAGATTCTCCGTTCGGTCCGATCGCGCTTACGCGATACCAACCTGCCGGCAGCGGAGATATATATTCGAACGAAGTCGATTCGGTCGCGCCGAGGAGCTTGAACTTGCCGTGCTCTGTCGTGCTGTACCATACTTGATACTGGGTGACGCCTTCACCGGGCTGATTCGCGTTCCAAGAGAGCGTAACCCCCAGGCTTGTCGTCTGTACGGTGAGGCCGGACGGAGTGGAAGGCGCCCCGGTATTGCCGGTATTTGGACCGCCAGGCTGATTCGGGTTTTCTCCCGTATCGCCGGGATTGCCCGGCAAGCCTGGAAGATTCGGATCTACGCCGCCTGGGCCGCCGTCCGCCGATATTCTCTCGCTTGGAAGCGACTCGTTTCCGCCAACGTCAACAGCGGTCACGTAGTAGACGTATGATTTGCCGCCGCCAATGGCGTTGGTAAATTTCGCTTCGTCGCCGGCGAATACGGATGCCTCGACTTTCTCGAATGCGCCCCCGCTCGTCGAGCGGTATAATCTATAGCCCGCTACGTCCGCTTGTGGGGAAGGGGCGAACGTAATTCGGGCGACGCCACCCGTATTCTCGACGGCAACGTGAGAAGGAGGGCTCGGAGCGATACCGTCTTCGACCCGTGGGTCGACTTTGGACGGAGCGCTTTCCGCTGCATCCTTCGGCAAGTAATAGGAGATCGCCTTACGTGCATTGGCTGCGACTTTCCCAAGCTTCGCCTGGATTTCTTCGATGAGCTTGTCGAGCGGCGTTTCCCTGACGACCATGACGGCTTCGCGGAGCAAGTCCTCCGGCGTTTCCGGCTGCGGCACGTAGTTGACGCCGTTATAGGAAATGTACTTCACCTTGACGAGCGCATCGTCTTCTTCCGTTGGAATGTCTTTGCGGTTAAAGATGTCGGTAACCAGTTTGCCGGCTTGTCTCGTTAATTCCGTCGGAAGCTTGCCGCTGACGCTCGATACGGTCATCGAGACGATGCCGTCCGGTTTGGTGAACGACTTCGTCGGGAATAGTTCAGGTTTCGCCGCCGTTACTTCGTTCATAATTTTGGCCCAGATAAGACGAGCGCGCCCATGGCTATCGGACGAGAGCGTATGGATTACTTTCTCGTACCCGATCCAGACGCCGAGCGTGATGTCAGGCGTATAGCCTTCGAACCAAACGTCGCCGTAATTTTGCGTTGTTCCCGTTTTGCCTACGATCGGAATTTTACCGTAGCCTTTGAATTGGGACATAAGCGACTTCGCCGTACCGTTCGTAACGACCGTTCTCAGCATGTCGGTCATCAAGAAGGCGGATTGCTCCGAGACGACCCGTTTTGGATTCGCCTTATGTTTGTACACCGCTTCGCCGTTGGAGTCGGTAATTTGTTCAATCATGTAAGCATCATTGAATACCCCTTGGTTCGCGATCGCGGAGTATGCGTTCGTGAGTTCTTCGACGGAGACGCCGTACTTGAGACCGCCGATAACGCCGGTTTGTGCACCGTCATCTTCCTTAACAAGTGTCGTAATACCGAGCGAACGCGCGAAACTCCATGCTTCAGGGATCGTCACTTTGTTTAGGAATATTTTCAGAGCCGGAATGTTGTACGAATTATTCAGTGCCGTGCGTGCGGTAACGAGTCCCGAATAGCTGTTGTTGGAGTTTTTCGGGATATGGTAGCCGCCGCCGCCGTTTTTCAGAACAATCGGCGAATCGTCGATAACGCTTGCGGGTTGAATAAGGCCCTTTTCTATCGCCGGCAAATAGGCGCCGATCGGCTTCATTGCAGAACCGGGCTGGCGAGTCATTTGTGTCGCGAAATTCATCTGCTCAATATGGAAATCGCGGCCTTCGATCATGCCAAGAATGGCGCCGGTTTTTTGATCCATCATGACGGAAGCGACTTGCTCGACACCTTTGACGGGATGGTCGGGGGCGAAGTTTTTCGGATCTTCCGCGATCTGATGCATCAAGTTGTACACTTTTTTATCGATCGTCGTTTTGATTTTGTAACCGCCGCGGAGCAATTGATCGCGTGCATCTTCGATCAAGCCGGCATTTTCTTTTTTCTTCAAGTCTGCTGCCGTTAAGTCGGGATTGGACTGGAGGACGAGAATTTCCGCTGCTTGCCTCTCGACTTCAAGCATTAAGTAAGGGTAAGTATTGTACGCCTTCTCCGTCGGCTTGGCGAGGGAAGTGTACAGATCAAACGTAAGTGCTTCCTCGTACTGGGCTTGCGTAATTTTTTTCTCTTCGAGCATTCGGCTGAGCACGAGCTTCTGACGCTGAACCGCACGCTTGAAGTTTTTCTCGTTGAACTCGCCTTTGCCGTTAAACGCTGAATAGAGCGAAGGGAGCTGTGGCACGCCGGCGAGATAGGCTGCTTGAGCGATATTAAGGTCGGACAGCTTGTCGATCCCGAAGATCCCTTTGGCTGCCGCCTTGATGCCGTATACCTGGTAGCCGCTCGACCCATTGCCATACGGAATTTTGTTCAGATAAGCGGTAATAATTTCTTCTTTGCTTAAGTACCGCTCAAGCCGCAGCGACAGAAAAATTTCTTTTGCTTTACGGCTGGACGTCTGATCAAGGCTTAAGAAGACGCGCCGTGCGACTTGCTGCGTGATCGTACTTCCGCCCGTCTGGACGTTTTCGTTCAACAGCTGCTGCTTGACTGCGCGCAGCAAGCCGTTCGTGTCGACGCCGTAGTGGCTGAAAAAGTTTTTGTCCTCGATCGATGTGACGGCGTCGATGATCAGCGGAGGAATTTGATCGTACGTGACCGGACGTCGGTCTTCCTCCGACCGTAACTGTCCGATCGGGGTATTGTCATTAAAATAAACGAATCCGGTAATCGCGTTTTCCGCGATTTTCTGTTCGATGATGCTGCGCGGGCGGACGGGGTCGTCGTGAACGAGCGAAGCGATAAATCCGGTAACCGCACCCGCACCGACAAGGCCTGCCAATAGGCCGAACAAAATAAGCCACAGCACGGTAAATCCCGCAATTTTCCCTGCCGTAATGAAGCCCTGACCTCGAGAGTTCGCCTCGGAAGGGGGGTGCTTCGTATTATTCATGTAGAGAGCCTCCTTCAACAAACAGAACTATTATAGCACATTTAACCAACGTTTGACCTCCTTCGCCAGTCGGATGATTGTCGGACAATAGCGAAGCTGCGCGAAAAAAAAAATCGACCCGCCGCGGAGGAGGGTCGATCGTCTTTAGTTCATTTGTCGTAGCGTTATTCTGTCGCAGGAGGCGTAAACGAGCGCTGGGCGAACTCGGCGTCCATCATGTAGAACGCGTTGCTGTCTTTGTCGATGCGCTTCAGTTTGCTGATGATGCTGTCGAACATCGCTTCTTCTTCGACTTGCTCGTCGATGAACCATTTCAGGAACTGAATCGTCGCATGCTCGCGGTCGTTAAGCGCGAGGTCGGACAGATGGTAGATTCTACGGGTCACTTCTTGCTCGTGCGCGTATGCGTGCTCGAATGCATCCAGAATGGAAGCATATTCGTTCTGTGGCGTATCCATGCCGGAGAGCGTAACTCTCAAGTTCCGGTCGTTCATGTACTTGTAGATTTTCATGGCGTGGAATTTCTCTTCTTCAGCTTGCACCGTGAAGAAGTTGGCGAAGCCATCCAAGCTTTCGCCGGAGCAGTAGCCCGCGATCGCCAAGTACACATGCGCGGAAAAAAGTTCGTAATTAAGTTGGTCGTTTAACGTTTTGCTTAACGTTTCATTGATCATCGGATTCTCGCTCCTTTATTGCACAAAGTAGATGTCTATCTAAATTGTACCATAAAGCGAGGAGTCATCCTATTCTGCTCTTTAATTTCTCGTACAGCGCTTCCGGAGTGGGGGCGACAACGACTTCGGCTTTGCCGATCAAGACCATGCATTGCTTCGTGCAGAGCTTGCATTCACCCAAGCAGTCTTTTTTCTTCTGCTTCATTTCGGGGAATTCGGTTTTTAACGATTTGTACACCGTCTTCGAACCGTGTTTGAAGTTTCTGCAGCAATACTTGATTTTTTTCATCGTCCGTCCGCCTTTTCGCTGAGATGCATTCTCAATTAAATGATAGTAATTCTCATTATCATTGTCAATAAGAACGGGGGCGAACAATAAAAAAAACCGCCTCCGCGAATGCGGAGACGGTTGATTGGAACGAGAGATTAACGACTGTAGAACTCGACGATTTGTTTAACGTCGATGTCTTGCGTCAATTCGCCGCGATCCGGAAGACGAAGGAATTTGCCTTCCAATGCTGTTGCGTTGTAGTCGAGGTATCCTGGCACGTGGTGACGCGCTTCGGAAGCTTCTTTGATCGATTTCATCGAGCGGGAACGCTCGCGAAGGCCGATCACATCGCCCGGTTGGACGGTGTAGGAAGCGATGTCGACTTTTTTGCCGTTGACGGTTACGTGCCCGTGCGAGACGAGCTGACGGGAACCGTAGCGGGAGTTCGCCCAGCCGAGACGGTAAACCAGGTTGTCCAAGCGGCTTTCGAGCAAGAACAGGAAGTTGTCACCCGCGATACCTTGTTGTTTCGACGCGCGGTCGAACAGGTTGCGGAATTGCTTCTCGTTCAAGCCGTACATGTGGCGAAGCTTTTGTTTTTCTTGCAATTGCATGCCGTATCCGCTGATTTTGCGGCGTTGGTTAGCGCCGTGTTGCCCCGGTGGAAATGCGCGTTTCAGTTCTTTGCCCGAGCCGCCAAGAGAAATGCCGAGACGACGGCTCAACTTGAATTTAGGACCTGTATATCTTGCCATGATTGAGAAAGCTCCTTTTTCAAAAGAAAATTGGTTTTTGAAAATGGGTACCTTTGCGCGGATTTCGCCATAACCGACTGAGTCGGTTCCAACAGGATGTTCAGCCGCAGCCCGTTGGCGGTTCGTCCGAGAGGGTGTCACAACAGCTTTGCCCAGTATTCAACATCTAATATTATATGAAATTGCAGTTGAATGTCAATCGATACGTTCTTGAAAATCCGATTTTTGATGGACTGTCGCGTTACGTTCTGCGGGATATATCAGCTTGACTCGGGATAGGGAGTAGGTCTGAAGACTTCTATGAACTTAGTGCAAAATTCACTGTTTCATTGTATAGTTATAGAGATAAAAGATGACATCGGGGGCGGAGGTGACGGGTATGGTTACAAAGAAGAAATCGCAGCAGTCAGACGTACTAGAGGATCAATTGAATCCATCCCGCACCCGTCAGCAACTGCCAAGGTGGCTGAGGAAACAGGATTTGTCCGAAGCCGACTTACCTTATATACACCCGATGTTGTCGGAGTGCTTCACGGAATGGCTGGAAGAGGTAGACGGGTTCCCGTGGCTGGGCGGGCAGATCGCCCTTCTTCACCCGGACGGCACCTTTATTCCCGCCGAGGATCTTGAACCGTCAGCCGAGGAGCTGTTCCGAGTGTGGGCTGACAACGAAGCGGGGCCGTCGGCCGCAAGCGTATCGCTCGAAACGTACCGTATGACGCTTATGAGGGCGGAAGAACACCGTCATCCGCAGCTTAGGGCTTTCGACTCTATTGCCGTTCCGATCTTTACCCGTTCGACGGGCATCCTTTGCTCGGTTGTTGCCTGCCTGCTTCCGGCCGGCGCCGCCAACGCGGGCGATTTGAAGTTGCTCCAGGCGGCTGCTCTGCATATCCGCAGCGGCATCTATCGCCATTTTGAAAATTTGTTCGTCGGCGGCATGCTTAGGGAACGCAAACTTTCCTTAAAGGAAGAAAGCAGACGCGATATTTTGTTTGACGTCATGAGGCGGTTGAATGCCCACATCGATGTCGAGCATGTGTTGTCGGAAGTGCTGGATAGCCTTGAGCATTTATATCCGGTATGCAAAGCGGATTTGTTCCTGTCCCAGGATTACAATAGCCCGAATGAGAAAGTAAAACCGCTCGCATTTCATCTTCAGGACATGGACCTGTGCAAGACTGCGTTCCTGGAAGGAAAAATCCGCGAAGAGCGGATCGGCGGGCGCCATCGTCTTGCGTTGCCGCTAGCCGGCAAGCAAGGCGTGTATGGCGTCTTGCGGCTGGACTTGCCAACCGACGAATTCGACGAAGCGGATATCAGCTTCCTGACCATGCTGGCCGGTTCGGCGGGCGCCGCTTTCGAGAAAGCGAAGCTGCATGAGCAGTCGAACGTTCTCGTCGGCGAGCTGCGCTTGATCAACGAACTGACTCAGCGGCTTAATAGCAGCCTGAAGCTAGCGGACACGATGCAGTTCGCATCGGCAGAACTTCTGCATATTTTCAACTCGGATTATTGCTGCATTTTGCAATTCGATGCGGTTACCCAGCAATTCGTCGTCGTGTCCGCCAACGTAGCTGAAATGATCGGGGGGACCTACGAGAAAGATTACGGATTCTGCGGCGTCATGTTGTCGACGAAGGAACCGATCATTTTGTCCGACTATTGTTCAGCTACGCCGGTTACCTCGCAATTAATGGATGCTACGCAATCGCGGTCGCTGCTCGCTTCCCCGCTCGTACTGAACGGAGAAGTGATCGGCTCGGTGCTCATCGCGAAGCGGGAAGCGAACCATTTCTCATACGACAATTACAAGCTGCTTCAAGTGCTTTCTGCGCATCTAGGTCTGGCGATGTCCAATGCGACTCTGCACGCCGCCGTACGACGCATGGTAATTACCGATAATTTGACCGGCTTGTACGCCCGTCACTATTTGAACGAACGGATTGGACGCAGGCAAGAGAAAGACTCGTCAGGGGCGCTCATCGTCGTCGATATCGATCATTTTAAGCGGATCAACGATACGTATGGTCATCAAGTAGGGGACAACATCCTTTTACAAGTAAGCGAAATTATCCGCACTTCGATTCGCGATAGCGACATTGCCGCCCGCTGGGGAGGGGAAGAGCTCGCCATTTACTTGCCGTTGCTCGGTCTGGAGCAGACGGAGCGAGTCGCCGAGCGCATCAGGCAGCGCGTTGAATCGGAGACGAATCCTCAAGTTACCGTCTCGTGCGGCATATCCGAATGGCGTCACTCCGACGAACGGGTAAGCGTCGAGTCTTTGTTTTACAAAGCTGACATGGCGCTGTACGATGCGAAGCATCAAGGAAGAAATTGTATTGTCGTCGGATAAGCGACGATCGGATGAGAGCCACCGGTTTTTCCGGTGGCTCTTGTTGTTGTAAGCAATCGTGCATATCCGGGCCGAAAGGGGAGACGATACGAAATAAAAGGAGGATTAGCATGCCGATTGCGATCGTTGTATGGGCGGGCCGTGCCGCACTTATGGCAGCGGTGACTGCCATAGCTGTGAGCTTGCAAGGATGTATGGCAGGCTCGCGGTCGATCTCTGCGATGGACGCGCTAGCTTTGTCCGCATCCGCACTTGCAGGGAGTGAGAATTATGCGTTCTCGGGTGAGCTTTCCCGGTACGATACGAGCGGAGACGTAGGGAGCCGGATCGCATTCGAAGGCAAGGTGACGGACCATGGCAACTTGAAAATGCAATGGAAACCATCGGAGCTGTCCGTACTTGAGGCGGATGATTCGACTTTGCGAGAAACGTATCGTCCGCTGCAATTGCTGAAGGTGCTGAGAAGCGATCGAGCGACCGCCTCCTACGAGGAGAAGCCGACGCCGACGAAACCCGTACAACTTGCCGTTCGGTTAGACGATGCTGTTGCCAAGCAAAGAATGGCGGAGGAATTGCGGAAACAGCTCTCGACGCTTCGGTCGATGTATGCACAGGACACGAAAAGCAACAAAGGAGGCAAGGCGTTAGCGATACTGGATGAGGCCGATGCCAAATTGGAAGATGCGATCAAATCGTTGAAAGTGCAGACGGTTTGTTACTGGACAGCCGATCCCAGGAGCTGGTTTCCATTTCGTTTGAAAGAGGAGACGGAACTGAGCTATATGTGGGAAGGGAAGGCGTTGAACGAGAAGCGGCGCTCGGAAACAAAGTTTCATAACGGTGCCGATGGTGTTACAATAAAGGGGTCTGACGACTAACAAGACGACGACATTTCGTTGACGCCAAAGGAGAGTGAAGACAGTGCGGGACCCAAGACTACAGAAGCTGGCTGCGAACCTGGCCGGTTATTCCATTAAAGTTCAACCCGGTGACAACGTGCTGATCGAAATGATCGGTTCGGAGCTCGAACTCGTAAAATGTCTGATCGAAGAGGTGGCTCGCTTAGGGGGAAACCCGTTTGTGGAAATCGAGGACCGTTCGGTCACGCGCACGCTGCTGAAGCACGCGACGGAAGTGCAGATGTCTACGTGGGCGGCTTACGATTTGGAACGGATGAAAAAGATGCAAGGCTATATCGGCATCCGCGCGGGTGAAAACGCCAACCAACTGGCGGACGTTCCTTCCGATAAAATGAAGCTGTACGACCGCGTCCACCGCCACCCCGTACATATGGAGCAGCGGGTCAAGCGGACGAAATGGGTTATTCTTCGTTATCCGAACGACTCGATGGCGCAACTGGCCAACATGAGCACGGAAGCTTTCGAAGACTTTTATTTCGACGTCTGCAATCTCGATTATGCGAAAATGGATCGAGCGATGGACCCGCTCCGCGAACTTATGGTGAGAACGGATAAAGTTCGCATCGTCTCCCCGGGAACCGATCTGACATTCTCGATCAAAGGCATCGGTGCGCAGAAATGCTCCGGCGAGCGGAACATTCCGGACGGGGAAGTTTATTCTTGCCCGGTTCGCGATTCAGTGAACGGCACGATCGCATACAATACACCGAGCGTATACAACGGCTTTACTTACGAGAACGTGACGTTTACGTTCGAGAACGGTAAAATCGTCAAAGCAACAGCAAACGATTCGGAGCGTATTAACGCGCTGCTCGACAGCGACGAAGGCGCACGATATATCGGTGAGTTCAGCCTTGGCTTTAATCCGTTTATTTTGCACCCGATGAAAGACACGCTGTTCGATGAGAAAATCGCCGGCAGCCTTCATTTCACGCCCGGGCAGGCGTATGACGTAACGGACAACGGCAATCGTTCTTCGATCCACTGGGATCTTGTTCTGATCCAGCGTCCGGAATACGGCGGCGGAGAAGTGTACTTCGACGACGTGCTGATCCGCAAAGACGGCGTTTTCGTTGTACCGGAGCTTGAAGGATTAAATCCGGATTCGCTGAAATAATCTGTTCACCCTCTTGCGTGGATTTAGGGGAACAAGGTATGATGTGGAAGAGATTGTACCGATAATTATCAGGAGGGGATACTATGTCTAATAATGCTGCTATCGTAGAATTGTCCCAGACGGCTAACAAGTTCCGTTCCTCGATCGTTCTTCAGGCGGAGAACAAGTACATCGACGTCAAAAGCATTCTTGGCCTGTTTACGACACTCGTCGGAAGCCATGCTTACGAGCTGCACGTTCACGGTCCGGACGCGGAAGAAGCGAAGAAAGAACTTGGAGCGGTATTTGCGAAACACGGTTTGAACGTTAAAGTCGTCGACTAAGCGTTCCGCCGGCAAACCCATAAGCGAACAAAGGACGCCCTTCCGGAATCGGAAGGGCGTTTTTGTATCCGAATCGCATAAATGTGAAGGTGTGACGTGCCGTATCCTTGTACTTCCGATCAATATCGTCTAATATAGATATGATAGCTTGAATGTGGGAGTTTGGGCACAGGGGGAGTGAGAATGGCAGCACCGGACACAATCGTCGATCTGAGCGAGAAGGCACTGCGTCTGCTTCAAGAAGATGCCGATAAAATCGAAAAGTTGATCGCCATTCAGATGGAGCATCTGACAACCCGGAAATGCCCGCTGTATGAGGAAGTTCTGGATACTCAGATGTACGGCTTCTCGAGAGCGGTCGATTTCGCGGTACGTGCAGGGCTGGTCGAAGACGGCGCGGGCAAACTGCTGATAAGCCAGTTGGAACGCAATCTGGCGATATTATACGAGGCATTGGAACGCAGAGCCGAATAGCAATAGCACCCCGCTCGGGGTGCTATTTTTTGGTGCGCCTATAGGCTTCAAGCACTAGCATATTCGGACCGGCTTAGACGAAATAGAAAGATACGCCGAGTATGACGTACACGATAAGAAGCAGTTTGCCTTCGAACCACGTTGTTGCGCCGTCTCGCGAGATCGAAGTGGCAATCAGTACGGCAACGCCGATAGCTGCCAGCTCGATCGTCGAGAAAATCAAATTCATTTCGTTACCGAATAACAGGCTGACGAACACGAGTACGGGAGCGACGAAGAGCGCGATCTGCAAGCTGCTGCCGACTGCGATTTCCACTGCGGCGCCCATCTTGTTCTTTAAGGCGAGCATGACGGCTGCGCTGTGCTCGGCGGCATTACCGACGATGGCGACCACAAATGCGCCTACGAACAGTTCGGAAAGGCCGAAACGCGAAGAGAACGTATCGAGCGTATGAACGAGCCATTCGCTGACGAATGCGACCATAACAGTGGCGACGACGAGAAGCACGATCGACATGCCCCGGGACCAGGAAGGCTCTTCGCCATGATCGGCTTGCGTATCGACGTGATCCTCAAGCAAATCTTTATGCGTAACCATGGAGTATGTAAGCCAACCGGCGTAGGCGAAAATAAGGAATGCGGCGACTACGATGCTGATCGTCATCGTATTGTCTGTGGAAATGTGCTCGGTTTTGACGAAGATCGCGGGAATGAATAACGCGATGATACCGAGCAACATAAGCGAAGCGTTCTGTCCGGCGAGATGAACGTTAAATTTCTGTTCTTTGAACTTAAGGCCGCCGATGAACGCACTCGCGCCTAGAACGAGCAGCAGGTTACCGATAATCGCACCTGTCAAACTCGCTTTGACGATATCGAACAACCCTTCCTTGATGAGGAAGATCGCGATGATCAGCTCTGCGGCGTTGCCGAAAGTCGCGTTCAGCAAGCCTCCGACGCGCTGTCCCGCATAGTGGGCGACGGATTCCGTCGCTTTGCCGAGCAAGCCGGCGGCGAACAGAATAGCCAGACCCGACATCATAAATTCGGGAACGGGGCCCCAATGTGTAAAATGGGCTACCGCGCTGAGCACGAAAGTGAGAATAAGCAGAGGGTAGAACAGTTTTTTCAAGTGGCGGACTCCTTCCGGGAGGGGATGTTCAAAAAGCCCAATTTTCTTTTCTTAATATATCCAATACTTGTTCGGAAGTAAACGGAAATCCCGCGGACGGCGCTTCCGGTTGCTTCTCTTCTTCTCTTCCATTACAATGGAAACATACTAGGTTCGGGAGAGTGAGCCGCCATGACGGAAGAACTGCAACAAGGACAAATACGGATTTCCGATGACGTCGTCGCTACGATTGCCGGTTTAGCGGCATTGGAGACGCCCGGAGTGGCTGCCATGTCCGGCGGCATATCTGAAGGCTTGGCCAAGCGGTTGAGCGGACGCAACGCTCAGAAGGGCGTGTCCGTCGAAGTCGGACAAGTGGAAGCGGCGATCGATTTGCGCATTGTCGTACAATATGGCATTCCGATTCAAGAAGTCGGACGCAGATTACAGGAAAATGTTCGCGAAGCGGTCGAGAATATGACAGGACTACACGTTGTCGAAGTGAACATTAAAGTCGAGGGCGTCGCTTTCAAAGACGAAGAGACGGATGAATCGAACAGAGTAAAATAAGAAAAACGCGATCGTACGGCATTCGCCGTTACGATCGCGTTTTTTAATGTTGGCGCGCCTAGCCAAGTTAGGCACAACTAGCCGGTGAAAGTCCGGTCGAGGTAAGAGCCAAGTCGCCTCGTAGCTGGCGGGCAGCTGGTGGAGAGATCCT
>NZ_JBHSMI010000021.1:0-939 GCF_042655525.1 Cohnella soli
AGGCTCCCACCTATCCTGTACAGACCGTACCAAAGTTCAATATCAAGCTACAGTAAAGCTCCATGGGGTCTTTCCGTCACGTCGCGGGTAACCTGCATCTTCACAGGTACTAAAATTTCACCGGATCTCTCGTTGAGACAGCGCCCAAGTCGTTACGCCATTCGTGCGGGTCAGAATTTACCTGACAAGGAATTTCGCTACCTTAGGACCGTTATAGTTACGGCCGCCGTTTACTGGGGCTTCAATTCATAGCTTCGGGTTGCCCCTAACCACTCCTCTTAACCTTCCAGCACCGGGCAGGCGTCAGCCCGTATACTTCGCCTTGCGGCTTCGCACAGACCTGTGTTTTTGCTAAACAGTCGCTTGGGCCTCTTCACTGCGGCCCCCTCGTGCTATTCACACTACCGGGGCACCCCTTCTCCCGAAGTTACGGGGTCATTTTGCCGAGTTCCTTAACGAGAGTTCTTCCGCGCGCCTTAGAATTCTCATCTCGCCCACCTGTGTCGGTTTACGGTACGGGCACCTTCTCCTGGCTAGAGGCTTTTCTTGGCAGCGTGAGATCATGACCTTCGGTACTGCAATTTTCCCTCCCCATCACAGCTCAAGGTTATAGTGTGCGGATTTGCCTACACACACCCCTCACTGCTTGGACGAGCATCCATCAGCTCGCGTCACTACCCTCCTGCGTCACCCCATCGCTCATAACGGATTACGGTGGTACAGGAATTTCAACCTGTTGTCCATCCACTACGCCTTTCGGCCTCGCGTTAGGTCCCGACTTACCCTGGGCGGACGAACCTACCCCAGGAACCCTTAGGCTTTCGGCGGACAGGATTCTCACCTGTCTTTTCGTTACTCATACCGGCATTCTCACTTGAATGCAGTCCACCGTTCCTTCCGGTACGACTTCAACCCGCATTCAACGCTCCCCTACCCAAG